>JAGBFB010000041.1 GCA_017936665.1 Spirochaetaceae bacterium | reverse complement strand
GATTTTTTCGGCTTTAATTTGCCTTGCTACAGTTTTTCAAATACTTGCAAAGAAAAACCAGATTTATATTTACAAGATGAAGCCCATAAAATCATTTTTAATGCCTCTGCTTTTAAGCACGAAAAAAATGTAGAAAAAAAATCAATTCTAGAGTATATTAATGATAGGACTTCTACAACTGATTTTACAAATAAACTTAATTCCCTTGTAGAACAAACTAAACTTAACGAAATTTTTAGAGGTGATTATATGGCTTGGGGACTTGCAGAATTTGATGCAGAACGACGTGGTTACAAAGAAGGCGTAGAACAAGGCATATCACAAGGTTCTCAACAAAAAGCCATCGAAACTGCTAAAAATGCTCTAAAAATGGATTTACCCATAGAACAGATTTCAACACTTACAGGACTTTCTTACGAAGAAATAAAATCTTTATCAAAATAAAGCAAGATGAAAATTTTGTAAATGCAAAATAGATACAAAAATCGCAGAATGAATTGTGTATTAGCAGATTCGTACAAAAATCCTTTCGACAAAAATGCCCCCAAGCCCTGCGGCTCGTCGTTTCACTCCTCAAGGCAGGGCTTAAGTCATTTTTGTCTACGGATTTTTCACAAGATTAGCTAATTCACAGGTTATTGCGATTTTTCATAGAATTTTGCTTTTGCGCATTCTTTCTTGCTTTGTTTTGCGACAAGTGAGTAGATGGGAAGGTATGAAGTAATAGCGAAATGTTAAAGGCATTAGTGAGTGTGGGGAATGAGTTGTATCACCTTCCGAAAACGGAGGGTGAATTTATAACTACACATTTTTATAGTTTAACTAATTCTTTTGCACCAACATAGTATTCTTGAAAGAATATACTTACTTGGCATAAAACACAAGTCAAACTGTTTTCATAATCTGTAAGGTAACAAATCTCCAATAGTTGTTATTGAGCCATCTTCTAAAAGTACCTGACAAAGATGATTATCTTCGTGCAAACAATTTATAAATTCTCTGCATCGACCACAGGGTGCACAGCCTCGTCCGTTATCGTCAATTCCTGTTGCAACCATCTTTACAATTTTTGATTCACCTGCTGTTACCATTGCCGCAGCTGCGGAATGTTCTGCACAAAATCCCATTCCTGCAGGAACATCAATACAAACACCAGTATAAACATTTCCTTTGTCAGTTAAAAAAGCCGCCGCTACAGTTCCTGCAGTAGCAAGATTTGATAATCTTCTTTCATTTAAAACTGATAATGCTTTTGCTAATAATTCATCAAATTCCATAAATTTATTCCCTAATCTAACACTCTTTACAGTTTATCCCAACATAAAGTAAAACACAACTTATTTTATATCTTTAACCTTACTTTGATTTTTACTCATTTTTCTAATTTTTATAACATAATTTTAACAATTCTTTCTATAATATGAATATATTTTATTGATTTTTATTACACACATGAGTATATTTATTACATACATAAAATCAGTAACTTGCCAATAAAAAAATTATTTTGGAGAATATCCAGATTATGAAAAAATTTAACAAAAAACTTTTTTTAAGATACGGTATTTTCATACTTATCGTTGCAATCATAATTTTTTTAATAATGCTTTTTTCAAATAAAGAAACTGAAGGTTATACCTCCCCTCCTCCTGCCGTAGAAATTATAAAACCACAGAACACAGATATTCAGCAATCAATTTCAATTTCAGGATACGTAGAAGCTTTGGATATGATTCCGGTTGTTCCTTTTGTTTCTGGAACGATTATGGAATACCCTATAAAATCTGGAATGCAAATTAACAAAGGTGATTTAATCGCAAAAATTGATGATGAGCCTTACAAGCAACAAATGTTACAAGCAAAGGCGGCTTATCTTGGTTATCAAAGTACTTTTGAGCGAGTAGAAAATCTTTACAAAGCAAATGCTGCAACTCAACAAAATTATGATTCAGCAAAAGCTCAACGGGATGCTGCAAAAGCTCAATACGATTTAGCAATTTTACAAATGAGTTATACAGAAGTAACATCTCCTTCTACAGGAACTGTTTTGATGGCACCTTTAGCAAAAGGTAGTATCGGAAGTACACAACAGCCAGCTGCAATAATTGCAGATTTATCAAAACAAGTTGTTAGACTAAATGTTCCAGAAAAATACTTTGACCTTTTCAATCAGGATAAATCAAAAATCAATGCTATTATTAAGCGTCCAGGATTAGAAGGTTTTTCAGAAGATACAATTTGTTTAGCAGAAATTGATACAATATCTCCTTACATTCAACCAGAATCAAAAACATTTCAAGTTGTTTTTAATTTAACAAATAATCTTGATTTGTTTAGACCTGGAATGTATGTTGATGTAATTGTAAATTACGCAGAATATAAAAATGTTCCAACACTTCCTCTTGAAGTTTTAAAAGTAGACGGCAGTTGTTATATTTACAATGAAGAAAACTCTACAGTTGAACATGTAAATTTTCCAACGGAAGTTCGTGACGAAAAATATTTTTTAATTCCAACAGAATTTTCTAACAAAGACTTTGTAATTAACGGTCAAGGTTTTGTTTTTGACGGACAAAAAGTAAAAGTAGTAAATTCCGAAAAAAATTTAATTGAATTAAACGACTTTTCAAAAACGGAAGAAACAAAATGAACATAGCAAAATTTTCTGTAAAACATCCAGCAGTTATCGGAATGATTCTTATTGTACTTGTCACTTTTGGAATTATTTCAGTTACAGGAATGAACATTGCATTTATGAGTGACATCTCAATGCCCGAAGTTATGGTACTAACAATTTATCCTGGTGCTGGAGCTGAAGATGTTGAACAAGATGTTACAAATATTTTAGAAAATGATTTTGTTACCCTTCCAAACTTCAAAAGTATTTCAAGTACTTCTTCAAATTCAGTTAGTTTAATTACAATTTCTTTTCAAGATGGACTTGATGCAAACGACCAACTTGCAGAAGTAAGACATAGAATCACACAAAAGATGAAAGACTTACCAGAAGGAATTTCTGGAACACCAAATGCTTTTGTCGCAGGTGTTTCTATGTTACCAATTCTCACCTTTTCTGTTCAAGGCGGAAATGACTTAGGACGCATAACAGAATACATAAATAAAACTTTAAAACCTCAACTTACAAGTATCCCAGGAGTTTCTGAAGTTACAGTTTCTGGTGGAAAAGAACTTAGAGTAAATATTAAATTACGAACAAAAGATTTAACAGCAAAAGGAATTCCAGTTGCACAAGTTTATCAAATTGTAAATTACGGAAATGTAAATCTTCCTGTTGGAAATGCAGAATATGAAAGCAAAACTATTGATGTAAGATTCAGTGGTGGATTTACTTCAATTGATGATATAAAAAATCTTCCTGTTGGAACTGGCGATGAAAATGTAATCATCAGATTAAAAGATGTTGCCGATGTTGATTTAATTTATCCAGAAGAAGATGTAATTGTTTCTGACGGAAAAGAAAATGTAGTTGTTGTTGATATAACAAAACGAGATGACGGCAATGTTATGAAAATTGTAAAAAAAGCAAAACAAGTTTTAGCCGAATCAGAAAAATCATCTGGTGGTGCTTTGTCATATCAAATCATAAGTGATGATTCAAGAACTATTAGTGCTTCCTTATCAACTGTAATTACTTCTGGAATTTCCGGAGTGATTATGGCCATCATCGTTTTATTTTTATTCTTAAATGATACTCGTTCAACTTTAATTATTGGAATTTCAATTCCGCTTTCAATTTTATTTACATTTATCGGAATGAAATTATTAGGAATCACAATAAACTTAATGAGTCTTTCTGGAATTGTTGTTGCTCTTGGAATGATTGTAGATGGTTCTATTGTTATGATTGAACAAGTTTACAGATATTACTCTGCAAAAAAATCAGATGGCACACAATTATATTCTGTAGAAGATTCAATTTATAAAGGCTCAAGTGAAGTTGCTTCGTCAATTTTTGCAAGTACAGCTACAACTGTTGTTGTATTTTTTCCTATAGTTGGATTAAGTGGAATTGTTGGAAAAATTTTAAAAGATGTTTCATTAACAATTATTCTTTCACTTGTTGCTTCTGTTTTAGTTGCACTTATCGTTGTTCCTTTTTTAATGAAGCAATTATTAAACCCTAATGGAACAAAAATTAAAAAACAAACTTTATTCAATAAAGGAATTTCTAAAATTGAAATTCTTTACAAAAAAGCTCTCACTTGGACTTTAAGTAACGGAAAATTCGTTTTAATAATCTCAATAACGCTTTTTGTAATTTCAATAATTTTAATTGGCGCTTTAGGAATTGCTTTTATTCCTTCAACTGATAACTCAGACTTTTATGTTTATCTTGAATTTCCTATTGGGCAATCATTACAAGAAACAGAATTAAGAATGATGCAATCAGAAAAATTAATAACAGAGGCTGTTCCTGAAATTAAAACTGCTGTTTACTATTCAGGAAATTCTGGTGGAATGGCAGCAGGAGATTCACCTAATGCAGGCTACGCACATATTGTTCTAGTTCCAGTTGCTGAACGCAATCGAAGAATACATACTATAATTTTGGAAGTACAAAAACTTTTATCCTCAAACATTCCCGATGCAAAAGTTACAGTTAGTAACGGAGGTTTTGATAAATTAGTTGGATATGTTTCTGGCGGAGGTGGTTACGGTTTAACTTTAGTAAGTGAAGATATGAATCTTTTACTAACAGAAGCAAATCGTATAGAAGAATTTTTGAAAAATGATTCAGATGTAGTTACCACAAATGTAGATACTTCTTTTGATAACACTACTTTAGTTATGGATATGAGTCATGAATACATGAGTTCTCTGGGAATCACAAGTTATGAAGCAGGAATTACAACTGCTATTCTTTTTACAGGAATGGACACAGGTAGATTTACTGATAAAAACGGAAACAGATATACAATAAAACTTGAATCTGATATTACTGACAAACAAATTACAAAGGATACAATTTCTAATATCAATATAAAATCAATGAGTGGAAAAAATATTTCCTTTGATTCAATTTCAAATACACAATTAAAACAAAGTATTTCGCAAATTAACCACTCAGATAGAGCTAAGACTGTTACAATTTCTGCAAACTTAATAAGCGAAGATACTTCTGGAGTTGCAACGAGAGTAAATGAATATTTATTAGCAAATCCGTTAAAAGAAGGTGTTAAAAGTAAAACAGGTGGAATTATGGAATTATTAGGAGATTCAATTCCGCCAATGATTAGTGCTTTATTAATCGCTTGTTTTTTAGTTTACACTGTAATGGTTTTGCAGTTTGAAAAATTCAGACAACCACTTTTAGTTATGGGAACAATTCCTTTTTGTTTAATTGGTGTTGTTTTAGGATTATTACTTTTTGGTTCAACTCTAAGTTTAATTTCTTTGATGGGAATAATTGCGCTTGCTGGTGTAGTTGTAAACAATGGTATTATTTTGATTGATTACATAAATCTTTTAAGAAAAGAAAATTTAGAAAAAAACAAAACTGAAAACACAGATAAATTAAAAGAAATAATTATTACAGGTTCTGCAACTAGAGTTAGACCAATTTTTATGACAACACTTACAACAATGCTTGGTGTAATTCCGATGGCGATGGCAAAAGGTGAAGGAGCAGAAATTTACGCACCACTTGGACAAGCAATTTCTGGAGGATTGTTAACTTCAACAATCATCACACTTTTTTTAATTCCACTTTTATATTTTATTACTGAAAAAAGAAAAAGCAATATAAATCAAGAAAATAAAATCAGCGAGGTAAATTCCAATGAAAACTAAAATCTATATTTTATTCACATTAATATTTATCATGTTAGTAAATTCTTGTTCATCAGTTTTTTCTGCAGGTGTTAGCGGAAAAGTAGTTGATGGGGAAAGCACAACAAATCCTAAAGAAGGAATTGCTGATGTAGAAATTTACTCTTATGTGAAAGAAAAAAATCGTGATGCAGATTTTGATTCATACAAATCTGGTTCAAGATTTTCACCTACAGATGATAAATATTTCATCGGTCACACTACTTCTAATTCCGATGGAACTTTCACACTAAATAAATTAGTTTGGGAAGCATACTTTCCAGACTTTGGAAAAACAGCAGATTATTGCACAATCTATCTTTTATTTTATCATCCAGATTACGGTTTAATAAAAAATGATAATCCTGTTATAATTATGTCTGATACAACCTCAAATGTAGTTTATCAAGAAATGAAAAAAATAAATTCATCAACAACATTAAATGTAAATATTATTGATGCAGGAACAGAAAATCTTATTTCAAATCCAATGGAAGTTTTAATTTCTGTACCTCAAAACAATTCTACAAAAACTTACAAACAAACAATAACAGGAAATGGAAATGTAAAAATTTCTTACCCAAGATTTTCATCAGGGACAACAGAAAATAAACCAAATGTAAAAATTAAAGTTTATCAAACTGGAACTAATCAAAAATATATGCAATGTTTTTTTGATAAAGAAAACTCCAATTACAAATTTTTATCTGAAAGTGATAGTTACATTGTTCAAGTTGAAGGAACATCTTTTACAACTGATATTTATGTAAAACCTTTTGAATTATCTGTTCCAACATTACAAGGACAAATTCAATTAAATGGCTCTGGTTCTTCAACTGAAATTGGAACAACGGAAGATGATAACAAAAAAATATTTTTAGCATATAAAGGTGAAGATTCTAAATTACATATTTTTGAAACATCATCAAGCGAAACTACAACCTACCAACAGGGCGATGGTGCAAATGGTTCAATTATTACTCACGGAAAGTTTTCTGATTTAGGAACTGGTGCAACTTGGACAAACAAAACTTACACTGAAAAATATACAACACTAGAAATTTATGTTGTTGTAGATTGTGGAAGTATTGAAGGTAAAATTGATTCAACTGATAAATACCAAATTAAAACAATACGCAGTGATAAACTTTCAGAAAATCTTGGTCTATTAAATTCATTTAGCGAAGTTGGAACTTTAGCATTATGAAAAAATTATTTTGTATTTTAATCTTAATAAATTTTTCTATAATTTTATTTTCTCAAGAAACTGTAAACTCGTATACGATAGATGAATTATCAAATCAATTAAAAATTAATAACAGCGAATTAAAAATTCTTAATCAAGAATATCAACAAAGTTTAATAGATGTAAAAAATGCAAAAGCAGGATTAGGTCCAACAATTGATTTAACAGTTGCTGGAACATATTTTTTAAATCCACCAATTGATAGTATCGTTTTAAATGTTGATGATATTTTAAATTCAATTACATGGCCTGATTCCATGGATATAAAACCTAGTGGACAATATTTAACACTTTATGATGGAATGGAAAATACTTTTTACTCTTTTCAACTTGATGTTACTCAACCAATTTATACTTGGGGAAAATTAAAAAATGCAATTAAACTTTACGAAAAAGTTTCTGAAATTAAACAACTACAAATTTCATCAAAAGAAAAACAATTACAAACAGAACTAAACACTCGAATTGTAAGTTTATTTTATCTATCACAAATTGAAACTTTATTGAACACACAAGATGAATATGCAAATCGTTTAGTAAAAATTTCTGAAGACGCACAAAAAAACGGAATTTTATTAGAACAAGATGTTTTAGAAGCAAAAATTTCTGCACAACAAATAAATATTACTCAACAAGAAATTAAAGAACAATTTTTTAATTTACTTCTTAGTATTCAAAAAATGACAGGCAATCAAAATTTAGAATTAGCAAATATAAATTTTACACCTAACGAAAATATTTTTTATGAATTTGCAAATCGTAACAGAGATGAACTTTTTTCAAAAGCACTAAACACAACACAAGATACATTTTTAATTTTAGAAAATTTAGAACAAATCAGTCAGTACACTACAAAAATTGCTCAAGCATCAGTTTATTGGAAACCAGATTTTGCATTAAAACTATCACTTGGTTACGGTGGTTCAAGATTTCCATTTTTAGAAAAAGATTGGTTTAGACAAAATGATTATACTACAAATTTTACTCTTGCTTTAAAAACAACTGTTTGGGACGGTGGTAAAAAAATCAATGAAATAAAAAAGAGTAAAAGTAAAGAAGAAATTGCAGGTGTAAATTATGATGATGCAGTTTTATCAATAAAACAAAAATTACAAGAACAATTTAATGTAATAGATTTAGCATTATCTAAAATTGAATATCAAAAATTAAAATTGCAAACATTAGATTCCAAAATAAAACAACAAGAACAACTTTTTAATTCAGGATATGGCTCAGAACAAGAATTACTTCAAGCAAAAATTGAAAGAAACACTGCTCAAATAGAATTAGAACAAAACAAATTAACTTTAGCAGGAGCATGTTCTACTGCTGCATTTTTATGTAACGAAAAACTATTTTAGCAAAAAAAAGATGCTAAGAAAAATTCTAAATTCTCCTTAGCATCTTTTTTATAGTCTTATATTTTTTTTACTCGCCTAAAACATTTTCACCACGAGTCATTGCAGTTAATCCAGTTCTTACAAGTTCCAAAATTCCAAATGGTTCTAACAATCTAATTAAACTTGCAATTTTATCTTCACTACCAGTAACTTCAACAATCACAGAATCAATTCCAACATCAACTATGTGTGCTCTAAAAATATTTGCAGTTTCAATAACTCCAACACGATTCATTGCACTAGCATTAACTTTTATCAATGCCATTTCTCTAACGACTGTTTCAGACAAATCACAATGTTTAATTGAAATTACTTCAACTAATTTTGAAAGTTGTTTTTCAATTTGCTCTAAAATATATTCATCACCACGAACAACAATTGTCATTCGAGATTGTTCAGGATTAAATGTTTCACCTACAGTTAAACTGTCGATGTTATATCCACGACGACTGAACAAACCAGATACTCTACTAAGAACACCTGCATGATTTTCTACAAGAACTGATAAAACATATCTTTTCATATTTTACTCCAAAATTAATTTACTTCTGAATAAACACCTAACAAACGCACATCTTCTGTTTGTGATTTTAATTTGTCAATTACAGTGTTTAATGAATCAGTTGAAATTTCTACATCGTTAGAAGTTGAATCTTTTAAAACAATATCTACATAGAACATATATCTCCATGGTTGACCTTGAATTGGGCGAGATTCCAATCGTGTCAAGTTCATAGAAGCTTTATGGAAAATTTCAAGACAAGACATCAAAGCACCAGGTTCATTTTTTGTTACAAAAGCAACTGATGCAAGTTTCATTCCTGTAGAACTTTCAGAAACTAAAGAAGAAATATTTTCGTTTGTTGATGTATTGTTTGGTTTAATCACAATAAATCTTGTATAGTTTCTCGGATCATCTTCAATTCCAGATTTTAAAACTTCCAATTTAGAAACAGTTGCAGCTTGTTCAGATGCAATTGCAGCACAATCTGCACTACCTTTTTTTGCAACATTACATGCAGCTTCAGAAGTTGAAGAACATTCAACTAATTTCCAATCAGGATATTGTGATAAAAATTCTGTACATTGTGCAAATCCCTGAGGATGTGAATAAACAGTTTTTATCGAATCTAAATTTGTTCCCTTGTTGCAAATTAAAGCATGTTCAATTCTCAATTTAATACTTCCACAAATTGAAACATCTGCAAAGCGAATTAAATTATCATAGTTATCATAAACTGAACCTGCAAGAGAATTTTCTATTGGAATCATACCAAAGTCTGCTTTACCATCAGACACTGCTTGAAAAACTTCTCTAAAATTCTTGCAAGGAAAACTTTCACTTTGTTTATCAAAATAATGTTGAATTGCAATTTCTGCATAAGCCCCACGACTTCCAGAGAAAGCACAAACTACATTATCAGTTTTTTTTGTTTTATTATTTTCATTTTCTGATGTTGATAAGGAAATTTGATTTCTTATTCGTGTAGTTTCTTTTCCTACAACAGGTGCAAGCACATCAATATCACGCATCAATTTATCAAATTGTTCAGGATAAAGAGTTTGAGCACCATCAGAAAATGCTTTTTCAGGATTACAATGAACCTCAACAATAATTCCGTCAGCTCCAGCAGAAACAGCAGCCAAGCCCATTGGTGGAACTTTATCTCTAATTCCAACAGCATGACTTGGGTCAACGATTATTGGCAAGTGAGTTAATGAACGCAAAATTGGAATTGCAGATAAGTCTAATGTGTTACGAGTTGCTTTTTCATAAGTACGAATTCCTCGTTCACATAAAATTACATTTTCTGCTCCTGATGATAAAAGATATTCTGCTGCCATGAGCCATTCTTCAATTGTTGCTGAAATTCCTCGTTTTAAAATTACAGGAATATTTACAGCTCCAACTTTTTTTAGAAGCTCAAAGTTTTGCATATTTCTTGCACCAATTTGCAAACAATCAATTTTGTATTTTTTCATTGCATCAAGATGTTCTGCAGAAACACATTCTGTAACAACAGGCAATCCGTAGGCATCCCCAGCTTCTTTAAGATATTTCAAGCCTTCTTCAGCTAAACCTTGAAAAGCATAAGGACTAGTTCTTGGTTTATAAGCGCCACCTCTAAGCATCACTGCACCACTGGCTGCCACGTGCTTTGCCACACTCATCATTTGTTCACGACTTTCTACTGCACAAGGTCCTGCAATAGAAACAAGACGAGAGCCACCAATGCGAACAATTTGTCCACGGTTGTTTGGAATTTCAACTACAGAATTTTCTTTTTTGTATTCTCTACTAGCCATTTTGTAAGGTTTTGAAATTGGAATTACTCTAGAAACTCCAGGTAGAATTTCAACTTCTCTTGGGTCAATTCCCATTTTTCCAACGGCACCAAGAATAGTTTCTTCTTCACCAGTAATTTCGTTTACTTTAAAATTATTCTTTTCAAGAAAAGATTTTAATTCGTCCTTATCGGCATTAGAGATATTTTTTTCTAAAACAATTACCATAACAATTTCCTTTTACTTATCTGGGTTCCAAGATACAGTTCTAAGAATATCACCAAAAACACCAGCAGCTGTTACACCAGCACCAGCACCGTAACCACGAATTGTCATAGGAATTGGAGTATATCTTGCAGTATGGAATACAAATGCGTTTTCACCACCACGAATTCCATACAATGGATTATTTTCATCAACTTCTATCATACCAACGCTAACTTTTCCGTCCTCGATAGAAGCTGCCATTCTAAGAACTTTGCCTTGTTTTTTAAGATCGCTAACTTTCTTAGCAAAGTAATCATCAACTTGAGGAAGTTTATTAAGAAATTCTTCGATTGTTCCAGTTGAATCAAATCCTTCTGGGAAAACATTGTGCATTGTAATATCTTCAAGTTCCAAAGAAATTCCTGCTTCACGAGCAATAATCAAGGCTTTACGAGCAACATCTAATCCTGCCAAGTCATCACGAGGATCTGGTTCTGTGTAGCGTTTTTCACGTGCTTCAATAACTGCACGGCTAAATGAAACACCTTCATCCAAACGACCAAAGATATATGAAAGAGAACCTGACATAATTCCATAAAATCCTGTAAGTTTATCACCTGATTTAAACAAGTTCTGCAAAGTATCAATAATAGGAAGCCCTGCTCCAACATTTGTTTCATACAAGAAACGACGATGCATTCTATTTGCTGTTTTTCTTAATTCGTGATAGAAATCCATAGACATAGAATTTGCTCGTTTATTTGGAGTTGCAATATGCATTCCAGCTTCTAAAATATCAAGATAGCGATTTGGTAAATCATAGGAAGCTGTACAGTCAACAAAGATTGGATTTAATGGTTTTTCATCTTTTACAAACTGAATAATTTCATCAAGATTTGTTAATTTACCTTTTTCTGCTACATCGTTACGCCAATCTGTCAAATCAAGCCCATTTGCATCCATAATCATTCCATCGATATTTGCGATAGCCATAACTTTAATGTCGATACCTTGAGCTAACAAATCTTTTTGTTGGTCACGAATTTGATCAAGCATACAACCACCGATTGTTCCAGCACCAAAAGCAAAAACTTCGATTGTCTGTGCTGTGTTAAAGAAGAACATGTGAGCAACTTTTACAGCAGTATCACCGTCATCGGCAGAAATAACAGCAGAAATTGAGCGTTCAGAAGAACCTTGTGCAATAGCAAGAATATTTATATCACGACTTGCAAGAGCATCAAAGAATGTTCCAGCAATGCCTCGTTTTTTCTTCATGTTATCCCCAACGATAGAAACGATTGCACAATTTTCTTGAACTTCGATAACATCGATTAAGTTTCCGCGAATTTCCAAATCAAATTCTGCACAAAGTAAATCGTAAACAAAACGAGCATCAGATTTTTTGATACAGAAACTGATTGTATATTCTGAACTTGATTGAGTAATAAGCAACATTGAAATTCCAGCACGAGAAACAGCTGAGAAAATACGAGCCGCAATTCCACTTTTCCCCTTCATCCCTGCACCAGAAACAGAAATCATTGCTGTGTTTTTAAGACAAGAAATACCTCTAACTGGTCCAACCTTATCATTTTCATAAGGACCTGTTCCAATTCTTGTTCCTCTAGAACTTGGATTATGACTGTTCAAACTCCAAGCTTCAATTCCACGAGCAGCTAAAGGTGCTAATGTTTTTGGATGAAGAACTTTTGAACCAAAGAAAGAAAGTTCCATTGCTTCAGCATAAGTCATGTCATCAACTAAAATTGCATCATGAATAATACGAGGGTCAGCTGTGTAAATTCCATCAACATCTGTCCAGAATTCAACTCTTGAAGAACGCAATGAAGCTCCTACAATTGCAGCAGAGAAGTCAGAACCGTTTCGTCCTAAAAGTCCCATTACAGGTTCGCTTTCTGCATTTGCTTTCCACCCACAGATAAATCCTGGGAAAAGTAAAATTTGTGCATCTCCTGCAACCTCACCTTTTCGATAAGGTTTAAAAGCTTCATCAGTTAAATGATAATCAGGATCACCTTCACCTTGATTACCTGTTGTAATAATCATATTTCTTGAATCGATAAGAGCAACTTTGTAGCCTTTTGCAGACAAAATTGATTCCATAATTGGAGCACTCATCAATTCGCCCATACCCATAATTCTACAATAAACAGATGGAGGACATTCTCCAAAAGCAGAAACAGCTTGTAAAAGGCGTTCAAATTCTTTAAGAACACCATCAAGTTTTTGCATAGTTTCTTTTGCGTTAAAATTCTTTAATTCAGTTGCAATATCATTACAAATAGTTGCGTGAGTTTCTCTAATAAATGAAATAAATTCTTCCGGATTTGCACCTGTTGAACATTTATCAATACTTTCTTGTAGTTTGTTAGAAATACCTGCAACAGCAGACACAACTACACTAATACGATCTTGTTCAGCTCTCCCAATCATAATAGCGGCAGAATCTAACATACGTCGTGCACTACCCATTGAAGTTCCACCGAATTTTAAGGTTAACATAAAAAATCCTCTCTATAATATATAAAATTATTTAAATTTTAAAAAATTTACAAAATTTCCACGATATTTTATCAAAAATCAATAATATATTCTATAGGAAGATAAAAAAAATTATATGTAAAAAAAAGCCTTATCACCTTTCAAAATGAAAAGCAATAAGGCATTTTTTAGAAAAGACTAGCAAATTATAATCTACTTGCTATTTCGTCGATAAATTCCCAAGAATTAACAACTTTTTTAGGAGCAGGATTTGCCAAAGCTTTTAAATCTCCTGTCATAATTCCATCTTCGATTGTGTCTAAAGTTGCTTTTTCTAGTTTTTTTGCAAAATCAAGTAATTCTGGAGTTCCGTCAAGTTCGGCACGTTTTGCTAAAGCACCAGTCCAAGCAAAAATCAAGGCAACTGGGTTTGTAGATGTTTTTTCACCATTCATATATCTATAGTAGTGTTTTTGTACAGTTCCATGGGCTGCTTCATATTCAAAAGCACCGTTTGGAGAAACCAAAACACTTGTCATCATAGAAAGACTACCAAAGGCAGAAGCAACCATATCGCTCATTACATCACCATCGTAGTTTTTACAGCACCACAAAATATTTCCTTCACATTTCATTACACGAGCAACAGCATCATCAATTAATGTGTAAAAATATTCTAGTCCTGCTTTTTCAAATTCTGATTTAAATTCTTCATCATAAATTCTTTGAAAGATTTCTTTAAATTTTCCATCATAAGTTTTACTGATAGTATCCTTTGTAGCAAACCAAACAGAAACTTTTTCATCAAGAGCATATCTAAATGAACAACGAGCAAAACTTTCGATTGATTTTTCTGTGTTATGAATTCCCTGTAAAATTCCAGGACCTTTCATTTCCATGATTGTTTTGCGTTCTTCTGTTCCATCTGCGTAAGTAAAAACAAGTTCGGCTTTACCTGCACCTTTTACTTCGATTTCGCAATTTTTGTAAACATCACCATAAGCATGACGCCCCATAATAATTGGTTTTTTCCAAGAAGCAACTGCAGGTTTTACATTATTTACGATAATTGGCTTTCTAAAAACTGTTCCGTCTAGTTCAGAACGAATAATTCCGTTAGGGCTTGGAGTTAATTGTTTTAAATTATATTCTTTTACACGAGCAGCATTAGAAGTAATCGTTGCACATTTTACTCCAACTCCAAGTCTTTTTATTGCAGCGGCAGCTTCGTAAGTAATTTTATCATCTGAATCATCACGCTGTTTCAAACCTAAATCATAATATTCAGTTTTCAAATCTACAAAAGGTGATAAAAGTTTATCTTTAATAACAGCCCAAAGAACTCTTGTCATTTCATCGCCATCAAGTTCAGCGATAGCATTTTTCATTTGAATTTTTGCCATTGTATTATTCATCCTTATTTAATAAATATATTCACAACTAAAATGATTTTATCAAATTTAATCTACAAGTTCAATCAATTCATGATCTTCATCAATTTTAATTGATTTTAAATCTGGATTTTTATCATTTTTATTCTTTTCATTTTCAGCTTTTTCTTTTCGATAAGCAATTACATCTGTATATTTTTCTGGATTATCAGAAATTGATTTTTCTAAAAATTCCAAATATTCATTTTGAGGAATTGGTTTTGAAAAATAGTATCCTTGTAAAAAATCACATCCGTTTTCTTCTAACCATTCTTTTTGAATTTTTGTTTCAACACCTTCAGCAAGAACTAACATATCCAAAGCTTTTATCATCGTTATAGTTGCTTTTAATGCTAAACTTGCTCTAGGATTTTCAAATGCCTCCCATATAATTGATTTATCAATTTTTATCATTCTGAATGGAAGTAAAATCATATAATTCATATTTGCATAACCTGAACCATAATCATCTAAAGAAAGCTCAATTCCTGCTTCATCAAATTTAAACATATTTTGTTTTAAAACTTCAGGATAATCAGCAGAGGCGGTTTCTGTAATTTCAAAATTGATAAACTTTAAAGGAGTTTTATAACTTTGAGCAATCGACAAAAGAGTTGCTGCCATATTTTTTTGCATACATTGAACAACAGAAAGATTTACATCAACTTTTTCAATTCCGTAAGACTCTGGATCTATTATTTTTAAGAAATTACAAACAGAATCAAAAACAAATTCACCAATACGATAAATACATCCGTTTTTTTCTGCTACTGGAATAAAATCTTCAGGACTGATAAAATTTCCGCTTTCATCTTGCATTCTAATCAAAGCCTCTGCCCCAGTGATACGCTTTTTTTTACAAGAATAAATTGGCTGATAATAAACAGAAAAAAGATTTTGCTGTAAACTGTTTTTTATTACTGAATCTAATTTAAATAAACGCAACTTATTTCTGCTATCAATTTTTTTTGAACTTATAGAATAATTACTTCTATATTGGTTACTGCTTATCAATGTATCAATTGTATTAATAACATCATCTGCATTCTTTAAATCATCTGGTAAAAAAGTTACAATTCTTGCAAACAAAGTAAATTCAAGTTGTTCTTTTTTCCAAGGTTCTTCAAAAATATTTCTGATTTTATCTGTAATATCTTCAATATATTTTGAAGTTAAAATAATTTCTTCTTCTATTTTGTTTGATTTTATAGCCTTTCCAACAAAACAAAATCGTCCTTGATTCAAATAAAAAAGTTGTAAATTTTTAGCACAAGTTTTTAATTCCTTTGCAATATCACGCAACAATGAATTTACAGTTTTCATTGAAAGCAAAGTTGATAAAAATGAAATATCTTCGATTGCAACACCGATACAAAAAACATTATTTTCTTTAATTTCTTTATCTGCAATAATTACAAAGGCACTCTGATTAAAACATTCAGTAACATTATCTATAAAAGATTCTGGTTTTTGAATATTTACATAAATTATAAACAAAGAAATAGATAAAGCAAAACAAGTCATTGCTATATTAGGATAAAATCCTTCTACAATATCAGAAAGTCCAATTAAAACAAAAAAAGAAAACATTGTAAAAAATTTTAGTTTTGGTAAAACTTTAAATTTCTTAATCAAAGCGATTAATGAACAAACCAAAATTGTAGTAGAAATTACATATGGAATAAGTTGACCATATTGAACACTATAAATTCCTTCTGGCGAAATTTTATATATTAATCCAGTTTTGCAAGAAGTAATAATTAAGATAAGTTCGATTACATAAACAATAATTAATTTGCTTTTGTGGGAAGTTGAAATTTTTTTATTTTCATCCAATGCAATTGCTTTTGCATAAAAATAAAATAATACAGGAATGGTATAAGCAAAAATTAAATATAAAATTGCTATAAAATGAAGAAATTTAATTGAAAAATTTTTGGGGAAAGAAAATGCAATACAAAACAAAATGCTTGAAATTGAAATTGACCAAGCACAAATCAGTAAAAACAAGTAAACATAATTTCTTCTAGTTGGTGGATTTTTCTTAGTAAAATACAAAGCTGTAAGAAAAAAGAGAACCAAAACTGAACATACTGCATAATGAAAATTATATAACAATTTCTATTCCTTAAAATTTATTTTCCTAAAATTTTAATGTTTCTATCTAAATCAATTTTTGTTGTATACCCATCATCAAAGTATAACGAATAAGAGGCTTCACTTGCAATATCTCCAATAAGTGTTAAATTTTCATAATCTAACTTATCTGAATTAAGGGCTGGATTTGCAACTGGAACAACACTACCAAGTTTTACAAACATCACAACTTCATTTAGAGGAACTTCAATGTAATGATCCCCAGCAGAAATTTTTTCTTGAATGATTTTTCCATCTGGCATAAAGCGAACTAAAATCATATCTTGAGGAAGATAAACCATTCTTCCTTTAGCATTCTGTGTATAAACTGGAGCAATCATAATTTCGTTACCAAGAATAAGTTGGTCATTAATTTCTAGACAACGAGCATCATTTGGATATTCAAAAGAAAGTGGTTTAAAATACATTTCATTTTTTACACTTGCTTTTATATACTCGCTATACAAATATGGAAGCAAACGATAACGAACATTCACAACTGATTTAAAATCTTCAGAGTTTTCAAATTGATAACATTCTTGGTCACGAGTTCCAATGGTACTATGATTTCTCATCAATGGAGTAAAAACTCCAAAGGCAAGCCAACGTAAAAGTAAATCTCTTGAAACATTACAACCAAAGCCACCAATATCAGCACCAGTGTAAAGGAATCCACACATATTCAAACTTGGCATCATTTTAATTTCTAATGCAAGATGTTCCCACCAAGAACAGTTATCTCCAGTCCAAATTCCTCCGTAACGATGCATTCCGATATAACTTGAACGAGAAAATAACAAAGTTCTTTTTCCGTCACGAATTTTTGCAAGTTCTTCCCCTGCACTTCGGGTCATATTGTATCCGTACAAATTGTGAATATCATTGTGTTTTACTTTATAAGTTTTTCCATCTTGAGTTACTTCATGATAAAAGCGATTATAATCATCTTGGCTATTTGAAACTGCAAGAACAATATCTTTAAAACTAAAGAAGGAATTTATATCAAGATTACTTGTATCAACTGCTTTAATTCTTTTGATAACTTCTTCTAAGCCTTCATCAGAATAGAATATTGCAGGTTCATTCATATCATTCCAGAAACCTTCAATTCCCATATCAGTAAGGATTTTATATTTTTGACCAAACCATTTTCTTACATCAGCTTTCATAAAATCCGGAAAGTGAGTTCTTCCAGGCCAAACTCCTGCTACAAAATTTTTTCCATCTTGCTTTTTACAGAAAAAATCATTTTTTACACCTTCTTCGTAAACATCGTAGCCATCTTCAATTTTTACACCTGCATCGATAATCGGAACAAGGCGAACTCCGTCAGCTTTTAATTCATCAGAAAACTTTTTTAAGTTAGAAAATTTTTCTGAATCAACTGTAAAATCTTTGTAGTCTTTCATGTAATCGATATCAAGACAAATTGAATCAAGTGGAATTCCTGCTTTTTTGTATGATTCATAAACTGTTCGAATATCTTGTTCAGTTCTGTATCCCCAACGACTTTGCATAAATCCCAAAGCCCAACGAGGAGCAATATAACTTTGTCCGATAAGATTTCTAAATTGAGTTACAATATTCTTTAGAGGATTATCATCCTTAATAGAAGAATTTAATTCTGGAAGAATTTCAAAAATTGCAATATCAGAAGTTTTGCAAGATACTTTAAGCTTATCAATTTTTGTGTAACCAATATCAAATGTAATTCTAGTTGGATAATCAAAGAAAAACCCTTTTGAAGAATTTATATCAGATGGATTATAAATTATGATAAAATTGTGTGCACCATAAAGTGATTCTTTATTTTCGGTATGAGAAGGATCGTCAGAACAATAACTTGTGTAAGTTCTTCCTCGCTTGTTGATATTTCCCATGGCTTGACCAAGTCCGTAAACAATAGTTTCTTCTTTCAGTTTACATTCAAAAGAAAAACCATTTTCTGAACAAAGAACTTCGCAATTTTGAGACTTTAATTCTTCGACTGCTTCATTTTGAACAAATTGATTTTCTTTTGCAATTTGTAAAACAGTTGCATCAGTTTCAAAAGGTTTACCAAAAATAAATTTTTTAATCATAATTATTTTCCTCCAAGTGATATACTTTCAACTTCTCTTGGAACAAGACGAACACCTAAAGTTTTCAATCCTTTTTCTTCGTAGTCTTGTGCTTTAAAAGTTTGCTCTGTAATTTTTAATCTAGGTTTTGGTACAAAGTTTAATGTGAATGAGAATTTATTTCTTGTATCAACGTGCAAAACTTCCATTCCTTCTGGAACGATAAAATAATCTCTGTTCATGATGTAACCTTCTACTCGGCAACGCTTGATAAAAGCAAACTGAGTTTTTGGGTCACGATAAATTACTGTGAATAAAACTTTACTTAAAGATTCTTTTTCAGAATATCCACAATACCACATTCCTTTATCAACAAAAAGTCGTTCAGGAACATCGCAAACCATGTACATTCCAGTTTTACGCATAAAGAAAATTCTGTCGTAAGGAGTTACACGCAAAACTTCTGTTCCAGTAGAAACGGAGGTTCCTAAATATCCGGTTTTGCTATCATATCGTAAAGGAGTATCACGTTTTGAAACAGCTTTAACATCAACAGCAGAGAAAGAAGAAATTTTTGTATGACGACTAAAACTTTTATCAGTGAATTTTCCTAACATTCCTTCAAGATATTCAACTGCACAAGCTTTCAAATTTTTTAAGCGTCGTGCAATTTCTTTTAATCTTGCTTGAATTGCTTTTACTTCTTCACGATTTTTGTTTATGTCGTAAAGTGAAATTCGACGAATTGGAATTGCAAGCAAGTGAGATACATCATCATCATTTAGTGGACGAATCAACTCATCTTTAAAAGGTTTAAATCCGTCATAAACTGCTTTTACAACAGTCTCTTGTGTTTTTTTATTTTCGATTGATTTATAAATTCGCTCTTCAACAAAAATTCTTTCGATTGTTCGTAAGTGAAGTTTATCAGTAAGTTGACCTTTTTCAAATTCAAGTTCGTCCTTGATTATCTTTACTAATTTTTCTGCATAGTATTTGATAATCTCTGTTGCAGTCATTGCTACAGGCATATTATCTTTGATAACCAACATCTGACAGGAAATTGATTTTTCACAATCGGTGTGAGCATAAAGAGCATCGATTACATCTTTTGAATAAACTCCACGAGGAAGTTTAATTTCGATACAACATTTATCAGTTGTAAAGTTATCAACAGAACTGATTTTGATTTTTCCTGCCTTGTAAGCATTATCAATTGATTCCAGCAAAGATTTAGCATTTGAATCTACAGGAAGTTCTGTAATAACAATTTTCTTTTCATCACTTGTATCAAATTTTGCACGAGTAATAATTTTTCCGTTTCCGTCATTGTAATTTGAAACATCAATTAAACCACCTGTTGCAACATCTGGATAAAGCTCAAATTTTTCGCCTTTCAAGCATTTTATTTCAGCTTCCAAAACTTCTCTTATGTTATATGGAAGAATTTTTGTACTCATACCAACAGCAATTCCTTCAGCTCCCATAATCAAAACCAAAGGAATTTTAGCTCGATATACTTCAGGCTCTTCTGCCCTTCCATCATAATTTGGAACATAATGTGTGATATGTGGATTTGTTACCAAAAATTCTTTTGCTAAAGAATGTACACGACACTCGATATATCGTCCTGCTGAAGCTGGGTCTCCTGTAAATTTATTACCAAAGTTACCCTGTTTTTCTATAAAGATTTCTTTGTTTGCAAGATTTACCAAAGCCCCGTAAATTGAAGCGTCCCCATGAGGATGATATTTCATCGTTCGTCCAACAACAAAAGAAACTTTCTGAAAATATCCATCATCAACTTCAAAAAGAGTGTGCATAATTCTTCGTTGAACAGGTTTTAATCCGTCTTCCAAATCTGGAATTGCTCTGTCACGAATAACATACGAAGCGTATTCTATAAAGTTTTTATCAAAAAGATTTTTTACAAAAGCCATATTTTAATTCCCACCTAATTTTAAGCATCAATTTCAGCATTTGAAAGTAGATTTTCTTCGATAAACTTTCGTCGCTCTGGAGTGTTTTTTCCCATATAAAAAGCCAAAAGTTGAGGAACAATTTTTAACTGACTAATTTCTACAGGCGTTAGATGCATAGTTTCTGGAGCGATAAATTGTCTAAACTCGCTTGGATTAATTTCCCCAAGACCTTTAAATCGAGAAGTTTCACAAGCTTTACCAAGTTTTTTCTGTGCTTCATCTCGTTCTGATTCAGAATAACAATAGATATTTTCTTTTTTGTTACGAACTCTAAATAGTGGAGTTTCAAGAATATAAATTCTTCCACTTGTAATAAGTTCTTCAAAGTAACTAAGAAAGAAAGTTAGCACCAAATTTCTGATGTGGAATCCATCGTTATCAGCATCGGTAGCAATTACGATTTTTGAATATTTTAAATCGGCTACATCATTTTCGATGCCCAATGCCATCATAAGTTGATAAAGTTCGTCATTCTTGTAGATTTCCGCTTGTTTTTTACCAAACATATTTTCTGGCTTTCCTCGCAAACTAAAAATTGCTTGAGTATTTGCATCTCTAGAATGAGTCATAACTCCACTGGCAGATTGTCCCTCAGTGATAAAAATCATTGAGTTTTCGCCTTTTTTTCCATCTTTAAGATGAAAACGACAATCATCAAGTTTTGGAATACGAATACTGATTTTTCTAGCAGCTTCCTTTGCTTCTTTTTTTACAGTATTTAATTCAGTTCTGAGTTTTTCGTTGGCAATAATTTTTTGTTCTAAAAGTTTTGCAGCCTCATTGTTTCTGTGAAGCCAATCATCAACTGCACTTTTTGTTTCTGTAACAATCCAACTACGGATTTCTGTGTTTCCAAGTTTGTTTTTTGTTTGGCTTTCAAAAACTGGATCTTTTACTTTTACAGCAACAGCGGCAGTCATTCCGTCACGAACGTCTTCGCTTTTGTAATTTTTACGGAAAAACTCGTTTACGCCTTTCAAAAATCCTTCTTTAAAAGCTGATAAGTGAGTTCCACCATCGGAAGTATACTGACCATTTACAAAAGAAAAATAGTTTTCGCCATACGCATTTGAATGAGAAAATGAAAATTCAAGTTGTTTTCCTTTGTAATATCCAATAGGATAAAGACTTTCACCTTCAATTTCGGATTTTAATAAATCTAAAAGTCCGTTTTGACTAACATATTCGTTTCCGTTGTATTTTATTAAAAGTCCAGAATTAAGATATGCGTAATTCCACATTCTTCGTTCTATAAATTCTTGATTAAAAGCGTATGGACCAAAAACTTCTGTATCTGGAGTAAATTCCACAAAAGTTCCGTCTTTGATTCCAGCTTTTACAGTTCCACTTCGTTCAGAAATCAACTTTCCTCGTTCAAAAATTGCTTCTGCTAACTTTCCTTCTCGAACAGAAACAACCCTAAAGTGAGAAGAAAGTGCATTTACAGCCTTTGTTCCAACTCCGTTTAATCCAACTGAAAACTGAAAAACATCATCATTATATTTTGCACCTGTATTTATAACAGAAACACATTCTACGAGTTTTCCAAGAGGAATTCCCCGTCCATAATCTCTAACTTTTACAGTATTTTCTTTAACTTCAACTTCAATTTGAGTTCCGTTACCCATGATAAATTCATCGATAGCGTTATCAACAACTTCTTTTAAGAGAATATAAATACCATCATTTTGATTTGTTCCGTCACCAAGACGACCAATATACATACCAGTTCTAAGTCTGATATGTTCAAGTGAACTCAAGGTTTTGATTTTAGATTCATCATAAACCGAGTTCTTTTTATCATTTTCTTTTCCACCCATAACAAAAGATTATATCATATATATAGAAAAAAATAAACAGATAAATTGAGAGAAGGGAATGCTATTAACGCAAGAAAAAATACATTATAAATAAAACACAATACCAAAATCAAACATAAAAAAATTACATCGCATTTGTGCAATACAATCTTTCGATAAAATAAAATTTGAGTTTTTAATACCAATATTATTTGAAAAACTATTTCCTTTACAATGTAAATATTGATAAGTAACATTCAAATTGAAAAATATATCATCTTTAGAAAATTTTGTAACAAATGAAAAATTTAACTCAACACCAAAACCACCACGCATCACATCATAAAATTGAACTTGTCGTAAAAAATGACTATCTAAAGTATTTGCAAAAATATAAGGAAAAATAGATGTAGAAAAACTAGTCTCAATAAAATCACTTGGAACAAAAGTAAAATCAAATTTAACAGATGGATACCATATTTCTTGTTCGTAAGAAATCACAATTCCTATTAGATTTTCTTTTGATGTATATTCTATATAGCCATCACGAGCCGTATATTTTCTATTACCATATGAAAATCCTAAAAATGATGATAAATAAAATTTGTTAGCTTCTAAAAAATTATAACCTATATTAAAATTAAAAGAAAAATCATTATCAACAATTAAATCGTGTCTAGAAAAATGTGTTATGCCTGAAGTTTCAAAAGATAAAAAATCATAATCTTTTAAATTTCCAAGTTTTGTTGGAATAGCAAATATACAATTACAATCAAAAATAAAATTTTTAATTGTAAAATTAGTCTTTAAATTTATTGTCGGTAATAATAAAACATTCCATTCTAAAAGACTTATCATTTTTTCGTCTTGGTAAACAATTTCATCAACTCTTCCATTTTTTAGTCCAACATCAGATTCAAAAGTAAAATCTAATCTTTCAAAAGAAAAAGTAAAACAAGAACACAATGATAATAAAATGTATAAAAAAACTTTTTTGCATAACATAAATAATTCCTTTTAGAATATCATTCATACACAATGGAACAAAAAAAATGTTCCATTGTGTATTTTTTAGTAGACTATTTCGTTTCCGTAAGAAATCTATTCGGTTACGGTAAATTCAATTATTTCATCGATTTTTCCAATACCTATTCCATTACCAGAAGCTGTTAATGCTTCACCTCTTATTGAAAGTATATATTCTCCCACATCATTTAACTTAAAAGTTATTTTTGCAAATACATCTGGATATCTTTCTTTTTTGCTAATAAAGCTAAAAGAATTTTCTGATGAAGAAGATAATTCTAAATTTCCTTCAAGGCTTAGGAACTCAACTGACTTTGAAAAAGTTATTCCACTATATAAATCTTCAAATTCGTCTGCATACAAACTTCCATCTACACTTATAGTCAAAATTTCATTTTTTGCGTATTCATTTTTATCTATACTATACAATACCGAATCAATATATATAAATCGATCACATCCTGTAATAAACATAGAAATCAAGCAAAATAATATAAAAAATATATTTTTTTTCATCACATTTACTCCTATAAACAGGCAACGAAAATAAAATCATTGCCTGTTTTTTGTTAGTAATTTATTTCGTTTCCGTAAGAATTTATTCAGTTACGGTAAATTGAAGAAATTCAACACACTGTCCCCAACAATAAAACATTGTAGGTTTTATCCTATCAGCATGGAAATGAATAGTAATCTTATATTCTCCTATATCAGGTATTAAAAATACTAGATCTTTGTTTATATTATCATAAATACTACTTGATAAAATAAATTCATAAGAATTATTATTTTTACCTTTTAACAGTAAATCATTTTCATTTACATTTTCAAAATACATAAAACTTTCATTTAATATGTCAGAACCATCTTTATTCGTAAACTTCACTGTTAATACACCATCTTTGTAAAGTTTAGAATCAAGTTCTCCTAAAATTTTCAAAGTTATATATTCTCCCTTTTTATATAAATCTTTATCTAGAGAAAATGATATATTATGAAAAATTTCAATAGGATCACATGACACAAAAATTAAACAAATTAGTATAAAAAAAATTATTCTTATTTTATTTTTCATATAGATAACCTTTTTTCCCACAACGGAACAAAAAATATTCCGTTGTGGATTTTTGTTAGTAATTTATTTCGTTTCCGTAAGAAACATAATATGTTTTAAATACATTCTGAATAACAGATTTTTTGCTTGGATAATCTTTTATAAGAGCATCATATAATTCTTGAAAAGTTATTACATTGTATTTATCTATAAGATTAAGTATTTCATTTGCGGAAAAATTAGAAGCATATAATTGGTTAAATGAGAATGATTCTCCATAAATTAATTCTTCTCCAATTATAACTTCTACATCTGAGTTATCAAAACTTTCTTCATACGATTCAACTGCAAAATTATTTTTACAGCCAACCAACATAAACATTACAATTATTGCTGAAAATACAACAACTTTACTTAAAAAACTTTTTTTCATTTTGTCCTTCTTTTTTAGAACATTCTACTTTTATTTTCGTTGCAACTAACTTCATTATCAAAGCAAATTTTTTATTTGTCAACTTTAAATATTATAAATAATATATTATTTTTAATAAATTTTAAAATTTAATTTCTTTTTAATAAAATTTGATATTTTGGATATTTTAAACAAACCTTAAAACCTAAATCCACAACTTAAAAGTAAAATCGAACCTTCTGTTCCAATTCCAATTTCGGCATTGTAAAATAATTTATCTTTTCCAAAACTAATTCCTAATGGAGAAAGTTGTCCTGCAAAAAACGGGAAAATATCTGATTCACTCAAAAATAAATCACAGCCTAACCCCAATTCGCCATATAAATTGAAATTTCTTTTTTGAAAATAAACCAAGCGATATTTTCCTTGCAAAGCCCAATACATAGTTGAAAATTTTGATGGTGATGTAACCACAACTGGACATCCATAAGAAAGCGAAAATCCTAATGCGTTTTTTGTATTAACATATCGTAAATATTCAACAGAAATTGTAGGAAGCGTAAAATACGAAATTTTTTCAGTTGGATTATTTGTTCCCATTCCTGCAAAACCATATTCAGCAAAAGGAATCATCCCTACTTTTACCAAAATTTCATTTTCAAAACTTTCTTGTGCAACAACAAAACTTGACAACACAAAACAACAAATAAAAATTGCAATTAACTTTTTCATAATTTCTCCTATTAGAAGTTGTGAGAAAAACTTCAGTTTTTGGAACAACTTCTAAGACGCAATTTCACAACGAAGTGAGAAATTACAGTTAATCTCACAAGTTGCAACGCAAACTTGATATGAAAAGTGAAGCACTATTTGTGCGCAACTCTTCATAATTTCTCCTAAACGTAGCACCAGCTGTGCGTAGCTTTTCATAATTTAGTTTTCAACAAAGTTTTCGATTTCTATTTCTATATATCCGTAATTTCCAACTAAATATTCTTTCATCAAGCAAGATTCATTTTTGTAAGATAAAATAAATGGAAGGTTATCAGAAAAATCAAATGTAAAATTTGCATAATAGCAATCAGGATTTTCGCTGTAACTTTGATAATCGCTTTCAATATCAGTTTGCATTTCCTTGTACAAATTTTCTATCAAAAGATTTTCTTTATTTCCTATAAAAATTTCAAAATAACTCTTATCATCCTCGGTTATTTCATTTCCTTTATGCAACTCAAGTTGTTTTAATACATAATCAACTTTTCCATCGGTTACTTTTACATCCGCTATAATACAAGCTGTTGGTGAATATGAGCCTTTCCATTTATATGTGTAAGAATAATTTTTTACACCACTGTTATTCCAAAGTTCTTTATGCTTATTAAAACTTTCTACATCAACATTAACTCCTGGATTATATGGCATTTCATATTTATCTTCACAAGAACATACTAATAAAGCCAATACAAAAATTAATAGTAAAATAATATTATTTTTCATTTTCCTTACCTTATCTATTTGGTTTTATATTCGTACAAATAATTAGATTATCACTATAGTCCCCTCCAGAAGTCTCAAAGACTCCACTTTTGTAATAACCTTCACCTTTATAAGTATATGCAGTTCCATCATCACAATAACCAGCCCAACCATAATTACAATGAACATAATTTTGATATTCTTTACTCTTAAATGGAATCCAACATACATAATAATTTCTTGTTCGTATTAATTCTAAAGAACCATCAATTACCCAAGCATGACCTGTTGTAGAATTATAACCTGCTATTACTACAGGACAATCTTTATTCAATGAAGTCTTAATAGCATCAAATGAATAAGTTTGAAAATTATTACAGGAATAGCCAATTTTTTTTAGATATACAGGAATATTACTAGGAATAGATGATGTTTCACTACCTTTATAAGTTGAATTAATCCCTTTTGAAACATCATACATTAAAGCACCTACACATACTTTACCTACAGCAGAAAGATAATTAGCACTTGGATTAGATGTCATCGCTTTCCAATCGTAAACACCATTCCAACTTGAAGCTAAAGACCATTTACTTTTTAATGTACTTAAATCGCTTCTTGTGTAAGAAGTTGGCCAACTATGGTATGCCATAATTTGAGCAACAGCGGTTGCCCCACATCCTGTAACATAATTTTTACCTTCCATTGCTACAATAGCAGAATTATAAGGAGAACCTTGACTCCATTTAGTTTTTGCACTTAAATTATTTAAATTAATATCATTTACAGACCAACTACTCCATGAATCGTATCCCCAAAATTTTCTTGAAACAACTGAACTTTCGTATTCTAGTTTTGCTTGTGCTATTTCTTCATCTGTTATGCCGTATTTTTCTTTAAAGTATTCAATATCATCTTCTGTAATTGATTCTAATTCATAACTTACTTCTTCCACATAGTTTTCTAGTTGTGTCAAAAATATCTGCAACACAGGATCTTCTACATCATCAGTATAATCAATATTATCTAAAACACATAGCAAAGAACCAATTCGTTCATCATCTGAAGTAACTGCAACGCCTTTTGATCCATCCTCCTGATTAGAAATATCATAAATAGCAAAATTAATTTCATCTGTTACTTCAGCACTTCTACTTTCCAATCCATTTTTATTTAATACGACATTTGTTGGCAAAACTTTTTTAAAAGTTTTTACTTTTTGTATATCATATTTATCTACAACAGAATTGATTGACCTTGCTGTTTGTTCAGTTACATTTTTATCATCAAGCATTTTTAATGCTAAAAAAGATGATAAATCATTTTCCACAGATTCTTCTGAAAGTTTATAATCTTCTGCCATCGAATAAAAAATTAATTCATCTTTTATTTCAGATGTAACATCAGCAAACTCAACCTCTCTTGATTCAACAACATTATCAACTTGAGTTATGCTATTTTCTTTACAAGAAAATAGCATACATGATAAAGCCATAAAAACACTAAAAAAAATAATAATATTTTTTTTCATAAAATTTCTCCTTGTTAAATAAGAGTACTCTCAGTTTTTCTCGTATTTTAGCTCCAAATAAATTATTTGTAACCTTTTAGTTATAACTACCTGCATTATTAAGCCATTTTTTTCACTTGTCAACTAATTTTATTTAAAAATAACCGTGGTTACTAAAAAAATAACCAAGGGACATTTTGAAATAACCAAAGTACATTTTGAGTTTCAAAATAACCAAAGGATAATTTTTAATTGATTTTATAAACTTTGTATGATAAGCTGCAATTATGAACCGAACTAAAAAAATAGAAGAAAAATTTAAGTTTTCAAATAAAAAAAAGTATGAAAAACTTATGCTTTTAACAGCTTTTATCCTACTTTTCATAGCAACAATTATAAGTTTCAAAAATAAAAATTTTCTACCAACAATAATTCCTTTTAGAGCAATTATTGTTCCCATAATAAATGCAACATCTGCACTGCTTTGTTTTATTCTTCTATTTATAAAAGAAAATTATCGTCTTCAATGTTTAATTTTATTTGTTCAAGGAATTTGTACAGCTCTTACAGGATATGAACTTTTAGGAGCTTTTTTATATTCAGCAATGTTTGTGCTTCTATTTGTAAATAAGTTTTTTACAAATAAGCCAAAGAAAAAACTTATCTTCTTAGTATCAGTTTGGATTTTAACAAATTTTTCTTTATTGCCTATAAGTAAATTAAGATTTCTTATCGCATTTGTAATTTCATCTTTTTTTGCAGCCTTTTATGCCTATGTTTTCAAAAAACTTGAAGATATACTTTCTGTGTTTATTCCTGCAAAAAAAAGTATTATTCCATCAGAAAATTTTCCCAAACAAGGAGAAGAATTAATTTTAAAAGATTTTAACTTATCAGAAAGACAAATTACGATTTTAAAAGATTTTATTGAAAATAAAACCACATATTTAGATCTTGCAAGAAAATACAATATAAGTATTTCAACTGTAAAAAAAGAAATGTCAGAAATTTTTACAAGATTCAATGTTACAAACAACAACGAGTTATATATTTTATTAAAACAATTTGTTATTAAATAATGATTATCGTTCCGCTAAAAAAACTCGCCGCACTTTTCCTCCCAGAACGAAAGAAGTTTGCAAAGACATTCCGTGCAGAAAAATGATGTTAAATCATTTTATATACAATTTCATACAAAAAGGCGTAGCCAAAAATTGAAACAGACCTGCATTGACGAACAAAGTGAGGAACTAGCAGGGACTGGTGCAATTTTAGGCGAGAGCCTTTTTTGAACTAAACTTGTTACATACAAAATTTATAGTCATTTTTCTGGTCTAAATTACCTTTGCAAAATTCTGTAGAGATTTATTCACCCATAAGTTCTTTCATAAACTCGTCGTATTCTTCTTGATTAACATCTTCAAAAGGTTGTTCATATTCAATTTGACTTTCTTCACCAGTTACAGAATACACTTTAGGCATCAACCCATTTTTATAGTACCAATTTTTTGAAAGCCATTCACTTTCTGGGTAAAGATCCATAAAAGAAAACCTTACTTCTGTTGGAATGTTATTATCAATAACTCTTGCATTTACTCGTTCTCTAACACCTGTCATTGTACTTTCAAAATTTCCTAAAACAACAACTGAATCTGCTTTGGTTTTTACAAAAAAATCAGCAGCATCATAAGTGAATGTAATCCAACCTTTCCAACCATTACTTTGTTCAATATTATACTTTATTTGATACAAATAATAATTTTGATTTGGAGCTAAATTTCCAAAAACAAACAATCCATCACGTCGAATAGTTTTTGTTTCGTAAAATTTTCCTGTTGAAACTTCTTTTAACGTAAGCTGAGTTCCCATAGTATAATTTCTGTTAAAATTAATACCATTTCCATCATAGGCAACTCCACTTGCCTTTGCAGTAAGACGACCAATAACCAATGATGAACTTCCATCATTTTTTGGCTCAAAACGAGTTGTAGCACAAGAAACTAACAACATCATCACACTTAAATAAAATAATCCCTTGATAATTTTATTCACTTTTTCCCCCTATAAAAAGTTTGCAACACAAACTTTACATAATAATGATTACTTATCGCATATTATTATAGGCAAAGTCAACGAAAAATAATGCAAAATAACTATATTTTTTTGAGAAAAATAAAAAAAATTTCAGGGTCTAACTATAATAGAGAAACTTAACTTATTGGAGTTTTTGCTCTAATTCTAGATTTATCTTAAAGGTGATATTTTTTCAAAATGCTCGCCTGCAACAGCTCTATTCCATGCTGAATAAGCTTCTTCTTCGTGTAGTGCAAGCCAGCCAGTTATCATTTTTAATTGTTTAAGAGGCAATTTACCTGCTAAAAGTTCGCCGTCTATACCAACAGAAGCCTTATACTCCCCATAATAAACGTGAACATGAGGCTTATTATGTTCTTTATTGTCTCTAAAGAGCATGTAAACAACCATTCCTTCAAAACGGCTTAATTCAGGCATACAATTCTCCAATAAAGTTTTTACGCAATTTCGTCTTTTGTGTATTTATAACTTTCCATGTACATCGTTTCTGGTGCAATATCAATTTGACCATCCAGCCAAGAAACAAATCCATGAGTAACTTTTGCAGTTTTTCTATTACATTCATCTTTTAGAGGTAAAAAAACAGAACCCTTTTCAACTAATGATGTAACATCAAAAAGCCTTGTTTCACCTGTATTAAAATGAATTAGCATCATACCATCTTCTAATATTTTTATAGAAGAAACTTCTATATTGGGAACTAATTCACCTGCGTAACAAACATCATCTTTTATATACATATTTCACCATCACAAACAAAACTTAACTTATTGGAGTTTTTGCTCTAATTCGGATTTTTTACGCAATAAAGAATCTTTTAAATCCCCTTCACTTGTGATTTTTTCAGCAAGTTGAGTGTTATTTGATTTCAAAGTTTCAATTTTCTTTTCATTAGAAATGATTGTTTGTTGCATATTGTAAATTCTAGAAACACAAGATTCTATATCAGATTCAGTTTGATAAATTTCAAGTTGAATTTCTGCTTTTGAAATTGCATCAAAGGATTCTGCTAAATCCACAAAGGCAGGAAAATTTTGAACTACAGAATCGTAACCGTCAAATTTTTCGCCCTTGTCCGAAATATATTTCTTTGAAAATTCTTCTCCTACAGAAAGAGCAATTTTACTTCGTGTTTGTTGCTGAAGTTCGTTATTTTTTTCAAGATTTGATAATTTTGCTTTAAGATTTGCACCTTCGGCAATTTTTGCAAATTCATCTTTCAAAGATTTTTCTATTGAAATTAAATTTTTTTGCTTTTGCAAAATTTCATCAACAACAAATTGTGAATTTTGAACTTTATCTAAAACAGTCAAAATTGAATATTCAAGATTTTCTTGAGAACGAATAAAATCAATTTTTCCTTGAGAAACTACAAAACTTCCTGCTTTTTGTAAAACAGATTCTTTCTTCTTTTTAGCTGAATTTACAGAACTTGCACTAGAAGTTAATTTTACTTGATTTACTAATTTTCCAAAAAAGCCTTGTGTTTCAATTTGAGATTTCAACACTTCAGATTGGCTTTCTAAGCCTTGAAGTTTGTTGTTTAATTCAGAAATTTCATCATGAAATGTTTTAAAAAAATCAGCGTAAGAATCTCTGTAATTTGCATATAAAACCTCTGCCAATTCTATAAATTCTTGGTTTTGTTTAGATTGGGATTCTTCCAACTGTTTTTTTATTGCTAAAAGTTCTTCTTGTATATTTTCTATTTCTAAAGATTTAGATTTTACTTCTTCTGCTAATAAATCGTTCTGCTTTGATTTTTCTAGGCTTTCATTATATTTATTTAAATCATTTTCTGAAATTCCACAATCGCCCTGTGATAACAATGAAAATCCAATTTCAGTTTGAATACTTTGAGCTTTTTTCTTTTGTTCGGTACAAATTTGTTTTAACTCTGAAAGTTGTTTTAATGATGCAGCCATAATTTCTCCTATTGGAAGTTGTGAGAAAAACTTCAGTTTTTGGAACAACTTCTAAGATGCAATTTCGCAACGCAGTGAGAAATTGCTGTAAATATCACAAGTTTGCAACGCAAACTTGATATGAAAAGCGAAGCACTATTTGTGCGCAGCTTTTCATAAATTCTCCTATTGGAAGTTGTCGAGAAATTTTCAAATTTCGAGATAACTTCCAAGTGCTGTTTCGTAATGCAATGAGAAACAGCAGTATATCACAAGTTTGCAACGCAAACTTGATTTGAAAAGCGAAGCACCATTTGTGCGTAGCTTTTCATAATTTCTCCTATTGGAAGTTGTGAGAAAAATTTCAATTTTTGGAACAACTTCCAAGATGCAATTTCGCAACGCAGTGAGAAATTGCTGTAAATATCACAAGTTTGCAACGCAAACTTGATATGAAAAGCGAAGCACTATTTGTGCGCAGCTTTTCATAATTTCTCCTATTGGAAGTTGTCGAGAAAAACTTCAGTTTTTGGAACAACTTCTAAGATGCAATTTCGCAAAAATAAAAATCTTCTCTACATACAATATAACATAAAAAATACAAGCGTTGTACAAAAATTTATCAATTTTTCAATTTTTTTTATCAAAATTCTGTTATAATATAATTATGAAAATTGTAATTTTAGATGGAAATACTTTAAGTCCACAAAATCAAATCTCAAAAGATATCGATTTTTCAGTTTTAGAAAATATCGCTGGTACAAAAAATGAAGTTATTTTTTACGAACGAACTAGCAAAAATCAAACTGTTTCACGAATTGCTGATTCTCAAATTATTCTTGTAAATAAAGTTTTAATCACAAAAGAAGTGATGGATTTATGTCCTAATTTAAAATATATTGGACTTTGTTCCACAGGTACAAATGTTGTAGATTTAGATTACGCTCACAAAAAAGGAATTACTGTTACAAATGTTCCTTCTTATAGCACAGCTGGAGTTGCACAATTAGTTTTTTCTTTTATTTTAGAATTTACAAACCATGTAAAACTTCATAGCGACGATGTTCATTCTGGAGGATGGATAAATTCTCCAGATTTTTGCTACTGGAAAACTCCTTTAACAGAATTACTTGGAAAAACATTAGGAATTGTAGGATTTGGTTCCATCGGAAAACAAAGTGCAAAAATCGCAGAGGCTTTTGGAATGAACGTTATTTGTTTTACAAGAAGCCCAGAAAAACTAAAAGAATTTCCAGAAATTCAAGCTGTAAGTTTTGAAGAACTTTGCAAAAATTCTGATTTTATCACCTTACATTGTCCACTAACAGAACAAACAAAAAATCTTATCAATAAAGATAGTATCTCAAAAATGAAAAAATCTTGCGTAGTAATAAATACTGCCCGAGGTCCAATCGTAAATGAAGATGACATGGCTTTTGCTTTGAAAAATAATCAAATTGCAGGTTTTGCTTGTGATGTAGTTTCAGTTGAACCTATGAAAAAAGACAACCCTTTGTTAAATTGTCCAAATTGTTTGATAACGCCACATATCGCTTGGGCCGCTTTAGAAACTCGGCAAAGACTTTTTCAAGAAATTTATAAAAACCTAGAAAGTTTTCTTTTAGGAAAAGCAAGAAATATTGTATAATTTTTTTCTTCTATCTTTAAATGATAGGATTTCTATAATATAATAGTAAACATGGCTGAAACAGAAAATATTCAAGAAATTCAAGAACCTCATTCAGATTTTGTACATCTTCATGTACACTCTGACTATTCTCTTCTTGATGGTGCTTCCAAAATTACAACTTTGGTTACTCGTGCAAAAGAATTAGGATTTAAAGCTCTTGCTTTAACTGACCACGGAAATATGTTTGGAGTTTTGAACTTTGAACGCATTTGCAACGAAAATGGAATCAAACCTATCATCGGTTGTGAAATTTACATGGCCGCAGGGAAAAAAGAAGACAAAGAAGGAACTCCAGAAGGTTCAAAATATTATCACCTTATTTTGTTAGCAAAAGATGAAGATGGATATAAAAATCTTTCTTGGATTGTTTCAGAGGCAAACACAAATGGATATTATTACAAGCCTCGTGCCGATAGAGAATTATTAAAAAAACATTCCAAAGGATTGATTTGTCTTTCAGCTTGTTTGGCTGGGGAACTTCCTCAAAAATTGTTAGCAGGAAAAGATAAAGAAGCAGAAGAAGTTATCAAGTGGTATCAAGATACCTTCGGGAAAGAAAATTATTTTATAGAATTTCAAGACCACAACTTAGATGATGACAGGCGTCTTATCCCAAAACTTTTGGAAATTGCCAAGCGAATGGAAGTTCCAATGGTTGTTACAAACGATGTTCACTACGCAAAACAAGAAGATGCAAAAGCACAAGATGTTTTAGTCTGTATCGGGACAAAAAGACTTTTATCAGATACAGACCGAATGAAGTTTGAAAACGACCAATTTTACATAAAATCTGAAACAGAAATGGCTAGTCTTTTTCCAGATTATCCAGAAATGATTTCTAATACAAAAAAAATTGCTGATATGTGTAATTGTAAAATTCCACAGTTCAAAACTCAAGAATTAAAAGATTGTCTACCGGTTTATCAAATTCCACCAGAATTTAAAACTCAAGACGATTATGTACGACATCTTGTTTACACAGGGCTTGAAAAACGATACAAGGAAATTACCGATGAAATTCGTCAACGTGCCGAATACGAATTAGGCATCATTTTTAGCATGGGATTTTCTGGTTACTTCCTTATCGTTTGGGATTTTATCAACTGGGCAAAAAACAATGATGTTCCTATCGGGCCAGGTCGTGGTTCAGGTGCAGGCTCTCTTGTTGCTTATGCAATGACAATTACAGATATCGACCCTTTTAGATACAAATTGATTTTTGAGCGATTCTTAAATCCAGAACGAATTTCTATGCCCGACTTTGATGTTGACATGTGCTTCGAAGGTCGCCAAAAAGTAATTCAATATACTAGAGATAAATACAAAGATGATCATGTAGGACACATTGTAACATTTGGAACACTTAAAGCCAAAGCTGTAATTGCAGACGTTGGACGAGTTTTAGGAATTCCTCTTCCTGATGTGAATATGCTAAAAAAACGCATTCCTGATAATCCAAAGGCAAAATTAAAAGACGCCTTTACTCCACCAGACGAAGAGCATCCAGACAATGGTCAGTTAATTGAATTTAAAGATGATCCTAAATACAAAGAACTTTTTGAATTATGTTTTAAACTTGAAAATGTAAACAGACAAACAGGTCTTCATGCGTCTGGAATTGTTATTGGAAAATCTCAATTACCAAACTGGGCTCCAGTTTACAAAGACGGCAAAACAGGAAAAGTTGCAGTTCAATACACAATGGACATTATCGAGCCATGTGGTCTTGTAAAAATGGATTATCTTGGTCTAAAAACTCTCACCTTGATAAAATACGCAGAACGAATTATCAGAAAAAGACCTGGTTTTGAAAACTTTACCACAGACAATGTTCCAGATGATGATGAAAAAACATTTGACATGTTCTGTCGTGGTGAAGCCGTTGCAGTTTTCCAGTTTGAAAGCCCTGGAATGCAAAAAATCATGAAACAACTTCAACCTCGTTGTATCGAAGAGTTAGTTGCCTTGAATGCTCTTTATCGTCCAGGCCCAATGGATTACATTCCTCAATACATCGAAGGAAAGTGGCATCCAGAAACAATTCACTATCCAGACCCTTGTCTTGAAGATATTTTGAAAGAAACCTACGGAGTTATGGTTTACCAAGAACAAGTTATGCAAGTTGCTCAGCGAATTGCAGGATTTTCCCTTGGTGGAGCCGATATGCTTCGTCGTGCCATGGGAAAAAAGAAACTTGAAGTTCTTATGGCAAAAAAGAAGGAATTTATCGATGGTGCTGTAAAAAATGGATTTACAGCGGAACACGCAGGTGATATTTTTGAAATCATGGTTCCTTTTGCAGGCTACGGATTTAACAAAAGTCATGCTGCTGCCTACTCAGTTGTAGCCTACAAAACTGCATATCTAAAAGCAAACTTTCCAGCGGAATTTATCGCAGCCAACCTTACAAACGAAATTACAAGTACCGATAAACTTCCAATGTATATTGCAGAAGGTCGTCGTATGGGGCTTGAAATTGACCCACCAGACATAAATCGTTCTGACAAAATTTTTGATGTAGTTGATGGCAAAATCGTTTACGGATTACTTGGAATCAAAAATTTAGGAGAAGGGGCAGCTGAAGAAATCATCAACGAAAGAACAAAGAATGGTCCTTTCAAAAGTTTTATGGATTTTTTAGACAGAGTTGATTTGCGAGCTGTAAATAAAAAAGCAATGGAAGTTCTCATTAAAACAGGATGTTTTGATAAAATTGAACCTAACCGAAATAGACTTTTAATCAATGTTGAAGATGCAGTTGAATATGCAGAAGCAAAAAAAGAATCAACTCGTTATGGACAAGCAAGTCTTTTTGAAGATACAGATATTCAAGAATTTGTTGAGTTTAAATTCAAGGAAGTTGAAGACTGGCCACAACTTGAAAAACTTAGAATCGAAAAAGAGCTTATCGGATTTTATATTTCAGGACATCCCCTTGATAACTACAGAAAGGTTATTGAACGCTGTACAAATATGAATTCCGTAAAAATTGCAAATGCTATTCCAAACACAGATTATACAATAGCAGTTCTCATTACCGAAGTTAGAAGAATCACTACTAAAAAAGGAACTTTGATGGGAATTGTAACAGGAAAAGATTTTGATGGAGAAATTAAATTTACTTTCTTTCCTAAAGTTTGGGAAAAACTTGAATCCTTTATTGAAGAAGACAAAGTTTTAGCTTTCAAAGGAAAAGTTACTCACTCAGAACAATACGGAAATTCATTTCAGGTTGAAGAGTTACTTGATATAAACAATTTACAAGAACAATCTGTAAAATCAATTCATATAAGACTTTTTCCAACGCAAAATAAACGTTCGTCAATGGAATTACGTGATTTTCTTGTTGCCCATTCAGGTAATTGTTCAGTATACTTACATATAGAGAGAGATGAAAAAAATTACACTATAAAGGGATGTAGCAATTTGCAAGTTTCTTCAAGTGATGATTTTATTTATGAACTTTCAAAATTACCTTCAGTAGATGAAGTCTGGAAAGATTAAATTATTCGACACAGACTCTGTTCATAGGAAAATTTATGAAAAGCTACGCACAAATAGTGCTTCGCTTTTCAAACCAAGTTTGCAAAAGCAAACTTGTGATATTTACAGCAATTTCTCACTGCGTTGCGAAATTGCATCTTGGAAGTTGTTCCAAAAATTGAAATTTTTCTCACAACTTCCAATAGGAGAAATTATGTTTAAATTAATTGGTTTTATTTCTCAAATTATATCAATTTATTCAATGCTTTGTTTTATAAGAATAATTTTATCTTGGATTCCATCCCTTAGTTATTCTAAATTTACACAAGTTTTAGCTAAAATTTGCGACCCTTACTTAAATATTTTTAGAAAACTTAATTTGCAAATTGTAAATTTAGATTTTTCTCCAATTATCGCATTTATAATTCTTTCTGGAGTTTCTAGCATTTTACAAGCAATTTCAGTAATGCAAAAATTTTCTTTAGGTATTATTTTAGCAATTACAATCAATATGATATGGACAGCTATTTCTTCAATCTTATTGTTATTGATTATCATATTAGTTGTAAGACTTGTTGTTCTCTTGTTAAACAAAGATAGTATTGGTTTTTGGGGTTCTTTAGATTCTATGATTTACAAAATTTCAAGACCAATAACTAAAGTATTTTTCAAAAATAAATTTGTAAACTTACAAACCACAATTATCATAACACTTGTGGCAACAATTTTAGTAAGAATCCTTGGAAGTTATTTATTTAGATTGTTATTCAATATTTTTCAAGGATTGCCAATTTGAAATTAAGTGATATTGAAACACCTCTTTCATCAATCTCTGGGATTGGACCAAGTCTTAGCAATACTTTTTCTAAACTCAATATTTTTAACATTGCAGATTTATTTACAACCTATCCCAAAGATTACGAAGACAGAACAAAAATTGTACCCATAAAAGATTTTTCTAAAGTTGGTAAAATAAATTGTTATGCAAAAGTTTTAGATCACCAATGGTTTGGTTTTGGCAGGATGCGGACATTAAAACTTATTATTTTTGACGGAGATAGTTCTGCAACCTTAGTTTGTTACAACCGACCATTTATGGAAAAAAGTTTTCCAATCGGTTCAATAATTTTTGTTACTGCTCCACTCTCTTTCAAATATGGTGAAATTCAAACTTCAGTCTTTGATGCTCAACTCGTAGCAAAATCTGGTGAATTACAAGAATTTACTTCAAAAATAAATCCTAATGCTAAAATTTTAAGTTTATATCACCTTACAAGTGGATTAACACAAAATCAATATCGAAAAACTGTACATCAGGCCTTAAAAATGTACGGCAACGGAATTTCTTCAGAGTTACCAGAAGAAGTAATTAAAAGACAAGATTTATTAAGCAAGCAAGAAGCAATACACGAAATTCACAATCCAACAAATTTTTCTCAACTAGAAAAAGCAATTAAAACGATAAAATTTGAAGAACTTTTCTTTTTTCAGTCAGCCATATTAAAACGGGTAAAAGAACGAAAAAATTGTTCTAAAGCATCAGAAAATTTTACAGATTTATCACCAAGTCAAATAAAGTTATTAAATTCCCTTCCTTTTGAATTAACTGAAGATCAAAAAAAGATAATTGCAACAATCAATACAGAAATTGATTCATCTTGTAAAGACTCTGCCGAATTTGATAAAAATCCTCAAAAGTTTTCGGAAAACTCAAAACCTTTTACAATGGCAAGATTAATTCAAGGTGATGTAGGCTCAGGAAAAACCTTAGTTGCATTTTTTGCAGTTCTACGAATTATTGATTGGGGCGGACAATGCGTAATTCTCTGCCCTACTGAACTTTTGGCAAAACAACACGCTGAAAACGCTGCAAAATTATTAGTTCCTTTAGGAATAAACCCAAGTTTTTTAACAGGTAACATAAAAGCAAAAGGTAGAAACACTTTATTGCAATCCATAAAAGAAGGAAAAACTCAATTAATAATTGGAACTCACGCTTTGTTTTCAAAAAATGTTCAATATAATAATTTACAACTTGCAATAATTGATGAACAACATCGTTTTGGAGTAATTCAAAGAAATTCTGTTAAAGAAAAGTGTGCTCTTCCAAATATTTTGATGATGAGCGCAACTCCTATTCCGCAAACTTTGGCTTTGACAGTGTTTGGAGATTTAGACGTTTCTACAATAAAAACAATGCCTAAAGGAAGACTTCCAATAAAAACACATCTTACAAAGCCTGGAAACGAAAGTATCGTTTACGAAACTGTCCGAAAAGAATTACAACAGGGAAATCAAGCATATTTTGTATATCCAATGATTGAAAATTTAGAAGATGAAGAAAATCTTGATTCAAATAAAACTAAACTTAAAAATGCAGTTCAAATGTATGAGTTTCTTTCTGAAAAAGTTTATCCTGAATTTAAATGTGGCTTAATTCATTCCAAAGTTGATGAAGAAGAACAAACCAAGATATTAAATGATTTTAAAGAAGGCAAAATTCAAGTCATCGTTGCAACAACTGTGGTTGAAGTAGGAGTTGATGTTCCTAACGCCACTTGTATGGTCATAGAACAAGCAGAACGTTTTGGACTTGCAGCTCTTCATCAATTAAGAGGACGAGTAGGAAGAAGTTCTAAACAATCCTATTGTTTTTTAATCTATGGTTCAAAATTAACTGATATTGCAAAAGAGCGATTAAAAGCAATGTACGAAACCACAGATGGGTTTGAACTTGCCGAATTAGATTTAAAACTTAGAGGTCCTGGTGAAGTTGCTGGAATCCAGCAATCTGGAAACTTAACACTAGGACTTTCGGATCCAATTCAAGACAAAGAAATCTTGGAAATAGCAAGAAAAGAAGTTCTTGCAAGTATAAACTAAAAATTTAAGCAATAAAGGCTTCTAATTTCTTTGCTCTAGTTGGATGTTGCAATCTTTTTATAGCTTTCTTTTCAATTTGTCGAATTCTTTCTTTTGTCAAATTAAAAACTTCTCCTACTTCTTTCAAAGACATTGCTTTACGCCCATTTAATCCAAATCTGTAACGAATAATTTCTGCTTCTTTTTCAGTTAAAGTAGCAAGAACATTATCAATTTCTGATTTCATATTCTGATTAATTGCATTATCTTCAGGTGAAACAGTTGTATCATCTTCCAATAAATCCGCTAAAGTAGATGTGTCTGTTTTATCTGTTACAATTAATGAATCAAGAGAATATACGTCTCTAGAAATCATAATCATTTCATGAACATATTTTGGAGTCATATTTAACATTTCAGCAATTGCAACAAGTTCTTCTTCTTCAGACAACTGATTTTTAAAAGTTTTTCGCATCTTGTTAATTTGAAGTAAATCGTTTGTTTTATTAGCTGGAAGTCTTATCATTCTGCCTTTTTCGTAAATTGCTTTAAGAATTGTTTGTCTAATCCACCAAACAGCGTAAGAAATAAAATGATATCCTTTTTCTGGTTCAAATTTATCAATAGCAATCAACAAACCAATATTTCCTTCACTAATCAAATCTATTAACTCAACTCCACGATTTTGATATTTTTTTGCAACACTAACAACAAATCGTAAATTTGCAGATAAAATTTTGTCTCTAGCAATTTTATCACCTTGTTTTGCTTTCATTGCAAGGTCAAATTCTTCTTCGCGTGACATAAGAGGAACAGAATCAATTTGCTTAAAATAAATATTTAAATTTTCATCGCTTGTAGAACTAAATAGATTTTTCATAATAAAACTCCAAAAAAAATTTCTTACAATTATAATACTGCAATTTTTGTGCCAACTTTTCAATAATTTAATAAATTTTTATTTCTTTATAATACAAGGATTTACAAAATTTATATAAAACATTTTCATCATATACATTTTTCTATTGTATCATTTTGACACACACGAATTTTTAACACAAAATTCTGTTTCAAATTGACACAAAACAAATTTTATCTAAAAAAAATGGTTCATTTTTTTAGTTTTTTGTTCAATTTTAGTTGCCATTGTAAAAAACTTTTCGTATATTATAATAGTAATTGTTTAGCAAATATTTTGGAGGAATAAATATGACAGTTAAACCATTGGCAGATCGCGTATTGGTAAAAACAGAAAAAACAGAATCTAAAACAGCTAGTGGAATTATCATTCCAGACACAGCACAAGAAAAAACACAAATTGCTACAGTAATTGCAGTTGGTGATGATAAAGAAAAAATCAAAGTTGCTCCTGGGCAAAGAGTAATGTACGACAAATATTCAGGAACATCTGTAAAAATTGATGGCGAAGATCATCTTATCTTAAAATCAGCTGATGTCATTGCTGTAATTGAATAGAACTTAAATTAATTTTTATTCTGTATTAAATCCACAGTTTTTCTTAAAAAAAGATTAATTGTGGATTTGTTTTTTTAAAAGATTTGCTTTTACATGAGAAGGATTTAAAGTAAGAGAATAATCTAAATATAGTTTTGCTTTTTTCAAATCATTTTTAGATGTACTTATATTAGCAATTCTATAATAAATTTCTGATTTCAAATAATTATCGTTTGTAATATTTATTGCCCTACTATAATAATCCAAAGCCTTGTTCTCATTTCCTTTGGATTCTTCAAAATTTCCTAAATTAAGAAAAACGTCTGTAGTAACAAGATTTTCCTGTTTTAAGGCCATTTCTAAAAAATTTTGTGCAGAATAATATAATCCTTTTTCAAAACAAAGGGAAGCAACATTTTGTAATTCTGCAAAAGACATTTGCTCTTTCAAGGATGAAGAATTAACAAGATAATCACTTTCTCCGTACTTTTCATTTAGCACAGAAGTTAAAATTTCATGGGCTTGCTCAAATTGATTTTGCTTTATAAAAAATGAAACAATAAAATCAGTGATTATTGAATTATTTGTTCCCGCCATTATAGAATTTTTTTCTATCATTTCCCAAATATCAATTATCATTTGTTCAGAAGAAGTATTTTTTTCAGAAAGCCATTTTAATTTTAGATATTCAATTTGTAAAATTGCTTTTTCTTCATCTAAAGTTGTTCTTCTTTTCAAACTTTCTTCCATACGATACAAACAATCTGAAACTGGAATACGAGGTTTTGAATCAGCAAGTTCCATATCAATAGATTTTAAGCCTTTTCTTCGCAATGCCTGAGTTAAAAGACTTTCATCTTTTTCTGATTGATAGTGCAAAAGAAATTTTCCATAAAGAACAAGGCCGTCCACATAATCTGGAAAAAATTCCACTAGGGATTTCAAATATTCAAAGGCTTCATTTATGTTCCCATTTTGAATAGATGAAAAAGCACAATTCATCAATACATTTGGATTTGCTTTTTTATCTAGTAGGATGATTTTATCCCACATCTGTTTTGCAAGTTTTGTTTCTCGCATTTTCAGATAAGAATCTGCTGTAATCATATAAGAGGTTACTAAGTTTTTTTTAGAAATATAATTTGCATCATTAATTGCTTGTAAATAATTTCCAGAATCGTATGCAACGTATGCCCAAAATTCAGGATTGGAATAATTTGTCATTTTTTCAGGATGATAATTAAAAGCTTCATCATAATTTCCATTAAAACATTCATAAAAAGCAGCATTTTGCAAAAACTTAACATTTCCTGTTACATTGTATGCTATGGAATATTCTTTTTGAAAATCTTCTCCTAAAAAATCTTTTTCTAGTAAAGAATATTGTTTTATTCTACTTTCTGCATAAAGACCTTCGTAGGATGTTCCTATTAATTTTTCTGAAATATTACTAGCACTTTCAAAATCTTCTAATTGGAGTAAAACCCAAGTATAAACTGCCAATACCTGAGGATTTTTAGGATGTTTTTTATATGCTTTTGCTAAAATTTTTTCAGCAGATTCAAAATTTTTCATATTGATATATCGCTTTGAAATTGCAATATACTGAAAAGCCGTATAAGATTTGCCTTCAATGGATTTCAATATTTTTTGAGCATCTGTATATTGAGATTGAAAAATTAATTTATCGATTGTGTCGAGTTTTGCCGTAAAAGAAGCATCTTCTACAGTCATTCCACAAGAAAAAAATACAAATGGAATTAAAAGTAGCAATATTTTTTTTACGGCAGAAATCATAATCATTTCTCCGATTAACTAGCTTGTGATTTTCTTACATTATCTAAAACGGCATTGATAAATTTGTATGAATCATCAGAACCAAAATCTTTTGAAATATCAATTGCCTCATCAATAACTATCGAAGAATGTAAATCTTTTTGATATAAAAGAGGATATACACTTATACGAAGAATTGCTAAATCAACCTTATTTAACCTATCAAAATCCCATCTTGATAGATGTTCTTTTATGATTGAATCAATTTCTTCAATATGTTCTATTGTTCCAGAAACTAGCAATTTTGCAAAGGTTAAACTTTCTTCGCCCATTTTTTCTAAGGATTCTTCTTCTACCCATGAGAAATCTAGGATATTATCAATATCGATATTTCCTAGATCCCATGAATATAGGGCTTGAAACGCTAGAATTCTACCTTTTCGTCGAGCCACAAAATCCTACCAATTCAAAAGTTTATCAAGAGCATCTCCAGTTTTGTTCATCTGAAGATTTCCACCTGTTCTAAGTTCTGTTGTAATATCTTTTGTTACTTGCAACAATGCTTCGTTTTGTTTTTGTAATGCAAGTTGGTTTTCGATATATTTGTAAACTGTAATTGTTGTATTTGGTTGAACAATATCATTTAATGTTAAAAATTTTGTGTTATCCTTTTTTGTAACAGCATAAAATCTAAATTGGTCAGGTTTATCTTGTACACTAGAGAAAACATCAAGTTTTGAATCAAACAAATCATCAAATTCTTTTTGTGTCATTTGAAGTTGTTGAGCAACACCTTCTGATCTTGCAGCATAAACATAACCAGCTTGATATTTTGTTTCACCTTTTTTGCTATTTTCAATCATTGTTTCTTTTTTTAGTTTTCCATTTTTTAATGAAGCCAATAAATCATCAGCAGATTTTTTTGCAGCAGCTTCATCGTTCCCTTTTGGAACTAAAACCATAAATAAAGTTGCAAGTTCTGGTTGAACAAATTTTGTTTGATTATTGTTATAAAATCTTGTAATTTCATCATGGCTAACTTGAGATAATGACTGTAACTCATTTCTTTTTTGTGAAACTATATAATTTTGTGCAATTAATTGTTGTTTCAATTGTTTTTTGTACTCTGCAAGACTCATTCCTGTTTGTTCTATAACAAAAGCCTCAAGGGTAGTATTAAGTTGTTTTTGCATCATTTGATTAAATTGTTCTTCTGTAACAGGAGCACCTGCCATATTTGACAAGTAATTTTGGAAAGCCTGTTCAACTTGAGAATCAGTAACTGTAATTCCTGCCTTATCAGCTGCTTGAAGAACTAATTTTTCATCAATGATACTATCTAAAACTTCTTTCTTTTCGCTTACAGAAAGTTTTACACCATTTCTTTGTTTTTCAAACATACTCACGCGAGATTTTAATGTTCCTAATGTAATAGGTTCAGATCCTTTTAATTTAACAACAGCTAATACCTGCAAATTATCAGTCTGTGCAAAAACTCCAGCACAGAACACAAAAACAAGTAATGAAGCAATAATAATACGTTTCATTTCACAACACTCCATATATCATTTATTTAAGTATACAAAATAATAACACTGAAAATCCAGTTTTGTTACAATTTTTTAGCTAATAACAGCTCTAATTCTTCTTACCCCAGCAGAAGATGACTGCTCTTTTGCAATTTTGAACGTACCAATTAAACCAGTATGTTCAACATGTGGACCACCACAAACTTCTTTTGAAAAATCCCCAATAGTATAAACTTTTACTTTTGTTTCGTATTTTTCACCAAATAAAGCTCTTGCTCCACTATTTTTTGCTTCTTCCAAATCCATAATTTCCATTGTAACAGGCAAATCTCTTTTAATTTGTTCGTTTACAATATCTTCAACTTGTTGGATTTCTTCCTTTGTCATTGGCTGAGGATGAGTAAAGTCAAAACGCATTCTCTCAGCTGTGATATTAGAACCTTTTTGAGCAACATGGTCACCTAAAACATTTACCAAAGCTTGTTGTAAAAGGTGTGTAGCTGTGTGGTACTTAGTTGTAATTTCAGATTGTTCTGCTAAACCACCTTTAAAAGTACCTGCACTTTGAGAACGAGAAAGTTCTTGATGTTTTTTCTCTGCTTCTTTAAAACCTTCAACATCAACAGTAAATCCGTTTTCATCAGCCAACTCTTGAGTCAACTCAATTGGGAATCCAAAAGTATCATATAAACGGAAAGCAACACGCCCTGGAATTACTTTTTGTGGATTCTTCATCAAATTAGGAAGAAGTTTTTGAAATTCAACTTCACCTTTACGCAAAGTTTCGCGGAATTTATTTTCTTCAGCAGTTAATTCATTGTAGATTTTTTCTTTATTTTGTTCTAGTTCTGGATAAGCACATTTAAAGTTTTCTACAACAGTTTCTGCAATTTTTGCTAAGAAAGAATCTTCTATACCTAATTTTCTTCCATGACGAACTGCACGACGAATAAGACGGCGCAAAACATAGCCTGCACCTAAATTTGAAGGAGTTACACCTTTTTGATCACCTAAAATAAAAACAGATGCTCTTGAGTGGTCTGCAATAATACGAACGCTTTTATCTTTTTCTTCGTCATCACCATATTTGTAATTAGAAAGTTCTTCTATTTTATTGATAATAGGCTGAAAAACTTCTGTAAGGTACACACTAGTTTTGCCTTGCAAGATACAGTTTGTTCTTTCAAGCCCCATACCTGTGTCTACATTTTGTTTTTCTAATTTAACAAGTGTTTTTTCGTCAATTCTGTTAAACTGCATAAAAACATTGTTCCAAATTTCCATCCAATTATCAGAATCAGTTGCTTTATTTGAGCCTACAGGCGGAATTCCTTCACCAACCCAATAAAAGATTTCTGTATCTGGTCCACAAGGTCCTGTAGGGCCTGCAGCCCACCAGTTATCGCTGGCAGGAAGATAAGCGATTTTATCCTCGCTCATACCTACATCTTTCCAATACTGAGCAGCTTCTTCATCTCGAGGAGCATTTTCATCCCCCTCAAAAACTGTTACTGAAATAAATCTAGGATCCAAACCAAGCCATTTAGGACTTGTTAAAAATTCATAACTAAATGCAATAGAATCTTTTTTGAAATAGTCTCCTAAAGACCAGTTTCCAAGCATTTCAAAACAAGTAAGATGACTTGGATCTCCTACAGCATCAATATCACCTGTGCGTACACATTTTTGGTAATCAGTTAAGCGAGTTCCAGAAGGATGCTTTTCTCCTAACAAATATGGTACCAAAGGATGCATACCGGCAGTTGTAAAAAGAACAGAAGGATCATTTTCTGGAATTAAGGATTGTCCCGAAATTTCAGTATGTCCCTTACTTTTAAAAAACTCAATATATTTTGAGCGTAATTCATTAGCAGTCATAGTTCCTCTATAGTAAAATCGGTTACAATCAGTGTCAATAGTGTAACCGAAAAGTTAAATTATTTTTCAGCAGTTTTTATTTGTGCAATAGCTAAAAGAGCAATTGGAACAGAATAAGCTGAGCATGAAACATAATTGATTCCAGCATTCATACAGAATTTGATATTTTCAGGTCTTGCTCCGTGTTCACCACACAAACCTGCACTTAAATCAGGACGAATAGACTTTCCTCTTTCTGTTGCAATAGAAATTAATTCTTTTACACGAGGATCCAATGTTGCAAATGGATTTCCTTCCAATAAGTCATACATTGTGTAATCAGGCATAAATGAATTAAAGTCATCTCTAGAAAGTCCAAGTGTAGTTTGAGTTAAGTCGTTTGTTCCAAAAGAGAAGAATTGTGCGTAACGAGCAATTTCTCCTGCTGTTAGTGCTGCACAAGGAAGTTCAATCATTGTTCCAACCTTGTAAGACAAATCTTTTACATTTGCCTTTTCGCAAACTTCATCAGCTACATCTTTTAATCCTTTATAAGTATAACCTTCAATTTTCTTTCCGTGCAAAATCAATTTTAATTCTGTTGAGTTCATTACAAGAGGAATCATAACTTCTGGTTCTACCTTGTATTTTTCCTTTCGTAATTTACAAGCGGCTTCAAAAATTGCAGAAACTTGCATTTCATAAATTTCTGGATATGAAACAGCAATTCGGCAACCACGATGACCCAACATTGGATTGTTTTCTGAAAGTGAATCAATTCTAGCTTGTAATTCTGCTTTTGAAATTTTTACTCCACTATCTTTCATGAAAGCAAGGAAAGCTTCCATTTCTTGAGAATTGTGAGGTAAAAATTCGTGTAATGGAGCATCTAACAATCTGATTGTTACTTGTTTTCCTGCCATTACTTTTAAGATTCCATAGAAATCCTTTGTTTGATATTTCTTTAATTTTTCAAGATACTGGCTTCTTTCTTCAGCATTTTCGGATAAAATCATACTTCTAAAAAGATTGATTCTATCTTCATTAAAGAACATATGTTCTGTTCTACAAAGTCCAACACCTTCTGCACCAAATTTCAATGCTAATTCAGCATCTTTTGGACTATCAGCATTGGCTCGAACATAGAATCCGTCGCAGTATTTTTTACAAACATTTACAATATCAAATAAACCTAATTTGTCAGGATTTGGTTGTACAAGGTCAGCAGCTCCTTTGTAAATAACAGGAGCCCCGTAATATGGAACATTCAAAGTAATATAATCACCTGAATTAATTACCATATCTCCGATTTTTGCTTTTTTTCCTGTAATAACCATATCAGGTCTAACAAGAGAAATTTTTCCGTATTGACGAGCAACTACAGAAGCATGAGCAGAATATCCACCCTCATTTGAAAGAACACCAGTTGCTTCTTCGATAGCTTTTACATCCCCAGCATAAGTTGCACACATCAAAAGAATACATCTTGTATCTTCATTTTTTTGTTTTGCAATTTTTTTAGCTTCGAGCAAATCGTCTGTAGAAAAATATACTCTACCAACAGCAGCTCCTGGAGCTCCAGAAATACCACCTACAACTTTATCGAAACTCTTAACTGAAGAATCATCAATAACTGGATGAAGAAGTTCGCTAAGTTGTTCTGGTTTGAAAGCATTTATTAATTCTTTTTCTGTAACTAATTTGCGTTTTAATAAATCAAAATACAACTTGATTTGAGAAGCAGTACTTTTTTGGTCAATATCTCGCTGTTCGATAATCCACAATTTGCCATTTTCTATAGTAAAACGAATTTCTCGAACATCTTTGAAAGTATCTTCTAATTTTGATGCAATTTTTGAAAGTTGTTTGTAATATTTATCATCTAGTTTGGAAATATCTTTTCCTGGAGTAAAGATGATATTAAATGTTCTTTCCCAAAATTCACCCTTAAGTTTTTTATCCCCAGAAACAACATCTCTAGTTGTACATCTACCAGCAGATGAATTTTTTGTGTAGTTTCCGTAAACCATTGGCTGAATAAGGATAGAAGTATCATTTTCAATCTGGTCATCAATTTTGATAAGATGGCTTACTCTAGAAATCATTACTTCTAACTGGCGAGTTGCGGATTCAAAGAATGAATCTGGCAAAATGCCTTCGTACTTTCTAACAATTTCCATTGGTGAAAGTTCACTTGGTCTGTTTTGAAAAATATCTTCGATTTCTGCAAGATGCTCAGAAAGAGTATTGTAGCGATCAATCTTTCCTTCTTTTTCTGCAATCATCTTTTCAATTTTTAAAGAACCAAGCATAAGGAAAAGAACTTCTCTTGATGTAAATTCTTCACCTACTTTGTTAGCAAAACCTTCTATTGTGTCACGAGCTAAACCAATGTTGTGCAACAAAGGATACTGAGCAATCGCCATATTTGATGAAACTACAATCTTTACTAAAAGAGGATGTTCTGGATTTGCAAAAGATTTTCCAACTTCAGCTTTGAATCTGTCTAAATAATCAGAAAGATTTTCTGAAAATGAAATTTCTTTTAAATTTCCTGCAACATTTCCATCAAAAAGCAAACCTGGCAAAACAGGCAAATCCATTTCTGCAAGTTCTAAAGCAAGTCTTGCTCTAATTCCAAAGCAATCTTTATTTACACCTTTTGCAAGTTTACTGTTTCGTGAAATGTAATGTATATTTTTTTTGTCAAGAATCATAATATCCCTTCCTGATAAAACAAATTTTTAGAACAGATTGAGGACTGTTCCTGGAGCGCCTTGTAAAAATGCTTCGAACATTGGACTTGCTCCCTGTGTAAAGTAGCGTTTCAATTTTGCTACATCTTTTATATCTTCACCAACTACAACAAATTGAATACAACTACCATGTTTTACCTTTCCCCATTTGAAAAGAGCATTTATATCAGTAATTTTTTCTCCATCGTAGTAAACCCAAATTTGCAAATCTGGATATTTTGCTGTATAACTTGCCATAATTCTTTTCCATGCTTCAACATTTCCGTTGTGGAAAAGTTCGTTTGTAACAACAACTGAAAGCATTGGAGACATTTTCTTAATAGAATTAGGATTTGTATTTGAAGTTTCTGGTACAGAAGTTTGAGGTTCTGCAACCACTTCATTTTGTACTGCTGGAACTTCAGACACAGAGTTTTCTGGAGCTGGTAAAGCATTTTGTACAGCCTGATTTTGTTTTGCAAAAGAGAAAGTTCCTGTACTTTGAGGAATTGCAGCAACAGGTGTTTTTGCATCTTTTGGTTGATTTTTTACATCTGCACAATATTTTGCGTATGACCATTTAGGATTTTCTGTGTTAGTTTTTCCACCAATGAAGAAAGATTGTTTTTGTTCATAACTTCTTTCTACAATTTTTCCAGGTTTTACTATTACGTTACGCTCAGATTTAGAAGAACTTCTTGATTTACCAGAAGTTACAGTTCCTGAAGAAATAGCTTCAGATGTTTCATATTCAAACTTTGCATCTTTTTTAAAACTGTAAGAACCTTTTAATAATTTTTCAATTCCTGAACATTTTCTACCGTAAATTACATCCATTGATTTTTTATTTGCTAATTCACAAAGTTCATCAGCATTTTTCTTTCCTGTATAACCAGTGAATACAACCAACATTTCATTTTTTCTAAAGTCAGAAATATATTCTTTGTGAGCAGGATTTTTTGGATTTATAACAATTGCACCTAAATCAGGATGATGATACATAAAAACTATATCTAAAGCCTTCCATTTTGCAAAATCTGAAACAATTTGATCTGCATTAAAGGCATTGGATTCAAAATTATATGAGTTAACAGAATATTTCCAATTTTCAATGAGTATTTTATACATAATAGCTGGAACATCAGCTACGGTGATTTCTTTTTTTATAACAAGATCAGTTACTGCATCTGCGATATGCACTTTTTGTGCAGGACATGTCATTAATTTATCTACAGTATCATTGTATGAACGAGCTGCTACGCCCATAGAACCCTCCAAATCGTAAGAGAAAGACTGATTGCGTCTTTTATGCGTAAAATTCTTGGAGAAATAAAATATTTCCCCAAGAATTTACTTACTTAGACGAATTATTTTCGTCCTCGGCGTGATTTTCCAGAATCAACTACACCAGCTTTTGATGATTTTGTTGATTTTTTTGCAGGAGCTTTTTCTGCTTTTGGTTCAGGTAATGCATCAGAATTAATTTCTGCTAAAAGTTCTTTTGCTGGAGAACTTGATTTACCTGCATCATTTTTATCATCTGCTTCTGGTGGAGCAAAAGATTGTGAAAGGTCAACACGAACAGTTGAACGACGGCGTGAGAATGAAGCGAATGCTGCATCTTGGAATCCTTTTGATACGCTGTGTAAGAATTCGTTCAATACGTTTGCCATTCCGTCTAAAGTTGCCTTCTTTCGTTTGATAGATGTAATATCGATATCCATCAAAAGACCAGGTTGGATATGGAAAGGGTTAATCATGTAATCAAATTTGTTAAATTCAGTTTCAAGGAAACTTAATCTTTCTTCCATTACACGACGTTCAATTGGATATTGATAATCGTACATAGAAGCAAGTTTGTCTCTCATAATAATAAGTTTGCTGCGAATCTTATCTTTTTCGTACAAGAATGTTTGATTCATTTTTTCAACATCTGTTTCTTGTGCTTTTACAAAAGAAATTTCATCCCAAACTTTTGCTGTATCTTCGTATACAGGATCGCCAGTTTTTGACTTGTAGCGGCTAACAATCTTTTTCTTGTAAAGAGCAGCCAAATCTTCAAAATCTGCAACTCTCTTCCAGCGCTTTGAATCATCGTAATCTGTATGAAGAACGTCCCATAAGTGTTCTACTTCTGTTGCAAAACTTGCAAGTTGTACACGATATGCTTCTCGTTCGTTAAGAAGTTGAGCATTATCATAGTATTTTAAGCGGATTTGATAGCGTTCATCTGGGAGATGTGCTGCATCTGTATCTTCATATTCGCGAAGGATAAGTTCACGAGCATTTTTAAGGTTTTCAATATATTGATAACCCATTTTTGAAGTATCAAGAATTGATGTAAGTGAGTTAATTGCTGTGTTAAATCCACGGTTACGAATATTTTCAATATCAATGATATTTTTTAAGTTTTCACGGATATTTAATTGGTCAAAAGTTTCTGGATCAATTTCTGCTCTTAAGTCTTGAATTCTATCCATTAAGTCTTTTGCGATGATGTCATAACGACGGCTTTTTGGGCTATCAACATTATCATCTGTAAAATCTGTAACATGGTTCATTTTAGCAAAAATAAGCTCACCATCAGTCATTTCATCAAGACCTTGCTCGATTCTGTCGTTTTTCATACCTTCAACTACTTTGTCGAGTTCTTCGGTGATGTGTTTTGAAAGCAAGTCTTTGATAAGATATTCAACAGTTACTTGATAATGGAAAATAGGACTGATAAGTTCTGAATCAAGAATGTTAATAGAAAGTTTTACATCAGAAACTGTTTTTGGTTTAAGAATATTATCTTTAAAAGCACATTTTACGATTGAGTAAGCGTTTTCACCACGAACGAAAGCACCAACGTCTGTTTTTTGACGAAGAAGTGAGTTTGTAAGTGTTTCCAAATCGTTTACACCACGTTGAATGTGTCCCTGTAAGTGTCCGTACATATTTACTACAGATTTTTCAATTTCACCTGTATTAAATTTATCTGCACCACCAACATCTTCAAGAAGAGCAGCAATTTCTTTTGGTGTATAGCGGTTAAGAACTTTCATTTCCTCTTTATCAATGAAGTTTCTTACCTTTTTTACCATTTCATCTTCTGATGTTACAACATAACGGTTGAACATGTTTTGATAGTTTTGGTTGAAATAGTTATAAAGTTTTTCTTTCAAACCACCCATGATATCTAATTGTGAAAGAACTTCCTGTGGAAGTTTTGCATTGATGTGGTTTAAAACCTTATTTGCTTCTTCTTCTAGAAGTTTGTTAACTTCAGCCTGTTGATCACGATATTCCTGAGCAAGAGAGTTTCTAGAACCAACTGCACTAGGTGTGGTAGGATCAAATACGTTAGGGCTTTTTTTCATGTCTAAACTAGCCATAATATCTCCTTTTAATACACCGCCTCGCCAATGCCTAAAAGCGAATAGCGATGCGCCTATTTTTGCTAAATCTTATATTTAAGATTATAAACATAGTTAACAGAATGTAAAGCATTTTTTTTTTTTTGTGTTAAAATTCTTTAAAATGTGATATAGTTATAGATATAAACCCAGTAAGGATGGATTTTATGAAAATTTTTAAGATTTTTACTATAATATTGTCTATTTTATTATTCTCTACTCAGTTTACATTTGCATTAGAACGCACTGAGCCTGTAGATTTATATCTTGTTATCGACAAATCAATTTCAATGGAAGAAACAAATTCCTTTGACGCTATGAAGGATTGGATTTGCAATAAATTTTTAAAACGATGTGTAACAATGGATGATTTTATCACTTTATTTATTTTTTATGGAGAATCAAAAGTAATTTTTTCAGAAACAATAAAAACTCCTGAAGATTTAGATAATTTAATTGCACTAATTCAAGAACAAAAAGCCGACGGTCCATTTACAGACATCGGTAGTGTTTTAGATAACGCAAAAAAGCGCTTAGATTTAACACCATCTTCAAGAATGCGAGTTACCCTTCTCTTTACAGATTTAATACAGGAAGCTTCTTACAGTTCAAAATACGCTGGAACTTACTACGACTTTGCAGATAAATATCTTTCTTCAGATAGAATAATTTATCATGAAGGAAATCAAACACAAGGAATAGGAAGTTGGTACGAAATTGCAGTTAGAACCGCTTCTGACCAAAACGTAGCAGATTTAGCTAAAAAAATTTACAATAACATTGTAGCATCTGGAAACTCTAGGATTTATTCTGTACAATAATTAGCATGAAACGTTTCACTTTAGTATTTTTTTTGTTATTCGCAATATCTCTTGGTGTTTTTTTTGTATTTAATACATTTTATAAAGAATCTGCAAATGAAACTGTTAGAGCAAAACTTGTAATTCCAGCCACAACAAATCAAACAGAACAAACAGAAGATACGGAATCCTATTCTTCTGTAGAATTTGAAAACACATCATTAGTTCAACTAAACCTTGATGAAACATTAATTACTACTCTTAGTATCGATATAAATTCAGACACTTTTGAAGACCAAATCATCGCCGTAAAAAAAGCAAATAATCCAAACATTGTTTTAGTAATTGGTTTGTATAATTCAAAATCATCAGAATATGAAAGATTTACTGAAATTCAAACTCCAATATTCCAAGTAAAAACTTTCAACATAATGATTATGGATTTAGCAGGAAATCACACAAATACTTTAGTTTGTACAGGATTCTCTTCTAATAATGATTCAATTCTACAAGCCTATAACCCCAAGATTGAAAGAAACAGATTATCTTTCACAAAAATTATTGATTTACAAACAGATGGTACAATTTTTATTCAACAAGCACAACGAAATGATAATTATTCAATTTACAATATGAATGCAGAATGTTTTCCTATTATTATGTATAGCACCGAAGAACTTCCAAATAGCACCGATTATGAACAGGTACAAACTACTTACGAATGGAATAACAAAACTTCTGATTATCAAATAACATCAACAACTAGACTTTCAAGTAAAAAAATTGCTGCAAAAGAATTAGCAAGAATCTTAGACGGGAATGTTTCAACTTTTACAAACTTTCTTGATGGTTTATGGTATAGACCTGGAACTTCGGGTGAATCTAGATATTTATTTTTTGATCCAAAATCTGAAGAAATCATCTTTTTTGACCAATCAATTCAAGAAGTTTACGATTGGTTAAATAGTACTTTAAGAAAAACTGGTATATATATTTCTGCCTCAAATAAATCAATTTCAAATCTTGTAAGATATTTTGATATTGCTTTAGTTTCTGTAGATGAAATTCGTATTCGTGTTAGAGATGATGTTAGAATGGTTATCGGAACAGATACTCTCTGGGACGGAGTTTACAAAAAAACGTCTCAAAATATGAACACAATTAAAACTCAAGAAAATAAAATAGTTCCTCTTGTAAAAAATATGGAAGAAGGGGCTGGAAAGTGGAATTTTCAAAATAACACAGTAGTTTTTGCAGAAGGAGTTTTTACACTTACTAATAATACAACAAAATCCACTGGAGTTTACACAACAACAACTTTATTTAACACAGATTTAATTCAATTCAAAGCTGATGATGAAAATTGCCTTTTAAATGGATTTTTTATGTACAAAATAAATGAAGACAGAATAGATTTTATTCCAGTAACTGTAACTACAAGTAGTTGTATAATTGAAGGCTCTGCAATGCCAATAAGAATGGAAAAATATTCCGAAAATTAAATTTTGCAAAATTGAAAAATGAGCATCCGAAGAAAACTTGCTCTCACCGAAAAATCCCCAAACTCGTTAGTGCTGCGCTAGCGCTTGCAATACTTCGTTTGGTTCTTTTTCGTCTACGCAAGTTTTCTTCTGCACTTATTGTAGATTTTGCAAAGTTTATTTTCTTACGCAAGAAAGATGGGCGGAATTTTGATTGCAAGGCTTCACTGTGCCATTTTCCGTCTACGCGTTGGCTACAATTTTGCTTTTACACATTGTTTCTTGCTTTGTTTTGAGCAAGTGGGTAGATGGGGCTGTATGAGATATGGGCGAAATGTCAAAGGCATTTGTGGGCTGGGCTTGTTAAGTATCTACGCAAAATATCACAGGTTTTGGAAAAGTCTATTCAAAAACAGGATAACATTCAAATCCGTTATTTTTGATTTTTGAACCAATTTCAGAATCTGCTGATTTTACAATTACGGCAAAATAGGTATTACCACTAGGTCTAACTTCTTCTTTAATTTGTGCAGAGATATTTTTTTCTGCAACTCTATCCACAAGTCGCTGAGCATTTTCTTTTGATGAGAAAAATCCAAGTTGATAAGTGTAAATTTTTTCTTGATTAAGTTTTTCTTCTTTTTTAGGCTCGTCTTTTGTTTCAACTTTTGTTTCTGGCAAACTTAGTTTTTCATCAGGATTTTCTTCAATTTTTTCTGTTGTAGGTTCAATTTTTGTCTCACTCTTTATTGAAACTTCCTTTCTTGGCGAAAAATACCAAAAAGGCAAAGGAGATAAATCCACCTTTCCTTGAGCCATTGCACATTCTAAACTGTTAGGAAATTCATTTTGTAAAGTTGTAATATATTTTTCTTCTAAAGTTATGTACCATAAAGTAAAAAGAATTTCTTTTTTTACGGATTTCATGGAATCCATTTTCAAATAGGAATTTAAAATTACTGTTGGTTCGTGAGTTTCTTCAAAAGTAGAACATTTTGCAAGCCAACTCCAAGCGGCATATAATTTTAACAAAGGTGCGTTTTCGCCAACTCTAGCAGTTGAAGCAATAGAAGTTAGCAAGGCATCAGTTTTTTCAGCATCTCCACAGGATAAAAAACATCTACTTGCTTTTAACACAAAAGAATCTTTTTCAGTTTGATTAGAAACAATTTTTGAACAAGCAATATAACTTTTACTTGCTTCCTGATACAATCCTGCAAATTCTTGGCAAACTGCTAATTGTTCGTAAAGCTTTATTTTTTTAGCACTTTCTTCTGTTTTATCAATTTCTAAAACTAATTCATTTATTTTTTCTTCTAAAGTGATATTTTTATCTGATTGAGAAAAAGCATTAAAATTTAGAAAAACAAAAATTATGCAAAAAAAACAAAAAAAAGATTTTTTCACTATACTTTATCCGTGGTTTTAGAATTATCTTCTTGCTTTTGAACAGAAGATGTATTTCCTGAATAACTTGGAGCAGTTGATTTTGTATTTGTAATTACATCTACACTACTCTTTTTTGGATTTTGGGATTTTTTTTCTTTTTTGGAATGTCCAAAAGTAAAAGGCAACATAATAAACACGCCGAGAGCAAAAGCCAAAAGAATACTCATAAAAATTGGAACATTTTTAAAAGTATAAACGCCTAAAGAAACATCACAAGCGTTAGTTAAATTAAAACCAATAAATATAGTTACAAGAACTACAGATAGAATAAATAAAATTAATTTCCAAGGCATATTTTATCCTCCAAAACTTCTACAATTATACATGATAAATTGTAACACCTATATTTTTTATTCGCAAGGGTTGATTTAAATCAAGCACCCTTTAAAAGTATTTCCGTTAAGTGATTCAATTTTAACTTCAACAAAAGAACCAATTAACGATTTATCTGCTTTAAAAACAACTCTTTCATCTCTAGAAGTTCGTCCTAGCATTTCAGATTCATCATCACGAGAAACATTTTCTACCAAAACTTTTACAGTTTTGCCAAGTTGTTTTTTCATTTCAGTTTTTGTAATTTCTTGTTGAATATCAATTATTTTTGCAAGACGGCGCTTTTTATCTTCCATAGGAATTTGATTTTCATAAGAACAAGCAGGAGTTCCTTCCCTAGGATTATAATAATACATGTAGGCTGCAAGATAATTAATTTCTTTCATTAAAGAAACTGTTTCTTCAAACTCATCTTCTGTTTCGCCAGGGAATCCAATCAAAATATCAGTTGTTAAAGAAACTTCTGGAATTTGCTTTTTGATTTTTTTTACTAAATCCAAATATTTTTCTCTGGTGTAACGACGATTCATCCTTTGCAAAATATTTGAACTTCCATGCTGAACTGGTAAATGAATATGTTTACACAAAACTTCTTCTTCTGAAATTACTTTTATTAGTTCATCAGACAAATCTTTTGGATGACTTGACATAAATCGCACCCATTTTATTGGTGAATTTGTTTTTTTCAAATGTTCTGCAATCATCTTCATCAATTGAGGAAATAAAATGATTTTATCATCACAAGATTTTGCTGAAATTTCGGAAGCAGTTTCTGAAATACTTTTTGTTTCGTTCCAGCAAAATGAATTTACATTTTGTCCAAGTAAAGAAATTTCTTTTACGCCATGAGCAGAAAGTTGGTCAATTTCTGATAAAATATCTTTTGGTGAACGAGAAATTTCCCTGCCACGAACATAAGGAACAATACAATATGTACAGAAATTATTACATCCATGCATAATTGGAACAAAGGCAGAAAAACTTCCTTGTTCGTAAGAAGTTGAAGCAAATGAGTACACAGGGGTTTCATCAAGTTGATTTACTTTTCTTCCATTTTCTACGGCTTCAAAAATTTCTGTAAAAAAAGGTTTCTGAAAATTTCCCACAACATAATCTACAACAGGAAATTGTTTTTTCAATGATTCAAGAAGTCTTTGAGCCATACATCCCATAACCACAACTGTAATAGGATTTTTATTTTGCTTAACCTGAGATTTTTTTAATGCAGAATACCATCCTAATCGACCATGAATGCGAGTTTCGGCTGTAGCTCGTACAGAACAAGTGTTTATGATAACAAGATTTGCATCTTCTGGATTTTCAACAGAATTCCAGCCTCGTTCTATGAGGATTTGCTCCACAGAACTAGATTCGGCCTTATTCATCTGGCAACCATAAGTTTCAAAAAAGTATTTCATTCAGTAAACTCCGTATAAGCATAAGCATTATGATTATGGATACTTTCAAAATTTTCCGCTTCTACACTAAACCAGCTAAAAGATTTTTCTTCTGAAAATGATTTTAATGCAAGGTAAACTTCACGCACAACATCTTCAACAAAACGAGGATTATCGTAGGCTTTTTCTGTAACAAATTTTTCGTCTTCTCTTTTCAAAAGTGAATAAATTGCACAAGAAGCAGAATCTTCGATAAGTTTTATCACATCTTCTATCCAAAAGAAAAAGGAATTTTTTAGCTTAACGGTTACATTTCCACGCTGATTATGTGCACCTTCATTACTTATTGCTTTTGAACAAGGACATAAAGTTGTAACAGGAACAGTTATTGTTACAAAAAATTCAGAACTTTCAGCACTTACAGTTCCTTCATAAGAACATTGATAAGAAAGCATACTTTTTTGCTTAGAAACAGGAGCTTCTTTTTCCATAAAGAAAGGAAAAGTTAAACTTCCGAAGGCTTTTTCCGCGTCAAGTTCAGTTCTAATATCCTGCAACATCAACAAAAATCTTTTCATTGAAATATCAGTGTGATAAGAATGAAAGATTTCGATAAATCTACTCATGTGAGTACCTTTGTAGTGATGAGGCAAATTTACAAATAAATCAACGATGGCAGTTGTGCTTTGAAATTTATTAAGTTTATCAAGAACTTTTACAGGATAACTAAGTCCTTTTACGCCAACTTTTTGAAGAGGAATTTCTCTGTCATCCTGCTGATTTTGAATATCTATCATTGTGTTATTTTTCTTCCAAAGTATTTAGAGCCGCTTCTAATGTATTGTGCATCAACATGGCAATAGTCATAGGACCAACTCCACGAGGAACTGGTGTGATAAAAGAAGCAACTTCCTTAACAGAATCAAAATCTACATCACCAACCAATCTAAATCCTGATTTTTTTGTATCATCTGGAATACGATTTACACCTACATCAATAACTGTTGCACCTGGTTTTACCATATCAGCAGTAATTGTATTTGGGCGACCAACAGCAGCAATCAAAATATCTGCTTGTTTTGTGAAAGATGCAATATCTTTTGTTCCTGTATGACAAATTGTAACAGTGGAATTTGCTTCTTTTCTTGCAAGCAAAATTGCAAGAGGTTTTCCAACGATATTTGAACGACCAACGATTACAGCATGCTTTCCATTTGTTTCGATATTCATTGTTTTTAACAAAACCAAAACCCCGTGTGGAGTACAAGGAAGATAAGATTTTTTTCCTATCATCATATTTCCAACACTTACAGGATGAAAACCGTCCACATCTTTTTCTGGACTAATTGCCATAATCACTTTTTCTTCATCAATATGTTTTGGAAGTGGCAACTGAACTAAAATTCCATGTACAGATTTATCGTTATTTAATTCATCAATTATTTTAAGAAGTTCTTGCTCAGTTGTACTTTCTGGCAAACGAATTGATTTATCTTTCATGCCAACTTCGGCAAGAGCTTTTTCTTTTCCTGTAACATAAGAAACACTTGCAGGATTCTCTCCAACTAAAATAACAGCCAAACAAGGTGTAATTCCTTTTTCTTTCAATAACGCAGTTTCCCTTGCAACTCTTTCTCTTTCTTGTCTAGCGATTTCAAATCCATCGATAATTTGTGCACTCATATAAAAATTCCTTTAATTAGTAACAACATTTGTTTAAAATTGTTTTATACTTGTTTTATGGACATAAAACATTAAAATAGAGTATACTAAAAAGAGATTTTTTTTTCTACTGAAAAACTAATCTTGATATAGAATACGAAATTTTGATTGTAAACTTGATTACATTTGTACGGAGAAATTATGAGAAAAGCGATTATTTTTATCACTTTACTACTTACTTTTTCATTTGCTTTAATTGCACAAGAAGTTCCTGTCGAGGAACCTGTTTTGCCAGAAAATGAAACAACACAAGATAATTCTGAAATTCCAGCAGAATCTACAGAACCAAAAGAACCAGAAATTAAAACAGAAGAAGATTACGTTTATAAAACAAATCAACCTGGAGATTGGTTTATCAAAGTAGGAATAAATGGTGGATTTCCAATTCAACCAGAAACAATGAAATTTGGACTTGATTTAAATCTTGGTTTTTATTATTTCTTTTCACACTTTTTTGCAGTTGGAGGAGATGTAAGTTTTGATTACAATCCAACAGTTGGAGAAAAAGTATTTTATTGCATTCCCTTCATGGCAAAGGGAGTTTTTCAATACACACTCGGAAAATTTGAAATTCCTCTTTTCTTAGGATTGGGTGGAGCAATTGAAAGACACAATAGCAATTCTTATTTTGGAATGATTATTAAACCTGAAATTGGTTTGTTCTACAGATTTAATCCAGATTGGTCAATTGGAGCAACATGTGGAGTTTCAATTATGCCTCAATGGTATAAAAATTCTGAATATAATTACACTGGATATATTCTTAACGCTGGTGTAAGTGTTCGTTATCACTTATAAAATTATAAAGGATAAAATGATGAAAACTAAGATTTTATATACAGTTTTATTGGTACTTGCAATTTTTACTTTTTCTTGTACAAATGAACCTATTTTTTACAACATTGCCCAAGAAGTTCCTTTGCTAGATAGCGTTGTAAAAGGAAATGTTTATTCTATAGTTGAACAAGGTGAATATCTTTACGCTGCAAACGGCAAGATATTCAGAAAAGGCAAGACTCAAGAAGTTACAAATAACTCAAATCCTTGGAAATTAGTTGATAAACCTGCAGGAAAAATTATTCGTCTTGCGGCCACAGATTCATATCTTTATGCACTTTCTGTAGCAGACCCAATTAATGGTAGCGAAAAATATACAATTTATGTTAGCCCAGCAGGTGATAAACTTTCTTGGGAAGTAGTTTCAGTAACAGAAAATGTAACAGCAATTTTTGACAACGAAGCAGCACCTGGAACAGGAAAACTTCAAGCATATTACAGTACAAAAGATGGAATTTTTGCTATTAACGGGAAAACTGCTGGAACAACTAACTTAAAAACTGAAACAAATTTTATTTCTACAAAAAAAGAAACTAATAGCGAAGAAGAAGCAAGTTTTGCAGTAAAGGCAGCTACAGTTGGAGAAATAACTGTTTTTTCAGATGATTTATCATTTTGTTCAGATAGAGAAAAATATTTTTACAAAGTTGATGAAAAATTAATAAAATATTCAACAGATGGTACAAATTGGACAAAAGTTTCACTAGAAATTTCAGATTCTGCATCTGCTTGTTATTACGAAAATAATGGAAGTGCATGGCTCTATGTTGGAACAAAAGTAATAAAAGACGATAGTTCAGGTATTCAAGCAGTAAATTTAAACAATAATATTCCAACAACAACAGTTTCTGAACCAGTTGGAAAAAATATTGCTTCATGTCTTGATGATACACAAGTTATCGGTTTGTACCCATTCCCTTATGGAAGTGGAAATTTATATGCAGCCTCTATAATTTATAATGGAACAAATGCTTTTTCTAACGATAATCAACTTTGGGGATTCTACCCAGACAGAGATAGTTGGAACAGAGAGTAATCTTTGAGTTTCAATAATGGATTTGTTTGCAAAGGCTAGTTCACAAACAAAAGAAAGTCCCCTTGCTGCCCGAATGCGTCCAAGAAACTTGGATGAATATATCGGGCAGGATCATATTGTAGGCAAGGGACGCCTTTTACGCAGAGCTATTGCAGCAGACCAACTTACATCAGTAATTTTTTACGGACCTCCTGGAACAGGAAAAACCACTTTAGCAAAAGTAATTGCCAATCATACCAAAAGTAATTTTATCACCCTGAACGCAGTTTTAACTGGAGTTCAAAATATTAGAGATGCCATAAAAACTGCCGAAGAACACAGAAATCTTTACGGTCACAAAACAATTCTTTTTGTAGATGAAGTTCATAGATGGAATAAAAGTCAGCAAGACGCTCTTCTTCCTTGGGTAGAAAATGGAACTTTCATTTTAATCGGAGCAACAACAGAAAATCCTTTTTTTGAAGTAAACAAAGCCCTTGTAAGTCGTAGCAGAGTATTTCAGTTAAAACCATTGACAAATGATGATTTAAAGAAAGCTGCTCTAAACGCAATTTTTGACAAAGAACGGGGCTACGGAAGATGGCAAATTGAATTTGAAGAAGGAGCTTTAGAACATTTAATCGAAACTGCAAATGGAGATGCAAGAAGTTTACTTAATGCCTTAGAACTTGCAGTAGAAACAACTCCTGAGCAATGGAATCCTGATGCAAGAATTTGTCAGCCTCCAGAAGGAAGTAAAATTTTCATCAGCATGGAAACTGCCGAAGAAAGCATCCAAAAAAAAGTTGTTTTATACGATAAAGATGGAGATTACCACTACGACACAATTAGTGCTTTTATAAAAAGTTTACGAGGTCGCGATCCAGATGCTGCACTGTATTGGATGGCTCGAATGGTTAGAGCAGGAGAAGATCCTAACTTCATTTTTAGAAGAATGATAATTTCCGCTTGCGAAGACACAGGACTTGCAGATCCAAATGCTCTAACTGTCGTAGAAAGTTGTGCTAGAGCCTTCGACCGAATTGGAATGCCAGAAGGAAGATACATGCTTGCACAAGCAGCCCTTTATCTTGCAACTGCCCCAAAATCAAATTCTTCCATGGCTTTTTTTGATGCCCTTGCCAGTGTGGAAAAAGAAGATGCGGAAGTTCCAAATCACTTAAAAGATTCAAGCAGAGATACAGAAGGATTCGGACATGGAGCAGGTTATCTTTATCCTCATGCTTACCGAGACCATTGGGTTGCTCAACAATATTTACCAGACACACTAACAGGTAGAGTTTTTTACACTCCTGGAACACAAGGATACGAAGGTCAAATTAGACAAGAAGTTCTTTCTCGCCGAGAATTACAAATCGCTTCAATTTTGGAAGAAACAAACGGAAATTCTGATGAAATGGTAAATCCCCTTGGTTCATGGTGGGAAGCAGAACACTTAAAACATGGAGAAATTAAAACTGGCGAACAATTAACTTTTAGTCCTGGCGGAAAAAAACGTGACGAATGGCAACGGCGATTAGATTCAGGAAAAGCACAAGCTCTCCTTGAATTACGAAATTTTACAGTAGAATTTGCTCAAATTTCTCGCCACAGCCGAAATTTAGTTTACGGTGCCGACGACGGACTTTTCTTGTGGGAACTTTGGCGAAAATCCCCAGAAGGATTTACTGCTGGAATTTGCAAAACTCAAGAAGGAAAAAATATTTTAGAACAATATGCAAAAACTATGGACGAAATTGAACGCCCCGTACTTGCAACAAACCTAAATGAATTTAAAGATGTAATTTTTGATTATGTTTTTTTTAGAAATCCAGTTTCCACAAAAGAAAGTTTTGTAGAATTTTCTGAAACAATAAATCAACTAAAAAAACTTTATCCTAACTGTAAAATTATTTTTAGCCAGAAAATTCCTGCAAAAGCACAATGCTTAGCAAGTTTGATTCGAGGCATTTATCCACAAAAAAGTAGCTTAATCGATAAAATCGAAAAACTTGAAATAGAATTTTTTACACAAAAAAGTCCAATTTCTTGGCTGTTAGAAGATTTAATTGAAAATTTATCCAAAACAGAAAATACAAAAATCATCTGTACAGAAAAAACTATTACAGAAAAACGAAAAATTGCAGAAACAGAATTATCCCGTTGGTTTAATCCAAATTCAAGTTACGCAAAATTCCTATCCGAAAATCTTTCAAAAGAGGAATATGAAGAATTTTACGCCCTTCTCCAACAAGCCAGCACAGAAACTATCTTTGACTGGAATTCTGTGCTGGGGTTTGTTTCTTATACATAAAAATTTTTAGGTAGTTGTTACAACTTACAAAAAGTGATACATTAAAAGTACAAATAAATAAAAACAAGAGGTATAACATGAATTTTATTTTTTTAGGTCCTCCAGGAGCTGGAAAAGGAACATTAGCTGCAAAAGTTGCACTTTCATACAACATTCCACACATTTCAACTGGCGAAATCTTTAGAGCTGCAATTAAAGCAAAAACTCCACTCGGATTAAAAGTTCAAGCAATTATTGATTCAGGTTCTTTAGTAAGTGACGATATCACTGTTGAACTTGTAAAAGATCGCCTTGCACAAAGTGATGCACAAAACGGATTCATTCTTGATGGATTTCCAAGAACAATTCCTCAGGCAGAAGCTTTAGCAAACATCGTAAAAGTTGATTCTGTTGTAAACTTCGATATTGCAGATGAAGGTGTTGTAGAAAGACTTTCTGGACGCAGAGTTTGTAAAGGCTGTGGTCAAAACTATCATGTAAAATTTATGCCTACAAAAGTGGAAGGTAAATGTGATTCATGTGGCGAAGATTTATATACAAGAGATGATGACAAAATTGAAGCAATCCAACATCGTCTAGAAGTTTATCGTTCACAAACTGCACCTCTTATTGATTTCTACAAAGAAAAAGAACTTTTAACAGATATTGATGCCCGTCCTGCAACAGAAGTTATTTTATCAGAATTTGAAAATAAATTTCCTTGCAAATAAATAAAAAACTGTCTAAAAATATTCATTCTGAAATTTACCTTAAACTTAGGTAGATTTCAGATTACAATAAAAATTTAGACAGTTTTTTTGTCTTTAAATAGTTTTATTCAGACAAAGAACTTTCACTCATTAATTTTTCATGAATGAGTTCAAACGCTTTTTTCAAATTTTGAATTTCTACTTCAATTTGCCTATCTTTGCTATTTTCTTGAATCTTCTTTAGTGCTTGAATTTGAGAATTTATCATATCTAGGGCTTTTACATAATTTCCAGAATTATATAAATCTTCCAACTGACTAAAAATCTTTCCAGTTTCAGAAAGTACGATACTTTGTTCTACAACAGCATTTTTGGAATTAGCAACTTCCTGAGGATTATCTGTATATTTTACAGAAATAATATCTGTTTTATACATTGGAGTTTTATCTTTTCCGTAAACATAATTCACACTAACCATTGCAGTTTTATATGAACCATCAGAATTTTTGTAATTTTCAATAAATTCTGAATCAATAGGAATTTTTACTAAGGATGGAAGATTTACAGCATCCAAAATAATTTTATGTCCATCATATTCCATAGAAGGAATAGAAAATTCAAGGTCTTTTGCCCCTAACACCCAAGGATAATAGGAAATTCTAATATCAATATCTTGAATATCATAATGCGAAAATTTATCAAAATCACTAAAAATTCTATTTTCTAAGGCTTTATAAGTTTTTTCGTAGTAAATATTTCCTTCTTCAGAAGCAAAAACTTGATTAATCAAAGGCCAATCAGAAACAATTCCATATCCAATGTAAGAAAAAGAAATATCGTTGTAGTTTAAGTTATAAACTCTAGGAATATACAAAAATACATTTCTTACTGCTTCCGATTTGAACATATCATCATCAGAAATACACATAATTCGCCATGGCATTCCATTTGAATTATTTTCTACAGATTTTCCCATTTCCATTAAAACTTTTGCCACATTGTCAGGTTTTGATTCACTTCCTATCTGATTTAATATTGGAGCAATATCATTTGGGGATGTTACATATTTTAACAAACCATCAGAAATTGAATAAAGACAGATACAAGAATCTTTTGTCTTTGCTTCCAACATTCGTTTTAATGCATTTGTAAACAGATTTTTACCTCTATCCGAAGCTACAAAACTTGGATTGTTAATATAAATTAAATAATTTATATCTCTAGGTTCAAAAAAATCTTTGTTATTTGCTCGTAATCCAACTTGCAAAACAATTTCTTCACCATTTGAAAGCACACTACTTTGACTTGGATGCACAAAAAATGAAAGCGGATTTGATTTTTGAGCTCTGTAAGGAAAAGCAAAATCATCAAGATAAGCTTTTGTATCAACTTTGGAACTTGCAGGAATTGAATCCGTGGCTAAAATTGCTGTTACAGATTCTCTCCCTGATTCTTTGTGGTCTAAGGCAAATATACAATAAAAACTACACAATAAGCATAGTCCTATTAAAATTTTTTTATTCATTTTAAACTACCTCCAAAAAAAGTATAATTCAAAATTCAACTAATCCCAAAGTTTTTCTGGATAATATCCATTTTTTATTTTATTTGCAATTTCAGTTTTTACAATTTCTCTATCTTCAGGATAAGTCATTCCAAACCATTTTTCTTCAGATGGATAAACTTTCAAAGTTCCTTCGTTATTTTTTACGATTCTGCTTGCTGCTTCAGGTAAGAAGGCTTCTGCTTTCAAACTAGAAATATTTTTTGCAACAAAATCATCCCAATAATCATGGAAAGTTTTGAAAGCACTTAAATTAAATCCAAAAAAGTTCATTGAAACAGTTTCTTTGCCTGTTAGATAGATTTTTTTATCATTGCCTTTTTCATCGCTCATAAGAGAAACAATTTTATCATCTTCAAAACTGATTTTTGTGTGTTCTTCCATTGAAACTAAAAAATCATTTTCTGTTCGACAAAGTCCTCTAGAAACAGAACCAACCTTACTCATTGTGTTTTCCAAAATAAAGGCAACCATTGCGTGTTCTGTGGAATTTTCAGTTTGAGAAGAAAGATGCTTTGACATAATTTCAAAAGCACTTTTTCCGTAATAGTCATCTGCATTAATTACTGCAAAAGGTGTTTTCAAAACTTCTTCAGCACACAAAACTGCATGAATTGTTCCCCAAGGTTTTGTTCGCTCAATATTTCTCAAAGGAAGTTGCTCTTTTGTAAAAATTGATTCTGGTGTTTGAAAAACATATTCAGCATCAAAATTTTTAGCAACTCTATCAAATAAACGTTCTCTAAAATCCTTTTCAATTTCTTTTCTTATGATATAAACAACTTTATCAAAACCACTGCGTTTTGCATCGTATGTAGCAAAATCTAAAAGAGTTTCGTTATTTTGACCAATTGCATCAATTTGCTTAATTCCACCATAACGACTTCCCATTCCTGCTGCCAAAACTAATAATGTAGGTTTCATAGATTAATTTTCCTTATATAATTTTCTTTATTATTTAATTGCAGTTTCAAGTGCAATTTTCATCATTGTTGTAAAAGTTGATTGCCTTTCTTCTGAAGAAGTTGCTTCTCCTGTAGCAATATTATCGGAAACAGTTAAAATCGATAATGCTTGTCGATTAAATTTTGCTGCCAAAGTATAAAGTTCGGCAGTTTCCATCTCAATTCCTTTTACACCATATTTTGCCCATAACTTCCAATTTTCGTTTTCGTCGTAAAACAAATCACTAGAAGCAACAGAACCAATTTCTACTTTTATGTCTTCAGTTTTTGCAGATTCGTAAGCCTTCATCAATAAATCAAAATCTGCTGTAGGTGCAAAATGAAGCGAACCGAATCTTTGAGTCAACAAAGAAGAATCTGTACAAGCACTCATTGCAAGAATAACTTCTCGCAATTTTACATTAGGATTTACTGCACCACAAGTTCCCACACGAATTGCTTTTTCAACGCCGTAAAACTGAAATAATTCGTTTGCATAAATTGAAAAAGAAGGCTGCCCCATTCCAGTTCCTTGAACCGAGATAGGAACACCTTTGTAAGTTCCAGTGAACCCAAACATTCCCCGAACTTGATTATAACAAACCGGATTTTCAAAAAAGTTTTCTGCGATAAATTTTGCTCTTAAAGGATCTCCTGGCAAAAGCACAACCTTTGCAATTTGCCCTTCTTTAGCTTCTATGTGTGTACTCATGGACTTAAGTATAACATAAAAACCCAAAAAATGATAGGGAAAAGATAGAAAAAGTTAGTAGTAAAAATCTCATAAAAACAACTTAGTAGCATTTTTCCTTATTTACAAAAATTTGACCTAGAGTTTTCTTAAAGTTTGTGATAAAATGTTTTTCATAGATTGAAATGAATTTACATTTCGATATTTTTTTCAAAATAAGGAATTTATTATGGTAATTTTAACACTTAACTGCGGTAGTTCTTCCGCAAAATATCAGGTTTACGACTGGGACAATAAAGATGTTCTTGCTTCAGGTGTTGTAGAAAGAGTTACTCAAGATGGCTCTGTTATTACACACAATGCAAAAGGAAAAGATGAATTTGTAAGAGAATTTCCATGTCCAACTCACAAAGAAGCTGTTGAACTTATTATCGATACAATTACAAACAAAGATGTTGGTGTTATTCCAGATATGTCTGTTATTGGAGCTGTAGGTCACAGAGTTTTGCATGGTGGAGATAAATTTACAAAATCAGTCATCGTTACTCCAGAAGTTATCGAAACTTTCCGTTCAGTACAAGATTTAGGTCCTCTTCACAATCCAGCAAACATCCTAGGAATTGAAGCTGCTCAAAAAGTATTACCAGATGTTCCTCATTGTGCAGTTATGGATACTGCTTGGCATCAAACTATGCCAGAAACTTCATTTAGATATGCAGTTCCAAAAGAATGGTACGAAAAATACGCTGCTCGTCGTTACGGATTCCATGGAACATCTTTCCTTTACACAGCAAAACGGGCAAGTGTGCTTTTAGGCAAAAAACCAGAAGATACAAACATCATTATCGCTCATATCGGAAACGGTGCATCAATGTGTGCTGTTAAAAACGGAAAATGTTTTGATACATCAATGGGAATCACACCACTTGAAGGTCTTGTAATGGGAACTCGTAGTGGAGATTGCGATCCTGCTCTCTCATTCTACATCATGAGAAAAACAGGAATGACTGCTGCCGAAATGGACACTGCATTAAATAAAAAGTCAGGACTTCTTGGGGTTACAGGAAATTTAATTGACCGTCGTGATGTTATCAAAGCAATGGAAGAAGGCAACAAAGACGCAAAACTTGCATTCGAAATGGAATGTTACAGATTACGCAAATATTTTGGTTCATATCTTGCTGCTATCGGACCAGTTGATGCAATCGTATTTACAGCCGGTGTTGGAGAATTTTCTACTCCAGTTCGCGAAGAATGTATGAAAGGTCTTGAATGGATGGGTGTAAAGCTTGATCCTAAGAAAAACGCAATCGCAAAAACACGAAATGCAGAAACTTGTATCAGTGCTGATGATTCAAAAGTAAAAATCTTTGTTATTCCAACTGATGAAGAATTAGTTATGACAGAAGATGCTTACGCTTTAATGAAAGGCACTTACGATGTTCACACAAATTTCACATATTCATTCCAAAGCAAAGATTATGTAAACAAAGCTCGTGCAGAAGGATTAAAACGGGATTTACAAAAAAATCCAGATTTAGCTTCTATTCTTGCAATAAAATAATTATCACAATCTAAGGTGTGATTTATAAACTTTCAAAGGTCATTCTACGAATTATCAAGTTTGCCCTTTGAAAGTTTTTTTTATTATTCTAAATATTTTTCTTGTAAAATCCTAAATCCAGTGTTAAACTTTTTAATATAGTTTAAAGTATTAGAAGTAGTTATTCAAAATTATTTTGGTAAAACTACTTTCGGGGAGTTATTATGCCTACATTTTACGGAGTTGGAAGAACCGCTGTAGATATTTTTATCCCAGTGAAAAAAATTCCTCTTAAATTTTTAGATCAAAACCTAACACGGCTTTCACAAGATGATATGGAGTCCATGTATCCTCATCTTGAAAAATTGAAATCTGGAGAAATAAAAAAAGTTTCTGGTGGAATTGCATCTAACATCGTAAAGACAGCCTCTTTCCTTGGAGCAAAATCTTTTTTTACAAGTACTATTGGTAACGACGAAAACGGAAAATTATTTGAAAAAGAACTTATAAAATATGGAGTTTGTGCATTCTTTGATAAAAGAAAAAAAACAACAGGAACTTTCGTAGTTCTTCATCAAAAAACTCCTGAAGATATTCACGGAAAATCAGTTTGTTTTGCATCCCCTGCTGATTCAGTTGATATTGATCCAATTCAAATACGAACACACTATTTATCAAACTCTGATTGCTTTGTTACAGAAGCAGGTTTAATGGAAGATGCTCCTTTATGGGAAAAAATTGTTTCTGATTGTATCGAATACAAAAAGCCTCTTCTGATAAACATTGGAACTTTAAGCATGACAGAATATGTGGGCAGGCAATTATTAGATTTATATAAAAAAATTCCTTTGATTATTACAGGAAAATCAACTGAAATAAAATCCATTGATAATTTTTTAAAACATAATTCAACTGATTTATTCAAAATTACAGAATACGACGGAAGTTATGATAGTCCATTGATAATAGAGCTAGGCACTGATTGCGAATCTAAAGCTTGGTTTGAAGGAAGTTGTTATTCAACTTCAGCAACATCAACAAATTACATGGACGAAATTGGCTCTTGCGATTGCTTTACAGGAAGTTTTATTACTCGTTGGTTTTCAATCACAAAAGCCTTTCATGATAGAAGAAAAAATGCCGAAGCCATAATTGACTGTCTTGACTTTGCAAACGAAATGGCACAGAAAGTTAGAGAAACTTACGGTTGCGACCTTTTATCAAAATAAAAAATTAAGCTACGATAGAATTTTTTACTTTCTCTTTAACTTCACTTCCACAAAGTTTTTCTATAATTGCAAAAGAAAAATCCAAGGCAGTACCCGCACCACGAGATGTAATTAAGTTTTCATCAATTACAACATTATCTGTATGATGTGTTGCACCAGAAACTTTTTCTTGCCAATTTTCACCTGCAAATTCTGCAAAATCATTTTCCATGGTTGGATAACAAGTATAATTTTTATTTTTCAAAATTCCCAAAGGAGAAAGAACTATAACTGGGGCTGCACAAATTGCACAAACTATCTTTTTTTCTTGCCACATTTCCAATAAAAGATTTTGTGCCTTTTTACAATTAGCAAGATTTTTTGTTCCATTAAGTCCACCCGGAACAATTATTGCATCTGGTAATCCATTTTTTTTACAATCTTCTAAAAAATCGTTAACAGAAATATCACTTGCTACATTTATACCACGAGAACCTTTTACCAATTCAGCACCTACAGTAAGAACTTCAACTCCTGCTCTTCTAAGTAAATCAACAGGTGCCAAGGCTTCTATTTCTTCAAAACCATCTGCCAACATTACAACAACTCGTTTCATATTATCTCCCATAATTACACAAGTTTACAATGCAAACTATCTCCAAGGAAAAATTAAATCCAAAAATGTTCTGTGACCTAAAAGTTCTTTATCTTCAGCAATTAATTCTGCCCAAGGGATTCGAACTTTTCCCATGAAGTTTTTTTGTCGATCTCTTTCGATTTCTTCTTTGTTTTCTTCCATCCAATCATATTTGTACATTCTAAGTTTTACCGCATTACATTGAGCCAAAACAACACCAGCAAAACCAGGAACTAAAAGAATAATGATAAAAGAAACTATGTAAAGAAAAATTGTATACAGAAAAAAGAAGATTGAAAATCCTGTGTTATCAATAAAAAAAATAAAAGATTTTTTTAGAGTTTTGAAAAAACTACCATGCATATTCACATACAAAGGACAAAACCACTGCAAAGAAAGAAAAAGAAAAATGTAAATCCAAAATAATAAAATTAATAAGGCTGTTCCAAAAACACTTTCATTTTGTGCATAAAAAGGAAAAGCAACCAAAGCAATAATTATTAAAGTAGCAATTATAAGACCAAAAGGAATTGCAACTTTACACACCTTAGGTAAATTTTTGAAAAAATCTTTTGTATCTATAGGCTTAAAGCAAGCAATTTGCTGACAAATTTCTGCCATTGAAAAAATAGGTATAAAAATAATTGCCGTAACAACAAAAAATAAAGCAAGGGCTACATAAATATTAGATATTGTTGCAGAAATTGCAAAATATCCACCGATGCACAACATCAATGTAATAAAATTGTAGAAAATTATTTGGAACATATTATCCCAACCATCTACAAAATTCTTTCTTAGTAAAAATTTAATCATAAATAAAATATTATTCTATTGTTTATGTCTAGTCAATGGATAAAATGAATGATAAAATGAAACAATATGGAAAATATTGAACAGTCTCAAGAAAAAAAACTTACAACAATTTCATCATTGATTGCACAAATACAAAATGATGCAAATAATTACTTAGATTCTCAACTAAAAAAAATTGGACTATCAGAAATTACTACATCGCATGGATTTATACTTTTTGTTCTTTCTCAAAACAAAAACACAGAAACACAAAAATTAGAACCCATGACAATGAAAGAAATTTCTAAACGAATTGATAAAAATAAATCTACAATGACAGTTCTTATAGATAAATTACTAAAATATGGATACATCATTCGAGAAAAAAATAATTCAGATACTCGATATTCATACATTTCTCTTTCTGAAAAGGGAAAATCTTTTATTCCTGAAATGGAAAGAATTTCTAAAGAACTTTCAGAAAAGTTTTACAATGGTTTTTCCGAAGACGAAAAAAAAACAGTATTCTATCTATTAGATAAAATACTGTCTAATTTTAACTAAATTTATTTAGTATTACTATTATTTCCACAAACGACGAGGATCCATACTTTTACCATTTTTGTAAACAGCAAAATGTAAGTGATTTCCTGTACTAAGTCCTGTAGTTCCAACTGTTCCCACAATAGTACCAGTTGTTACAGATTGACCTTTTTTTACTCTAATTTCTGTCATGTGGGCATACAAAGTTTTATATCCAGAATGATGTTTAACTTCTACAAAGTTTCCGTAAACTGTGTCATACCCTGCTCTTGAAACAGTACCTACCAATGCAGCATAAATCGGAGTTCCTGCAGGACAAGCCATATCAATTCCACCATGAAAAGTTCTCTTCCCAGAAAAAGGATTGCTTCTCCAACCGTAATATGATGAAAAATAATAGCCACGTCTAAGAGGGCGTGTAAACAAATCCCCGTTAATTTCTTGGCGAGTAACCCAGTCTAATTCTGCATCAGGTAAGAATAAAGTTGTTCCAGCTTTCAATGCAACTTTTTGTTCTAAAGCATTTACTCTTGCACATTTATCAGAAGCAATTTCGTATTTTGAGCAGATTGATTCAACAGTTTCGCCATCTGCTCTAACTGTATACATAATTCCTGGCATAGAAGGAATTTTAAAATAATCACCAATTTGAATCAAACGACTTTGCTTTACACCATTCACACTGATAATTGTATCTTCTGTAACTCCGTATTGTTTTGCAATATTTCCGATATAATCATCTTTTTTTACTCGATAAACAGTGTATTCCAAAGTAGGCTCGTTATAAACAGAAGTTTCTTCTGTAAGAATAATATCATCATAAGAAACTGGTGCAGACAAAGTATCGTACCCACCTTGTCCGTGAGTTTCTTCTTTTTGACAAGAAACAAATAAAGAAATTATTATCAATAAACTAAAAATAAAAGTATATCTATTTCTATTCATATTTTATCCTTTTTTATTAAGACCTATTAAATAAGTCTCAAAAGATTCTGTTCTACAAGCTTCTGGCTTAAAACCTCTTGCAGAAACAAAAATTTCGCGCATTTGTTTAAGAAGTTGTTGCTGATCTCCACCCTGAAAAATTTTTACTACAAAATTTCCACCAGGAGCAAGCATAGTTTGTGCATAATAAATTGCAAGTTCCACAAGCCCTGTTGAACGAGCTGTATCTACAAATTTATTACCAGTAGTACGAGGAGCTGCATCGCAAATTACAGATTGATAAAATCCGCCTTCCATTGCTTTTGCTCTAACTTCTTCATCGTACAAATCCCCTTGGATAAAAGTAAGATTATCACCTTTCACATCTTTTGCTAAAGGATTCAAATCTATCGAAGTTACATGCCCCGTACCATCTAAAGTACGCAAAGCAAAAACAGTCCAACTTCCAGGAGAAGCACCTAAATCTAGTATGCGGCTATTTTTTTTAAGCATACCAAATTTTTCATCAATTTCTTTTAATTTATAAACAGATCTTGCTGGATACCCTTCAGAAAAAGCCTTACGAGACCAGAAATCCGGTTTTTCATAGCTATTATTTGCCATCAATATTCCCACTAAATGTTAATAAAAATTCACAAAGCAAACTTTACTCTCTTTTACTTTTCGGCAAAAAAAAGTATACTATTAACATGAAATTTAATTATACACCTAAAATCCAAAAAATAGAAGACATTTTAGATAACTTTCTTCCTGAATTAGAATCTCTTTCAAACATTGATGATTGGCAAACCTTAAACTTTGGAGCATTGCCTCAGGGAGTTGAAATAACGCATTTTAATCAACTTGTAAATCCATGTAGAAATTTAATGAAATTGGGAGGAAAACGCTGGCGACCTCTTTTTATGGTTTTATGTGCTGAACTAATAAAAAACTCAGAAGATGTGGATTTAGCCTATAAATTAACGCCTTTGGTGGAACTTGTTCACACTGCAAGTTTAATTCACGACGATATTGAAGATGGTGCCGATGAACGAAGAGGACAACCAGCCACTCATCTTACTTGGGGAATTGATACTGCAATAAATTCAGCAAGTTGGCTTTATTTTTCTGCGTATTCTGTAATCGAAAAAGAAGTAAAAAATGTTCAATTGAAAAATGAATTTTACAAAATGCTTTCTATGCAACTAAGACGACTTCATCTTGGGCAAGCCATGGATATTTTTTGGCACAGAAATCCTAACGAAATTCCTAGTAAAGAATCTTATAGCGCCATGGTCAGAATGAAAACTGGAACTTTAGCATCCCTTTCGGCTCAGGCAGGAATTATTGCAGGGGGAGGTTCTTTTGAACAAGCCGAAGTTCTTGGAAAAATTGCTTCAGAAATTGGAGAAGGATTTCAAGTTTTAGATGATGTTATCAATATCACTACAGGAAATAAAGGAAAAAAACGCGGAGATGACATCATCGAAGGAAAGAAAAGCCTTCCGATAATTTTACACTTACAAAAAAATCCTTCAGATAAAGAATCTATCATCAAAAATTTTGAAATTGCAAGTCAAGAAGGAATTGAAAGTTCTGCTATAGAAAATACAATTCAAATGCTTGAATCTTCAGGTGCAATAACTGAAGCTAAAATTTATGCTTCAAAGATGATTGATAACTCTTGCAAAAAAATTAATGTGCTTTACAATAATAGTAATGCTAGTTTAGCAATAGAAAATCTTTTTACAAGTTTGTTATAGGTAAAATGCTAGAAACTCCTGAAAATCTTAATACACAAGCCATTGAACTTGCCTCTCAAGGTTACTACAAAGAAGCAGTTGCTTGTTTAAACAGAGCCATAACAATCGACAAAAAAAATTATCTTTTATGGTACAATCTTGGAATAACCTACAGAGATATGGGTAAACAAAGAGATGCCAAAAAGGCTTTTCTGCAAGCCTACGAACTTAATTACATTGACGAAGATTTACTAGAATCTTTATCTTTAATAAGTTTTTCTTTAAATGATTTAGACGACGCTTTTAGATTTTGTTACGAAGGATTAGATTTAAATCCAACAAACCATCATTGTTGGAATAATCTAGGAGTTTTTAATTTTTCAAAAAAAGATTACGAAGAAGCTGCAACCAGTTTTGAAACAGCTCTTTCAATTTATCCTCATTTTTATGATGCTTTGTATAATTTACGAGACACATATCTAGAATTAGGAAACAAAGAAGGTGCAAAAGAATGTACCAGATATATGCAAAATATTAAATCTTCAGGAACTCTTTATGGTTGATAATGCGATTATTATAGATATTTCAGAAAAAGATATATTAGTTAGACCTTTGATAACTGACGCTTGCATAAATTGCGAAAAATCAGGCTGTGCAAAACAAGGCAAGCCTTTTTCAGTTGCAAATCCTAAAAAATTTGAAATAAAAAAAGGTGATATTGTAAAATTAAAAGCAAATCCCACAAGCCAAACTTTACAAGGATTTTTTTCGCTAATAGTTCCAATTTTGGGTGCAATTTTAGGATTTGTCCTAGGTGGCCAACTTGGAATAAAATTTGAAGCAAAAAATACTGAAATCTTCCAAGCAGTTGGAGTTTTACTTGGCTTGATAATAACTTCTGTCTTAATTTTTATCTGTTCTAAAACTTTGCTAAAACTACGAAAAACTGAAATTGTAGAAGTTCTTTAAATGAAATTTCTTCTTAACAAAAATTTTAACACCCAATTATATCGTTTATTATTTGTTGTACATGATGAATTTGTGTTTTTGTAAGGTTTGTTACTTCAATATATGTGTGATTATCTTCGCCTAAAATAAAATCTGTACTTACGTTAAAAATTCGAGATATTTTTACAAGCATTTCTATTGATGGTTGAATATTATCGTTTTCCCAATTTGAAACACTTTGTTTAGAAACTCCAAGTTTTTCTGCTAATTCTACTTGACTAAAACCAGCAGCAAGTCTCAGTTCTCTAATTCTTTCATTAAGCATTTATTTTTCATTTCCTCAATACAGTTATTTTGTACTATTGTATTGCAATACTTGACTTATTTATAAATACTGTAGTATTGTAATATTTGACCAAAGTTTGCGTTGCAAACTAATTATAATTGATACTTTTACAAAAAAAGTATTTACAAGGAGTTTTTTTATGAAAAACAAAATTTTGTTAGCACTTTTAGTGCTAGTTGTTACTTTTAGCTTGGTAGGATGTGGATCTTATGCCTCTGAAGATTTATTTTACGGATATTGGAGTTCAGATAATCTTGAAGACCTACAAATAGCATCAAATGGAGAATGGGCATTAGGACACTATATTACAGGTTGGGAAGTTGGAGAATGGATTCACAATGGAGATAATTCAATAACATTACTTAGAGAATCAGAAGAAAATGAAAATCTTATAGCAATACATCACACTACATATGAGGGTGAAAGTGAAGATAGAATTGAAAAAAGGTACTTGCAAATTGGCTATAAAAAATATTATTACAAACGAGAATTATAATTCCTTATCAATCTAAAATCAAAAGCACTGATTACCTACAAATCGTAAGTAATTAGTGCTTTTTTTTTGCGCGAACAAACTTTCTTCCTAGCAATGTTCTCTTGCAAGTTTGCTGATTGCATCTGCCATTTCTGAAAGGGGAACTTGTTTTTGAACTGCACCGTATTCGTAAGCAACTTTTGGCATTCCGTAAACGATAGAAGATTCTTCATCTTGCCCCAATGTCCAAGCACCTTCACGACGCATTTCTGCAAGTTGCAAAGCTCCGTCTTTACCCATTCCAGTCATAATTACACCTAATGCTCTGTTTTGAAAGCATTTTGCAACGGATTCAAAAAGTACATCAACAGAAGGTCTATGTCCATTACACAAAGGAGCGTCACTTAATCTTACAATAGTTGCTAAAGAACGCTTTTCAACATACATGTGCATACTTCCTGGAGCAATCAAAATTCTACCAGGTTTTAATAAATCCCCGTCTTTTGCTTCTTTTACTTCCAAAGGACAAATTTGATTCAAACTGTTGGCAAATTCAGCAGTAAAACCTGCTGGCATATGTTGAACAACTAAAATTGGCTGAGTAATATTAGCATCTATTTTTGCAAAAACTTCTCGTAAAGCATTGGGTCCACCAGTTGAAATTCCAATAGCAATAACTTCAATTTTTCCAGGTTCTCTATAAGCTCTAATTTCTTTAATTTCTTTTTTTTCTTGTCTAGAAAACCAAGAAAAAGGAGATTTTTCTGAATTTTTTTCATTTGATGAAGATTCATTCAAAGTTCGTTTCTCTGCAATAACTGATGTTGCATCATTATTTTTACCAGTAAGAGTCTTAGAAATTGAAGATTTTTTATCCAAACTAAGTTTTTGGTGAGCTCCTTTAGACTTCTTATATTGACCTCCGTAGGACAACAAAACATCAGAAAGATTTTTTGCAACCTCATTTAAATCATTAGAACCAGAAGAAGGTTTTGTCATAAAATCCGAAGCACCCAAAGAAAGACACTGCATAGTTACATAAGCACCTTCTTGAGCAACTGACGAAAGTACGATTACAGGAATATCAATATTTTGAATCTTTCGTTGTTTTAGAAATTCAATACCATTCATTTCTGGCATTTCTATATCAAGAACAATAATATCAGGATTCAAGAGAGGAATTTTCTCTAAAGCGAACCTACCGTTCATTGCCTTACCAACAACACATAATCCTGGAGTAGATTCAATTATTTTGGAGATTAAATTGCGCATAAAGGCTGAGTCATCAACAACAAGTACATTTACTTCATCCATAAAAATCCTCTAAAACAACTTTTATTATATATTTTTTTGGTATAAACAAGCCCAATCAGTCTTAAGAAATTCAAATCCAGTTTTCATGCCAAAAAGAGATTCAGAATGCCCAATAAATAAATAGGATTTTTGAGCCATAGAATCCCAAAAGCGATTTATTGTTGCAAGTTGAGCAGCTTCATCAAAATAAATAAGAACATTTCTACAAAAAACAATATCCAAATTTCGCAATCCAGAATCGTTTTTTAGATTGTGGTAGTCAAAGCGAATACAATTCATTAAATCACTACAAACTTGATATCCACCTTCAGTTTTTAAGAAATAAGAATTCAAATATTTATCGGGAATTCCAGCAATTCTTGAATCTGGATAAAATCCTTGTTTTGCAACCATTAATGATTTCAAAGAAATATCAGAAGCGGTAATCTGAAAAGAATAAGGTGGTGGCAAAATTTCTTTTAGAATCATTGCCATTGTGTATGGTTCTTCCCCTGTAGAACATCCAGCACTCCAAATTTTAATTGTGGATTCTCCACTACGTTTTTTATTCTCTATTACTTTAGGAATTACATAATTTACAAAAGCATCCCAGTGAGCTTGATTTCTAAAAAATCTAGTAAGATTTGTGGTAACAGAATCAAGAAAAACCTTCATTTCTTCTTTATCTCTAGAAATCAAATTGTAGTATTTATCAACTGTATCAAATTGTTTTTCTCGTAGTCTTTCTTTCAAACGACTGTCCAAAATAGAACGATTAGTTTCGGAAAATGTTATTCCACTTTCATCGTAAATGCGTTTTCTAAAAAGTTCAAATTCGTTATCTGATAATAATTCTGTCATATCTGAAATTCCTTAATATCATAATATTGTACAATACGAATAAAAAAAAGTAAATCAATTGTTTGTTAGATGTTGACAAAAATCATACTAGATGTGAAAATTGAATCAATGAAGAAAAGATTTCTATCCTTTTTTAATTCACTTATTATTTTTAGTTTTCTCATTTTGTTTTTAGGTTGTTCTCTTGATTATTCAAATGATACACAAGAAAAAATCAAAGCACCTGAATTTACATTTGAAAATCTTACATTAACAAAAATTGAAAAAGGAAAGAAAAAGGCAGAAATTAAAGCTGATATTCTTGAACAATATCACAAGTTAGATTCTTCTTTTGCAAAAAATGTAAACTTCAAACTTTTTAACGATAATAACTTAATCGAAGTTGAAGGAACTTCCGAGTTGCTTTCAGTTAATAACAAATCTCAAGTTTATACAATGTTTAATTACGCTTCTATTACGTCTTACGAACAAAATATGAACATAGAAGCAAAAAATTTAAAATGGAATAACAAAACTGAACAACTAACAAGTTCTGCAGAAGATATTGTTACAATTTCTAATTTGACAGAAGTTCCAACTTCTGGATATGTAAAACCAAAATCCGAAAATAAATCTCAAATTGAAATACAAGGTAAAGGATTTTCGGCAAGTGGTGTAACTTGGAAATATGCTTTTAAAAATGCAACTACAGGAAAAATCATTACTGAAGACAAGGAAACAACAGATGAAAATCTTGAAGAATAAAATATTTTTTACTTCGCTTTTATTATCCATAATGTCTATTTTTCTTTATGGGGAAGAAATCACTTTTTCAGCAGATAAAATGAATGGTTCCACAGGAGAAAATTCAGAATACACAAAACTTTCAGGAAATGCTTACATAAAAACAGAATCTATGGAAATTAAAGCTGACGAAATCATTTTATCTGGAACAGATTTTAGATTTATCAACGCAACTGGGAATGTTTCTGGAAAAAGCAGCGAAGGTGAATTTGATTTTTCAAGTCAACAAATGGAATATGACAGAGAAACTGAAATTGCTGTTTTAAAAGGCAACGTTTCTATGATTGATACAGAAAATGAAGTAAACGCTTCTGCTCAAATTATCGAATATAATCAAAAAACAGAAGTAGCTTATATGCAAATTGATGTTAAATTGATTCAAAAAGAAAATACTTGTACTGGAGCAAATGCAATTTACAAGAAAAAAGAGCAAACCCTCGAACTTTCTGGAACTCCTCAAATTATTAAAGATAAAGATAATTTTAGAGCAAACGAAATTTTTATGAATCTTGAAACTGAAGAAATTATTTTAGACGGAAAAGTACGAGGTTCTGTTACAGATACTTCATCCGAAAAGGAAGAATAGCAAAATGAGTGTACTAAAAATTAATTCCCTATATAAAAGATTCGGAAAAAAAGAAGTTGTTAGAGGTGTAGATTTTTCTATGGAAACAGGAGAAGTCCTTGGGCTTCTTGGTCCAAATGGTGCAGGAAAAACTACAAGTTTCTACATGATAGTTGGATTTTATCGCCCAACTAGTGGAGAAGTTTTTCTAAATGACACTTGCATCACAAGGCTTCCCATGTACAAGAGAGCAAGGATGGGGATTTCATATCTTCCACAAGAAGCTTCTGTTTTTAGAAAACTCACTGTAGAGCAAAATATATGGGCGGTTTTAGAAACCAGAAAAGATTTATCAAAAGCAGAAAAACAATATAAACTTGATGAATTAATCGGTGAGTTCAATATAGAAAGAATCCGTAAACAACCTGCTTTCACGCTTTCTGGAGGAGAAAGACGAAGAACAGAAATTGCACGTTCCCTTGCTATTGAACCAGAATTCCTTTTGTTGGATGAACCTTTTGCAGGTATTGACCCAATTGCAGTTTCAGATATAAAATCTATGATAAGGTTGCTTTCTAAACGGGGCATTGGAGTATTGATTACAGACCACAATGTACGCGATACTCTCGAAATTACAGATAGAGCTATTATTATTAGTACTGGTCAGATTGTAGCACAAGGTGGAAAGCAAGAAATTTTGGATTCGCCAATTGCAAGAAAAATTTATCTTGGCGAAGAATTTAGAATGTAATTTATAAGGAATTGTTATGAAAAAAAGATTATTAATGTTAGTTTTAGTATTTTCAAGTTTTTTGTGTTTTTCACAAACATTAGTTGGAGCAAGATTATTTTTAGTACCAAATTTTGTAACAGGTGGAAATATCGTTGCAGAAAATGATTTATACTCTTTAATCTATACCTACGGAATTTTAAAACAGGAAGCAGAAGATGTAGTAAATACTTCAAGAAGTAATTTTGCTGTTGGAGCAGAAGCTTATTTGCAAGTTGGAATTACACCAAAGATTGCAATTGAAGGAACAGTTGGAATTACAAGTAATCAAGGTTATACAACAGATATTAGCGTAGATACAGAAGAAGGAAAGGAAACAATTTCATCTTACGAAAGAAAGTTTAAAACTATAGATTTTAGTGTTTTAGGTAAATATACATTTGCTAAATCATCCATGGGATATCTTTCAGCATTTTTAGGACCAAAATTGTCCTACACAGGAAAAAGCATTTCAGAAGGTATTTTTATTAATGCAGAAAATACTTCTGTTCAAGAATATGAGCCATTCCAAAATAAATTTCTTTTTGGAGTAAAAGCTGGGGCAGAAGCAGCTATTACAGTTGCAAACAAAACCCTAGTTACAGTAAATGCATCAGGATTTTATGATTTTACACCAGTTTTCAAAGAAGAAATTATTGGTGAATGGTTTTCAAATGCAGTCGGAAATCGTTTAGGATTTTACATTGGTATAGGAATTGCATATAGTCTAAAATAAATACATATTTTTTTTACATTTCAACTCTCCTCATTCAAATTTTCGTCAAAAAGAATTGTATCTCTATAAAGTATCATTTGACAGAATAAAAAAGTTATGGTATTCTTATTGTGAACTAATCTAGTTTGGAGGATTGATTATGCAACTTATTTTGTATATCGGTCTCCCTATTGCTGGAATTGTTCTTGGATGGACTATTCGCTGGCTTTATGCCAGATTTCAACTATCTGCCTCTGAACAAAGAGCAGAACGAGTAAAACAAGATGCTATAAGAGAAGCAGAAGCTCAGAAAAAAGAAATTCTGCTAGAAGCAAAAGAACAACTCATTCGAGAGCGAAATCAACAGGAGCGGGAGAACCGTGAACGTCGTGGGGAACTACAACGTATGGAACGCCGGCTTGTTCAAAAAGAAGAAACCTTAGATAAAAGAGGTATTACTTTAGATGAACAAGAACAAGCTTTTTCAAAAAGAGAAAAAGAAATATCTGAACGAGAAACTGTCCTTGCATCAGAAGAAGAACGATACAGACAAGAACTTGAAAGAATTTCAGGACTTTCTGCTCAAGAAGCAAAAAATCTGATTATTCAAAATCTTGAAAACGAAGCTCGTCATGATGCACAAGCATTGTTAAACAAAATTGAACAAGAAGCTCAACTTACTTCAGAAAAGAAAGCAAGGGAAATACTTGTTACAACAATTCAGAGAATTGCAACAGAAACTACAAGTGATATAACAGTTACAACAGTTTCTCTTCCAAGTGATGAAATGAAAGGACGAATTATTGGTCGAGAAGGACGTAATATTCGTACTTTAGAAACATTAACTGGTGTTGATATCATCATTGACGATACTCCAGAAGCAGTTGTAATTTCATGTTTTGACCCAGTTAGAAAAGAAATTGCAAAAGTTGCTTTGGAACGCCTTATCTCTGATGGAAGAATTCACCCTGCAAGAATTGAAGAAGTTGTGCAAAAAGTTACACGTGAAATTCAGCAAAAAATCTATGAAGAAGGTGAAAGAGTTTTATTTGATCTTGGCATTCATAATATGAGTCAAGATGGCGTAAGAGCTTTAGGTAGACTTTATTTTAGAACAAGTTACGGGCAAAATGTGTTAAATCACTCAAAAGAAGTAGCAATAATCGCTGGAATGATTGCTGCTGAAATTGGTGCAAACAGAGACTTAGCAAAACGAGCAGCCCTTCTTCATGATATTGGTAAAGGTACTGAAACTGATTCTGAACAAAACCACGCAGAAGTTGGTGCAGAAATGGCAAGAAAAATGGGTGAAGATCCACGAATTGTAAATGCAATTGGTTCTCACCACAATGATGTTGAGCCAGAAAGTTTAGAAGCAGTTATTGTACAAATAGCAGATGCAATTTCAGCTGCACGCCCAGGTGCAAGACGGGAAACAATGGATAACTATGTAAAACGTCTTGAAAACCTTGAAGCTGTGGCAGAAAACTTTAACGGTGTAGAAAAAGCATACGCTATTCAAGCTGGTAGAGAATTACGAGTTCTTGTAAATAACGAAAAAATTCCAGATAGCGATGTAAAAGATTTGGCAAGAAGAATTGCAAAACAAATCGAAACAGACTTAAAATATCCGGGTAGAATCAAAATCACCATGATTCGCGAAACCCGAATCGTCGAATATGCACGCTAGTGCATATTCGAAGAGCGTAGCGGCTCGAATATGCACGTTTAATAAGGTCATCTGTAGCAAATTGTTACGAGATGACCTTATTTTATTTTAAATACATTATTTTTCGCAGTGCATCCAAGTTAATTCATGTTTGTTATAATTTAAGTGAACAACAAGACTATTTGGAATTTCTGCAAACTTTTCAACTAAATTCCAATCAATTTCGCCTTGCATTTTTATAGTACAAATCATATTTTTTACTAATCCGCTATCAAGCCACAAATTAACCCACTCATAAAGTCGTATCGGATAACAAATAACATCAGAAAAAATCCAATCAAATCTTCCTAACTCATTTGGTTTTAATGTAAAAGCATCGTGCTTTAAGAACTTTACTTTTGAATCATTCATTAAAGCAGGAACCAATTCTGCCCTATCCACTGCAAAAACACTTGACCCAAGTTGTCGTAACACCCAAGTCCATCCACCAGGGCAAGCTCCAGCATCAAAACAAGTTGAATTTTCATCTGGAAAATCTACATCAAAGTGAGAAACAAATCTACATAAGGCTTCTTGTAACTTTAAATATGCTCTACTTGGAGGATTTTCGTGATCTTCTTCTAAAACTAAATTACCTGCTGGCAAAAAAGAAGAAGTTTGTGCAGAACCAATTAACGTATTAGAATCAAGTAAAGTAAAAATACCTATTGGAGATTGAGGAATTGTAAACGGAAATTTTTTTACTTTCAAATTTATATAAGGTAATTTTTCTTGAATAAGAGCAGAACGTCTAAATTGAGTAAACTGATAAGAAGCCCAATTTCGTTGAATACTTTTTAATTCCCTAGCAGCCTCTCCAATAGAATCAAAATGAAGAATAAAAGGCTTTGTTAAAGTACACTTACTCCAATAAGGTAAAATTTCCTTACAAGAATCCTGTAAAATTAAATCTCCATATATTTTTGAAGATGAACTATCAACTTCAAAACGATTTTTTAATTCAGATTGAAGCATTCCAACCATGTCTGGAAAAGACAAAAATCCTATAGAATCAATGTACTCAATCAATATTTATTCCATCCAACAATTCTTGTTCAGAATCCATATTCTGTTTTTCTTCTAGTAATTTATCAACATAACTATCGTATTTTTTTAAACTAGGAGAATGTAAAATTGCAAAGCCAATTTCTGTGGAATCATCTGTAGAACTATGCCAGATAGGACGAGCCATAATCAGAAAACAGTCCGTACAATTATATCGAACAGGAGAAATTTTTAATTCATAATCCATTTCTGTATCAATTTCTAAAGAAGTAGGAAATCGCACTCTACAGCCCTGCTTACTTACATCAACTAAAACACCAGAAAAAAGACATAATTCAGGAGACTCAACTTTACCAATATCATCAAAACGGATGTTCTTTCGTTTTTCTACTCTCATACATATTCAGAATGCACTTGTTAATGAAAATTGTCAAGACACTCTTCAAAATTTTGTATCTGTTGTGTTTTTGTAAACTTTTTTCTTTTACCTTCTATTTGTTCCGTTGATTTTTTTTCAAATAAAAGGTAAAATATACTTGTTTTTTGGAGTTTTTTATTACGAAACAACGTAAAAAAATCGCTCCAAAAGTTGAAATTTTTCTCGCGATTTTTTTAGGAGGTAGTTATGGGTTCGGACCCGGGAAGTAAGCGTAATTTCTCAAACATAAGCACTGCCTCTGTATTCATTTCTTAACATTTTCTAAAAATGAGTTTACGAGGCAGAAAGGTTACTTTCAAATTGAGTATTGAAAGTTTCTTACATTCTTAATCAATAAGGAAGGAATGCCTCATGATAACATTTTGGCAACAAGAAAATGGAAAATTTATTCACAAAGAACAAGAAGAACTAGAAAAAAATCTTCCTAGGTGGGTTGATGCTCGAAATGTAAATCGAGAAGATATGAGAATTTTAGAAGAAGAATTTCATATCGACCAAGAACATATTTTAGATATTCTTGACCAAGACGAACTTTCTCGTATCGAAAAAGAAGACGAATACATATTAATAATTCTTCGTTTGCCTGTTTTTGTACCAGACGCAGACATTAGCTATTTTACAATTCCTCTAGGTATCATTCTTTATGAAAATACAATTATAACAATTTGTTGGACAGATTGTGAAGTTCTAAAAGATATTGCGTCAAATCGCTTAAAAGGCGTAACACTTTCTGACTTTCCTGAATTAGTAACTAGAATTTTGAGTCGTGCAGATACCATCTTCTTGCGTTATCTAAAAGAAATAAATCGTCGTTCAACAACAATTCAAAATGAATTGCAGCTTTCTGTAAAAAATAATGAACTTATTCAATTATTGAACTTAGAAAAATCCCTTGTGTTTTTTACAACTTCATTAAAAAGCAATCAACTTTTGTTAGAAAAACTTTTAAAAACAAGATATCTTTCATTTGATGAAGATGATAAAGATTGGCTTGAAGATGTTGTAATTGATAATAGACAAGCTATTGAAATGGCTGATACTTACAGTGACATTCTAACTGGAATGGTGGATACATTTGCTTCTGTTATTTCTAATAACTTGAATATCGTAATGAAAAAACTTACTATCATCTCTTTAATTATGATGGTTCCAACTTTTATCGTAAGTTTTTTTGGAATGAACGTTCCTCTTCCTTTTGAAAATAATGGTTGGTGGGGAATAATTTTTACAACTTTTTTATGTGGACTTGCAACCTTTATAGCAGCAAAGTTGTTATTAAAGGAGAATGCAACAGAGCAAAAAAATAGACCTTGGTTTATTTTACGGGAAGAACGAAAAAAAGCTCGGTTAGAAAGGGCTGAAAAAAGACGATTATTAAAACTAGAAAAAAAAGCTATGAAGAATTAGCTTTATTATAAATTCATCATGGAGGATGCTATGAAAAAATTTTTATTAGTGTTTTTTGTTTTAATGACAAATTTAGTAACAATTTACGCACAACCAAAACCTGTAAATGAATGGTATTGGGTAAATCCACAAAAAGGAACTGGATCTTCTGCAAAGAAAGAATTATTAACAGGAATTTCTATGGTAACAATAACTGAAACTCCTGCAAAATTTGTAATTGGAGAAAACACCCAATCTTTTACAGCAAAGGTTACAGTAGCTCCTTATGAAATGAATAAATTTGAGACAACTTATCAACTTTGGTATAAAGTTTTACAAGAAGCTCAAAATAGAGGATATGAATTTTCAAATCCTGGTCAAGAAGGTTCTATGGGTCGCAGGGGGAAAGCACCTACTCCAGAAAGAAAATTAGAACCTGTTGTTACAGTAAACTGGCGTGATATAATTGTTTGGTGTAATGCATTAAGCGAAATTCAAGGCTTAACACCTTGTTATACCTACGAAGGCAAAGTAATTAAAAGTTCTGTAAATGCGGCAGAAGTAGATTTAGCAAAATGTGATTGGAATGCCAACGGTTTTAGACTTCCAAGTGAAGCTGAATGGGAATACGCTGCTCGTAAATTAAAAGATGGTTTAATGAGAGGTGATGAACCTTCTGGAAATGCAGAACAACGACAACATACAGTAACAAGTTTTAGAAATATTTCTTTACCTTGGGCAAATGTAAATAGTGATAAAACAAAAGATGTTGCTACCAGTGGGGAGGCAAACGAAGTTGGTCTTTTTGATATGACTGGTAATGTTTTAGAATTTTGCTGGGATTGGTACGGACCACACTCAGATTCTTCTACATATTCTCCTGATGTTCAAATTGGTGGACCTGAATTTGGTAAAATCAGAATATGCCGAGGAGGAAGTTGGAGTTTATACACACCATTCCTTTCTGCAGGCGATAGATACGCTTTTGATCCATCAGAAGCATACAACTATTTAGGTTTTAGACTTTGTAGAACTATAAAATAAATAAAAAAAATGGCTATCCGTTAAAGCGAATTTCAAGTAAATGAAACACCTAAAGGGATAGCCTTTTTTTATCTAAAATAAATATTAAAATGTTGGATGTCTATCAAAGTATGATTTTGTTTCTTTAGCAACTACACCACTTAACACAATTAAAGAAATACAGTTTGGAATAGCCATAAGACCATTTGTAATATCTGCAATAGTGAAAACTGCATTTACTGTAAAATATGGTCCAATTGCAATCATTACGATATAGAAAAATCTGTAAACCATAACAAACTTCATTTTACCATTTGTTAAATATTCAAGACATTTTTCTGAGTAATAATCCCAACCTAAAATTGTTGTAAAAGCAAAGAATGCTAAACAAAGCATAAGCAAAAATTGAACAGAAACTCCATCTCCACCTAAATCGAAAGAAAGTGCTTTTGATGTTAATTGAACACCTTGTAACCCTTCTGCAAGTGGAACAAATTCAGGATTACAGAAAGCAATAACAATTGCTAAACCTGTCATTGTACAAACGATTAATGTGTCAATTACAGTTCCTGTCATATTTACAAGACCTTGTTCTACAGGTTCTTTTGTTTGAACAGGAGCTGCGGCAATTGGAGCAGAACCAAGACCTGCTTCATTAGAGAAAATACCACGAGCAATTCCTTTTTGCATAGAATCCATAACTTGTTTTAGAACAAAACCTGTTACACCACCAGCAATTGCTTGAAATCCGAATGCTGATTTGAAAATTAATGCAAAGGCAGCAGGGATTTTTGTTGCATTCATTATTAGAACAGAAATTCCTAAGAAAATATAAATAACAGCCATAGCAGGAACAATTTTTTCTGCAACTTTAGAAATTCGTTTTAATCCACCAATGATTACTAATGCAGCACAAATTGTTACGATTGCACCACCAATTACAGTTGCCCAGGTATAATCATTTCCAAATAAAGTGAATGCAACATCAGATTTAATTGCCATGTTAACAGCAGAAGTAATTCCGTTAATCTGAGTCATCGTACCAATACCAAGAAGTCCAGCTGCAACACCAAAGATTGCAAATAAAACAGCAAGCCACTTCCATTTTTTACCCATTCCCTTTTCGATTGTGTAGAATGGACCACCAAGTACAGTTCCGTCTTCTTTTACTTCACGATATTTGATTGCAAGCATACATTCTGCATATTTTGTTGCAACTCCCAAAATAGCAGCAAACCACATCCAAAACAAAGCACCAGGACCACCAGCTACAATAGCAGTTGCAACCCCAACAATATTTCCAGTTCCAATTGTAGCAGAAAGAGCAGTACAAAGAGCTGAAAAACCAGAAAGTTCACCTTGTCCTTCATTCTTCTTAAAAATTTGCTTAAAAGCACGACCAAGTTTTGTAAACTGAATACCACGAGTTCGGATTGTTAAAATCAATCCAGTTACCAAGATTAAAACGATAGTTGGAATTCCCCATACAACATCGTCAATCTTTACCAAGATTTCATCAAAAGTCATTACATTTGACCTCTTAAAAAAAATAAGAGCGAAATCCAATTAAGATTATCGCTCTCCAAAGAGTTGAAAAAGACTTAATTTTAGCCCTGTCCACTTTGCCTGAGATATCGGCTTTAATAGCCTTAACCCTTCGGCGCTCCAAAGGTGATGGAGACTCTCCAGAGAATTGCTATATTAAGACACGTTAAATAGCAACTCAACAAGACTAACATAATATCTTTTTTTATTCAACGTATTATAAAGACTTCAATTCAATGGAAATAATTTCAGGAACCTTATCTAAAACTTTTTCATCCCACTGAACTTCCACTGTAGCATACTTACCTTCGCACAAAGCACCAGGATTAATAATTGGAGTTTTACCAATGTAATCAATTCCAGCAGATTCATGAATATGCCCCGTAACAACCAAAAACGGTTTATAATTTTCTATCCATTGGCGAATTTTTTCTGAACCAACATGAATTCCACCATTTATGGTATCAGTTTTTGTATCTTTAGGTGGATTATGAGTAATTAAAATCACTTTTTGCATATCCAAATCCACATCCTCAGATAAAACATTTAAATCTGACAAGATTTCATCTTCTGTACGCTCAAAAGGAGTTGTTCCTGTAAACTTTGTTCCACCACCACATCCAATAAAAGAAAATGGAAGTCCAAAAGTTAAAGATTTTTCTACACAAATATCATAATTTTCGATAGCATCAATAAAATCAGGAGAATCGCAATTCCCTAAAACAGCATGAATTGAATCATGTTTTTTTACAAGTTTTTGCAAAAAAGGTAAACCTGTTTCAATTTCTTTGAATTTTGCAAAATCACCACCAAACAAAACTGCATCACAAGAATTAAATTCAGAATCTAGTTTGTCTAAAACCTCCAAATCGCCATGACCATCAGAAATAACTAAAAATTTCATCTTATTCATATTTTCATCCTTTATTTTACAAAGTTGACATAATTTGCTTTAATTTTTCCATTTGACATTCTGTTCCAATTGAAATCCGAACAAAATCCTCTATTCCTTTGGTAGAAAAATGTCTTACCAAAACACCTTCTTTTTTTATAGCTTCATAGATTTGTTTTCCTTGTAATCCATCTTTTTTTGCAAGAACAAAATTTGTAGAACTTTCATAGAAAAACCAATTATTATTTTTTAGGAATTCACAAAAATCTTGCCGTGAATTTACAATTTTTTTTGTACATTCGATGTAATAATCCGTATTTTTACAAGAATTTATTCCAAAACACTGAGTCAACGAATCCACAGGAAAATGATTAAAGGAGTTTTTTGCAGTTTTTATAACTGAAATGATTTTCTCGGATGCAACTAAATATCCCAATCGCATTCCAGCACCACACATTGATTTAGAAAAAGTTCTTACGATAACAAGATTATCAAATTCTTCTAAAAGTGGTATTGCTGAATCATTTGAAAAATCTGCATAAGCTTCATCCACCACAAAAACTTTGTCTTTAGGATAATTTTTTATCATTTGTCTGATTTCATCATTTGATAAAGTTAATGAAGTTGGTGCATTAGGATTTGCAAAAATTAATCCACTAGATTCCTTTGATTTTTCTAACATCAAATCTTTATTCAAAGTAAAATCAGAATTTAATGGAATTTTTTCTAGTTTAATTCCGTAATAATCACAATAAACAGGATAAAAACTGTATGTGTGTTCAGGAATAATTACTTTATCAAAAAAAGTAAAAAACACAAATGATAAAACTTCGTCAGAACCGTTTCCACAAAAAATCATATTTTCTGAAACAGGATTTTTTAGTTTCTGAGGATTATTCATACATCCACCAGTTTTATTTATATGTTCTGCAATTGATTTTCTTAGTTCAGTAGAATCTGGGTCTGGATATAATCCCATTTTCATTTCATTATTTTTTATAAAATGCGAAAGTTCTTCTACAACCTTTGGTGAAGGTGGATAAGGATTTTCATTTGCATTTAGTTTTATATATTCTCTATCTTTAGGTTGTTCTCCTGGAATATAGGGATTTAAATTTGCTACCCGAGAGCTAAAATTTAGATTGCTTTTCATAAATTCTTCCATAAATTTATTATATCCTTTTTTATGCAAATATTCTACGATAAATTACCATAGAATTATTGTGAATTAGAAAAAAAAATGATATAATATTACCTATGAGTAGCACTCCTACTGCAAATATATATACAATTTTGACTCATTACGCATTAAAACAAAATAATCCTCTTATTCATTTTAATGAATTTTGCGAATATATGCGTCGTTATTCTCAAAGATATTTAGAACAACAAGAAGAACTTATAAAATATGTTGGTAATTCACATGAAGCAGTAATGAAAGAATTACTTTTGCTTGAATCTGACAAAAAAGTTGCTATTATTAATAATACCACCGAAAAAAAATCTATAGTTGTAGCAGGATATTTTATTGAAAAACTAACAGAAAGATACAGAGATATTGAATCAAATCCTGCTATACCGTTTCCTACTTTGTCAGATTTACCAAAATATTTAACACAAGAAATTTACGAAAAAAAAGTTGCTTCTGAATTTATTTTTGAATTGCTAAAAAAACAAGAATTAAATGATAAAACCTTATTTGAAGTCGGATTTTCTAGAGAAGTGCCATCTATTTTGCTACCTTCTTCCGTAAGTATTTTGTCAGTACTAGAGTCTGCTATAGCAAAAATCCGCTTGATGTTAAAAAACGAAGAATATCATGATTACTTTTTAAAAAAAATCAGAATTTCAAATCCTGGAAAGGAATTAGCTGCAAAAAACTTTTTTTCTCAAGTTATAAATAAACCTAAAGACACTATTACTTATTTACAAGAATCTGGTGATATTTTTTATTATTGGAGCCAATTATGTTTCTTCATCCGACAAGATTATGAAAAAGTAAAAGATTTTACACAAGAAGATATTTCAAAATTACAAGCTGTTCAAATCATAGAATTTTGTGCAGTTTTCTACAAAAATAAATCACAGCAAAGTCAACAACGTGAAACTGCACTAAAAAATCTTGGTATTATTTTGAATAAACCTCCGTACTTTTTTACAAAGGATGACATTGCAGATTTTACAGATTCAAGAGGAATTCCTTTACTTGGTCAATATACAGAAGAAGATTTAAGTAACTATCTACATACAGAAACAACTTCTTTAGATAATAACAATTTACCAAATTTATTAGTTTTCAAAGTTGAATCAGGGAAGCGATATTTTATCGCAAAAAATAAGGTTCTACCATTGATAATTAGACTTTGCAGTGAAGCAAGAACTAAAATAAAAGAAAACATCACTAGAGAATGGTATGATTCGTTACTTGAATTTGAAAATCTACCTTGCATGAAAGAGCAAAAGTCGTTTGAAAAATTACTACAAGAAAAAGTAAAAGCTCTTGAACCAGTTCTTTACGCTTTGTTAAATTCAAATTTTTTGTCACTAATTCATTATGAAACAAGAAATTCAAAAGAACCTCTTTCTGAAAAAATTAACTTATTTTCTAATGGTAAATTAATTCCATATAGCGAAATTTTGATGATTTCAAGACATGAAATTTTAACTGATGCAAAAATCATGTTGCCTTTTTACTACACAGTTCCAATTTTATCTTGGTTTCTTTCTTTGTTTTTCAAAAAACCAGGAAAGTCAGAAAAAGAGAAAAAAAATCAGAAAGAAAAAGAAGAACCTGAAAAAAAGAAGAAAACCACAAATTCTAAATTGGAATTAAAAAAAGCTATTGAATCAGTTGAAAAAGAATTAATTCCTCAGGGTTCAACTTTAGACGAAGAACTTTCAAACTGTCTTTTTCAATGGAACAAACAGATTACAAAACAAAGTAGAGAACAATTAACAGAAGATGTAAATTGTTTAATAAGAGATTATATTCGCACAACAGCAAGATCTTTACGTTCAAGTACATTTAATTCCCAACGAATAAAAAATCTTGCAGATACATTAGTAAAATCACCTTCCTTGAGTAACATAAAAGAACATGTACCTCTTACAATGTATGTACAACTTTATATCTTAAAACTTGTAAAAAATATGTAATTTTTTTTAATTTTTTTTCAAAAAAATTCTTCAAAATCGATTTTTTACTCAATAATAATTATATATTCATGTTGGCCAGCAAGAATATTTTTTTAACAGAATTAGTTGCGTTTGATAATCAAATCAATTAATTCACTAGGAGTAAAAATGAATAGTATCAATTCTTTAGTAATTGAAGGAAATCTCGTAAGAGATGCCATTATCAAGGAAACTCAAAATGGAAATTGTGTAAGCAATTTTTCTATTGCAGTTAATCGTTCAATTAAAACTCACAATGGTGAAGTTCACAAAGAAGTTTCTTTCTTTGATGCTGAAGCCTGGGGAGATTTAGCAAAAATCATTGCAAAAAAAGGGCTACGTGGAACAAGAGTTAGAATGGTTGGAAGGATAAAACAAAACCGCTGGACTGGCTCCGATGGCAAGAATTATTCACGAATCAACATTATTACAGATCATATTGAATTTGTAAAAAAACCTAAAGATGAATCCGATGAACAAGTTATTCATGAACATCTTGCCAAAGAAATCGAGGACAAAGAGGAGGTTATCGCTTTTTAGACTTGTTTTTGGTAACAGTTTTCTTTTGGTTACTGTTCTTAAAACTGTTACCATTAACCTTGGCTCTTTCTGCGGAATTACGGTATTCTTCCATTTTTTCTGGAGAATAAAAACCGTCTTTCCAGTTAAATCGACTAATATCAGGAAGAACTTCACCTTTATAAAAAGATTTCATCAACTGGCGCAAAGTTCCTTTTTTTACTTGGGTTTTAGAGAAATCTATTAAAAAGTGAGTAAAGCCTGCATTTTTCAAAAAGGTTGATTTATCCAAAATTGAAAACGGCTTTTCTGGAGTTACGAAAGAACCGTCTTCCGTTGAAAGAGCTTTAAAAACTGCTCCTTCTTTGTCTGAAAAAAATGTAAAATCATAAGAAGCAGGAAGTTTAAAACGCATTCTAAACAAAGCAGGATATGCAAAAATTGGAACTAAAACTCTTGAACGCTGATTTTTTTCGTAAGTGGCTTCAAGATTTTGTCGTGAATTTTCATAAGGAGAAACAAATACATCAATATCTTGATTTTCAAGCCATGAAGTTGCCCATCTATTGAAAGCATACAAATAAGGCCCCGCTATACATGTTGCTTTCAAAGATTTTAGAATAGAAATATGAGCAGGATTATTTACAACCCAATATCTAAAACCTTCGTTTACCAAATACTCGATGGAAGAGATTAAATCATTTTCAATTTCTTGAGGACAGAATGGGTCAAGAGAAATATAAATCTGTTTTTTAGAAAAAGGAAGAGTTTCTTTTTTTTCTATGAGAGATTTTTTGGTTTCAGAATTGAGTTCTAAAATTACTCGCACAGGATTTTCACTTTGGATTGCATACATATCAGAAACAGTAGAAACTTGTACATAAATTCCTTCTGGGAAATATGACAACTTATCTTTTTCTGGAGTAGATAAATCTAAAATTGGTAATTCTTGACCACCCGGTTGCTTTCTAAAAGTTGATAAATCCCGAGGTAATATATGGTTGTATCGCTTTGACATAGATTTTGTTTGCAATAGATAAACACTGTCCCCTATTGAAAAACCTTTTGGAATGTCTATCCAGCGATTATTTTTGCTATCAATTATTACCTGTTTTATTTTATGACTTTCACGTCCTGTATCATCTTTTTTATGGAGTCTTATTGAGTCCCCTTCATCTGGATCATAAGTTCCTCCAACTAAGCAGGCAAAAGGAACATTAAATCCTTCTGAATTTTCAACTGGCTTTGTTTTTTCGATTGTACCGAGATAAATTCCTGTTCCACCAGCCTGTTTAGGATTCAATAAAGATTCGGCGATAGTTTCTGGAGATTTAAAATCGTACCAATATTTTGTTTTAGCTCTAGCAAAATCAGTAGAAAGCATTCGTTTAGCAACTGCAATAGAACCTTTTTTGTCTTCTTGCCAATGGTCAAGCAAATATCTGTAGGCGGCAGTTACACTTCCAACATATTCAGCACTTTTCATTCGTCCTTCAATTTTGAAAGATTCAACTCCGATATTTACCAAATCGGGAATTTTTTCTATAAGTTGCAAATCGTTTGGAGAAAAATAATAACCTTGAGAAATTCCACCATCGTATTCAGCTTGATAAAAACGACGACAGGCTTGAGCACACATTCCTCGGTTTGCTGATTTTCCACCAAGATAACTTGAAAATAAACAGAGCCCTGACTCACAAACACATAAAGCTCCGTGAACAAAAACTTCAAGTTCTACATTCGAGTTTGCTTTTATATCCTGAATTTCTTTTAATCCTAATTCCCTTGCAAGAACAACTCTTTTAAATCCTTCTTTTCCCATGAGATTTGCAGCTTTTGCACTGGCAATATTCATCTGAGTTGAAGCGTGAAGTTCCAAGTTAGGAAAAAATTCCTGACACATTCTAATAATTCCAAAATCTTGAACGATTAAACCATCAGGTCCAACTTTATCAAGATAAGACAAAAAACGATAAAGCCTTTCTGTTTCTCGTTCTTCAATTACAGTATTTACTGTAACATATATTTTTTTCTTTTGACGATGAACTGCTTGAACAGCAGCTTCAAATTGATTCCATGCAAAATTTGATGAGCGTAATCGTGCGTTAAAACTTTTAAGCCCCATGTAAACTGCATCTGCGCCTTCGCCAATTGCAGCATCAAGAGCTTCGATATTCCCTGCGGGAGCTAATAATTCAGACATACTCTGATTATAACAAATTTTTTGCAAAAAATAAAGTAAGTGTAAAAATACATGTATAGAAGGGATTTAAAGATTGTTTTAATAGGAAATTGTTTGGCAAGGAAAAGGGGAATTATTTATATAATAAGTATCATTTCCAAATATCTGAAAAATTCATTTTTCCGTATAAAACTCGTAATATATTTACAACTTTATTTTTTTTATCGACTATGTAAAAAACGATGTAGTTATCTATGGGAAGGAATCTTAATCCTCTACTTTTCCATGGTTCCTTTTCGTATAATTTATAAGATTCAGGCATAAAATCTAATTTTAAGATTTCTTCTTTCAAACGATTCAATTGATTTTCAGCGTTTATAATTGATTTTAATTCAAATGCGATGTAATCATAGATATTTTGCAAATCTTCTATTGCTAATGGTAAAATTTTTACAGTATAATCCAACTATTTTGCCTTTTTTATTGAAGAAAATGCTTCGTCTACAGATATACCTTCATTATTTAGCATATTTTTATAAGATTGTTCCATATCTAAATTAAATTGTTCTTCGGTCATTTCTGACAAATTTATATTTTTTTTATTAGGAACTTTTACATCAAAAGGTAATCCGTTATTAAGAATAATCTGTTTATAAAACATATTTATCGCTGTAGAAACAGGAATGCCCAAAGTTTCTAAAATAGATTCTGCAGAAAGTTTTGTTTCAGGTTCTATTCTAGCATATAAATTTGCAGTTTTATTTGCCATATTATCCTCCCACAAAAAAGTCAATAAAAACTTAGTCGTTATTTTTAAGAAAAGTTTTTATTGACTCTCCACGAAAAAATTGTTGTTTATATTTACAAATATAATTATAATATATTGTATTGCGTTTGACAATACAATATATTATAACAATTATTTTCTTTCTAGCATCAATTCAGCAGAATTTATTTTGCTACATATACTACGCTAGAATTTTCTTTTCCGGGAGTTGCTTTGCTAGTTCCTACCACAATCCAAGCAGATTTATCTTTGTTTAGATTTTGTCTTGATAAAGTTCTTGTTGTGGTAAGACCATCAGAAATTACACTTTCTCCACTCCAGGCTTCAGATGAAATTAAAACTTCTGCACATTCAGCCATATAATCAGTTTTCCAAGCAGAAAAAGAACTTTCTGTAAATATTATTCCGTCAGCAATATTTCCTTGGATTCTTTCTTTAAGAATAATAACATCACTTTTAGCAATTCTCGCGCTTGAATTTTCTATCCATAAATCTCTTGAAGAACTTGATTCTGTGGCAGTGGAAAGTTCTTTGTCTTTTTCGAGCTCGTCAATACAGCCATCTTCGATATTACGATAATGAATTACAACATAATCCCCAGATTTTACTTCTACCGAAGGAATAACATAGGAATTTTCACTTCCATCAGAAGCAGTAATTAATTCCATTCCACCTAAATTTCCATCAGATAAAACTTTTAGTTCGATAAATTCAACTTTTGGTTTTGAATATTCTGTACGAATTTCATTAATCACAACTTTTGGAATACGATTGTTAAATCCAACAAAAGAATCTTTAAAATACAAACTATTTTTTCTTGCATCTAAAACGTATCCTTCAATAACATAAGTTTTGGTACAATCAAAGGTTTCTGTTGTGATAATTTGCCAAGAACCATCACCTAGATTTTTAGATTCAATATTTACTAATTGGCTTACTGGAAAAGTTTCAATTTTTAGGTTTTCAATTTTTATATCTGTTGAAAATAAAAGATTTATTTCTTTTTCAGAAAGTACATTTAATTCTAAAAATTTTGGTGATTCAAAATTTCCATCTAAAATTGAAATTCCCTCAGGAGTTATTGTGCAAGAAACTCCAGTAAAAATCAGCAAAAAAACAGTAGAACAAATTACTACAACAAAAATTTTTATTAAAGTTTTCAATTTTACCTCCAAAAACTTTATTCATTATCATAATAGAGAAAAAAATGAATTTTAAATCTTTTTTATAGAAAAAAAATACAAAATTTGATAAATTTTTTTTATGAATTATCAAGTAAAACATCTAAAACTTTTTGAACCATTGAATTTTTCTGTAAAAACAAGTTCTGAAACAGATTTTTCTACAGAATTTGAAGAACAACTGATTTCTTTTGTAAACAAAGTTCCTGCAAATTCTATAAATCCTGAAAAAAGCAATTTTTTAACTGAAAAAAAATATCTTGGTTCTAAAGCAAATGATTCGGAGGAAAATTTAAATCAAATTTTGCCTGGAGATTATTTTTTTGTACAATATTTTTTAGATGAAAAAGATTTTTGCGATAAAAATAAAATCACAACTTTACTTGAAGATTTAGCAGAAGCAATTTTTTTGGAAGCTCTTTGGCAAGAAATAAAATTTGCAGATAACATCATATATGCAAGAAAGCTGAAAGAAGGAAAATTTGCCGTCTTTCAGCTCTTTGTAAGAATTATAAAAAATAATTAATCTTTTTTAATTATCTAAGATAAATGTTTCTACCATATACCTAAAGGAAGTTCCTTTTTCGTCTTCAATTCTCTTTTCAATTTCAAAGACAATTGATTTTCCTGTTTTATCGGCAATAATTCTTCTGATTGTGTAATCTGAAACATTTTTCCTCTCAAAGTCAGGATTTCCAATTACTTTTCTTGAAAGAATATTACCTTCAGCATCTTTTTGTTCTAATCCGATAAAAAATGATGATTTTAAGTTTTTTCCTTTTCCTGAAATATGTTTTACTAAATTTATTGTATAAAAAAGTTCTTTTTCTTCAGATGAATTTACAAAATCTTTGAATGTAATTTCTTCTGTTGAACCTTTTGACTCTGGACCTCTAAGGTAAAGAGTTGTTTCTAAAGAAGCCTTTTCTCCAGAATATTTTTTCAAAGTAGCTTCATTTTTATTATAAAGTTCTTCAAAAACTGACAATCCGTTTTTACCAGTTTTTGATTTTCCTGGCAATGATTTAAAAACTGCGTCTTTTACAAAATCATTTTTTGCCACATCAACAGTGTAAATTTCGGCATAAGGTTCAAAATCTTTGTCTGTTACACCATATTGTGCAAATACAAAGTATTTTCCATCAGGAGAAAAACCTAAATCTGTATATTCAGCAACATCACCTGCAAAAACAGATAAACAAAGTGATAAAATTAAAACAAAACAAATAATTAGTTTTTTCATATCATACCTCTGTTATATTATCGGAATTTATTTTTCTGTCTTTACATAAATTTAACAACAAGGTATCTTATATGTATGACATTAAAAACAAGAAACAGATTATTATTAGTTCTCATTGTGATTTCAATTTCTTTTTTAATTTTGTTTTCAATTACTTCCTTAGTGTCTTTTATAAAGGGTAATTTTTCTTTGATTCCTAAATTTACAAGAGTACTTCCCATAAATTCAGAAAGTTTTTTGTTAAAAAATAGTTCTACTGCTAGTATTCTATCTATTCTTGCACTTTTACTTTACATTCCAATTTCTAGTTACTTTTTATATGTTTCCTTTGAAAAAACAAAATCTCCTGAAACAATTTACCTAATGGGATTTTTTACAGGTTGTCTTTTACAAACAACAAAAATTCTTATAGTTTTATTAAATCTTTATAATACATCATCATCTTTATTATTCTTAGTTGGAAGATTAGATCTTATGGGAAAATTACTTGCTCCTATTTGCTTACTTCTTACAGCAGTTTTCCCTGAACAAGACCAAATTCAAGACGCTGACAAAAATTATGGACTAGCCATATGTGCATCTATTTTTATTGCACATATTGTTCCTATAAACACAACTAAAATATTTTCTAATTTATCAATTTCTTGTGGATTTAATTTATATCTTTATATTTTTATTTTAACTTGTGCATTGATGACTGTAATTGCATTTTTAATAGTAAGTTACCAAAGAAACCTTCATTTTTGGGAAAGTCCAAGCCCATATTATTTTATAATGTTCTTAGGGTACATATCTCTTACAATATCAGATTGCTTTTTATTACTTTTTATCGGAATTATACTTTTAGTTTTAGGTTCTTACAAATTATTATCAAATATACACAAATACTATTTATGGAAGTAAGTATTGCATTACAAAGGCTAGAACAATAGGAATAAAAAAGTTATCAAAATCTTTTAATGGTAATAATTCTATAAACATACCAATTAAAGCAATTATCAATGAAGTTGATGCATTTTTTGTAACTAAAAAACAAGAAACAAAAATTGCCGAAAAACAAGCAAGACTGCCTTCTACAGTTTTTCCTTTTGTAAAAGATAAAATAGTCCTTCCAAAAATCTTTCCTACAAGACTTGCTAGACCATCCCCTAGGGCTAAAGCATAAATTCCAACAGATGCACTTTTGTAATCAAAAAATAAAGCAGTTAAAATTATACCTAAAGTAAGAGTTACTGGACCTAAAACAAATTTATTTTCATCACGCTTTCTTGCTGCTGTTTGAGTTATAACTGAAATGAGAGGAACTGAATATCCTTTATAGCGTAAAAATTCTGCAATAATGTAAAAAATTAAAACAACAGAAAGTAAAACTAAAACTGGTGCGTAAAAATACTTCAAGGACAAAGGAATAAAAGCTGCACACAAGTGAATCAATTTTCTAAAGAGTTCCTTTGAAATATCATTGGCGTATCTTCTTAATATAATTCCTGATTTATGATTACTAACATATTCACACATGAACAATTCCTATTTTATAAAAGTTTGTTCTAAAATATGCTCACCATCGAGTACTCTTGGGATTGAAATGTATATTGATGGCTCAAAATCACTATATGGATGTGATATATATTTTAAATTTTGTGCAGCAAGATTGCTACCTTCAAGTCTTACCATGGTAGTTTGATTTCTTGTTAAAGCATCCCATGCTCTTAAAGACTCTGAAAGGTTAACCATTGCTTGTGCATTTAATGAACTATCGCCAGTACGCTTTGCTAATCTATTTAAAACAACACCTAAATTGTTTGAAGTTTTCATATATAAGTCAACAAGTTCTCCATCAGAACTTTGAATTTGTGGCATCAAAATTCCAGCTCTGGCTCTTTCTAAGTCTAACTTATCTATAAGACGTTCATAATACCCCTGTGCTGAATAATCATCATTACGCAAAGCCAAAACATTTCCTAAAGAAAATAAAAGATGTTTATCTTCGCTTTTTTCTTGAGCTGATTTTATAAACGCGTTTAATGATTTTTCATAATCTTTATTTGCATAATGGATAAATCCAATCTTATAATTTACAGAAGCATTGTCATATTCATTTTTTACTGCCTTTGTAAAATTCAATAAGGCATTATCAATATTTCCTGAGATAAAATAATCTAAATCCCCCAAATCTGCATACAATTTTCCGATTTCTGGAGTAGCTTTTAAGAAACTATTTTTTTGCTCTTCTTCAAAAAGCATAATTCCCTTTCCATAAGTTTCTTCTGCTAAAAGATATTGCTGCTGATTTGTATAAATTTCACCAAGAAGCCTGAAACAATCAATATTTTTCTGAATGCGTTTAGGTTTTCTTGTTTTTGAATTTTCAAATTGAGTAATTGCAGTATTTAACAAAAGTTGAGCATTGGCTTCGTTTCCAGTATTAACAAAATATTTTGCAAGATTGTAATGTGGTTCTGGAACTGTGGGATCAGATTCTATAGCCATCTCTAAAAGTTGACGTACATTTTCAATTTGACTTCTTAAATATTCATCAGAAGGAGAAAGAGGACCATAAAGTTTTTCTAAAAGATATCCACTAAGTTCTGTTAAATCGGAACTTCCTAAAACATTCTTTTTTAAACCATAAAAATATGCTTTAATAGGAAGCACTTCTCTTAAATTATCAGTTCTTATGTAATAACGCATTAATCTTTTTGTATACTCATCATTATTACCAAAAAGATTTATCAAATCTGTATATTGAACAAAGGCATCTTCAAATTTATCAGGATTTTTTTCTGTTGCCCACTCAAGATAAACATCCCCAAGTAAGAGTAAAGCATCTGGATCATTTATGTGATAATCAAGAATTTCACGCTTAATAATTTCTTCTGCTCTTTCATAGTTGTAAAGTTCGTAAAGTTCCATTTGAGCATATTCCATTCCAGAAAGCTTATCATGATTGAATCGCAAAAGAGAATTTTCGTACATTCTTCTGGAACGATCATATTGTTTTTTCTGACAATATCCTCTTGCATACTTCAAAAACCATTTTTTCTTAGGTTTAAAATTTACAGCTCTATTAAATGTAACTTCTGATTGTGGAAATAAATTATTTTCTAAAAGTTCGTATCCTTCCTTATATAACATATCTGCCATTACAGGACGATAAACAAATCTTTCTATTAAAAAGAACATTCCAATTACAACAAAAACTGCAAAAATTGAAACTACACATAAAGGAAGAATTCTATTTTTTAATTGGTATTCCAAAGATTTTTTATAAGAATCATATTGCTCTGCCGTTCTTCGCTCATAATCCCTAGGAACATCAACGGAAATATCAAGATATTTTGAAAGATGAGCCGAAACTTGTCTTGCAGCAGCTCCATTTATAACTTTTTCGATTACAGCAAAAACTGCATCATCTTTAAATTCATTATTTACAATAAGTTTTTCAATTTCAATTCGTAAATTTAATGGATAATCATGAAGATTTTTTTTGAAAATTTTGTATTCTTCATCAGTTAATGATGTACGTTTTTCTACAGAAGAATCAAAAGAAGAATTATTTAAGTCTTGTGGTTCAGAATAGTCAAAATCAAAATCATCACTGGAACTAGAAAATCCTGGAATTTCAAAGTCATTTGAACTATTATTTGCGATTGCTTCATCCGTTGTGCTAAAATCGTCCAAAGAATCTATAGGAAGTGAATCTAACTCATCGGAAGAAGAAAAATCGTTACCAGAATCAATATTACCAAAATTTCCGATATCAGAAATAGAGGCAAAATCATCTAAAGAATCTTGGGAATTATCTGAATTATTTTTTGCAGGACCATCAATTTCTGAAAGTAAATCTGACATTCCAATATCAGAACTTCCGATATCAGTAAACTCTATATCCCCAAAATCGGAACCAAAATCAGAAGATGAAGAAGCTGGCACAGAAGAAGATTCTGAAGAAGAAAAATCTACTTCTGGAATATCATCTAAAGAAAAATCGTCAGCACCGAAGGACATACCATCGCTACTTGAAGTTTTCTTTTCTGTTGGTTGCGATGGAGTAAATTCGTCAACTGTAATTCCGTCAAAATCTATTGTTTCTGATGAAGATTTTGAAGTATTTGAACTAGAAGATGAAACAGGTTGTTGTGGTTCAAAATCTTCAACTTCAAAACCTAAATCGCTAAAATCTGGTCCAGAAGATGTTTCACTTGCAGCACTTTCTTGAGAACTTGGTTCAGAAAAATCATCAAAGGCAACTTCTTCTATAGACATGTCTTGAACAGATTCAGAATATTCATCTTCAATAGGTTCAAGTTCTTCTAATTCTCCAATTTCTTCAAGTTCTCCAAAATCATCAAGGTTTGGAGCAGTTTGTTCTTCGTCAAAATTACTTGCAAAACTATTTGCCAAATCATCTGACATTTGAGAAGAAAAATCTTCGTTTTCATCTTCTGATTCAAAAGAATTTAAATCTCCAAAAGCAGAAAGTGGATCAGAACTTTCTCCCATAGAAAAGTTTTCTTCTTGGGGAATTTCAAAAGATTCTAGTGGAGTAATTGTATCTGGAATTTCAACATCAGGAATATCAGGAGAAGAAGATGGAACTTCAGAATCCTCCATAAAGTCGTTCAAGGCATCAAGATTTATATCTTCTTCAGGAAGTGAAAATGCTGAATCAAGAGATGAAGATTCAGAAGGTATTTCCTCTTCTAAAGAAAAATCATCTTGTAAATCATTTGTTTTATCTTTATCTTCACCTGACAATAAATAATCAAGATTTAAATCATCAGGATTCATATCTTCTGGATTTATATCACCAAAAGATTCAATTTGATCATCAGAATTTGTGCCAGAAAAGCCGTAGAGAAAATCATCAGCATCTTCAATATCTTTTAAACCCGTAGGAAGAGAATATGGAATGTAAAGTTCGCCTCTTTGTGCACGAACATTCTGTTCATCACCTATGGAACTTATGTTTTCAATAAATTTTTTAAGCTGATTTATTCCTGGCATTTATATTATTTTACCCCATAAACAACGTTATAACAAGTATATACAATATATGTTTCGGATTGTTTTTAAAAAGTACTTAGAAAAAAATGTTTTTTTATAAAAACTTATATTTTAAAATAAATATAATCATTTTCAGATTTATTCCGATAATCAAAACGTGAAAACTTCTAATAAATCTCTTTTAATAATTTTATTACTCTGTTTTACAATAAATTATAATGCAATAGCTATTGTAGATTCATGTACTGATAATTCACTTACAGAAGAGGAATCTTATGTTTTACAAAATTTGATTTCTAGTATAAAAACTGTTCAAAGCCCAATAGTTACAGAAGATTTTATTATTTTTACTGCTGACAAAAATGCTCGTTTTACAGGAATTGCTTTTGATTTTGAAAATTACAGCAAAATTCACACATTCCAACGATTAGTTACAAAAGATTCCGAATTTGAGCCTGTAGATTCTTTGCTTTTCTATATTTGTAAAATTCCAGAAAAAATATCTGAAATTTCATATCGTATAATAGTTGATGGAATCTGGACTTATGACCCAGTAAACGAAAACAAATATTACAGTTATGAAGCAGATACTTATTTTTCAGTTGTAAAAATTGAAAATCTTGCAAAAGAAAAAACTGAAAGCGTTTATCCCAATGGCACTGTTCCATCTTTAACTGGTCATACACGGTTTGTTTATAACGGAAAACCAGGACAAAAAATTAGACTAGGTGGAACTTTTACCAACTGGGATTCTTTTATTTACGAATTGGAAGAAACTTCGCCAGGATTTTATGAAATTACACTTGCTTTGCCAAAGGGAAGTTATTTTTACGCTTTTTACAAGGGAACAACATCTTTTGTAGACGAAACAAATCCTGACAAAGCATACACTCCAGACGGAAGAATTGCTTCCGTCCTTCATGTAAACTAAATATAATTATTTTGAAACTAAATTTACAACTCCGTCCCAATTTGCAGGAATTCCTTCTGTAATATTTTTTGTACAGCGAGCAGAGAAAACTGATGCAGGACCATCTTCTGTGTAGGTAGAACCATCTCGGTTGTAGCAAGTAACAGTTTCTGGATAAAGATCATTTGCCATATCAAAATATTTTTTTGCATTAACAAAATCTCGCTGTAAATATCGGTCTAAACCTTGATGGAACAAATCCACAGATTTTAACTGATTTTCTGTCATTTCGGAGCGCAAACCTACAATGTTATAAAGCTGAACAGGTTTATTGATTCCAACTACACGTACCTTATCCATACGACGTGCAACAATTTTTCCTTTATTTTCGCCACTATCTGCTGCAAGCCATGTTGATTCAGAAACCAAAATCCATGTGTGATAAACTTTATTTACACCTTCAAGACGAGCAGCTAAGTTTACATCGTTTCCCATCATTGTGTAGTTCATCTTTTTATCAGTACCCATGTTTCCAACAACCATATTTCCTGTATTGATACCAATTCTTGTGTAAACAGGCATTGGAATTACATCCGCTGCAAGCATTTCTGCATTAAATTCAATTTCGGCTTCTTTCATGCGGATTGCAGAAAGACAAGCTGTCCAGGCGTGATAATCATAAGAAATTGGAGCCCCGAAAAATCCGATAATTGCGTCTCCTTCGTATTTATCAATAGTACCACGATTTTCAAGAATGATATCACTTAAAAGAGTAAGATAACGGTTCAAAAAACTTACAAGCTGAGTTGGAGTAACTTTTTCTGAAATTGTAGAAAAGCCACGAACATCTGTAAAAATTGCTGTGATGTTTTTTTCTTCTCCACCAAGAGTAAGTTTTTTTGGATCACTTACAATTTCGTTTACAACTTCAGCAGAAAGGTAAGTTGAAAAAGCGGAACGTAAGAAACTTTTATCCTTTTCTGAATTAATAAAACGATAAGCAGTTAATCCTAAGAATGATAAAATCGGTACAAGAGAAGGAATAATTACTGGCATGTAAATTCTAAAAATTACCATCAGTAAGATAGAAAGAATTGGGAAAAATAATGTACTAAATCCACCAATTAAGTTTTGAACAACAAGGCGTTTTTTGTATTCTAAAAACAAAACTAAAAATACAAAAACACAAGAGAATATATATCCAAAATACCATTCTAAAGGAGTAATAAATTCTTCTGTAATAATTGTGTTAAATACATTTGCGTGAGTACCAACATTTGGATAGAACCGATTAAAAGGTGTTGTTCCTAAATCAGTAGAAGCTACGGCTGTGTGTCCAATTATACAAAAGGTTTCGTTATAGTGATTTTTTAAGAACTCAAAATTTTCTTGATACAAATCGTATTCAGATTTTAAGGCAACAAATCTTTCGTTTACAGAATCTTTCAAAAGTTGAATATCTTCCTTTGTTTCTTCTGTGGTAAGAGAATTAAGCCGAACCATAATTTCGTTTAAGTAACTTGGATGAAAAATTTCTGCAAAATCTGAAAAGAAAGTTTGCCTACTTGCAAAATATGCGTCAAACCTTGAATCATTTATTGTGGAACCACCCTGTTCATTAAAAAGAACTTGTTTTTGAGTTTCAAGGTCATCATAAGTTGCAAGAAGATAAGTAACTACATCGTAATATGGCAAGGTTTTACCAAATTCATCTCGTAAAACAAAAGTATCAAGATTTTTAAGTTGTTCAATCAAGTTTTCTTCAACTCTGTCGATATCAATTAAAAATAAAACAGAATCAGATTTAAAACTTGTAACAAAGTTGTTTGGAATCCAGTTAATTAACATACGACCATGAGAATCAAGTGGAATTGAAATATCTCGACGTTTTTCTTCATCTGGGAAAAGTGCATTTTTTACAACAAGATGAGTTTTTGTTCGTTCAAGTTCTTTTGTATCTAAAAGTGAAAGCAGTGGTGCAAAAGAAAGTTGTGCAATATAAACATCGTTATTTTTACGTAAAAGTTCGATTCGTCGCCTTGAACCATCGCTATCGATAGAAACGTTTGTAAAACCAGCCCCTGCTGCATTTTTCATAAAAATAGGTAATGCAGGTGAAAATCCTGGAATAGTGTTATACATAAATTTGAAAGTATAATCGTTTCCCTTTTCAATTTCATTTGTAGGGTCTTTTACGTTATAATTTAATAAATTTGTATCTAAATATTCCCTATACTCAGGGTCTACTTTTATACTTAAATCCGCAGCGTTAATTGTAAGCCAAGCATTCCCAAAAAATCGGATTGCTTTACCAAAATATTCGTCGTTATCTCTAACCAAAACGTCAATTTTATCGTAAAGATTTTGATACGAAGGCACAATATAATTATTGATTAAATCTTCACTAACAGATTCAACTTGATTTAGAGCAATTCCATTATGAGCAACTGAACTTGAAAATTCAGACATCAAAGTTGCAACATTGTCTAATTCATAGGAAAAACTATCAGGAAGTTCTGCCAAAACATCAGGAGCAATTCCCAAAGAACCTGATGAAATATACTCTATATCAAAAACAGCAGTTTTTGCACCAACTTCACGCAACCTTACAAGAACATCGGCAAGAATTTCACGTCCCCAAGGCCAAACTCCCATTTCGCCAGAAGCAGCGTCATCAATATTTACCAAGCGAATATTAGGATTCTGTGTAGTTGCAGGTTTTATTTCAAGTAAAGCATCGTAAACACGAAATTCAATTTTTTCAACTAAGCCAGTTACACCTAAAATTCCACAAAGTAAAATTACAAAAATTACAATTACAACATCTAAATGTTTTGAAAAAAAATTCAATTTTGGCGTTCTATTCATGACAAATATTATAACATGTGATAAAATAAATTGTATGAAAAAAACAACTTTTTTTGCATTTTTTATGCTATTTTTTGCAGTTTCACTTTATTCTCAATCCGCAGATTCTGTAACTAAGATTTTGGAATCTCAACAAGTGAATTACGCACAGGTTTCTTATTTTGTAGCTGTCCATCTTGAACTTTTACCAGATGGTGCTAACGAACAACAAGCGATGAATGTTTTAACTTTAGCAAACATCAGTGATATTCCTGAAAATCCATACAAACCTCTAACATATAAAAAATTTTCTCAAATGTGTATGAATGCTTGGATAAAAAAAGGTGGATTAATGTATTCTATAACAAAATCTCCACGGTACGCTTTTAGAGAAATGCAATCCCTAGGATTAATAAGTTTACAAAAATATCCTAATCAATATTTATCCGGAAAAGAAGCATTAAACGTAATGTCAAAATGTATAAAAATTTATGAATCCAGAGGTAATAAATGAAAAAAAATATTTTATCAGTACTATTTTTAATCTTTTTAACCTCATTTAATATTTTTGCATCACAGTTACCTAGTGATTTTTCAGTTTTTAAACCTACAGAAACAAAACAGGAAGAAAACACAACTGCCGAAAGCACAAATGGAGTTGCAATAAATTACGGTGGTTCATTAAATTCCGATTTTGCCTTTTCTTTTTATGAAGGCTCAGAACTATTTTTTGACAACTTTGAAGGTTTGAATCTTTGGCTAAAATTGCCTTTGAACAAAACTTGTTCTTCATTTTTAGCTTGCGAAGGAGAATATAAATTTTCTGTTTCAAACTCAAAAGACCAAGGTAATCTAATATCAAATATTTTAGATTTACCATTATTAAAATTCGTATTCAATATTCCTTCTGAAAAAATAAACACAGAGATAAACTTAGGTAGATTTTATTTTGCAGATACTACAGGTTTAATTTTTTTCCAAGATGTAGACGGATTATTTGCAGATTTCAAACTTGCAAAAACAGAATTTTCTTTTTTTGCAGGCTACACTGGATTAGCAAACTACATGAATGCAAATTACTTTGAAACTCCTTACGTAAAGGAAGAAAATATTTATGTTTTATCACCAAGTTTTTTAGTAGCTTCAGCTAGATTACAATTTAATATTTTTAACACACAGTTTATTAACACAGAATTTTTTGCATCTGTGGATTTTGGAAAATTAGATTACACAAAAATGTATGCAACACTTGCTTTCAATGGTGCAATTTCACAAAATATATTCTATATATTACAGTCAACTTTAGGAATGAATTTAAAATCTGATGGAAGTGAAAATCTAAAGTTATCAAACCTTTCAAAAATTGAATTAACATCATATTTTGATTTCTTAAATTCATCTTTATCACTTGGTGGAATATTTGCTTCTGCAGAAGGAACTTCCCTTGACAAATTTAGACCTGTAACACAAATTGATGCCTCCTTAATAGGAAAATCTTTTTCTTCAATCTTAAAAGCAAGTTTATTGTACACAATCAAACCGATAAATTCACTTTTTGTTTCTTTGGGGTCTGATTGTATTTGCTCTATCACAACAAACGAAAATCCACTTGTTTTTGACGGAATCCAATGGGAACTTTCTGCTAAATGGCAAATTGTTAGCGATATATATCTTGCATTAAACGGAAATCAATTTATTTCTTTTGTACAAGATAATCCTAATTATTTTTCTACAGCTATTAAATTTGGATTTACATTTTAATTTATTTTGATTTTTGGAGGATTTATGAAAAAACTTATTTGTTTATTTTTATTTTCTTTTTTAATCGGAACTTTTTCGTTTGCTTCTAATGAAGTTGCCATTGTAAATTCCGTAGTAGGAAAAGTTGAAATCCAATTAAATGAAAATTGGGTACAAATAAAAAATGGTGACATTTTAACACCTGGAACAGTAATTTCCACAGGATTTAGATCAAGTGCAGTTTTATATATCGGAAAATCTCTTATCGAAGTTAGAGCCTTAACAAGACTCACAATAGAAGAAATTGTTGAACAAAATCAAAATTACAACACAACAATGTTTCTTGATGCAGGAAACATAAAAGCTGATATAAAAAAATCTGACAACAAACGTGTTGGATTTAAAGTTAGAACATCAGTTGCAACCGCTTCTGTACGAGGAACTTCTGGCGAAATTTATTCTGATGGAACCCTTGTTTGTTTTTCTGGAAAGTGGGCAATCACACCTCCTGAACAAAAAGGAACAAAAACAGTTATCACAAAAGAAGCAAACTCAACTGAACAAGATGAACAAACTGATGAAGTTGCACAAACAGAACAACTTGAAAATGCTGACCAAGATTTTTATGATGCTGTTGACGATGGAGCATTCATAGTTACAGAAAATCAAACTATCACAATTGGAAGTAACGGAAAAATAATTCCTCCACATGAAATTGCACATACACAAGCTGTAAGCACAGGTGGACTTCAATCAAATGATATTTTAGAAACTAATTCAGACTTAAGAATTACATCTCCAATTCAAGATTCAAATTCTACAAATAATGAAGGACGACATACTGCATCAATTGATATTACAATCAGTATAAAATAATAAATATGTTTAACAAACTAAAAAAATTATTTTCAAAAAAAACAGAAATTATTGAACAAGATTTTACAGCAAGTGTTTTTGAACTATGGATTTCCGATTTTACAAAAGAGAAAAATCGGAGATTCATAGAAGAAACAGGCGATGGATACAAATCTTATTTTGAAAATGGTTTTAATCTTGAACTATTTAGAAAAGAACTTTTTGCATGGACAACCAATCCTCAATATCAATACAGAAATCTTTGTATAGAAACTGAATTAGATTTTTCTAAAATTGATAAATTAATTCCAGAAACTGAAAGTCAACAACAACCTTCTATTGAAAACGCAGGATATTGTGCCTTTGGAATTATGTTTAGATGCGTAAACGATTCTAATTATTATATGATTTTAGTTTCTGATAAAAGACAATTTAGATTTGACGTAATTTTTAACGGAACACAAATTCCTCTTTTAGGTTGGACTAAAATCCCTGAAAACAAAAATAAGAAACATTCTAAAAACTTAATTCCTCTTCAAGTAATTGCAAATGGAACAAATTTTTCAATTATCATAAACAATGAATTTGTTACAACCATACAAGACGATACAATTCAAAGCGAAGGATACATCGCATTTGCTGGACAAAATTGGACAGAACACGAAAAAGTTTGTTGCACACTTCCTTTCTTTGTAATTGAATCCCGTCAAGTTCAAACTGATGCTTCATTTCAGCAATGGAATAGCAAATCAAATTCTGATATAAATCATCATATTGAAATTGCAAAAAGCCTAAGTGCAGTTGGAAGAAATATTCCTGCTTTAATTGAATTAAAAAAAATCCCAGAAGAAAAAATTGATAGTGAAATTGCCTTACTGATTGCAAGAATAAATATGGCTATGCAACTTTATCCAGAAGCTATAGAAATTTTGCAAGTCCAGAGAGAAAATAATCCAGAAAGTTTATCTTTAATTCAAGAACTTGCATCTTGTTTTTATCTAAGTTCACGATATAACGAATTTGATTCTTTCTTTGAAACTGTTTTAGAACAAGCTCAATCTTCAGCTTTGCTTTGTTCATTAAAAGGACATGTTTGTTCTTTACAACGAAACTTTGACCAAGCAATAAATTGGTATCAAAAAGCATTTGAATTACAAAATGACGAAGGAACACATTTATTAAATATTGCCTCAACTTATAAATTGCAAAACAAAAACAAAGAAGTTTCAGAAAATTTACTTAGTGCTTGTCAATTATTTTTGGATAAAAAAGATTGGCAAAATTTTTTACAAACAACTTTTGAAATTGAAAAAGAAAAACTTTCTGCAAGTCAAAAAAGACAACTTTGTTCTTTGAAAGGAAAATTCTATTGGTATCAAAATCAAATAGAAGAAGCAAAAGAACAACTAGAAATTTATGTAAAAGGAAAAAAATCTGAACTAACTGATCATCAAGCAATTTTTATGTTATCAGTAATTTATCGTGATGAAAATAATTTAGAATCAGCCTTAGAACTTTGCGACAAAGCAATAAACATTGAGCCACAAGAAAGTCTTTACATAAGAACAAAAGCAGAAATTCTTTTAGATTTAGAAAAAATTGAAGAAGCAAAAAATCTTTTTGAACATGCAACCGAATTAAATGAAAACGATGGATGGTCTTGGTATTATCTTGCAAAAATAAATTACAACGATAAAAATTTTGAAGAAGCAAAAAGTTGTATTTATAGTGCTGCTGCAATTTTGCCAGAAGAACTTGCTGTATTAAATTTATACGCAATGATTTTGAAAACTGAAAATCGTTTAGAACATGCTCTTAATTTAATTGAATCCACAGCAAAACATTCAGGTAAAGGAAGTGAATATCGAAAAGATGCTTATCACTTAATTGCGAATTTTTTAAAAGACGATAATCAATTTGAAAAATCACAAAACTTTTACGATAAAGCATTAGAACTTTCACCAAGAGATGAATTATTACTAACCGATTATGCAGATTTATGCGTTAAAACAGAAAAACTAAATGAAGCAGAAAATTTGCTTGGTAGACTTTTTACTCAAGAACCTTCTCCTAAAGCATCAAGAATTATGGCTTGCATCGCAACACGAAAAGGAGATTACTACAGAGCAGAACTTGCGTTACGCCAAGGAATAGAAAATTGCTATCAAAAAAATTCTGATTACATTTTACTTAAAATTGATTTAGCAAATTTATATTTGTTAACAAATAAAACTTTTTTAAGTCAAGAAATTGCAAATGAGTTGGAAGAATTTTTAGACAATCCCTTAGTTCAAGAATTTTTAGAAAACTTAAATGAAAAAACTAAGCGCAAAATTTCTTGCAACAAATGTAATCAAAATTGGTTTGTACCAAAAAATCTTTCGGAGGGAGCAAAACTTACACTTAAAGCAATGCCACCAGATAATCTACCTGCAGGAATTTGTCCTGAATGTGGGAAAATTTTTTGTATCGGTTGTGCAAAAGAAAAACTTAAAGACGATGGAAGATTTGTTTGTTTATCTTGTGGAACAAATTTAAAACTACAAGATAGTGGAATTATTTATTTACTTTCACAATGGAATTTAAAAAATGAATAAAAAACTTTTACAAAAATTTTTAATTATATTTTTACTAACAAATATATTTTTATCAACTATGTTTTCACAAGAAGAAAATATATCTGAAGAATTTCCTTTTGAACAAAACTTTGCACCATTAAAACTAATTGCAGAAACAAATTATCCTGTTAACGCAATTTGCTTTAGTAATGAACAACAATTATTTGGATACGCAATTTCTGACACAATTATCCTCTGCGACAATTTTACTGATGAAACAAAAAAAGTAATTTTAGGACACACAGGTAAAGTAAAGCAAATTAGTATTTTCAGTTATGATGAAATTTACATCGAAGAAGATGAAGAAAAAATAAATCATGTAAATGCATTACTTTCATACGACGACAATAACAGAGCCTTTATTTTTGATGTGAACACAAAAGAACCAAAAGCTCAATTAGAATATAATCCAATTATCAAAATGACTTCAATCGCAAATTACAAAAATAATTATGTTGTTGCAGGTTTAGATGATGGAAATATTATTATTACAAATTTAAATGATGAAAACAAAAATCAGCAGTTAATAAAAATTACGGAATCTGCAATTATCAATATTGAATATAATAAATCAGGAAACTCAATTTTACTAACTGATTCCCTTGGAAATATATTTTTAATTTCATCAGATAATTTTTCAAAACTCTTACAAGTTTACGGTTATTCAGAAAGTTGTGCTGGAGCAAAATTTAATAACACATCAGAATCTTTTTTATATCAAACAGCAATCAACAAATTAACTTTAAGAAGTACAGAAGGAATTCCTCTTTTTGATATTGAAGTTCCTTCTCCAATTACAAATTTTATTTGGAACAAAGATTGTAGCAAAATTTATGTTGCTACACAAAATGGTTTAATTTGGATTTACTCTGACAAAGGAATTTTAGAAGGTGCAGTTTTTGCTGAAAATCCAGATAAAATTATTTCAATGGATACAGATGTTAGCAATAAATTTCTTTTAGTCGGTTTTGAAAAAGGCGTGATTATAAAATTATTTTTAAAAACAAAAATGATTTTACCAGATGAAGCATTACGAATGCAAAAAGAATTGGATGAAGCAGAACAATTAAAAGAACAAGAAAATCAGCAATCACAAGAAGATACAACAAAAAAGAAAATCAAAAAAGATTTTAACTTACCCGTAGAAAATTGGGCAATAGAAGTTAATTTAGGATTTAACACTTTGCCAGAACCTTACACTGTTTCGGTTTTTGGTGGTGCAAGATATTTAGAATTTGAATTATTATCCCCTGTGGCTTTAGGTCTTGGTTTAAATTATAATTTTGGATTTCCACAAAAAGATTTTCCATATAAATATTATTTAAATTCAAGAGAATTTCATCCACCATTTCTTTCTGAATTTGTACCATATTTTTCTGTAGGATATAACTTTGCACCAATTAAGAATTTTGATTTATTATGCACAGCAGAATTAAGATTAGGTGTTAGTTTTTTGCAATTATGGAGTGCAAACCTTGCAGCAAATTTATCAAGCAAATTCATTCCAACTCTTTATTCTGCCATAGGAATTTCTGCATCAATTTATAATTGGGGAATTTTCCTTGGAGGCGAGTACAACACCTGTCTTGGTTTTGGATTTACAACTTCTGCTTCTTATCGCTTTGATTTTAAGAGGAAAGAAAAATGAAAAAATCTCTTTTAATCGTCGTAGTAATAATCTTTCAATTTTCACTTTTTTCTTGTGGATTTACAATAAATGATATGATACAAGATTACAATTCAAACTTTGATCACACTCCAGTTATGAAATTCATTTCTAACGGAAACATTAACCCTGATGCAATAATTCAAGAAGAATATATTGAAGTACAAAAAGATTCTTCTAAAGGTGGCCAAAATCACATTTTTGCAATACCTACTGAATGTGAAAGTGCAGTTTGGAAAATTTCTCCAAACTGCGAAGGGAATTATGCAATTCAAGATAATGGTAAGAGATTCGTTATTTATGTTGATACAATTCCTGCAAATGAATACACAATATACGTTACCGCATTTTATCAATCACAAGGCTATGACGATTCTTGTAGAATAAAAATTTACGAGTAAATTTTTATAAAAAAAATACAAAAATTTGTCCATTTTCTCCATTTTTGTTGCTTTTTATTTATACTGGTTATATAATCTTAAATTAGGGATTTAGTCTTTAAGAATAAAGACTTTGTGGGTTATTTTTTTGTAAAGAGGAAACCATGAAAAAAACTTTACTTTTTATTGCCTTATCTTTGGCAGTTTTGTTTTTGTTTGTTTCTTGTGAAAATGCAGCAGGAAATGGATATATTCCAAACGCATTAGGAAACACAAAAGTAACTCTTGTAATTGACAATCATCACACTTCCAGAACAATTTTACCAGATGATTGGACAGATGAGAAAAAAGAAGAACTTTCTTATCATCTTGTTGCCACAAACCTTATGTACACAGATGAAGTAGTTGAAAAAGACTACACTTGGGGTAATTTTACTGACGGCAAACTTGTCCTAGAACTTGCTGCTTCAAGATGGAGTTTTGAATTAACAGCATCTAAAGCTGGAAAAATAATCTTATCAGGATTTACTGTTGCTGACTTACGCAATGGTGAACAAACAATTCCCTTTGACTTAAAACCAGTTGGAACAGAAAATGGTTCAGTTGATGTAACATTAACTTACACAAAACCTGCTACAAATCCAGATATTGTAACAAAAGTTACAGTTGGACTTTACAATAACATTGCAGATGCAGAAGCACAAGCTGTTGTAGTTGATAATCCTGCTACTATAAATAATGCAGGAACAAATACTCCAAATGTAAAACTTACAAAAGATGTTACTCCTGGAAAATATTATTACATTGCAAGATTTTATAACGCACAGGATGTTCTTTTGATGCCTTACATCGAAGAAGTTTATGTAGATCCAGGTAACACAAGTACTAAAGAAATTACTCTTGGAGATGTTATCAATGTTCCACCTGCTGCTCCATCTGAATTAGACGTAACATATATAGCAAATACTCTTGGTACAGCTACAATTGAATTTTCATGGCGTGATAATGCAATCAACGAGACAGGCTTTGTACTTGAAGTTACAGAATATACAGACCCTACAACACCAGCAGGAGATCCTGTAATTTATGATGAAAATACAGTTTTACGAAATCATCCAGAATATATTGACGGAGACCTAATTGCTCGTCCAGATACAGTAAAACCTACATTTACAATCAATATTAAAACTGGAACTTTGTATAAAGCAAAAATTAAAGCTGTAAACGAATTTGGTGAATCAGAATATTGTGACTACGAAAATGCAGATAGCGAAGACTTTATCAACCTTGCTGTAATTGCAATGCACTTAAATGGAGGAACAGTAAAAGTTCCAGAAAGTGCTGAATTTACAGGAGATGTTTTCTATGGTCCTGCAAAAGATCCTGTTCCAGAAAATTATGCAGATGAAAACATTTACAGTTACACATATTCAATCAGCAGAACTTATGTTCTTCCAAAATCAATTGATGAAGATCCTGCAAACTACATCAAGCGTGATGGATTTATCTTTGGTGGTTGGTATCACATGATTGAAAACGGAGAAGATAACGCAGGTCAATTAGACTATCCTATTACTGACGGTGCTCCAGACACAGCAATTACAGAATATGCTACAAGAACTTACCAAAACGATGCTGTTTATGCCTTGTGGAAATCAGAAGCATCTATCGAAGTTATCTTCCCTGAATACGAAGACAAAGAATTCCTCATTACACCTGATGGAGAAACATTCTACAAAGATGTTGAAGTTGGAACTCCAATTGTTTTTGAAGGTCCAGCAGACATTGATGGTGCTGAAGTTAATAGTTGGATATGGACAGTTGACGGAGTTGTAAAATCTACAGCACAATCTTGGACATATACAACTGAGGGATCTGAAACAGAAGCTAAAAACCATGTTGTTATGCTTACAATAGAAGACATCACTGGTCAAACTTACTCTAACACAGTTTACATCAGAGTAAGAAATACAGTAACCGCTCCATAAGTTTTAGCTAAAATTAGATAATACTAAGCGCCTTGAACTTTTTTGAAAAATTAAGTTTGAGGCGTTTTTTTTACCCTATACAATCTGGAACTTTTTATAGATATTGTAGAAAATCATCCTTTTTGTTATAATTAAATTATGCTTTTAAATAAACTTGAACAAATGTCCAAAAGATTCCAAGAAGTAAATGAATTAATCTTGGATCCAGAATTAACAAAAGATCCTAAAAAATATAAGGACATAATGCGAGAACATTCCCATCTTTCAACTTTGATGGAAGCTTACACTGAATACAAAGATGTTCTCCAAGGAATTGAAGATTCAAAAATTCTCATCACAGAAGAAGATGACCACGATATGAAAGAGATGGCTCGTGAAGAATTAAAAAGTTTAGAAGAACGTTTGCCAACTCTAGAAAGTAATTTGAAAATGCTTCTTATTCCACCAGACCCACTAGAAGAAAAAAATATCATCATGGAAATTCGTGGTGGAACAGGTGGAGATGAATCATCACTTTTTGCTGCCGACCTTTTTAGAATGTACACAAGATTTGCAGATATGAAAGGTTGGAAATACGAAGTTCTAGAAGCTAACGAAACTGAAGTTGGTGGCTACAAAGAAATTTCATTTTCTATCAGTGGAAAATATGTTTACGGAAGTTTGCGCTACGAAGGTGGAGTTCACAGAGTTCAGCGAGTTCCAGCAACAGAAAGCCAAGGACGAGTTCACACAAGTGCTGTAACTGTTGCAGTTTTACCAGAAGCAGAAGAAACTGAAATTGAAATTAGACCTGAAGATTTACGAGTTGATGTAATGCGTGCAGGTGGAAACGGTGGACAATGTGTTAACACAACAGACTCCGCAGTTCGTTTAACTCACCTTCCTACAGGAATTGTTGTTATCCAACAGGACGAAAAAAGCCAACTTAGAAACAAAGAAAAAGCAATGAGAGTTTTACGAGCAAGACTTTTTGATTTAGAAGAATCAAAGAAAAATGCAGAACGCTCAGCTGCCCGAAAATCTATGGTTGGCTCTGGAGACAGAAGCGAAAGAATTAGAACATACAACTTTCCTCAAAATCGTTTAACTGACCATCGTATAAATTTAACACTTTACAAACTTGACCAAGTTATGCAAGGTTACCTTGACGAAATGATTGACGCACTTTGTATCTACGCAAAAGAGGAACAACTTAAAAATACACAATAAATTACAATGACAATTTCAGAATTTAGAAAAGAGCAAACAAAACAATTATTAAACTCAACTACACCATCCTTAGATGTTGACTGTTTACTCTGTGAAGTTTTGAAAAAAAATCGTTCTTGGATTTTAGCTCATCAGGATGAAATGCTTGATGAGCAATCTTTGCAAAAATTAAATTCATTTATTCAACAACGCAAAACAGGATTACCAGTAGCATACATTATAGAAAAAAAAGAATTTTTTGGATTAGAATTTTTTGTAAATAAAAATGTTTTGATTCCCAAACCTGACACTGAACTTTTAGTTGAAAAAGCTATCCAAGATATTGAACGAAATTCAGAAAATAAAATTTTAAAAATTGCAGATGTTTGTACAGGTAGTGGATGTGTTTTTATTTCTATCGCAAAACAATTTGAAAAAACAAAAAACATAAAATATTTTTCTACAGATGTTTGTCACAAAGCACTAGAAGTTGCAAAACAAAATTCAGAAAATATTTTAGGCAAAGACTTTACCAAAAATAATGTAGAATTTATTTTAGCAGATTTATTAGATAATGTTACAGAAAAATTTGACATGATAGTTTCAAATCCACCTTATGTGCCAAGAAGCATTGTTAACGATTTACTTTTAGACGGAAGAAGAGAACCTCCCCTTGCCTTAGACGGAGATGCCTGTTATATCAGTACAACAGATTCAAACTATGGCGACGGAATGTCTTTAATTAGACCTTTAATAAAACAATCTTTTGAACTTTTAAACGATAATGGAATTTTTTTAATCGAAACTGGTGAGTACAACGCACATCTTACAAGAGACTATTTATCTGAAATTGGATTTTCAAATATTACTACTTTCGAAGATTTATCAGGACAACCACGAGTTACAAGGGCAATAAAAAAATGACAAAAATTGAACAAGACTTTCAAAATGAAAACATCGATTCTCAAACTTTAATACAAGATTTTTTTTCTACATATCCTGAATATATCGAACAAAAAGAAATTATCACTCAAGCATGGAATTTTTTATTAGAAAAATCAAAAAATGAACTTAGACCTTCAGGAAAGCCATATTTTATTCATCCAATGAGAGTTTCAAGTATTCTTGCAGAAAATCACTTAGACTACGAAAGTATTATTGCAGGTTTTTTTCACAACATCCTTGAAATTCCAGAAATTGATGAAAATGAAATTAGCGAAAAATTTGGAACAGCAGTGCTTACAATAATTCAAGGTTCTAAAAAAATTACAAACTTAAGAATAAAAAATAAAACTTTGCAACAAGCCGATTCTTTTAGAAAAATGCTTTTTGCAATGATTGATGACATCAGAGTTATTCTTGTAAAACTTGCAGATAGATTAGATAGAATTAGAAATATCAAGCCTTATGAAATTTCTGTTCAAAAAGAAATTGCTTCCGAAGTAATTGAAATTTGGGCTCCCCTTGCAAACCGACTAGGTATGTCATCCTTAAAAGTTGAACTAGAAGATTTAAGTTTAAAAGTTTTAAATCCAGAAGCATTTCAGCAAATAAAAAAAGTTGTTTCGTTAAAAAAAACAGAAAGAGCAGAATATCTTGAAAAAGCACAAAAAGAAATTTACAAAAGTGCAAATAGACTCAACATAGAAGTTACTGTAAACAGTAGAGCAAAACATTTTTATTCAATTTATCAAAAGATGCGAAAACGCAACAAATCTGCGGACGAGCTTTTTGATTTACTTGCAATTCGCATAATCTGTCAAACTCCAGAAGAATGTTATATGATGATTGGTCAAGTTCATAATTTATGGAAACCTCTGGAAGGAAGATTCAAAGATTATATTGCAATGCCAAAAGCAAATGGTTATCAAAGTTTATATACAACTGTAATGTGCGAAGGAAAACCTCTTGAAATTCAAATTCGTACACAGCAAATGCACTCAGTTGCAGAACACGGAGTTGCAAGCCATTGGCTTTACAAAAAAGGTACAAATAAAGATTCTGTTAGCGTAGACAATCTTTCAATTATAAATCAACTAAAAGAATTAAAAAAAGAACATCTTAATGATGAAGATTTTTTTAATGAAATCAAAGAAGAACTTTTAGGAGATTCAATTTTTGTTTTCACACCAAATGGCGAAGTAAAAGAATTACCAGCAGGTGCAACTGCCATCGATTTTGCATATTCAATTCATTCCCACATAGGACAAACTATTGTTGGTGCAAAAGCAGACGGACAAATTATTCCACTTTCAAAGCCGTTAAAAAATACACAGATAATTGAAGTCTTAACTTCTCCACAAGCACATCCAACTTTAAATCAATTACAAATTGTAAAATCTGCAAAAGCAAGAAGTAAAATAAAATCTTGGTTACAAAATAATGGATACGCTTTTGAAACAGACAAAAAAGAAAGTTCACAAAATCCTTCAACAGTTGTAAACCAAGGTCAAAAAATTCATTCTCATAAAAGTGGAACTGGAAAACCTACCTCAGAAGAAAATGATGCTCCTGTAAAAATTAGAATTGGAGATACAACAAACTTTATGATAAATGTTGCCAAATGTTGTTCACCTAAATTTGGAGATGAAATTGTTGGTTATGTTTCAAGAGGAAGAGGAATTATCGTTCACAAAAAAGATTGTAAAAACTTTGCTAAGATTCCAAACATTCAAGAAAGATACATTCCTGTAATCTGGGAAGAAACAAAAACTGAACCTAAAAAGAAATAAACTTTAATTTAGTTTGAAATTTATTTATCTTCCGTGATTTCTGATAACACCTTCTTGATATTCTGGATCTAAAATTCTTACCAAAGTATTATTTTGAAGTTGATATTTTGTGTAAAGCACAACAGGATGTCCGTTACAAGTCCAGTCGGTAGAAGTTCCATCTTCAAAATTGATTAACTTCCACTCGCCTTTTTTTACAACTTGGCTAACACAATCAGAAGAAACAAATTCTAAATCCATTGAAGTATCAATTTTGTTTAGAGCAGTAAAATTATACATAAACCAACCATCTTGTTTTTCAAAAGCAAAAACTTTTTTTTCAGGATTGATTTCTAAATCTTTAAGCCGAGCAACTTTTGCACTTGGATGCATTGCTTCGATTTCTGCATAAAAGTCAGTTTGAGTTTTTTGTCCAAGATTATATAAATCATCTTGTTCTGTTTTAGAAAGTGCATTATGAATTTGAGCAACCAAAATATATTTACTATCAGAAGCTCCAACCGTTGTTTTATCAGCATCTTCTCTACGATAATAAAATCCAGTTGTACATTCTCGATGACTTACATTTTCAAGTTCGTCAATGAAAGGTTTTGCTTGTTCAACAGAAATTTTTCCTTCAAGAGCATCAATAGCTTTTCTGTAGGCACGAGTAACCAAAGCAACATAATAAATGCTTTTCATTCTTCCTTCGATTTTAAGAGAATCCACTCCAGCTTTTTTCATATCATCAAGATGATCAATCATGCACAAATCTTTTGAAGAAAGAATTGCTGTAAAATTTTCGCCCTCAAAAACAGGAAAGTATTCATCTGGTCGTTGATGTTCCCGTAAAACAAGTTCACCTGACTCTGCTAATTTTTTTGCACCATTTGGTGTAGAAAGTAAATCGTAATCCCAACGACAAGAATGGGAACAAAAGCCTCCGTTTGCACTACGCCCATTCATATAAGCACTTAAAAGACAACGACCTGAATAAGAAACGCACATTGCACCATGACCAAAAACTTCAAGTTCCATTTCAGGAACAGCATCTTTTATCTGCCGAATTTCTGCAAGACTTGCTTCTCTTCCTAAAACAACTCGTTTAAAACCTAAATCACGATACATTTTTACTGCTTCAGAATTTATACAATTAGCTTGCGTACTTAAATGCAAAGCAGCCTTTGGAAAATATTTTTGAATTAATCGAACCATTCCAATATCTTGCACAATAAACGAATCAATTGGATACTCTTTGAAATAATCAATTTCAGAAATAAATTGCTGAATGTCTTTGTTATGAAAGGTAATATTTAAAGCACAAAATAACTTTTTACCAGGATGATTATTTTTTAACTCAATTATTTTTTTATACTCATCTTCGTAAAAATTATCAGCTTTTACACGCAAAGAAAATCTTTTTAATCCGATGTAAGCAGCATCAGCTCCGTATTCATAAGCATAAGTTAATTTTTCTAAATTTCCAGCAGGTGCAACTAATTCCATTATCAATCCTTTTCTTGTATGTGTCTTCCAATTTTTTCTACTGCAAGATGTGCTTGTGGCAAATATTCATCAACCATCTGAAACATGTGTGGCATATCTTTCCAAAAATCTAATTCACAATTTATTCTATAGCGAAACATCATGTGAGCAAAAGATTCAATTTGTTCTTTCAAAATTTCTTTTTCACCTGCTTGAATAAAAATCGGTGGAAAATTTTCATAATCTTGTTCAGTTCCAAACATTGGTGAAACAAGAGGATTTTTCAAATTAGAACGATAAGTATAAACATCAGCACAGCGTCTTAATGATTCAGCACTGATAATTTCGTCAGAATTTTTGCGTTGATTAAACAAAGGAGCTTCCGCAGATAAATCAAACCAAGGAGACATAAGTACAATCTCTTTTATTTTTGAACGACTACTTACGGGCAAACTTAAAACTGAACCAATAATCAAACTTGCTCCAGAAGAATCACCCATTAAAACTACATCTTGTTTTATTGATAATAAAATTTTTAAAACCTGTATAACATCTTCTAACGAAGCAGGAAAAGGATGCTCTGGAGAACGATGAAGTTCAGGAACATAAGTTTCTGTGGAAGATGCATGGGCAAGAGAAGCACAAAAACTACGCCAAGAGGCTCTTGAACCACCAACAAAAGAACCACCATAAATATAAATCATCACTCTACTTTTAGCTGCAACTTCTGGAACCAATAAATCGCATTTTACATTTCCGATAGTAGTCTCAGAAAATTCAACTCCATTAGGTAAAAAAATTGAAGAAAATTCTTTTTCAATTTTTGTTCTAAAAGGAATAGGTTCTGATTTCTGAGTAAAAATCAAAGTCTTTAATTTTTTTATTGCTGCTCTTCTGTCAATGGATTTCATAATAAATAAGTATAGCAAAAACATTAAAAATATGCTACAGTTCAAATGTTATGCCTATAAAAATTCAATCAGATTTACCAGCTTGTAAAACTTTAGAAAAAGAAAATATCTTTGTAATGACAGAAACTCGTGCTGTAAAACAAGATATTAGACCTTTAAAAATAGCAATAGTAAATCTTATGCCAACAAAAATTGCTACAGAAACTCAACTTTTACGCTTACTAGGAAATACTCCTTTGCAAGTAGAAATTTCTTTAGTTCACATGGAATCTCATCAATCTAAAAATACAAAAATTGACCATCTAGAAAAATTTTACATAACATCAAAACAAGCATTAGAAACAAAATTTGATGGAATGATAATTACAGGTGCACCAGTTGAGCAAATTCCCTTTGAAGATGTTGATTATTGGAATGAACTTTGTCAAATAATGGATTACGCAAAAAATAATGTATTCTGTACTTTATATATTTGTTGGGGAGCACAAGCTGGACTTTATCATCACTACGGAATACAAAAACATAATCTTGATGAAAAAATCTTTGGAATTTTTAAAAACTATAAAACAACAGTTGCAGAACCTCTTCTACGTGGATTTGATGATATCTTTCCGTCACCACAATCAAGGCATACAGAAGTTAGAGCAGAAGAAATAAAACAACATCCAGAATTAACAATTTTAGCAGAAAGCGAAAAATCTGGAGTTTTGCTTGTAAAATCAAATGATAACAGACAAATTTTTATGACAGGCCATCTTGAATACGACCCAGAAACTTTAGGTGTAGAATATCGCCGTGATTTAGACCAGGGAAAAAAAATTGCCATGCCAGAAAATTATTATCCAGAAGATAATCCTTGGAACAAACCTATTTCCACATGGCGAAGTCATGCTCACTTATTTTATTCAAATTGGCTGAACTACTATGTTTACCAAGAAACACCGTTCGAATTTGTTTAAGTTATTTAGTTTTGAAAATTATTTTGTTACCGCATAAAAAGAATCTTGGAATATCATATCGCCACTAACAGATTTCATAATACTTACAGTCCCATCAATAGGACAAGATGTTCCATCTGTTTTTTTTATGATAGCTGTATAATTTTCAGGTTGTTTTGTATCCTTAATTCTATCAAGCATTTTTATAAATTCTTCTCGTTCTTCTAATGAGAAAAAATCATATTGCTGAATAGTCTTATCGTTCATAGTAGAATTTCCAGCTTCGTATCCATAAAGTCTCAAGGCTTCTTTGTTTGCAAAGATTGTCATGTATCCATTATCGACTGTGTACTGAGCAATTCCACAAGGAATAGAATCTAAAGTTTCGTGTAAATATCTATTATAACGACGGATTTTTTCAGTTTGTTTAATCATCCTTTGCTCAGCAACTTTTTGTTCAGTAATATTATTCATTGCTAAACAAATTACAGGATGTGAATCTGAACCACCTAAACATCGTACCATAATTGAAAGCCAAATAATTGTTCCATCAGGAAGATAACGTCGAATTTTTATTTCAGAAGGAACTTCACCATCTATTGCTAATTTACAAGCATTTATCAAAGTTGGTCTATCTTCAGGCACGACCATCTCAAATAAATTCATCTTATTTGCATGGAAAGTCTGAGGACTATAATTCATCATATCGTAATAGTTATCATTTACTCGTAAAACTTCTAAACGATCTTCAGTAAAATCGTAAAGACCAACAGCCCCTACAAAACTATTAAATAATCGTGATGTTAATTCATTTCCGTTGAATAAAACATCAAACGCCTCAGTATCTTCAAATAAAGCAGAAACTCTTTTATGACCAAGTATTGTTTTATTTTCTAAACATTCAAATTCATCAGTTGGAATTGGACGAGAAAAATAATATCCTTGAATAAAATCACAACCAATTCCTCTTAAAAAATCCAATTGATTTTGAGTTTCTACGCCTTCTGCAACAACAGGAATTCCTAACCATTTTGCCATTCTAACAACTGATGTAAGAATATTTCCTGATTTGTCAGATTTTTCAAAATCACGCAAAAAGCACATATCCAATTTTAGAATATCAACTGGTATATCCTTCAACATATTGAGAGAAGAATATCCACTTCCAAAATCGTCCATCAAAATGATAAATCCATAGGATTGCAAGTTTGCCATGGTTGCCAACAACTGACTTGGATTATCAGTGTATGCACTTTCTGTAATTTCTAATTTAATCAATCTAGGAGGAACATTATATTTTTCAACTAAAGCAATAATTTCATCACTTAAACGAGGATTATAAAGGCTCATTCTAGAAATATTCATTGAAATAGGCATTTCCGCCATTCCAGAATCAATTCTACGGCGTTGATAAGTACAAACTAATTCCCAAATGTAAAAATCCAAACGAGCAATTAAACCGTTTTTTTCAAAGAAAGGAATAAATCCACCTGGAGCAATCAAACCTTTTTCAGGATGCATCCAACGAACTAAAGCTTCTGCACTTACAACTTTTTCTTCATAAAGGCTGTACACAGGTTGTAAGAAAATCACAAACTCATGATTTTCTAAAGCTTCTTTCATATCAGAAACTAGTTTTTGCTCTTGCAAAAGAGTATTTCTTAAAGTTGCGTCGTAATAAGCAATCTGACGAAGATAATTTCCTTTTATAGTTTGCAAAGCCAAATTTGCTCTATCGCACATCTGGTCAACAGGAACGCTAATATCATCAATTTCATAAATTCCGATATTTACTTGAAGTGCATAATTTAAATTATGACTTTGAATTGCACTTTCAATTTCCTTACAAATATCTGCTGGAACCATTAAAGAAGTGTCAAAACAAACTGCAAAATGGTCAGACTCAATACGCCCATAAGTTCCTTTTTCATGAAACAAAATTTGTAAAGTATTAGCAACGTCTTTTAAAATAATATCTCCAACATTTGTTCCGAATAAATCGTTAATAACCTTAAAACGCTCGATATTTGTTCTAACTAAAACATATTTTTTATCAGGATTTTCTCTAAGCATCTTTTCTGTTTTTTCACAGAAAGATATCTTATTTGCAATTCCAGTAAGTAAATCGTGATTAGCTCTATAACTTAATTCTGAAGTAACAAATGTTTGCTCTTTTTGAAGAATATTCTCAACACGAGCTTCGTTTATTTCTATTTTGCGAATTGCATTTGTTACACGATGGAAAATTACTTTAGGATTGTATGGTTTAATAATCAAATCAGAAGCACCTCTATGCAATGCTTCGATTTCACTTTCAACATCACTATCTGAAGTAACAACAATAACAGGAATATCACTATAAACTGAATCATTTTTTATTTTATCCAAAACATCAAATCCAGTCATTCCTGGCATTAAGAGATCTAAAATAATTAAATAAATTGTGTGTTTATATCTATCTTTCTCAAGGATTTCAAGAGCTTTTTCGCCACTTTCGGCTTCGATGACATCATAAGTATCACAGAAAAGCCATTTTAATTGAGTTCTGCTAGCTTCTTGATCTTCAACCACGAGAATTGATTTTTTGCGCTTTGTATCCTGTTCCATTTCTAATCATTATACACCAAAAGCCATAATTTCGCAAACAAAAATTCCATTAGGTAGAAAAAAAATTTATCTTTTGTTATATTTTTTTTATGAATGTTTTATCAGTACACAATCTTGCAAAAATCGGACGAGAACAACCACTTTTTACAGAAGTTTCTTTTGGACTTAACGAAGGTGAAAAAGCCGCTTTAATCGGTAAAAATGGTTCTGGAAAAAGTACTTTACTTTCAATAATTGCAGGAAAACTTCATTCTGATGAAGGAACTGTTGTAATAAATAAAACCCTTGAAGAAGGAAGAACAGCCTCTTACCTTCCTCAAAATCCAATTTTTAATCCTGAAGATACAATAATGGATTATATTTTTGGTAACGACAATGTAAAATTAAACACAATTAAAAAATACGAACTAACTTGTCAAAAAATGTCAGAATTTGTGAATTCAATTCCTAAACAATTTCAACAAGAATTTGAAAATTTAACACAAGAAATGGATAATAGAAATCTTTGGAATTACGAATCTTCAATAAAAGGAATTTTAACAACTTTAGGAATTACAAATTTACAAGCAAAATTAAAAACACTTTCTGGTGGAATGATAAAAAAAGTTGCTCTTGCTCAAGTTTTAGTTGAAGATACTCCACTTTTGTTACTTGACGAACCTACAAACCATCTTGATATTGCAACCATAAAATATCTTGAAGAATATCTTGTTTCTACAGAACGAACTGTTTTAATGGTTACCCACGATAGATATTTTTTAGATAGTGTTTGCACAAACATTTTTGAATTAGCAAGAGGAAAAATAAAATTTTATCAAGGAAATTATTCAACTTATCTTGAAAAAAAAGAAATTGAATCTCAAATTGAAGAAAACACAGACAGAAGAATAGAATCAGTTTTAAGAACAGAACGAGATTGGCTTCGTCGTGGACCTTGTGCCCGAGGAACAAAAGCAAAAGCCAGAATTGATAATATCAACCGAATGATAAATCGAGAAAAATTTACAAAAGAAACTGGTTTTACTTTTGAAACAAAAGAGCGCCGCCTTGGTGGAAAAGTTTTAGAATTAAAAAATATTTCAAAAAGTTTTGATGGTAATTGCGTAATTTCAAATTTTTCCTACATTTTTAATAAAGGACAAAAAATCGGAATTTATGGAAACAACGGAAGCGGAAAATCAACTTTATTAAACATAATTACTGATAAAATCAAAGCAGATTCTGGTGAAATTGATTTAGGAGTAAATACTCACATCGCTTACTATCAGCAAAATCCTATTTTTGAAAATACTAAACTTACAGTTTTGGAATATATCAAGGAAACTGCCGAAGTTATCACATTGAACAACGGAAAAACTTATTCTGCTGGGCAACTTTTAGAGCAATTTGATTTTAAGGGAAAAATTCAATATTCACCAGTAGAAAGTCTTTCTGGAGGAGAAAGAAAGCGACTTTATCTTGTTAGGCTTTTAATTGCAAATCCAAACTTTTTAATTTTAGACGAACCTACCAACGATTTTGATATTTTTACAATGTCAATTTTGGAATCATTTTTAGATGGATTTTCTGGTTGTCTTTTAGTTGTATCTCACGATAGATATTTTATGGATAAAGTTGCCGATACTCTTTTTGTAATGGAAGGTAATGGTGAAATTTCTGGCTTTGTTGGAAAATGTAGCGAATACATCCAATTTCTTGAAGAAAAAACAAGAGAAGAAAAACTTTTGCAAAAACAACTTGCAGAAAAAGAAGAAAAACAAAAATCCTTAGAACCAACAGAAAGAAAGCCAAGCAAAAAGAGAAATTTCAAAGAACAAAAAGAATTTGAACAACTAGAAGAAGACATTTTTACAATGGAAGATAGAAAAAGCGAACTTGAAAGTCTTCTAAGCGACGCTTCCACCGATTTTTCAAAAATTGAAGAATACAACCGAGAATACAAAGAAATTTGCAATTCCCTAGAAAATAAATATCCACGTTGGGAAGAATTAGCAGAATTGTTACCCTATTGAGAAAAAAAAAGCCCCACCACAAAACTGTAGCGGAGCTTTTCTTTAACAACACAAATTTTTACTGATTAGCGTAGTTTGTAAAATAGTTTTGAATTAAGATAACAGGTGTTCCCTTGTCTCCAGAGCCAGAAGTTAAATCGCTTAAAGAACCAAGCAAATCTGTCAACTGACGAGGAGTTGTTCCCTGTGTTTCCATTCTTCCAACCAAGTTAGAATCTTTTTCCTTGATTCTTTTAATCATAGCTTCTCTTAATTCTTCCCCAGACAAGTCTTTGAATTCGTTATCTGAAAGATATTTTAGTTTTAATTCGTTTGGAGTTCCTACCAAGCCACTTGTAAAAGCAGGAGAAACAACAGGATCAGCCAATTCCCAGATTTGTCCTTGTGGGTCTTTGAAAGCACCGTCGCCATAAACCATAACTTCTACATTTTTGCCGTATTTTGCTTTGATGCGAGATTGAACATCTTCAACTAGAGGCTGACAATTTCTTGGGAACAATTTTACAGAATTTTCAGTTGCAAGATTTGAGCCAAGAAGCCCAAAGTTTTCATTGTAACCAGAACCATCAACAGATTCAGTTAAAATTTCGTCTAGGCAGTAAACTTTTTTTACCCCAGCTTGTTGTAAAAGTTTTTTATCTCTTTTTCGCTTGTGGATAGAAGCCACAATTACGTTATCAGTATATTTCAAAATTGCTTTTGGATCATTTGCCAAAATGATTTCGCAAGGACATTCGCAAGTTTCTTTGTAAAATTCGATATAATCAACACCAGTGAATTGATGAATTGTATTTGGGAAAATTTTATGAAATTCATCAGCAGTAAAAACATCAGAATAAGGATTTACCCCAGAATCAAAAAGAGCATCTTCTGAAATCAAGTGATTTCCAACTTCATCTCCAGGATATGAAAGTTGAATAACAAGTTTTTTACAACCACGAGAAATTCCTTTCAAAAGCATAGAAAAACGATTGCGGCTCATAATTGGGAAAATTAACCCTACAGTTTCATCCCCAAATTTGCTAGAAACATCTTTTGCAATTTGGTCAGCAGTTGCGTAGTTTCCTTGAGAAATTCCAACAACAGCTTCTGTAATAGCAATAACATCTTTATCCTGAAGCTCAATTCCAGCTTCTTCAACACATTTTCCAACTGAATCCACAACGATAGATGCTAAATCATCTCCCATCTTGATAATTGGAGTTCTAACACCTCTAGAAATTGTTCCACTATATTTCATCTTTTCACCTCACACTTTCAGCTTTGAAAAGCTGGGAAACTATTAGGGGAGGAAAACCCACTCAGAGTCCGAAGGCCGTTGGTTTTCCTCCCCTAAAACCCCACCTTTCCTCGGCCACGGCTTAGGGTTCCACCCTAAGAACCCAATATTTCACAATATAATGATTTTCCTTCTCAATTTAGAATTATAATACCACAAGTCTTGATATAAGTAAAATATATATTTATTATGCTTAATATAAATAAAACTTATAATAAATATGTACTTTTTCGTGGAAATCAATTTCCGTAATTTTTTATACAATTATATTTAATCATTCCAACGATGATACTCTGCATCCCATCTTGCAAAATCAGCATCTCTTTTTGCCTGTTCTGCTACTTTTTTTGCTTCTTCAGCTTCTCTTTGGGCATTATTAGCTGCTGAAATCAAAGCATTTTGACGGCGAACAAGTTCTCTATGTTGGCAATCTTGTTCATAAATTATCAATGCTTCTTTAAAAGTATCAGCCCTTTTGGATTGGAAAACAGCAAGGAGTTCTTGTATACCTTCTGTACAATCCATAGTCGCTGGAATAGGAGGAACTGATATTTCGTTTTTAAACTGAGCAAACTCACTTTTAGAATTTTGATAATGATATATTGCTGTTTCAAGATCCTGTTCGGCTTTTTTTAACTTTTTCTTTGAAATCAATAAAACAAGAACGGAAATTAGAATATAAGCGATAGGAATTAAATTACCTACTCTAAACTCTATTACATCAGCAATACGGAAAATAAAATAATATATAGTGGCTAATAATAAAAGCTTTGAAAACTTTACAAATTTTTCTGAACTAGCTTTATTGTTTGTAAAAAAAATTAAGCCCCATTCAGTTGATTTATAGCGTTTATACATTTCACTATTATATACATTATTATAATATTCCCTTAAAATTTCTTCATCTGTCATAATATCACCTCTATTTTCAGTTTTACACTTTCAATTGTGTTTTCTGGTTTAGAAACCATTTTTTATTTCTTATTTCAAACTACTTTCATTTACTTTAGTATGTTAAAACCAGCCCACCAATTAAAAAAGGGATGATAACAAACAATAAAGAATTCAATATCTTACTTTTTATAGGCTTCTTTTTTATAAGCAATATTAATGCGGTAATAAAATATGCACAAAAAAATAAAATAGTCTCAGACTCCAAATAATTCACATTGTATTGAATTAAAAAATAAATTGTTGGAATAATAATAATAAATAAAAATACTAGCATTTCATTTCTCCATAAAAATCAACTAATTCATTATATATATATATGCAAGTTTTTTTTATGATTTTTTTTATTGTATAATCATTAAAAATGGTATATAAGTAAAATATATATTTATTATGTTTAATATAATGAAAACTTATAATACTATTCCGTGAAGGACGTTAGTCCTGAACAAATCTGTGTGGCAATTTAGGAGAAAATATGATAACCGATTTAAACCTACTACGAGTTTTTTATCAAGTTGCAAAAACTGGACAAATCTCAAAAGCAGCAGAAATATTACATGTTTCACAACCTGCAATTAGTCAACACATAATAACACTAGAAACTCAAGTAGGTTTTAAATTATTTTCTCGTTCAAAAAAAGGCGTAAAATTAACCAACGAAGCTCAAGAAATTTTTAGTTATTGCAAAACGATTTTTGCACAAGTTGAATCTATCAATCACACATTGCAAAACATCAGTTCTTTAGATACAGGAACTTTAAGAATCGGTGCTTCTGACACAATTTGTAAATATTACCTAATCGACAAACTAAAAACCTTTGAAGAACTTTACCCAAAAATTCGCTACCGAGTAACAAACTGTACCACCACAGAATCATTGAATTTGCTAAAAAATAATGATGTGGATATTGCATTTGTTCACACACCAATTGCAAATCAGCATTTTACTTTTAGACATTGTTTAAACCTGGAAGATTTTTTTGTTTGTAGTAAAGATTTTGACTGTTCAAAAATCACTCAACTTGCAGACCTTACAAAATATCGCACACTTTTATTAGAAAAAGCCAGCCATTCCCGAAAATTCTTAGACGCAAATCTTTTACGCTACAATGTGGAGCTTCGACCAAAATTTGAACTGGCTTCCCTTGACCTTCTAATTGAGTTTGCAAAAAAAAACATGGGGATAATCTGCGTCTCTAAACAGTACATCACAAAAGAACTTGAAAACCAAGAGTTAAAAATCATTCCCATAAAAGAAAAGCTAGACCTACGTTCAATAAGTCTAGCCTTCGATAACGACAACATCTCCCACGCTGCAAAAAGATTTATGGAAATATTATAATTTTATTGATGTTGATTATTCAGCATCTTTTACACGTTTAAGTGTAATTTCATTGTTCTTTTTAGAATCTGTTACAACACGAGTTAAAGTTAATAAATCTTTTGTTCCCATATCAATATGCCATGTACCTACAATTCCTAAAATCTTAGTAACATTTTCTTCGGCAGTAATTTCCAAAATGTTACCATCATTTACTTGCCAAACTCCAATTGCAGGATCATTTACATCTCCACCACCTACAACTGTTTTAGAGAACTTGAGTACATTATCTTTTTCAAAAGACCAGTCCTCTCGGTATGTAACTCCGTCATTAGTATATTCTTCATACCACTGAGTACCTTCTAGTAGAGCACCAGCTCCACATCCAACAAAAACACAAGCAATTACCAATGCTAATGCTACAACAATTAATTTTTTCATAATACAACCCCTTTTAGTGAAAAAATTTTACACCAATTGTTAGTGTAATTATATTTTATACTAGGCAAGTAATAATCGTCAATAAAAAAAGTAGTCCTTCAATTTTTGATTTATTTGCCTCTTATTTTTGGGAGAGAATTTATGAAACTAAAACCTATTGAAGAACTGTGGCTCAAGGATGAGCCACCACAATAACACGAGCGATATTTTGGTAAAACCAAAATTCGCAAAGTTCACTAGGCAAGGATGCCGAGTGAACGGCTTTATGTTTGGCCGTGTTATGCAAAACGCAGAAATTTGCAAAGAATTTCTTGAACGAATGTTGGAAATAAATATTGATTCAAAAAAAATAAAAAAAGCACCCTACTAAGAGAGTGCTTTTGTACTAAATAATTTTATGAATGTGGATTATTCAGCGTCTGTAACTCGAGTAAGATTAATTACATCTTTTTCATCTTTTGTATTTACCCAAGTCATTTCATTGCCTTTAATTTCTACTTCATATACTCCATATTCACCACCTGATTTAGTGTTGATAGTAAGAGTATTACCTTCAGCAGTCCAAGTGTAATCTAATGGCTTTACTTCTTCATTTTTTACAGCACTTTCGATTGAAGCCCAATAGTATTTGCAAACATTGTCTTTTTGAAAATCAAAACGTGCATAACTCAATTCACCGAATTTAGTATCCCATTTTGTTCCAACAAGTAAATTTGCTGCTCCACATCCAACAAATGTCATAGCAAGTACCAATGCTAATGCTACGATAGCTAATTTTTTCATAATACAACCCCTTGTATTTAAAATTATAATTTCACCTCTCCCAAGAGGTGTTATGTTTATTATACGACTATGTATAAAAACCGTCAAGAGAAAAAATTAAATTTTAAGCGGCAAGTTTACATTGCATTGGTTGTAAACTTGCCTATTTTAAGAATATCAGAAGGGGTTGTATTTTCTGTTATTCTTGAATTATGATTTGATTATTCAGCGTCTTCTACTACTTTTGTGAGTGTAAGAACTTCATCTTTATGTGCATCTGGTTTTGTTTGAGTCCAAGTCATTTTATCTTTACCAGAGAATTCCACTGTATATTCACCATAAAGATCCTCTCCATCCATAATTGTCAAAGTAAAACCATCACAAGACCAAGTCAAATCAGTAACATGTGCTCCTTCATATAATGTTACAGCATCATTTTCTTTAAATTCAAACTTAACAACATCATATCCACCCCAAGGTTTATCCACAGTCCATGTTGTATTTTTGAGCACATTACCAGCTCCACATCCAACAAATACACAAGCAAGCAATAATGCTGCTAAAACAATTGCCAATTTTTTCATAATAATTGACCCCTTTCCATTAGTTTTTTTTTAAGTTTTATGCAAATACGCTAAAACTATTAAATTTATCATATCACGATTCCCCCCCCCGTCAAGTAGGTGAATGAAATATTTTTGGTAAAAAGTATACAAAAATTGCTTTAAAATATTCGTTGAAATTTTTTTTTACTTTTGCCAAGATATGAAAAAATCATGCCAAATTTATTCTTGTCATGCTGAACTTGGTTCAGCATCTATTCACGAAGATTGTTGCTCTTTTCCCCCGAAAGAAAGATTTTTTTATAAAAAATTTTCCAAGTTTTTGCTAAATTTTGAAAGTTTTTCTCAATAATAAAGATGTACAAAAAAAAATTTATTTTATTTGGAGAGAAATTTATGACCGTTTCACAAAACGCAACTCGTCGCAATTACAAAGATTCAGTTTTTGTAGATTTGTTCGCTCACGACATATCTGCAAAAGAAAATTTTATTTCGCTGTACAATGCCTTACACGGAACAAATTTAGATGTCGCAACTACGGAAATTCAACCAGTGATGCTTGAAAAAGTCTTGTATATGAAGTACTACAACGATGTAGCTATGTTAGTTGACGGGAAAATCGTGGTGATGATTGAACATCAGTCCACCATCAACGAAAATATGCCTTTTCGCTTTCTTGAATACATCGCAAGAATCTACGAAAAAATCGTAAACCCAAAAGAAAAATTTGAGCGTAAACTAGTTAAAATTCCTGTTCCAGAATTTTATGTTTTTTACAACGGAAAAGAAGATTTTCCATCGGAAAGCGAAATGAAGTTATCCGATGCCTTCATAAAACTTGATGAAAATAAAAACTTTCCTCTTGAAATATCTGTAAAAGTGATTAATATTAATGTAGATAAAGAAAATCCTGTTTTAAATCGTTGCGAGGCTCTCAAGG
>JAGBFB010000040.1 GCA_017936665.1 Spirochaetaceae bacterium | reverse complement strand
ATTTAGATGGGAAAATTGTAGATACTGATACGGATGAAGGGTTAAGCCGAGCCTCAGAAAAAGGTGTTTTATCTACTCCAACAGTTATTTTTTATGATGATTCTAATAGAGAAATAAAACGATGTCATTCTGTTGAAGAGATAAAAGAAATTGCTTAAAAGTTGGTTCTTCAATTTTAAGGAATTATCCCCATTATCTACTGTAATTCTTTAATTTTGAAGATTTATAAATATCTATATGCTTTTCTCATAACTGTTTTCTTCTTTTGTTGTAAATTATTTAAGTGACATTGCACTGTACATTACTTTTTTTGCATCCTTATTTCTTGTACTAAATACTTTTTCAAAATAATCAGTCCAAGTATAAGATTTCCATCTTTCAAAATCGTCTATGTATCCTTCATCTTTTGAAAGGCTTATGAAGGATACGCCTGGAATCTGACAAGCTTCATATTTACTGCTATAACCTTTTTGAGCAAATAATTCACTTGCGAAAATAAAACTCACTATTGTATCCGGATTATTTACTGGATATGCAAAACCTTGAAATCCGATTACATCTTCTGAACCATCAATAATCTTCTGTCCTTTCATATTTGTTAAAACTAATGAATAAGTCATCAATTCATGAAACTTATACGCATAAACAACTCCATCTACTGAAAAGTATTTATCATCATAGATAATCCATTCATGATGATTTCCTAATTTGTCTTTGGAACGGAATTTCTTTAAATATTCTCCAGAGGTTTCATAATTGGAAATTGTCTTTTCTATTACTTCTAATGAATCCATTGCAGGAACATATTCTGCAGGCGCAAACATTGTTGAAAGACAACTTGTAAACATTAAACTAACAAGAACCAAAAAAACTGCTTTTCTCATAAAATCCCCCTTTATTGAAGTATTCCTATAAATGATGGTGAAGCCATTAAATCTCTTACCATTGCATCCATAATTTCATATTCCATTGAAGGTAAATATTCCCTATCTTTATTCCAAGTTTTGTAGTCAACTGTTACTTCTTGTACGCACAAATCATTTTTTAGAATTTCCTTACCTTGTAAGAAAGCATCAAAATAACTATCTTTTTCAATTCGTTTGGCTTGTACAATTCTAAAAATCTTTTCTTCGCCATTATTTTTATCCTCTAAAACTGTCTCAAATCCTAATATCCCTGTTTTTATAGAATAAAGATATTTTGTAAAATGATATGAATATTCTATTTTATCCACAGTACAGTCTATATCGTTCAAGAATGTAACTATGATTTTTTGATTTGAAGATAAATCTTTTACAGAATATTTGTAATAACCTTGTCCTTTTGATTTATCTAGTTTTTTTGAGTCTCCAAATTTTGAGAAGCCTCTAAAAATCAAAATGAAAACAATAATGCAAAGGATAATTCCAAACAAAGACTTTACAAGTTTTCCTACAGCATAAAATAACCACGAAAACAATCCCATATAACCCTCCTAGTTCTTACCGTTATATTCTGGAGTAGAACTTTCTGCAGCCATCAAATCATCAAAGGAATTAAAATCAAAAGCAAATGCTTTTTTCTCTTCTGTTTTGTATGGAAGATTTAATTCCTTTACTATAAATTGGCTTACAGTAAGGTGAGCATATTTTGCTTTTTCTTGCAAAACCTCTGCTTGCTCTTCTGTAAGTGTTATTGTTAAACATTTTGTTTTTCTGCCTGTTGCTTTTCTTCCAGAACCAGGTCTAGCTCCACCTCTTCCTTTTTGTTTATTACTAAAATCAAATTTTTCAAATCGCTTATCGTTATCCATAAAAACCTCCAATAAGAGCGTTTTGTTATTCATCTAATATAAATATATGTCTGCTTTTTGGTTTTGTCAATGACTTTTTCATTTATTGCAATAAATATTTTATTATGTATGTTTAACAATATTGACATTTTTTTTATATTTCATTATTGTTTAATTAAACAAAACAATGTCTGCCCAAAGGACTTTGATTTGTTAAGAGAAAAAGAAGAATTTTCAAGAGTTGATCCAGATAACTCTAATAAAATCTATTGGCTAGCTATATTAAATTGGCTGGTTCCAATCTGCCTTGTTTTTATAGGCTTAATAATTACTACTCAAAAATTTGCACCTCTGATGAATTATGACCCTAATGTCATTGGAGAACCTATTTTTGTTACATCAAAAGGATATCGTTTCTATAATCCTCTAATTTTCCTTATTGGAATGATTAAGTTTGCCTTTAATGAAACATATTCTTTCTATTTCTTTCAGGCTATTCCTCCAACTTTTATTTCTTTAGTGTTGGCAATTTTATTGTTTATCATTACTTCTATTCTGGTAAATAGTCATCAGAAAAACCAACATATTCACGGAACTGCAAGATATGCAACAAAGAAAGATTTAAAGAAATATGGACTTTTACAAAAGCATGGAGTTATTTGTGGCGAACTAGAAAATGCAAAAGTTAATTACAAAATTGATGCTGAAAAAGCATCTTTAACTTTGCACTGCAAAAAAACTGCTCCACTAATTTGTCATTCGGGAAGAACAAATACTCTTTTAATTGCTCCAACAAGGGCGGGAAAAGGTGTTTCTAGTATTATTTCAACACTACTTAGCTATGGTGTTCCTGTTTACACATGGATTAAACGAAAAATCCTTTTTTTCAAAATAAAAGAAAAGAAAGTTGTTTCTGGTCGTGGTTCTATTGTTTGTTTTGACCCGAAAGGAGAAAACTGGGCTGCAACAGCTGGTTTCCGTTCAAAGTTTAGTAGAGTAATTCCTTTTAGACCATTAGACCCAGATAACAATACTGCTCATTATAATCCAATTTGGGAAATCCCTGATTCTCCTAGTGAAGCATTCAGTTGGGCAGATACAATCGGTGAAATTTTCTTTGGTGGAGATAACGCAAAATCTGCAAATGATGGAGCTACTCAATACTTTAATAATACTGCAAGAGATATTTTTACTGCTGTTGTAATGCATGTTAGATTTGCAAAAGATATTCCATGGGAATCAAAGAATCTTGCAAATGTATTACATATCTTTTCCAGTACAGTAAAAGAAGAAAATCAAAACTCACAGCAACCACAACAAGATGACGCTATTGGTCCAGGTGCAGAAATGTTAAAAAAACTTTGTGAAACTGACCATGGAAATAAAAAAATCCATCAGTTAATTGTAGAAGCTGCTAACAGAAGTAAAATTCAAACACCAAAAGAAAGAGCTTCTACCTACTCTACTGTGTTCAGTAAGATTTCACTTTTTCAGGATCCTTTATTGGCACAAGCAACTGCTTATTCTGATTTTAGTGTTGATGATTTTATTACTTCCAAAAACGGAATCAGTCTTTATTTAATTGTTCCATACAATCATATAAAACGAATCAGTCCAGTTTTTAGAATGATAATCACTTTTATGATTAAGAAATTTTCTGCAGGTGAAACAAATGCAAATGAAGTAAAACTAAAAATTCCTTGTTTGTTCCTTTTGGACGAATTCCCTGTTTTAGGATTTTTTCCGGACATCGCACAAAACGCTGGAATTTTATGTGGTTATGGAGTTACGTTCTTCATTGTTTGTCAGGCATTAAACCAGCTTATTGATGTTTATGGAGAAAATCATCCGTTCCTGGACCACTGTAAAACCATAATTCTTTTTGCTCCTGGTTCAATAAAAGATGCACGACTGTTCAGTGAATCAATCGGAAATAGGTCTGTGCTTTTAGATAATATCAGTGCAAGTGGAAATAAATATCAGGTCGGATTTAATAACATTTCAAGAAGTAGCCAAGAAACAAGTACTTCTTTAATAAGCCCAGACGAATTAATGAAATTAGAGTTTAATCGTTTAATTGTCATTAATCAGGGAATGCCTCCTTACAAAGGAAAAAAAGTCGTGTATTACGAAGACCCAAGATTCAAAACAAAAGCGTTTTTGAAAGTTCCTAGTATGAAATGGATAAAAAAGCAAATGAATCAACTTCCAAGTAATACCAAGAAGAAAAGAAGTTCTATTGAGGATGATATTCAAAATATTCTAAACAGAAAAATTGATTTCACAGAAGAAAAGAAAGTAGAACCACAAATTACAGAAGATAATTCGGTTTCTGTTACAAAAGTAATAGATAGCAGATTTGCAGTCTTTCCAGACATCGCATAACGCAACATGAGGAGTACAAAAAATGCAAAGAGATGAATTTGGAAAAATGGGAGAAGTTATTAGAATCAGACTTCCTCTTCACTTAGAAACAGAAGTAAGAATTAAAGCAAACGAATTATCAGGAAGAGATAGAGGAAATATGTCTCAAGTAATTCGAGATGCAATTTATTCATATTTTAATTCTAGTATTGATGACAGAGATTTACTTTATGCAAGCGTAAATGATTTGAAAGAACAAGTTAGGTTTCTTGAAAACAAAATTGAATTACAAGCAGTCATCTTATTAGAACTAACAAAACATTTACTCAAAGTCTTACCAAATAGACCTAGTGTAAATCAAGAAGTAGCTGATTTAGAGTATCTAAAGTTTTTAGATGATGTTGAATTGGCTTTAAAACAAAATCATGGTGGAAAGTTAGAAGCTATGGTTTTGGATATTTATTCAGACCAATTAAGCAAAGGAGGTAACAAATAATGGCTTCAATTGAAGGATTTCAACAACAAGCAAAACAAGACAAATGGCTTCGCAATCTTGAAGACGATATGAAGTTGATTATTCCTTTTATTGAGGACAAAAAAGTTACTGATATTGCTATTGGAATTGGCGGAGAGTTAATAGTTGAAGGTATTGGATTTGTTAAAAAATTCACTGGCATCTTCTTTGATAATGCCACAATAACAAGAATTATTTATGCAAGTGCTACCGTTCTAGGAGTTACTATTGACCCAGATAATCCCATTGTAGAAGGTGTTCTGCCTAAATGGAAAATTCGAATAGAGGGAATTTTGCCTCCAAGAGCATCTGAAAATCCTATGTTGTTTATCCGTAGGCCTCCCAGTCAAATATTTTCTATGGAAAGTTATGTTGAACAAGGACGAATGACACAGGAACAATATGAGCTTCTTATAAAACACATCCAAATGAGAAGTAACATCATTCTTGGTGGGGAAACTGGTTCTGGTAAAACAACTTTACTCAACGCCATTATTGACAAAATGCGTGAATTTACCCCAGAAGACCGTTTTTACATAGTTGAAGACGCTGGAGAAATTCAATGCAATGCAAGGGACAAAGTTCCCATCTGGGCTTCAGGAAAAGACACTTTACGAGCTGTAGGAATCGCACTTCGTTGCAATGTCTCCAGAATTATTTTCGGAGAACTTCGTTACGGTGATGTAACAAATGAAGTTCTAAAAGCGTGGAATACAGGACATACGGGAAACGCAAGTACAATCCATGCAGATAGTTGTAAAACGATGATAAATCGAATTAAAGACTTACTTCGTGAAGTGATTCCTGGAGAACTTCCAGATATTTCTCAAAGTGTTCAATTACTTGTTCACTTAAAACCCTCTAAAAAGGGACCGATTGTAGATGAAATCTTAGAAACAAAAACTATGTAAAGAATGAAAAAAGAGGACTTCAAATTTTTAGACATAAGATAGGAGTACAAAATGAAGTCTAAACTTTTTACTAATCTTAAAAAGACATTTTCGAATAAGCGATTTTTGGTGTTCGCTTTAATTATGTGTGCATTTGCCCTTCCAACTTTTGCTGCTGGTGGCGGTGATTCTATTGTGGAACTTGATAACTGGGCAGATAAAATCTTGGAACTTTTCCAATCTAGTTGGGTAAAAGCTGTTCTTCTTGTTGCTTTGATTGTTGAAGCAATTGGTATGGTTGTTGCAGGTCAGCAAGGTGGCGGTGGTCAGATGCTTAAAAAGTTTGCCCCATGGATTATTGGTACAATCGTTCTTCTTTCAGCATCAAGTATTTGTTCATACTTCCTCAAAGATTTGAGTTTTGAAGTAGCAATGCTTCCTCAAATTCAACAGTCAATCACAAATACTATCACTAGCTGCGTGTAACACAAGGGGTGGAATATGGAAAATTACTCACTTTATGACTATTCCACTCCAGTACACAAAGTATTACTAGAACCAAATCAGTTACTTGGTATTGGAATAACACCAGCCATTCTGATTTTGGTTCTGACAATCGTTCTCATGAACTTAGTAAGTATTTGGTGCTGTGTAATCGGAATTTTCCTTTATGTAGGTGCAAAGATGATTTGTAAAAATGACCCATACGCTCTGACAATTTTATTTGAGCGATTAATGTTACCTAATATTTGGAGAGCATCATGAAAATACCTTTTTTAGATTTATTGAAATTCAAAGAAGCTGAAAACCAGCTAAAATATGTTACACCCTACTCTTTTATTATGACACCTGGGGTTTGTTTCTTAAAAAACGGTGCCTTAATGACAACTTATCAAGTTGAATATCCTGACTTGGAATCTTCTTATGCTCCAGAAGTTGCTAGTATGGCATCTTTATTTAATAGAAGTTGTATGACATTAGCTCAAAATGAAGGATGGGCATTATTCTTTGATGTTAAACGCTACAAAACAAAAGATTATCCTGCAGGAGAATTCTCAAACCTAACTGGCTGGTTAATTGACCAAAGAAGAGCCGAAAACTTTCATAAGTTTGGAGAACATTTTACAACTGAATACTACATTACTTTTGTTTATCAACTTCCAAGTGATATTAATTCAAAAGCTTCTGGCATTTTCTATAAAAACAAAAAAAAGAAGAAGAAAGAATCTCTTTTTGGAAATCAAAAGAACCTGCCACTACTTCAAAAAGAAATTGAGGATTTCTTAGATGAGTGTGAAAAAGTAATGGGTTCTATGGCATCAAAACTCTGGATTCATCATCTAAATGACAGTGAACTTTTTTCTTATATCAAATCTAGCGTGTCTTTACATAAGCAAGATTTAGTATATCCAGAAGACACCTTCTTTTTTCTTGATAACTACATTTGTGATATGGATGTTAGAAATTCTCAACCATTAAAAATTGGAGAATATTATGTACCAATTATGGGCATTATGGATTTTCCAAACAGAACTTATCCTGCGATTTTTGATCAATTGAATCGTACAATGACAGAGTTCAGATGGACAACAAGATTCCTACCTCTTTCAAAGGAACTATCTTCCAAAGAAGCAGAAAAATATCAAAACAGATTTTACTCTGCAAGAAAATCAGGAAAAACTATCTTTGCAGAATTGGCAATGAATGTTGAAATCGACAAGGAAAAGAAAAGTGCTGTAGAAATGGAAGCTCAAGCTGCAGATATTGAAGGAGACATTGCTCTAGGTGAATATGTTTTAGGTTACTACACAAGTAATCTTATGGTTTGGGATAAAAAACTAGAACTTGCAAAAGAGAAAGCACGAAAACTTCAACAAGTTGTTCGTTCTTGTGGTTTTACTGTAAAAGAAGAAACATTTAATAACTGTCAGGCATGGCTTGGAATGATGCCAGGAAATGTTTATGCAAATATAAGACGCCCTCTTATTTCAACAAAGAATTTTGCAAACATAATTCCTTTGAGTTCTGCTTGGCAAGGTATGCTTTTTAACGACTTTACTGCAGAAACTTGTGGTTCATCTGTTCCATTATGTACTTGTTCAACTTCATACGGAACTCCATTTTTCTTAAACTTAAATGTTCGCGATGTTGGACATACTTTTGTATTTGGACCTACAGGTGCTGGTAAATCAACTCTTTTAGCATTACTTATGGCAAGTGCTACAAAATACAAAGACGCAAATATTGTTTGTATTGATAAACAACTTTCAAGTAGAGCATTTATGGTTGGAGCTGGTGGAATATACATAGAACCAGGAAAAGATGAGGTATCTTTTCAACCATTGTCGGAACTAAAAACTCCAAATGAAGTTTCAGAAAGTGAATATTCAGAAAGTCTTATGTGGTGTCAACAATTCATTGAAGGTTTATTGAGTCAACAAAATATAGAAATTACTCCACAAATGAGCAAAGTAATTTCTGAAACTCTTCGCCTTATTTCATTAAAAGAACCACGAATGAGAACTCTTACAACTTTCCAACAGTACGCAACCTATTCAGACCCTAAAACTGGGGATAATACGCTACGTATTGGACTTGATCCTTACTGTTCAGGTGGACAATTCGGTTCAATTTTCGATGCTGATGAAACAAACTTACCATTATCAAAACTTATAACAATCGAGATGGGCAGCCTTATGAGATTATCAGAAAAAGCCGTTGCTCCAGCTCTTATGTATATTTTTAGATATTTGGAAAAACTTTGGAATGTTCCTACTGGAGAAAAACAACCTCTTACTTTCCTTTTCTTAGATGAAGCTTGGTTATATTTGCAACATCCGATTTTTGCAAACTTCCTTCAAGAATGGTTAAGAACATTAAGAAAGAAAAAAGTATTTTGTATATTTGCTACTCAAGAAGTTGCTGCAGCTGCTAAAAGTTCGTTAAGCGATACTATCGCCCAACAATGTTTAACAAAGATTTACTTAGCAGATGAATCAGCTTATACACCCGGACTTTTGGAAAGTTATAGATACTTTGGACTTACAGATAGCGAAATTATTTCATTAAGTAATGCTCGAATGAAAATGGATTATTACTTCAAAAATCCTAACGGATGCAGAATGTTTACTCTTGATTTGGATCCATTCCAATTGGCGTTAATCAGTTCTGACCATGAAATACTTGATAAAGTTGAAAAAGAAAATGGAAGAAATACAACAGAGCCATTGGCATTTGAAATATTGGAAGCTACAAAAAATAAAATGCTAAACATTGGTCGGGATGTTAGAAATCTCGAGTTTGCAAAATATAAAAAAATGCTAACAGCATAAAAATGGAGATACTAATGAGAAAAAGAATTTTTACAGTAATAATTGCACTAATCCTTGCAGTATCGAATGTAAATGCTACGGGATATCCTGTTTTTGATATTTCAGGATGGCTTGCTGCAATAGACCAGCTTTATAGTCAGTATGAGATGGTTATGAATACAATCACTCAAATTGAAAATCAATACAACATGATTCAACAAAATATTGAACGTGCTAAAGGTATCGATTGGGAAAATATTAGATTTGATGGTGACTTTGATATTCGAGATGACATTAAGGATGCCAATAAACGTGTTAATAGACTTCTGAACTCTGCAAGAAATATTAAAGACTTAATGACAAAGCCATCAATTAATTGTGGGTATGGTTCTTATTCCCTTGCTGATTTATGTGGAATGAATGGTGCTGAACATAACTTTTTTGCAGCCTGTAAAGATACAACTAATTATATGACAGACAATATGAAAATGGCTGTTACTGGAATTGTTGAAGGATTGGATGCAGACCAGAAAAGAAGTATTTGGATTAAATACGGCATAAGTCCAAGAAACTATATCTTTGTTCAACAATCAATAGCACAAGTAAAAGATGGTGCTTCAAAACTGATGGCAAAAGTAAATGAGGAAGCTCGTAATATGAAACGAGAAGAAGACACTTTGCGAAAAAATAACATTGTAAAAGCAGCAACAGAAAGCCGTGATTCAGAAGGGAATATAACACAAGGTGCAGCAAATGAAGCTCAACTATATCTTTCAAGTGAGTTAGTAGATAAAACAAGTGAACTTACAGAATCTGTGGAAGATATGGCGGCCGCTGTGGCTAATAAAATGATTGCAGAGGAAAATGAAAAACAAGCAGAAGCAGATGAATTAGAAGCAGCACAAAAACAACTTGAAGTCGTAGAAAGTCGAGTTCCTAATTACTTTAAGAAATAGGAGATTTTAATTTATGAATACAAATGCAAGTAGTTGGATAGATATTCCTGTCATAGATGCAATAGACTATTTCTCTGGTGTTTTATATTCCTTCTTTGGTTGGGCAGTCCACTATGCCCAATTCTTTGGAGTAATAGGATTAGCATGGTCTGCTTTTAAACTTGCTAATAGTCGCTTTACTGTTAGAGATTTTTGGTGGGATACATTTTATAAATGGATTTTATTTATACTATTAATGAATCTATATGTTCCTGTTACTTCTGGAATTGCTTATCTAGGTAACAGAATTGGTGTTTCTGCTGGAAATGGAAAGCAAACGGTTATCACAGCATTAACAAACATGAAGAACAGTGTCGAAAAAGATTTAGCAACTGAACAACAATGGAAAAATGATTTATCAACAACACTTCAATCTAATTTTGCTAACTTGGAACTTCCTTCTATTCAAAGTGCAGGAAATCAAACTTACAAAGAGTATATTGATTCTGTAAGTGAATCTATTGGAAACGGAAGATTTAATTCAAAAGCTCAAAAAAAGGAAGCACAAGCAATCGTTGATGAATATAGACAAAGAGATTCTGGACAAAGTGTCTTTGGTGCAAAAACTTTAACAGCGATAAAAAATGTTCTAGTTGAAAAAAATCTTGATGGAACAGATGGAGATAAACTCACTAATTCTTATATCGATTTGGATATTTGGTTAAAGGATGCAAATGGAAATGAAACTCACTACATTTCTCCAGCTTCATTATTGCGGGTTGCGACATTATCAAGTCAAATTTTATGGGATAAAAACCAACTAGTTTTGACGGCTGACTTGGATGAAATTGAAGAAGACGACATTAATTTTATTAAAAAAGGCTTTACAAAATTTACAGCAACCTTAGCTCATGTCCCATCAATGATTATGACTTTGATTTGCTGTGCTGCGTTAATCATATGTATCATTTTTTCAGATATTCAATATTTGATGTGTATTCTTGAATTCATAATTGTTACTGGAATCGGAGCGTTTTTTATTCCATTCATATTGTTTGACGGAACTAAAGAAATGCCCAAAAAACTTGTTCCAGTGTTTACAGGTTTCTTAATTAAAATGATAACAATGAATATCATTGTTTTTTTTATTTTTAATGAAATTCTTGTAAATACAATTCAAGTCATGGCAGATAATTCTTCAATGAATTGGGTTACTTTTGCCGGACAAATATTCTTCTGTTTTATTGCATTTATTTTATCTTCAAATGGACCAAAAATTGCAATGACGCTTTTAACTGGCCATCCACAATTAAGTATGGGTGAATTTGTTCAAATGGCAGGTTCTGTTGCAGCAACTGCTGTTGGAGCTGGAAGAATTGCAAAAAAAGTCGGTTCAGCTGGAAAAGAAGGTGTAAGAAAAACTGCACAAAGTGCTGTAAATGCTCACGGAAGTATTTCAAAAATGGCATCTGCAGGAAGAACTGCAAGTAATGCTGTAAAAGAACTAGGTGGTACAACAGGACAACAAAGAAGTGCTGCTGTAAAAGGAATGTTTGCTGCAGCCTCTGGAGATTTAAAAGACAAGTTTAAAAATACAGGTAATAACTTCTTACACGGTGGTAAAAAAGGAACTGCAGGAGGTTCTGGAGGAAGTTCGGGTACACAAGCTCACCAGAGAAGTGGACAAAATACAGATAGAAGTTTGCAAAATGGAGAATCAAGAACTCTTAACAATACTTCTAATCCAAATTTCCAAACTGCTACAAAATTTGATCCAAAAACTCAGAGCAATGTAAATATGACTCGAGGAGAGTTCTATTCAGAAAAACGTGAACAAGGAGCTAATATTGGAAATAATATCGCTCTTGAAATGATGGAAAAAGCTGAACAAAAACAGCAAGCCCAAAAGAAAGACACAAGTCTTCCTGATAAATTAACTAATAATGAAAGAATGAATTAAAAAGGAAACTTAAACTTTAAGGAGTATTTTTTATGACCCAATTAAACAGTATTATTATTGAAGGGAATCTGGCCCAAGAACCAGAATTAACAAAAACCCCATCTGGAATGGAGGTTTGTAATCTTCCAATTGCTGTAAATCGTTTTCACAAAAACAGCAACGGCGAAGAAATCAATGAAGTATCTTTTTTTGATATTCAAGGGCACGGAAAACTTGCCGAAGTCTTATCACAAACAAAAAAAGGACAAGGCATCCGTATTGTTGGTCGCCTTAACCAAGAACGTTGGCAGGACCAAGAAGGGAAATTTCATTCTAAGGTTCGTGTTATTGCCGAACACGCAGAAATACGCCCTTTTAGAGAAGTGAAACAAGAAACAAAGAAAAATATGGATTATGATGTAGAGAGGTAAAAAAAGGAATCATTTGATGAAGTGTACCTCAATTATTTCCAAATTTTGGGATACACTTCACTTTTCTATCCATAATCCAAATAAATTGTTTTTTGCTTTTAATATTATAAATAAATTGCAGTCAAAATTTCTATACTTTCTTCCATTGTATGCAAATTATAAAGACTGTTTAATGGTACATTTTCCTCAACAATTTTTTCAAGAAACTCTTTCACTTTTTCCCTTACAAGTCCTTGGGTTTTTATTTTTGCAGATTCATTTATAATATTCATTAAACGAAAAACATCATATTTATGCTTTTTGAAATCTTTTTCTTTTACAAATTCTCCATTGCTTTTTCGTTGCTTTAAATCAAGCCAAGCATACATTTTAAAAGGAATTAAATATTCTGTTGATAAAACAGGAATATCTCCAACTACTCTTCTTCCTTCCATCATAAAATTATAGAAATCATCGTTTAACAAAATTGCAGAAAGAGAAGATGTATCTTCATCAATATAGATTGGAATAATTCCTTGCTCAACATTTAATTGATAATCTTGTTTTCTAGAGAAAAGTTCTATTTGACATGGATATTTTTTTTGTGGCTCTGTAAATCTATAAAAATGTAAATTATCGTTATTTTTCCAACCACATTTATATCCACCTTCTTTTATAAACTTCCAAAAAATATTTGCAAAAGCTTCCTTTTTATCTTCTAAAATAAGAATCATATCAATATCATGAGTTGCTCTAAAATCAATATCCTGTTCATTCATAAGAATTTCACAAGCAGTTCCACCAATAACAGTAAAACAATCTGCAAAATCCTTAAAATTTTCTCTAAATTTTTCTAGTCCTTCTACCATGTTGCATTCCTTATTATTTCTTCAATTTCACCTTCAATTCGCTCATCTTCTATATTATTAAAAGAACAAATCAACGATATTATATCTACACGATTTTCAATCTCAAATAATTGTGGAGGATATTTCCATAATTGAATTTTTACAGGATTTTCATATTCATCCCAACGTATATCAATCTTATTTAAGCTTTCTACAATTTCATTATCTTTAAATATTGCAACTTCATTTATTTTTGGAGAATTTATCATTGAACATTCTGCTAATGCTGAAACTCCTGCTTTTACTGATTGCTTCAATATTAACTCTGAATTTTCGACATAAAATTCTTCATAGATAGGATTTATAAGATAGTTCTTTGCAAGTTTATATAATTCAACTCCTGTTGTGATAAGTTCCATTCTATATTCTTTTCCAACTTTTGTTTGAACAATAAGTTTCATCTCACATAATTGTTCAGATGCTCTTGTTAATGAAGTTCGACTTATTTTTAACTCTGATGCAATTTCACTTTTTAAATAATATTTCTGTTTTTTATAAAACATATATAAAAAAACAGATTGAGTTACAGGCATCATTTTTTCTGAATTAATTTCTTTAATTTTAACAGCCCTTCTATTGAAACAAATACCAAGAAAAGAAAGATAAATTTGATTATCATTTGTAATAAAAGGTATTTTATTTTTTATAAAAGAATCTGTTTGTTTATCTGTTGGATTATATAAAATATAGGCACACTGATTTTCAAACTTTTCAATATATATTCCCAGATGTTTTTTATATGTTGAAACTGAAAAAGATTCGTCAAGACGAGGAATAATTCCTATAAATGTTACTGTTCCTATTTTAATTTTATAAAAACTTCTATTTGCTAATATTGCAATTACTTGTGAGTTTTTAGGTAATTCTACCTTTTCATATGAGATCTTTTCTGTATAAAATACTTGTAAGTTTTTTATAATTTCATTCACATCTTAATAATAACATAACAAATGTTATTATACAAGTATTTATGTTATTATTATTGTTATTCAACAACATCCACTACATATTGGCAATTTTTGCAAACATTTGCCAATATGTAGTTTTACTTAAAATGTGAAACTACTTTATCTAATACATTTTGCACAAGTTTATCATTAAGCTTCACTATAAATTTCGGCACAATTCTTGAATAAGTTATAGTCGTAAGACTTAATAAATTAATTTCCCCACTAATTTCAGAATTCTCAATTTTCATTCCATTTTTACAACTTTCTTCTATATATATACACATTATTGCTTTATTTTCGATATTGTATTCTTGCTTCGAAAGAACTAAAACTTTTTTCCCAGAAATTGATACTACATCACCTCGTTCTGGAATATAAGTATCTTCAACGAAGTCTCCTTCTGTAAAGAATTCAATTGGATCTGTATCAAGTGCAAATTTTCTAATTTGTAATAATGAAGGTTTTGCTCGATGGTTTACAAAAAGATTTCTGCAAGATTCTAAAGGAACATCATATTTTTTTGAAACTTCTTGCCAATCTGTTTTATGCTTAAGAATAAATGAACAGTTTTTTGAACTATCCCAAATTGGAACTGTTTTTAATTCATAAGGTATTTTTTCATCAATGTAATAGATCCACTCTGCAGGTGGAATTAAATGTACAAGAGAAGAAACTATTTTATATGTTGCTACCTTTTCTCCAAGTGCAATTCGATAAAGAGACGCATGTTCTAAATTATGTTCCAAACACCAAGACCTTAGTTCCCTTTTTTGAATCATTATAATAAGTCTTTTTTGTGCATAAGTAATTCTTGCAGGGATTTCTTTATTCATAATTTCCTCTATATTAATTGTATTGTTTAATTAACCATTCTATATCACTTGATTTTGCTTTTTTATATTGAATTAAAAATGCAAATCGATTCCAAAAATGTTTCGGCAAACAAAAAATCTTAAATGGATTTTCCGTTGTTAAAAACATTAACCATCGGCGTAAATTGTAAAAAGCTCTTCCTCGTGCCATATATATCAAACGAACTGGCTTATTAATTCCTGGTAATAGAATTTGCTTTCCCTTATTATTTTCATCACAACTTATTATATATGCCCGTCGAAGATTTTTAGATTGAAAATAATAAAAAACGACCATCACTTTATCTGCCAAAAAATCAAAATGAATAAACTGTCCATCTTGATCTATTTTTGGAAGGTCAATCTTTACACCATATACAAAGGCCTTATACGCAATTTCTGCATTGTATGGAACAGTTGCAGTTATTGTTCGTACCATATTGTATATATTACATTATTTTTATAAAAATGTACAGTAAACAATATTGATTAAAATTCAAATATCTATTATATTGTTATTAGTACATATTTATTCTTTATGTATGCTTTACAACTTCTAAAACACTTTAGACTCCTAGCTAAAGTTTATTTAGAAAATGATCTACTTCAGGAGGTTGCTAATGAGCGACAATAATCCATTTGAGACACCTGTCTCAAAAAATGAATTCAATGGATATTGGATTCCAAAACATAATGCAAAAGTTATGAAAGAAGGCATAGATAATAACACAGCACCATTTCTTCCAAATAAAGATGGGACTATAAACGCTGTTCCTATTTACAACGCCTCAACAGGTTATGTTCTTCCTGCAACAAGATTGATTCCAGCTCAAATTGAAAAAGGAAAAAAAGGTTATGAATCAAATATAGTAATTGGTCGTAATTTCTCGGAAATGGCATCCACAAGTCTTAAAGAAAATGAAAAAGGAATCTTTTATAACTTCAAAGACGAAACAGGGGAAATTCATACAGCTTCGTATTTCTTCCCAGAACAAACTGCCAATCCAAATGCTGTTATTGAACTTGCAAAAGAAAATCTAAAACCAGGAATTGATTTAAGTAATAGTTCTTTTACTATCGAAAATTCAAATCCAGAAAATTATCTTTCAACTTATATTATGGCTTGTAGAACAGGAGCAAAACTTTCTGTTTCACCAGAAATTGCAGAGGATTTTAAAAAGAAGTTTTCTGTTATTTTAGATAATGAACAATTAAAAAAAGAAGAAAAGGAGGTATCTATTCCTTCTATGGGAAATACACTCTTTAATGCTGATAAAAAGGCAACAGAACTTTGCAAATTATATTCAGAAAACAAAAAAGAACAAACAACAAGTAAAAAGAAGAAATTTTCTTATGACGATGATATGGAAATGTGCTTTTAGTCCGTATCAATAAAAGTTCAGCAGACTGCCCACTGCTGATTTATTTCAATATTTTTTTCAACTTTGGAGTACTTAATTGGAATATTTTCAGACTTCGTGGAGAAGTGGTTCTGCTTACAATCGAGGCTTATTGCCAGAAGAATTTTTCTATAAACAGATTTACGAAGCTATAGAAAAGAATGTAGAAAATAAAACTCTCCCCTTCTTCAATTCAAATAAACAGATTCCTATTGAACTTTCAACAGGAAAGATTATAAATGATCACAATCTAGTTGCTCTTGAACAAATCGCTGCAAAAAACGGTTATAAGTCAAATAATTGGATTTATGGAAGTGAATTGGAACGATTAAGCAAAGAAGGAATTAAATTAAATCTCAAAAAAGGTTCAGAACCTGTTCTATGTTTACAGAAATTAAATAATCCAATTCATGTAAATAACCAAGAGTTATATATTTCTGAAGCAGGAACAAAAAGTAATTATCAATTTTTATACAACATTGATAGTCTTGATGAACGTTCTGTAAAAGCTTTAGAAAAACATATAAACACTTCTAAAAAAATCGACAATGAATACACCCAAGGGAACTTCACAAACTTTGTTAAAAATCAAAAAGCCTTAAAGAAAGCCCCTCCTCTTCCACAAGGTCTTAAACGAATAAAAGATAAAGTTATTTCAACCTGTCAAACTCTTAATATGAATATTGCACCCCTTGTAGATGCACAAGCAAAGCATGTTTGTTACGAAGTAACAGGAAATCGCTTAACACATCAACCAAGTGTAGAAGCAAAACAAAATTGTTATAACGCTTGTTTACAAATCATTGAAAACACAAGAGCAAACAAAACAGAACCTTGGAAAGTTGGAGAAACAATCACAAAAGCACTAGATGCAGGAACTTGGTACGCAAGGTCTTATACTTCAAAAGACTTTAGTATCGGTTATAACAAACAAAAAGAAGAACAAGCTCAAAAAGAGTCTTTGTTGAAATCAAAATTATATAGCGGAATTGAACGCTAACAACACGAGGAGTACATCATATGGAAAATAAAAACATAACTATGGAAATCATTTTTAGTAATGAGTTCAATCGTGCAAATATCAAATTCTCAGGAATACCAAGTGAAGATGTTCGAGCTGAAATGAAGCAAGCTGGATGGCTTTTCAGTAGAAAAAATGAAGTTTGGTATCCTACTAACAAAGCACAAGAAGAAAGCAATGAATTTGCTAAAAAATTACAAGAAAAGTATTTTTCCGAACAAACATCTAATAATTCTTTCAACGAACCAACAGGGAAACAATTGATAAATCAAATGGCTGATAGCGGTATGTCATTGAAAGAAATTGTACTAGAACTAAAAAACCGTTTTGGTGAAGAAGAAGTTCAAAAAGCAATTGATTCATTAAAAATTGAACCTGACTCATTAGCATTTAGAGAAAAACCAACAGGTAAATATTTTGCTATTCAAACATCAGAAGAAAATGGTTACGACTGGGAACTATTTAATAGCGACTTTTCTGTAATTGACGGTGGTGTTTACTATGACGATTTATCACCTAATTTCAATAAAGATGACTACACTATGTCTATTTATGAATTCACAAAAGAAACAATGAAATCTTACGGTGTTAATTATGACGACTGTGAACCTGCTGATTATGAAGAAATTCAATCAAGAAGTTTTAATGTTTTTAAAGCAAAACAGGAAGAAAAAGAAGTAATTAATTCTCAGCCAGAAGAGTATTTTAAAGAAAATAATCTTCCCTACATTCATCTTTATTGGTCAGAAAATCCACACTTTAAGGGAGAAGACAAATACTACTCAATAAAAGAATTCAATGAACTGATTGAAAAATTAGATAAAGAATTTCATAACGAAAAAATGCGTATTAAAGAAAAATACGGTTCTTATGATAGATACATTGAAATTCCAGAAGAAGAACTTCCTCTAGAAGATAGAAACGTAAATTTTGGTTACGATAAAACAAGATTTCAATTCTGTAACATACCAACTGTGGACCATAAGGATACTATTACTTATGAACCAGATCGATTCGATATCGGTGATGGGAATGGTAATATTTTTGATTTTGTAAGAACAACTTGTACTTACCCTAATGTAATTGAAGCAATAAATAATCTTGAAAATGAATTGTATTTTTCTTCTATAACTGGTGAACAGAGAAATGCTATGCTTTCAATTATAAATTCTGCACAGGAAGATTTAACTCAAGAGTTAGTTACTAAAGAGTTAGCATTAGACGAAGCAAGAACCCATTACAAAGAAGTTCATAATTCAATTATTATTGAAGCCTCAAAAGCAGAAGAAGCTGAAAGTAGAAAAGAAAAGGCTCTTTCTGATATTAAAAACACTTATGATTCTGCTATAGAAAAAATCCTTTCTGAATCAAAAGCAAACGATATCCCAGCTGAATATGCTATTAATGAAGTAAAGAGCTTTCTTGAAAAAAATCTTTTTGAAGTATCAAGGAATACAGAACTTACCAAAGTAGATTGGGAACGACAAAGAGAAATATGGAATCTATTTCCTTCAAACTGTAATTTGACAGATAACTTTACAAAAACTTATAACAACCTTCATTCTCAAGAAAAAGAATTGGAAAACGAAGAAACAAAAATAGAAGTTCCAAAATCAGAACCAATTCTTTTAACAGAAGAAGATATTGAAATCTGTAAAAAAGTAATTCCACCTTCTCAATATGCTTTTACTCTTGAATTAACACAAGGTGAAGAAGGAGAATTCTTCAAAGGCAAATTAAAAGAGATAGCAGAAACTTATAGACAAATTACATCCGACGGCGAACTTGTAAATCCAGACGGAACTCACAATGTTGGTTTTCACTACTTTTTAGGTAGCACTGATTTCTATATTTCTCAAATTTATACAGATGGCTATGCTTTTGGTTACGCTGTATTAAATGGTGATGTTGAAATGTCTGAATGGGGAGATATTTCTCTCGATGAAGTTAGAAATATTCCTTGGCTTGAAGTGGATTATCATGTTCCAAAAGGAACAACAATAGAAGAAATGTTGCATAAAGCGTACCCAAAACATTTTCCTGAACCAAAAAAAGAACTTGATACTTCTATGCAAGTAACGAAAGAAGAAAAGCCAAGGCTTACATTCTTTGTTGCTGACAATCCTGAATTCGACAATGAAAGTTTTACAGAACTGTCTCTAGAAGATGCGATTAAACACTACAAAGAATTAGCCTCTGAATATGAAGGATCAGGAATAAGATCCCCTTGCATTGGTATCAATATTCATGATGGAAGTGATTATGATTCCAAAGATGAAGTTGGGTCTTTTATCTTCAATGGAAAATCTTTACAACTAGATTTATTAGATGACATTCCTTACTACAAAAAAAATCCTCAATACATCACAGCTATAAAACAATTAGCCGTTGCATTAATTGAAAATGATATTAATGTAGAAAACGCAGACGAATTCTTCGAAAAGTATAAATCTGAAATCATCGTAAACGATATCATCTATAAAAGTTATTACAATTCCGAAAATGCTCGTGAAATTTGTCATGCACTAAAACAAACAGATGATTTACTAAAGAAAGAAAATGCCATTGAAACTGTTGTGGACCACTTTGTTAAACAAAACATTTTCAAATCAGGAGATATTCTTGTTCCAATTCCACAACATACAGGAAATGCAGAATATACATTAAGTATTGCAAATAAAATTGCAGAAAAAACAAATACCGAAGTATATGACATTCTAAAATGTAAACCACATGACACAATGTATGACCAAAAGAAAGAGGGAAAAGAATCTCTAGAAGTTGAAATGTTTACAATAGGTACAATTCCTGAAGGAAAAAGAGTTTTCTTTATTGATAATGTTATTTCTACAGGAACAACATACAATGAAGCGATTAAACATATTCCAAATATGATACCTCTTGCTTATGCATTAACTGATAATGCAAAACTATCCTTTGACGGTCAAAATTATCATGTTGGAAAAGAGCCTGAACAAATAACACCAATGAATGTTTACTCATTCTCTCCATTTGGTTATGAAGGAGCAATCGTAAGTATTGAAACAGATTTACGAAGAGGAATCCCTGCTGTAGATATTATTGGAATTGCGGATTCTCAAGTAAAAGAAACAAGAGAAAGAGTTAGAGCTGCATTTGCAAATTCGGGACTAACATTCCCTCAAGAAAGAGTTTTAATTTCTGTCTCTCCTGCGGACTTAAAAAAAGAAAACCCAATGGATTTGGCTATCGCAACTAGTATTCTTTCACACACAGAAAATTTTATGACGGAGCAATGTCTTGTTCTCGGAGAACTTGAACTTTCAGGAAATATTAGACCTGTAAGAGGTGGATATGCTGCTGCAAAATCAGCTGTAGCACATGGAATTACTCATATTTTGTGTGACGAAAAAACTGCTGAAGAAATCAATAAGATTCCAGGTATTAAAATAGCCATCGCAAAAAATTTAGCAGAAGTTCCTACTTTGCTCAAAAGTAAGGAAAATTTCATTTCTCCGGAAGTACAAACACAAAATAACAAAAATATTAGGTTTAATGAAACATTACCTTCTATTGATAACTCAATTTTGGACGGACATTTTGAAACTGCAAGGGCATTAGAAATTGCGGCCGCAGGAAAACATAACTTTTTACTTGTTGGTCCTCCTGGTTGTGGAAAAACACTGCTTTCAACTACATTAATTCCTGCACTTACTCCAAATATGACGGAAGAAGAAAGTAATGTGAATTATAGAATAAAGTCTCTAGCAGGATTAACTGGTCCACATCAAGATAAGTACTCTGCTCCATTTAGAATGCCACATCAAACTGCCTCTATAGAAGGAATGTGTGGCGGAGGGGTTAATTGTCGACCTGGTGAAATTTCTCTTGCAACTAACGGAACCCTTTTCCTAGATGAAACTGCTGAATTTAGAACTTCAGTTTTGCAAATGCTTAGAGTTCCTCTTGAAAACAAGTCTGTTACTTTATCAAGAGCTGGCCGTTCTACAGTTTATCCAGCAAATTTTCAACTTGGACTTGCAACAAATCCATGTCCTTGTGGTAACTTCCATTCAGAATCAAGAATCTGTCTATGTTCTGCAAAAAGTATAGAACAATATTGGTATAAATTTTCTGCACCACTTTTGGATAGAGTAGAAATCAAACATTTTGTAAAAAAAGACACAGAGGACACTCGTAAAATTACAGTTGATGAAATGAAATCTCATGTTGAAACTGCAATCAAAATTCAAAGAGAGCGTGGAGTTTACAACTCAAAACTAAATCCACTAGAAATAGCTGAGTTATGTAAGTTAAACAAAACTTGCCAAAAATATATGGATACAATCACTCAAAAAAATGACCTTTCTCCAAGAAATGTTGCTAATATTTTGAAAGTATCATTAACAATTGCAAATATGGATGGAAGAGAAAAAATTAGAATAAATGATTTGAAAGAAGCAAATGAACTTTGTTCAAATGTATTCGAAAAACCAAATCAATATAAATATAATTTTGAATCTTCAATTGGAAATGATGAAAATGAAGTTCAAGAGCCAATTCGATTATATTCTGCAAAATATCAGAATGAACTTTCAGAAAGAAAAGAACAATTCAAGAAAATTTCGGAAGACATTTCCCTTCATCAAAAATGGAGAGCAGAATATTCAGAAGCAGAAAAACAAGTTCCTTCTTGGTTAGGTCAACTTTTGGTTAATGATTCTAATTCTTATGGAAAACTTTTAATGGAAGAAAAAAACTTCTCTGATAAAATTGAAAAACTTGAAACAAAAATTGTAAATGATTCAATTCAACCATCTTTATTTGATGATAAAGAATTATCAGCACTACAATTGAAAGAATCAGAAAAAGAACGTGAATCAATTATTAAACCAATTATTTCTGGTGATAGAACTGGACTCTGGAAAGCTTTTAAGGAGTTTGAAGAACATGGTGTTTTTGATATTAAAGGAAAAACTCTTTCACTATCAAAAAACAATACTCTTACTAAAACAAGTATGAAACAACTTCAAGCTGCAATGAACATCTACAGAAACAAAAAGTTTGAAACATTTAGGTACATTCTTGTAGATAAAAACTCTGGAAAAATTACTGACCAGTTAGCAATATCTTCTCATATGCCAAATGCTTCTGTCGTATCAGTTCCTAATGGAGAAACTGTAAAACAAGTAATAACAAGAGCAGAAGAAACTGACTCACTAATCGTTATTGCTCATAATCATCCTTCTGGAAATGTAGCTCCGTCAGACTATGATATTGAAACTACAAAAACTTTAGAAGAAAGTATGACTACTACAAGTGGCATCTCAAGATTTGCAGGTCATATAATCTTAGATCACGATAAATTCTGTCTATATCTTCCTAAAAAAGGTTGGAATGAAGTAGAAACAAAAGTTTCTCAACAAGCATTCGAAAAAGAGATGCCTTCTTGGGTAAAGACTGAAGTTAATGGATTTAATGATTTAAAGTTGATTGCAAAAGAAATTAATGACACAAATAATTGGAACGATGATTTTATTCCTGTTGTATTCACAAACTCAGGTAGCAAAATTTCTGGTGTTCAATATTTTCATAAAGATTTCTTTCTTGAAAATCAACAAGACAAAATTCGAAACGATATTCTTTTTTCATCTTTGGATGCAGGAGCTATTGGAGCTTTTCCAATTGTTACAGATTCTTGTTATAACAAAATGAGTAAGACAGAACAAACAGAATTTGAATCTAAAGTAAAAGAATTAATTTCAAGAAATGTTTTTATTGATTGTGCATTAAATAATTCGACTATTACTGAAAAATATTTTATGGAACCAGGTAAATTTATTTCAAGAAACATTGTTGCAGAAAAAGATAAGGAAATTGATGTTCAAGCAACTTGGAAAACAAGAATCAATCCAGAATTATTTTACAAAGCACCAAATCAAAAAACTAAAGACATCGACATAGAACGATAAACTTTTTTGTAGCGATAAATTCTATGGTTTATCGCTACTTTTCCAACAACAAGAGGAGTACAAAATTTTATGGAAAATAAAGATTCAAAAAAGAAAGAATTGGAAGAAGCTGCAGAACTTTTAAAAAATATCAATTTTAGTGATAATAATTCAAATCAGCTTCAAGAACTTATAAAACAAATACATATTCTCTCTAATCAGAAAGAAGAAATCGAAAGAGAAGACTTTTATCCTACAGATGAAAAACCTATTTCTTATGAAGAACGACTTAACCTAATTTATAATATGAAAGAAATTGATGATGATAGAAGAGAATTTCTCATTAAAAAATTAAATATGGAATTTGGTATTCCATCAGAGGGAGCTTATCATTTTGATGGCAAAGAAGTAGAAGCATCTTTTAAAAGGTTCAATGATAAAATCAAACAAGAAAAAAATGAAATCTCTCCTGTTGTTCTTGGAGAAACTATTCTACCTCCATTCTTGATTACAACAAACAAAGGATTAACATACTGCGATAATTACAAAGTAATTGAAAGAAATCCTGAAACAAATGAATACTTATTGGACAATGGAAATGAGAAATTAGTTCTTTCTGCAAAAACGTTTGAATCTATTATTAATCCTAAATCAGCATATCCCGACTTTAAACAAAAGGAAACAATTCTTTATGCTGAAAATAGTCCAACTATTGTACAAGACAAAACTATAATTCCAGAATTTGCAATGATTACTAAAGACGGTTTACAGACATTTCAAAACATGAAATTAGAGAAGTTCAACGATATCGAAAAGTCTTATCATCTTTCAAATGGGGATACAACTCTTACAGTTACAGAAACTACTTTCAAGGAATTAACAGAGAAAAGCCGTTTTGAGAAGGAATATACAAATGAAACTCCTGCTTATGAAAAAATGCTTCAATCCCAATATGAAGATTATTTTAAACAACGCGATAACACTTCTTATAATTTCCGCCATAATTTAAGTGTTTATTGTAGAAAAGAAGCAAATTCCCCTCTTGATGCCATAAATCTTGCAAAAGATATAATAGGAAGAATGTCAAAAGAAGAACAAGAAAAAACTAGAGTTCTTCTTAATAAAATTAAGAAACAAGATGAATCTATAAATCAATTTCTTGTAAGAACATATTTTGAGGCAATTGAAGCTGTTCCACTTAATGAAGAATTGGTAAAACAAAATAATCCAGATAATAAAATTGCAAGACCTTTTTATGATACAATTTCTACTAATGGTCAAAAAGTTGATAAAGATTCATCATTAAAAATTGGTGATACCATTGAAAATATTGCCTTTAATATGGATAAAGTTTTTGGACCAGGAAAAGAAAAAATCTATGAAACCTTAACTGTTATTTCTGCTTCAAAAGAAGGAAACTCTGTTGTTTTAATGGATAAAAATAAATCATTCTATGAAATTCCGAGAGACGAACTTTTGGCAGGATATGAAAAACAACAGGAAAAACTCCATAAGGCCGAAGTCCAACATCAAAGAAGAAATTCAGTTGAAATTGAACGTTAGTCATTTTTGTTCATATTATTTTGATATGCACAATAATCTCTATTTATTGGGCAAAAAAATGGTAACAAACTTTCAACGCTACTTTTTTGCGTGCTGTAAAATCAAAGAATTTATAATAAAATTGCCTTGGGAATGGGTCTTAATTGATACCTCCTGAGGTTTTTTTTTTAAGTAACAAACTCTCAACGAAAATTGTAATTATATAGAAGAAAAGTAACAAATTATCAACGCTCTGTATTTTTTTAGTACCAATTTTTCAACGATACTCTTCTGCTTAAGTAAATAAATGGTAACAAACTTTCAACGCTTTTTACATTTTTTGAAGAAAATCCACTCTTTTATAGTAAAAAAGGAAACAAATATATTTAACAGTTGTATAGGTTCCAATGTTTCAACGGTTATTTTTCAGAAGATAAAAGAATAGTAACAAATTATCAACGCTTTATTCTAAAATAGTAACAAACTTTCAACGGTCATAAAAAAAGAGTTAGATGGACTCACGAAAGTCGCAGACATTGAATAATCAACCTGATGGCTTTCCCGCTATCTAACTCTATTTATTCATTCTAGTACATTTTCTTTTTTTTTCTATAAAAAATGGTAACAAACTTTCAACGCTTATTATCTATTTGAAAAATAGCATTATCATTTGAGTTATCATTCCAATAAAACTTGTTCCGGTTAATATGTAAATCAAAACATCTTTTAAACATACCTTATTACTTTGTTTTGGTATTTTTTTAATTAGTTCTTGATTTTGTTTCTGACAAGATTTCAAAAAATCTATAACTTCTTTAGTAAGAGCCTCTATCTTAATCTTGGCTTCTTTTAATATGTTTTCACTCTCCCCTTTTAATATTTGGAATTCTCTTGTCGAAGAATCTGTCATATCCTTTCTGTATTTTTCAATACATTTGGTTATGGTATCATCAATTTTTTTCAATTCGTCAATTCTGGAATCAAAAGAAGCAATTTCACTTTTTATAGTTTCAAAAGATTGATTTGTGAAATTATCTATTCGTTGTAGGCCTTCTTTTAAGTCTTTTTCCATTTGATCAAGACTTAATGAAAATTTTGCTCTGTCATCTTCTAAAGCTTTTTTTAATTCCAAAGATTCAAATTCCGATTTTTTTTGAGCAATCTGACTTTCTAGACTTCTAGTATAAAGAACTTCTTTATTTAAATGATTAATAACCTCATCCGTTTTCGCAGAGAATCCTGCATAAAAAGTATTTAAACTATCAATATTCTTTAGAAGAACTTCATTGCTTAATGACATTTGTTCTTCAAGCGAAACAATTTTTCCATGAATTTCTTCTATTAATTCATTATTTTCTATTTGATTAATTTCTTCTGGTACTTCCAAAGGAATTTTATCTCTTGTTGGAAGTTTTTTTGTTATGTTCTTTTCTTCCATAATTCTCCACCTGGGCAGACAGAAAACTATTATTTACTAAATTGATTCTCCATTTTTTCTACGCTGAATAACGTTGGTTTCAATCCTTACAGGAACACCTTTTTCCCAATATTCAATTGTATCACCACCATCAGTCCAAACCTTCTCAATTAACCCTTTTCTCCAAATCTCATAATGATTAGGACTTTCTATTGCAGGTTCATTGCCATCTGAATCCAAAATACCATCAACAAAATGATAAACAACTGGATGCTCTGATTTCATATCAAATCCAGCGGTTCCAAACATATTTCCCTTTTCATCTTCAAGTCTTACTTTTGTTCCTTGAAGAAGAGTTCCGTCTGCATCTGTAAATTGCATAAACTGATATTTTTTATGAATTGATTTTGATGCTTTATATAAATCATTTAGTAACAAACTTTCAACGGTATTCTTAAATTCCATTTCATCCATTGTTTATTTCTCCTTTGGAAATATTCTTACCCCATCCAACCACCATTCTTCATAATTATCTTGATTATCAATTATGGCTGGAGCCGATTCAAAATGTAATACACCATTTTTCCAATGCTCTATGTGTGTACTGTCATGACTTTCTACTGCAGGAAGAATTCTACCTTCTTCATCAAGAGAATCATCTAAATATCCTCTCTTCACTCTTATTGTTATATCAGGAAGAATATAATCTCCATCAGCAAGTAATCCTTCTGTAGTAATTATTCTAAGATTTTGATACTTTCCAAAACTCTTCATAAAATTACTCCACTACTTCTACAAGTCGATATGGATTAACTTCTGAAATCTCTTTTGCAGAAAGTTCTGTTCTCTTACAAACAACAGCAGCTTTTTTAAGTAAGTTTTCAATAAACTCTGTCATAAAAGAACTTTCTGTTACTTCTAATTCCATTGAAAGATTTTCAACATCATCTGCACTCAATTCAATAGGCACTAATATTTTCATGCAACCTCCGTTTCTCTTTTTTCACAATCATTTTTTCCTGTAAACAAAACCGTATTTGCTGACGCGTAAATTTTTGTTTTTGGAACACCAGCTCTTGTCACGTAACTTTTTTCTACAAGAAAACCATCTACTAAAACTTCTTTACCTTTTTTTAAATCTGGAAGAAGTTTTAATGCCACATCTTTAGAAAAGTGAACTTCAAGTGTTAAAGGATCTCCTTTTTTAGTTGGTGTTCCATAATCTGCAACAAAAAATGAAACATAACTTGAATTCCCATTTCTAGTTTCAACATCAAATCTCTCTGCATCTGCACAAAGATTTCCAAGCACAGTAATTCTGTTCATTCTAAGAAACTCCTTTTAATATTATTTTTAAGGCTATTAAGATAACCCAAAATGTTATGATATTTTTTACAACCCTTCTTTTCCAGTTCCACCAATCTGGAAATCGAAATCTATTCATCTTTGTACTTAGAAAGATTGCAAAACTTCCAAAAATACCTAATATCAAAATTGCTAAAAAAGTGTACTTTTCACTTACAAATTCTATTATGCGTTGAAAGTTTGTTACCATTTTTCTTGCAACTTTGAAAACTTCAAATTTAAGATTTATATCCCAGATTTATTCCTCCTAGAAAATCATATAATCATCTTCTGCAGGTGGAAAATCTAATGCACTTTCAGAAATTGGATCTTCGCGTTGAAAGTTTGTTACTTCACTTTCATTTGCAATTTCACCGTTCTTCTTTCCAGAAAAAATTAGATGTATCTTTTCTACACCAATTCCTATCTCACTTTTCTTTTCCCCATCTTTTTCCCAACGATGTTGACGGAGGTACCCTTCAACAATTACTTGTTGCCCTTTTACAAGATATGGTTCTAAGTGTTCTGCATACTTTCCAAAAACAGCCAATGGAAAAAAATATGCTTCCTCTCCTGCTGTACCATCTGGATTTTTTCTATAGCGATTTGTAGCTATTGAAAATCTTGCAATTCTTAGTCCTGCATCTGTTGTTGTGAATTCTGCATTTTTTACAATGCGACCTTGTACTGTTAAATTATTCAAATCTGACATATTCCAACGCCTCCTATGCGTTAATTCCGTATCTTTTGTAAACAGCAGCTATCTTTTTCTGTTGTTCTTGTCTAAAGTTTGGATCCCTTATTTGTTCTATTGCGTTTTCAAGTATTAATTTTCCAATTTCTTTATCTAATTCTTCTCTTTGTTCTTGTGGTAACTTATAAATCTGTTTCTGTTTTGCAATTTCTTGTTTATTATCAAAGTCACTAAAACTAAAACTACATTCAGGACAATAATCTAAAACAGACACAACTTCTAATCCACAAACTGGACATACAGTTTTAGGAACTTCTTTTTTTATCTGAATAGGATTTTGAATAATAAAATCTTGCAACACATTTTCTGACTTTGCCAAAATTCTAAAAAGATTTGAAATTGAATTAGGTTTCTTTTCCAGAGTTCTGTTGTAAACAAAACCTAAGTACTCCCCTACCCTTTCCAAATCCATTTTTTTTTCTTCAAACAAAGAACTCAATTCAGGGATAAAGTTTGAATCAAAGACATTACCTCCAAATAACTTTTTTAAATTTTCAAAAATCAAATCTGCTGCTGCTGCTTCAAATTCACTTTTTTGATTTTGCTTTATAGAAGTAGCAGTATTATCTAGATTGTTATTAGTATTATTGGGTAAAGATTCTTTTCCGTTTGGAGTAAAATTTTTTAACTGGGGTGGTAAAGTTTTTTTACTACCTTCGGTTAAGTTTTTTGACTGATGGTTATAATTCTTTACCACTTCAACAGACATTCCTAAATCCATCATTCTTGACCGTGCAGTAAAATAAATTGGTGTAACACCATTTATTAATTTTTTTATGATGTATCCTTTTTCAACCATCTTTGATAAAGCTGCAATCACAGTTGGTTTTGAACTATGTGTCCATTCCATCAAATATGAAAGAGATCCTGTATAAAATGATTTTCCATCTTGACTGAATCCATGAATTATTGCGTAAATAAAAATTTCATTTAATCTTAAATCTGCTAATTCACTAATCATCCAACCACATACATTTATATAATTTTCACTCTTTATCATTCTTTACCCTCCAGTTATTTCTTTAATCTTCACTTAGTTCAAAAATTGTCGTGTAACAATGAACACCTAAAGGACTTATTCCCTTGTACTGACGACAAACTGAAAAAAGACAGCAGTCATAACAAAAATCATTATCCCGTTTTCCAGGAACAGCTTTTACTTTTAAATTTTTATTAATAAGACTTGGAAGTCTTATATTCAACTCATCGTCCTTTTGAAAAACTAATGCTCCATTTATTAATTCCATATTCTCCGCTCCCCTACTCTAAAATAATGATGCCGGACCGTGCATATTCAAAATATTCATACAACTCTTTCATATTTTCAGTTGTAATCAATTCCAACTTTCCGTCAAAAGACTTGAAATATAAATGTTTCAAATCATCCCCAAGAATAATATCTGGGATTGCTGGATCATCGTTTTTACTAACAGTCTCTAAAAAATCAATAATCTGTTCTTTAGTAAAACCTTCTGTCTGATTTGCAATAAGTTTTGCATAATCATCAAACATAGCTGTAATATCTGTACGCTTAATCATTGTTGGTCTCCTTTCGAAATCTAAAATCAAATGGATTTTCTAAAAGTTGTTTTACTTCTTCATCTTGTTCAATTTCATTTGAACTAAAACCTTCTTCAACTTTTCCAAGAATAAAAGTGACACAACTTCTGACTAAACCTTTTATATAAGCTCTATTCTCAGCTACCTTTTTTGCATCTCTTTTTTCTTGCTCTTCCTCATACTTACTTTTAGAACTCTTTTTTCTTTCTCTTATTAAGATTGGAGCAGGATTGCCAGAATCATCTTCAAGACTATCTGTCAAATCATCATCTTTAAGAGAAGTGTTACCTTCTTTTTTATGATGGTCTTTATAAACTTTATAGCTTGATATTTGACCATCATCTATTAATTCTTTTTCCTCATCACTGGCATTCTTTACAACAGACATATACCTTTGAGCTGTTCGTTTACAAACTCCTAAAGTATCCCCAATAAGTTCTGCTTTTGAACCTTGGTAATTTTGTATAAAGTCTGTTCCTAGTAAGAACGAAACATTCTTTAATAGATTTGCACTATCAAGGTTTCGTCTATTAACCTGTAATGAAATTGCATATTTATAAGCTTCTTCTTCTGATTCAAAACAATGTTCACTAACAGGAACCATTGTTATTCCAACTTCTTTACAAGCTCTAAGTCTTGTATACCCATCTATTAAAAATAGATGTCCTTCTTTTTTCCAAACATGTAAGCCTCCCTGCTTTTCATCAAATCCTTTGTCTTTTAATGACACCTTAATTCTTTCCAAAACTTCTAAGTCCATCGAAAATAAATCTTTGAATTTTTCATATTCTTCAATCTTTTCAATAAGAACCATTTTGGAAGTTTTTACATTACCATCTGCCAGAGGAAGATTCGTTCCTGCAGTTAAAAAATTTAACTTTCCCGCCATCAAAACTCCTCAATAACTTCATCATCACCAGTAATTGCACAAGCCAATTCATTTATAGAAGAAGCTAATGCAAGAGAACCTACATCTTTACTCTTCATAGAAACTTTCTTATCACAATTTGTGTAGTAATCTAATCGAATAGTTTTTGGTAATCTTACTTTGAGAATATTTGAAAATGTTT
>JAGBFB010000039.1 GCA_017936665.1 Spirochaetaceae bacterium | reverse complement strand
CATTTTTAGAACAACTTGAATCTTATATTCATTATTTTAATTATGAAAGAGATTCAAGTGTTCTTTGTTATCGAACTCCAATTGAAGTTCGATATACAAATATGATAGCATAAAATGTCCAAAAAATTGGGTGCAGTTCACCGCATCAATCTCGGTAGCTGAGCGTAGTCGTAAGTCGTCATCGGTAGCTGAGCGTAGTCGAAGCTACTTCAAATTAATAATACTCTTATCATAGTCAGCAGGTGGAACAAATCCCATCAAATTCATCAAAGTTGATGGCCAGCTACTAATTCCAAGCCCTTCATTCAATTTTTCTGTGTCGTATTCCCCTTTGTATTCTGGGTCGTAGATGATTCCAGGAACTGGGTTTAAGCTGTGAGATGTTTTTGCTTTTGGTTCGCCGTCGCCACCTTTTTTAACGCTGCCATCTTTTGCGTGTTCGTACATGTCGTCAGAGTTTCCGTGGTCTGCTGTTAAACAAAGGATACCGCCAGCTTCTTCAACGGCTGCCTTTAAGCGTCCAAGTTGCAAGTCCATTCCTTCCATAGAACAAACTACAGCGTTGAAAACACCTGTGTGTCCAACCATGTCCCCATTTGGATAGTTCAAACGGATGTGGTCATATTTTCCAGATTTAATTGCTTCGATAACTTTGTCTGTAATTTCAGCACATTTCATCCATGGGCGTTGTTCAAAAGGAACTACATCACTTGGAACTTCAACATAATCTTCCAATTTTTCATCGAATTTACCTTGTTTGTTTCCATTAAAGAAATATGTTACGTGTCCGTATTTTTGAGTTTCAGAAATTGCTAAAATGCGAACCCCAGTTTTTGTAAGATATTCACCCATTGTTCTGTCAATGCTTGGTGGATTTACCAAATATTGAGCAGGTACATGAGCATCTCCGTCATATTCCATCATTCCAGCGTATTCAACAGCAGGAACACGTTTTCTATCAAAATATGGGAAGTCTGCACTAGCTGGAGTTTCAAATGCAGCTGTCATTTCCAAAGCACGGTCCCCACGGAAGTTAAAGTAAATTACGCTGTCTCCGTCTTCAATTGTACCAACAGCCTTTCCGTTTTCTGCAATAACAAATTCGTGCATATCTTGATCCAAAAGCCCAGCATTTTCAGCACGGTAAACTTCAATAGCTTCTGTAGCACTTGCAAATTGACGACCCTCACCCAAAACGTGAGCTTTCCAACCACGATCAACCATTGACCAATCAGCATTGTAGCGGTCCATTGTCATATACATACGACCACCACCAGAAGCAATACGATAATCGCATCCGTCAAAACCTGCCAAATATTCTTCAAGTGGGCTAATATAATTCAAAGCAGAAGTTGGATCAACATCACGACCATCAAGCAAAGCATGAACACGAAGTTTTTTAATTCCGTCTTTGTTAGCCTGAGCAATCATAGCTTTTAAGTGATCAATGTGAGAGTGAACATTTCCGTCAGAAACAAGACCAATAAAATGCAAACAAGAGTTTTTATCCAAAACATTTTTGCTCAATTTTTGCCAAGTAGCGTCAGTAAACATTTTTCCGCTAGAAATAGATTCACCAACAAGTTTAGCACCCTGAGCAAAAACACGACCACAACCAATAGCATTGTGACCAACTTCAGAGTTCCCCATATCATCATCACTTGGAAGCCCAACAGCAGTTCCGTGAGCCTTAAGCTGAGTGTGTGGACAATTTGCAGTAAACCAGTCCAAATATTTCATCTTAGAAGCACGAACCGCATCGCCTTCTTCATATTTTCCGTAACCAACACCGTCCATAATAACCAAAACAACTGGTCCACGGCGTCCCTTCCAATTAGGATTTTTTTCCAAAGCCTTAACTTCTGCCATATATTTACCTCATTAAAAAAAATTCAATTTTCTTCAACAAATATACAGGATTTTTTTTACTTTTACAATAGTAAGATTTTTTCTTACTTTTCTAGTAATTATATAAATACCAACTTGACGGGGGGGGGAATTGTAGTATTCTGATTTTAGTATTGAACTGTTAAAAGAAACTATAGACAGTTCATAAGGAGTTATTTATGAAAAAACAAATTTGTTTTTCTGTGGTTGTATTAGCAATCATGATGCTAGTATGTTCTTGTTCTACAACAGATCTTGCAACAAATCAAGTAGGTGCTTCAACTTATATTGGTACTATTGCAAAAGACTTTGAAATTGTAGATGTTATTACTCTTGAATCAACTGAAACAGTAAAAGTTGGTTTTTTAAGTCTAACTAGAAGTGTTACAGGTTCTAGAATTACATATACAGACTTAATGAAAAAAGCAATCGAACTTGGTGCTGATGATGTTGTAAATGTAAGAATTGACAGAAAAGACAACTTAAAGTCAAGTATCTTTGATGTTATTTTTGGTTCAAAAAATACATATACTTATGTTGCCACAGGTACTGCTATTAAATATAAAGATTCTCAACCAAATACATCTGCATCAAACACTGATAGTGTTGAAGTAAAGGTATCTGGTCCTTCTGATTCTTTTATTGATAAACTATTCTAATAAAAATTTATAAAACTACATTTTGTTTTTTGCAGAATAATGTAGTTGTTTTTTATGGAGAAAAAAATGAAAAAAATCATTTATTATGTATTACTTATTTTTTCTGTTTTTGTTTTTTTAGGATGTGGTTTTGGAAAAAATCCATTGGATGATACTGAATGGAATTGTTATAGATATTCTACAGGAACAGATGGGATGTCCGTAACAAGTAGGTCTACTGACGAAACTTGGCGTTTTGATAAGAGTGGAGATTTTTCGATAGAAAAGGACGATTCTATGCCAATTACAGGTTCATGGAACTACGATGAGCCTATTTTGAGTATTGAAACAAATTCACCTTATTATAATGGAACCTATTCTGTTGTTTTTGATGGAGATTCCTTAGAATTAACTTATGATTCGGATGGATATAGCATTATCTATTATCTGACTCGTGTAGAAGATGATTCTTCAATTTTGGATGGATTACCTTTCTAAAATAATTTAGTTAAAAAAAAGGTTTTGTGCTTGAATTTTTCACACAAAACCTTTTTTCGTTTTAAAAATATTTTTATTTCAACTTGAATACACTTACATTAGTATGAACTTGGTCTAAACTTTCTTTATTTTCTTCTGAATCCTTAGAAACCTTATCAACAGCTTCTGAAATAGCATTACTTTCTTCTGTAATTAAACTAACTGCATTACTAATTTCATAAGAAGCTTCTGCTAAGCGTCCCATTTCAGATACAATTTCTTTTCCACCGTCTAGTAGGGTAGAAGTGTTATTTTTTACGATTTCTGTAGAACTGTGGATTTCACTAATTGATTGTAAAACTTGACTACTTCCTTCAGCTTGTTCATCCATTGCATTTTTGATAACATTTTCTTGTTGTTTTACAGAATTTGTCAAATCAAAAATAACTTCAAATTGTTTTTTTACATCAGTTACATTTGTTACAACTCTATGGATAATTTCTTGAAGGCTCTTTAAGTGACCTGTAATTGTTTTTCCTTGGGTATTTGATTGCTCAGCTAATTTTCTAATTTCATCAGCAACTACGGCAAATCCTTTTCCTGCTTCACCAGCGTGGGCTGCTTCGATAGCGGCATTCATTGCCAAAAGGTTTGTTTGAGAAGCGATATTTTGAATAATTGAACTTGCTTCTAAAAGACCAGCTGATTGTTCCAAAACATTTTCTGCCAACTGTGCTGAATCGTTGATTTTTGTTCTACCTGTTTCTGATTCAACACTTAAAGATTCTACAGTTTCAGCGTTATTATCAAGAATTTTTGTAACAGAGCGAATATTTGCTACCATTTGTTCAACAGCTGCAGAAGAATTTGAAATACCTGAAACTTGAACTTCAACACTAGAATTTAATTCTTCAACTTTCTTAATCATTTCGTTAATAGTTGAATAAGATTTATCTACAATTATTGATTGTGCTTCAACTTTATCTTTTACAGAATTTACGTTTGTAATAATTTTTCCAACTGTATTTGAGGTTTCATTCATATTTACAGATAATTTTTCTGCGTTTTCAATAGATTTTTCTGTTGCACCGTTTATTTGATTTAAAATATTCTGAGTAACTGTGTAAAATTCATTTAAATCATTTACGAGAAGACCAAATTCATCTCTACTTCTTACATTAAGTTTTTTACCAGAATAATCTTTTTCTGCAATTAAGTGTGAAAAGTTTTTTATATCACTGATTCTTTGAACTGTACCTCTACTTTGCATAAAGGAATCTAGAATCAGCATTATCATACCAAATATTGTAGAAGGCAAAATGTATGTCCAAAACAATCTGATAATAGGTAAATGATTTAATTCTGAAACAAAGATTGGTGTTAAAGAATATGCGATAACTCCAATTCCTCCAAAGACCATTACAAAAATATTTCTAGCAATAAAAGGCATTGATTTATGTTTTTCAAGTAAAGGTAATTCTGTTAAAGAACCTTCTAGTGTTTGCATAAAACAAATGTAAAAGAATAATGAATAAGAAAATACAGTTCCTACACAACAAGTGAAGATTGGAAAAGGTCCCATAGGAATTCCTTTCATCATTGCTGTAACTTTTATGATAATAGGAACAATAAAAGCATCTAATACTGCAAATATGATAGAAACTGTTTCAAATCGTTTGATAGATTTATTTGCAATTTCTAAAGATTCAGGAGTTCCGTCATAAGCAAGTATTTTTTTTGTATATTTTCTGTAAATATAAGTTAAATCAATGCTAATTATAGTTCCACATATAAATGGAATTGGATGAATAAAAATCTTAAACATTGTAGCAGGATTTATTATTTTATAAAAAATCATCAATAAAATTGCAGCAAAAACAGGAACCAAATATATTGACATAAAGTATCCAACTAACTTAGTTGGAAAAGGTTTTAAAATTGGGTTTTCAATTTCATTTTTTTTCTTCATTTTTGTTTCTCCCAGATAAATATATTTCCGACACATTAAATTATATGATAGGTTTGGGATTTTGTAAATTGAAATATCAATTATCTCCAAAAATTTAATTTATAAAAATATCATTTTATTGACAAAGAAAATAAATATTTGTAGCATAAAGTTAGATTTTAATTTTATAAGAGGTTATTTATGGCTGTTAAATTTGAATGGAATGAAATTTATGAATTAGGTATTCCAGAAATTGACTTACAACATAAAAAATTAATTAGCATTTCTAATGAATTATATGATGTAGCAACAAAAGGTGATGTAAATTTAAAAATTACAATGTCAAAAATCTTAAAAAATCTTACAGATTACACTGTTTATCACTTTACAAGTGAAGAAGAATTTATGAAAAAATATGGTTATCAGGGAGCACCAATGCATAAAATTGCTCATGATAATTTTGTTGCAGAAGTAACACAACAAATTAAAAATTTATCAGAGGGAAGTCAAGAAGATGTTTTGCTTTTCTATGATTACATTGCAAATTGGATTCTTGCTCATATTGCAAAAGCTGACAAAATTTGGGCTACTTTTGTAAAAGAAAAGATGTAGAAATCTTGATTTTTTTTATAGCAAATTTTTCACTGTCGTGGTATAATATCTGAAGAATATATTGTATTTTAAGGTGATTTTATGAGAATTTGTGTAAAAATAGCAGGAAGATGGATAAGGTCTACTCATTTTTTGAATGATGAAGTATTCGATAAAATTATGTTAATTGTTCTAAATTCAAATTCTTTTTCTGTTTACGAAGATGGAAAGTTAATAGATGAATACAAGATAGATGATGTGACAGAAAAAATGACTTTTGAAGATGATATTGAGTATTCTTGGATGGAAAAACGAGGAAAAGCCGTTCCTTTAGCAGATTTTACTGTTGAATATGAATCAGGGGAAGGGGCTGTTATGTCTTATGAATTTGATCTTCCTTCTGAATTTGATATTTCTAAACTTAAATTTTCTAGAGTTTTAACAAATTGTAAAATGCCTGAAGTTTACGGTGATAATCCTATCTATATTTTAGAGCCAGTGATTGGTTACGGCGGAAAGACAATTTTTACTTGGGAACACTTAGAGCAACAAGAAGATTTAGGAGCAGTAGATTTTACTTCAAAAGTGGATGTTTCTTATCCTGCAAAACTTAGAGGTAAATATTCTACCCCAATAAATACTTTTAACAGTTTGATTTATGGTAATCCAGAAAAAACTATCTTGGCTGGTCACACAAAACGTATTCCTGAAGAACTTGTTATTCCTGAAGGTGTAAAAGAAATTGTAGAAGAAAGTTTTGTTGATTGCTTACCAATTAAATCAATTAAATTTCCTTCAACTTTGGAAAAAATCGGTAAGGATGCGTTCCTTGGTTGTGATGAATTAACAGAATTAACTTTCCTTTCTGATATCGAACTTGATTTTGACAATGATTTTGTTGATTGGTCAAAGATTACAAATATCAATTTTGAAAATTCTACTCGTTACAAATTCAAAGAAGGTATAATTTATTCAGCAGACGAACAAACTTTATATAGAGCATGTGCAAAAGACATTTAGTAAAATTTTTTTGTACTAGGTAGCATATTTTTTTACAAAATGTGTTTTAATCTGTAGTTGAATATTTTATTTAGGAAGGTTCCAATATGAAAAAGATTTTATTATCAGTTTTTATAATTGCATCTGTTTTTGTTTTAACAGGATGTTTTAACATCAATTTTGGTGATTTAGACAGTGAGGGAAAATTAGAAGTTGTAAATAATGGTTCAGATCCGATAAAAGCGATTGTTGCGTACAAAGATGGTGAAGAATATTATAGGATAGATAATACTTATAAGGATTCTTCTGGAATTGTAGGAGAATGTAATATACCTGTTGGTTCTTCTTTTATTTATGAGTGGGACACAGGTTCTTATGATATTTGGTTGTTTACATACTATAAGAAAGACAATTATTGGTATTATTGTATAAAGGAAGATGTTTATGTATCATCTGGTACAACTACAATAACTTTAGAGCAAGGAGAGTCAAATGTACTTGTTCCTGCAAATGTTAGTTCTAGTATGTATGATAAATTACCAGAAGTTGTAAAAACTCAGATTTTTCAGTAATATAAAACATATTTAATTTTGTATTTACCGGGGTGTAAGAAGTTTTTGATTTGAATTTGATTTTCAACCAAAACTTTCTTTCTGAGATTATACCCGTAAAGAACCTTTGTATAAAGGTTTAACCTGATCCGGATAATACCGGCGGAGGAAGTAAAGATGAACAAAAATCTCATCTCTTTTCTTTTTTCAATTTTTTTAGTTTTGGCTGTTGTTTCTTTTGTTGGCTGTAACAAAGAGGCAACTGAATTACGCAAAAAGCAAGTTGTAGTTTATGCTTACGACTCTTTTCTTTCTGAATGGGGACCAGCTCCTGTTTTAGAAAAGCTGTTTGAAGAACATTCTGACTATGATTTGATTTTTCAGTCAGTAGGGGATGCTGCTCAAGTGCTTTCAAAGGCAACTGTTGAAAGAGCTAATCCTAAGGCTGATGTTCTGATTGGAATTGATAACAATCTGTTTGAAAAAGCTAAATATTCAAACATTTTAGAACCTTATGTTAGTCATAACTTAAAAGAAATTCCAGAACATTTGCTTTTTGATGAAAAAGGAACATTAACTCCTTTTGATTGGAGTAATTTTGCTTTTATTTACAATACTCAATCTGATGTTCCAGAGCCAAAATCTTTAATGGACTTAACAAAAGAAGTTTACAACAAAAAAATTATTCTTATGGATCCACGAACATCAACTCCTGGACTTGGCTTTGTTGCTTGGACTTTAGCACAATTTGGGGATGCAACTGTAAATTACTGGTATGCTTTACGACCAAATATTTTAACTATGGCTCCAGGTTGGGATACTGGTTATGGTTTATTTACTTCTGGGGAAGCTCCTTTGGTAATTAGTTACACAACAAGTCCTGCATATCATGTTGAATATGGAGAAACTGATAAATTCAAAGCACTTATTTTTGATGAAGGTCATCCTTATCAAGTGGAAGGTGCTGGAATTGTAAAACGCTGTAAAAATCCTGAAGGAGCAAAAGAATTTATCGATTTTTTAATTTCAGAAGAAGCTCAATCTGTAATTCCTTTAACTCAGTGGATGTATCCAGTTGCTGATAATGTTCTTTTGCCAGAGTCTTACAAAGCAGCTCCTAAAGCAAAAAAGAATTTATCTGTTGATGCACAAACTTTAGATAGAACTGTAAATGATATAGTTTTTATGTTAAATAATGCAGAATAACAAAATCAATTTTGGAGGAATACTTAGGTATGTTTCTATAAGCATTGCAATTTTACTTGCTTTTTTATTGATTTGTGCCTTTGTACTTCCTCTAATTTTTTCAATAATTCCTATATTTTCTCAAAATGAAACAATAAATTTTGGTTCTAGTAATATTTATTCTTTCAAATATATTTTTAATGCACTTGTTTTTACGATAAAACAAGCATTTTTCTCAACAGTAATTGCGATGTTAATTGGTGTTCCTATGGGATTTTTTATATCTCATAGGGAATTTCCTTTAAAAAAGTTTTTTGTTTCATTATCAGCAATTCCTTTTTGTGTTCCTACCCTGTTAGTTGCACTTGCTTATGTTCAATTTTTTGGAATGAATGGAAGTTTGAATCAATTTATAAAATCAGTTTTTAACTTGAATACGACACCAATCACTTTTTTATATTCTTTTACAGGAATAATTATTGCCCAAGGATTTTACAACTTTCCACTAGTGATGAAAACTTGTAGCGATGTTTGGTCAAAAATTGATTCTCGCCAAGAAAATGCTGCATTAATTTTAGGTGCAAATCCGATACGACGTTTTTTTTCGGTAACAATTTATCAAATTTCAACAGCAATCTGTTCTTCTGCAATTACGGTTTTTTTGTACTGTTTTTTTAGTTTTATAATCGTTTTGCTTTTTGGTGCAATCGGTTGCACAACTATCGAGGTTGAAATTTATCAATCTGTAAAAAACACATTGAATTATAAAATGGCTTCAGTTTTAGGGATTATCGAAACTTTTACTGCAACTTTATTGTGTTTAATAGTGTTGATTCTTGAAAAAAAATCTTCTAAAAACCGAAACTCTTGTAACGAATTTATTTGTGTAAAAATAAAAAAATTATCAGAAAAAGTTTTTTTATCAATATTGATAACATTAATTTTTGTATTTTTCTTAATGCCATTTCTTTCATTAATTTTTTCTTCTTTTGCAAAATTTGGTGATGTGTTGTCAAACAAAAATTTGTATTTATCAATTAAGGATTCTATAATTACTGCTTTATGTACTGCAACTTTAACTGTTATTTTTGCTCTAACTTGTTCCTTGTTTTTTAGATTAAATAAAAAATCCAGAAATAGTATTTTGATAAAAATACTTCCTCTTGTTCCTTTGACAATTTCTTCTGTAATCACAGGATACGGAATAATTATTTTTTCACAATTATTTAATTTAGAACCAAATTTTTTTACTTTATCAATTTTTCAAAGTGTAGTTGCGTTTCCTTTTGCATTTAGGTTGATTTCAAATAATCTTGATAAAATTTCTTTACAAATAGATGATGTTTGTAAAATCTTTTCAGAAGATAAATCAAAATCAATTTTTTGGGTTTATATTCCTAATGTAAAAGAAAGCATTTTTTCAGCTTTTGCTTTTAGCTTTGCAATTAGTTGTGGTGATGCAACTTTACCCTTAATTTTATCAATTCAAAATTTCACACCTCTTTCCTTATATACATTTAGATTGGCTTCTTCCTATCAGTTTAATTCATCTTGCGTCTGTGGAATTATTCTAATGATAGTAGGTTCAAGTTGTTTTATTTTAAAAGGATTTTATCAATTTTTAAGGAAGTTTTTATGAATGATTTTTTAATTTGTAATTCTTTGCAAAAATATTGGCCTAATTGTTCAGTTGATTTTTCATGTTCTGTTCCTAAAGGAAAAACTTTAGTTTTGTTTGGACATTCTGGTAGTGGAAAATCCACAGTTTTACAGATGATTTCGGGGCTTGTTGAACCAGATAATATTGATTCAAAAGAAAATCCTGCAAAGATTTTTATTGATGGAAAAGATTGTTCAAAAATAAATCCTGCAAAACGTGATATTGGAATGGTTTTTCAGAATGCAGTTTTGTTTCCTCATTTGCGTGTGGATGACAATGTGGGCTACGGTTTGCGTTGTAGAGGTTTTTCAAAAAAAGAAAGTCGTATTATGGCGACTGAATTTTTGCAAAAATTTAATTTAGAGGATTTTGCAACTCGGGATGTAACTTCACTTTCTGGTGGAGAAGCCCAACGCGTAAGTCTTGCTCGTACTTTAATTGTAAAACCAAGTCTTATTCTTTTTGATGAGCCTTTTTCTGCTTTAGATAAACCTTTGGCAAAAACTCTTGCACAAGATATAAAAAAATCCCAAGAAGAATTAGGCTTTACTTCAGTTTTAGTTACTCACGATAAGGAAGAAGCAAAATTTCTTGGAGATTATGTTATAAAAATGGAAAAAGGTAAAATTATCTGGCAAGGTTTTGTAAATGAATTTTAATCATTTTTCAAATTGTCAAAAATCTTTCGGAGGGCATTTTTTCAAAATATTCTTGCAAAATATTTTTTTGTATTTCAAATCCATCGTTATTTATCAACTGTGATTTTAGATAATTTCCAAACTGAAAATTATCGCAAAAATAAATAAAAAATCGTTGTTTGCGAGTTTTCCAAAATTCTTGTGGCTGACAATTTTCAATATCCTTCATAAAATCAATAGCAAGTTCAAATAAATCAATTTCTGTTTTAAATTCTTCATTTGATAAGGCTGATGAAATTTGCTTAAAAAGCCATGGTTTTTGAATAGCACTACGACCAAGCATAATTCCGTCGATATTTGGAGCTTTTTTTATGCTAGAAATTGCATCTTCTACAGAAAAAATACTTCCGTTTCCTATAATCTGTAAATTTAAAGAACTATATTTTGTTTTTAGATATTCACAAAGTTGATTTACATATTCCCAGCGGGCTTTTCTTGTGTATTTTTCTTTTCTAGTTCTTGGATGAAGTGTAATTTGAGTAACACCTTCAGAAACTAACATATCGCAGTAAGTAAAAAGTTTTTCTATGGTAAAATCTTCTTCTCCTAAACGAATTTTACAACTTAATCGTTTACAAGATGTAATAGAACTATCTAAAACTGATTTTACTTTACTTAACATTGAAGATACTTCTTGTAGCGATTTACTCATCCAAGCACAACCTGCACCAGTTCTGTAAATGTCTGGAGCAGGACATCCCATGTTGATATCAATTCCAATACCACCAAGTTCACTAACTATTTTACTTGCTTCTTTTAAGGCTTCTTCTCTGTAATCAGTAAGTTGCCAAACCATTTTGTCTGGCTCTGGTTGAGTTCGTATGTAATATTCTTCAAATTTTCCACCTGAAACAAGGGAAGTTGCATGAATCATTTCGCAGTAATATTCGTCGCATCCTCCAAATCTAAAAATTAGGTTTCGTAATGCTTCATGAGAAAGTGTTGCCATTGGTGCTAGTAAGAGTTTCATTTGAAAAAAGTATATAATAAGTTTAAAAATATAGCAATCTTTGTGCTTTGTTTGTTTTGTTTGTTGACTTTTTTTAATGTATTTGTTAGTATATTTTAACTAGTTATTCTGTATGATGCTAGGCAGTTTACTAGTTTTTTTATTATGTAATTTTTTAGGTAGGGAAAATATGTCAAGAAGATGTGAAATTTGTGGAAAAGGTACAATGTCAGGTAACACAGTTAGTAAGTCAAGAAATCATCAACGCCGCACATGGAAACCTAACCTTGTTGAGGTAAAAACTGAAATTGACGGTACAACTACAACTGTAAAACTATGTACACGTTGTCTTCGAAGCGGATATATCGTAAAGAAGGTTTAATCTAGTTTAGTTTTGTTAAAGAAGCTGGCTTTACATTGTTTGTATGTACTGACCAGCTTTTTTAGTTTAAATTACTTTTTTTTGAAAAATTATGATAAACACTACAGTTTTATTAGAAAATTCACTTTACAACAGAAATTTGAAAAAAGCACATGGACTTTCACTTTTAATTAAGACACCAGAACAACACATTTTGTTAGATACTGGACCAGATTCCAAATTTTACAAAAATGCAAAAAAAATGGGGATTGATTTATCTAAAGTTGATTCATTAGTTCTTTCTCATGCCCATTATGACCATACAGGTGGTGTAAATAAATTTTGCAAATTAAATGAAAAAGCTCAAATTTTGATGTTTTCACCTTATAACGAAAAATACTACGGAAAATCTAAGTTTGGTTATCACTTTATTGGATATAAGTTTTCTTCAAGAACACAAAAGCGAATGAAATATTTACAAAATCCTTTGCAGATTTCTGCTCATTGTTGGTTTATTCCTTGTTCTGTAGATTTTTACGGAAAACCAAACAAAAATGAATCTTTGTACAAAAAACTTGGAAAATCTTATGTTAAAGATAATTTCAAACATGAAGGAATTTTAATTTATGATGATAAAGGTGAATTAGTTATTTTTAATTCTTGTTCTCATAATGGAGTAATAAATTCTATCGAAAGTGTAAGAGCATTTTTTCCAAACAAAAAAATCAGAAGTTATGTCGGAGGATTTCATTTTCCTTATTCTTCAGTTGATAAAATTAAGCCAGAAGATATGCGTAATTTAGATGAACTTATTGATTATGCAAAAATTCAAAGTTCAATCAAATTTTACACAGGACATTGTACTGGAAACGGAGCCTTTGATTATCTTCGTAAAAATTTAGGAGAAAGGGTAGTTCCTATTTCTACAGGCTTAGAATTAGAATTGTAGTTTTTATCAAATTGATAAAACTAATCCGTCCCAAGCAGGATTTATGTTTTTATCTTCAATACTAAATTTTACTTTCAATTCTTTGATTATTTGAATAATTTCTTCGTGGGTTGTTTCATGACTTATGTGTGTAAAGTAAATTTCTTTGCTTTCAGTTTTTGAAACAAACTCCATTGCTTGTTCAAAATTAAAATGAGTTGTGTGAATTTTTTCTCTTAAAGCATCAAGTACAATGTATGTACAATTTTTTACTAACTCAAGTGAAGATTCAGGAATGAAACTACAATCTGTAAGATATGCAAAAGAATTTTTTGTGTTTTTATCTTTAAACATCCAGCCAGAAACTTTTAATTTTCCATGATACATTGGGATTGGAATTATTTCTAAATTTCCAATTTTTAAAGGATTTTTTTCTGAAAATTCTTCACAGGGAATTAATTTTAAAAGAGGTTTTCCTCCTCCAAGTTGAGTTTTTTTGAAAACGTATGAAAATCTAGATTTAACATCTTTTACTGTATTTTTATTGGCAAATATTTTTAAAGGCTTTATTTTTTCAGGATTATTTGATGAACAAGGGGTGAATGTGTGGGCAAAAATTCTTAAATCATCTAATCCATGAAGATGGTCTGCATGACTGTGGGTTAATAAAACGCATTTTGGTTTTTTGATTTTATATTTTATCGCCTGAAGTCTAAACTCAGGGGAGGTATCTACGAGAACTTGTTTACCGTCTGAACTTTCTACAACTATGCTTGTTCTAAAGCGTTGATTTCTTGTGTCGGATGAAGTACAACAGTCGCAATCGCAACCAATTACAGGAATTCCATGGCTTGTTCCTGTTCCTAAAAAAGTGATAATCATATCAAATATAATAATCTGTAGTTTATTCTTGTCAAGAGTAGATAAAAACTGTATTCTGTAAAGGGAAAATTTTATGGCAGAGTTAATGGAAGTTTTAGATTTTATTCTCAATAGATGTTCGGCAAAAGAAATGGATGCTATTGATGCTGCCGTAAAACGCAGAAAAAGTGATTTAGGTTCTGGAATGGTAAATCCTCAGGAATTTGCAAAGAAATTATCTAGAACTGTTAGCGATTCTATAAACACAAGTATTTCTGGTTTGCAAGAATCTTTAAAAGATTTTGCTTGGGATTTAGTTCAAAAGGAAAATCCCAATTTAACAGAAGATGAACTTAATCACATTGTTGACGCAATGATTCCTGATATTCTAGCCTCAAAAAAACAATCAAGTGCCGCAGAAGTTTTACGCAGTGGAAAATCTTTGGTAGTTGACGGAAAAGTAAACGGTGTGCCTGTAGATGCTATGCTTGATATGGTTTTGCAGTTTATCAGTTTTAGTAACGGAACTCTTCCCCCTGAGCAAGAACGAGCCTTGTGTAATGCTTTGGGAGATTGGTCTAGAAGTTACTGGCAATCTTTTCCTGAAAGTTTGCAATCTTTGATTCGCTCTTATTTAAAGCAAGAAATTTCCGGGGAAGTTTTTCAACAAGCCTTACTGATGTTGTTAGGCAAATGACGAGTTGTTAAAAAAAGTTTTATTTTTCGTAGGTGTCTTTTATGGCTTGGATTTCATCACGAATAATTGCGGCAGATTCAAAGTCTAAACAATCTGCATATTCAATCATTTGTTCTTCCATTGCTTTTAAAAGTTTTCTACGCTGATCTTTTATCATAAGATTTGTGCTTTTCTTAAGAACATCTAATTCAATTTTTACAGTTTCTTTTTTCTCTTCATTTTGGCGAACCAAAATATCATCAATAGCTTTAGAAATTGTTTTTGGAGTTATTCCATATTCTTGGTTGTAAGCAATTTGAAGTTGACGACGGCGCTCAGTTTCTGTGATTGCTTCTTTCATGGCGTCACTCATTCTATCTGCGTACATAACAACTTTTCCGTTTGCGTTTCGGGCAGCTCGTCCAATTATCTGAATCAAACTTGTGCTAGATCGCAAAAATCCAATTTTATCCGCATCTAAAATGGCGATAAAAGAAACTTCTGGCAAGTCAATTCCTTCACGCAAAAGATTTATTCCCACAAGAACATCAAATTCACCTGCACGCAAACCTTTTAGAATTTCTACTCGTTCTATGGTTTCAACTTCTGAGTGAATGTATTTTACTTTTAAATTTAGATTTGTAAGATAATCAGTTAAATCTTCTGCCATCTTTTTTGTAAGGGTCAAAAGCAAACTGCGTTCATTTCTTTCAAGACGAATTTTAATTTCGTTGTAAATGTCTTGCATTTGTCCTTCACTTTTTCTTACTTCAATTTCTGGATCTAGCAAACCTGTAGGACGAATTAATTGCTCGACAATTCTTGTACTACGTCGGATTTCTTCTTGTCGAGGAGTTGCCGAAACAAATATTGTTTGATTAAGTTTTGCTTCAAATTCTGCAAACTTCAAAGGACGATTATCCAATGCACTTGGAAGTCTAAAACCAAAGTCGATTAGGTTTTGCTTCCTGCTTCTATCTCCTTCGTACATTGCACCAATTTGAGAAAGAGTAACATGGGATTCATCAATCAAACATAAAAAATCGTCAGGAAAATAATGAAGTAGGGTAGCAGGAGGTTCTCCTTTTTTTCTGCCTGAAATTGGACCTGAATAGTTTTCAATTCCAGAGCAATATCCCATTTCGTTCATCATGTCGATATCGTAATTTGTTCTGGTTTTTAATCTTTGTGCTTCAATTAATTTTCCTGTAGATTCTAAAAACTGAATTTGTTCTTCAAGTTCTTCTTTTATTCTATCAGTTGCTTTTTTTAACATATCAGCAGGAACAACAAAGTGCTTAGCTGGATAAATTGTTGTTTCGTCCAATTCTTCGATTGTTTCACCTGTGATTACATTGTATCTTCTGATTCGAGAAACTTCATCCCAGTCTAATTCGATTCTGTAGGCTTCGTCTGTTTCCATGTAAGCAGGATAAACTTCGATTACATCTCCACGAATTCTAAATCTACCACGCTCTAAAACCATGTCGTTTCTTTGATATTGAAGATTTACTAGTTGTTTTGAAATTTCTGTTGTAGAAAGTTCTTCCCCTTTGTCAATGTGAAGTCGCATCTCTTTGTAAAGGTCAGGCATTCCCAAACCGTAAATGCAAGAAACTGTTGCAATTACAATTACATCTTTTCGTTCCATCAGACTGTAGGTTGCAGAAAGTCGCATTCTATCAATTTCATCATTTATGGATGCATCTTTTTCGATATATAAATCTCTTGCAGGAACATAGGCTTCTGGCTGATAATAGTCGTAATAAGAAACAAAATATTCAACTGCGTTGTTAGGAAAAAAATTCTTAAATTCTTTATAAAGTTGGGCTGCCAAAGTTTTGTTGTGGCTAATTACCAAAGTTGGTTTTTGTACTTCTTCAATAATTTTTGCCATTGTGAAAGTTTTTCCAGAGCCTGTAACTCCTTTTAGAGTTAAAAACTTTTCGCCCTTTATAATTCCTTGAGAAAGTTCTTTTATTGCATTTCCTTGGTCCCCTGCTGGTTCGTAAGGTGAAACTACTTGTAACTTTCGCATATTATTTTTTTTCTTCCAAAATGATTTTTAAATCGATTCTTTCGCTTCCTCGGATAATAGAAACAATTGCAGTGTCTCCTGGTTTTGTATTTTCTAAAACTGAGTTGTAATCTGAAGAAGATGAAACTGGAGTTCCGTTTATTGCAGTAATTATATCTCCACCAATGTAAAAAATTTGTGAGTTACGGGTAAATCTAACAGCTTCTGTTCCGCCTTTTAATCCAGCTTTTGCTGCGTTGCTGTTTTTTTCAACTTGAGAAACTAAAAGACCTTCTTTTACAGGTAAATCAATATATCGACTTAATGTAGAATTAATTTGGATTGCAGAGATGTTCATTGAACCTCGTTTTACTTTTCCGTATTTCATTAAATCTGATACAATTCTTTTTGCTGTATTTACAGGAATTGCAAATCCAACTCCAGCAGAACTTCCTGATGTGGAATAAATCATTGTGTTAATTCCAATCATTCTTCCTTGGGTATCAAAAAGAGGTCCTCCTGAATTTCCCGGATTGATTGCTGTATCAGTTTGAATCATATCTCTAAAAATCGTATCGTTAGATTGAATTGGACGGCCTAAACTTGAAATAATTCCTGTGGTCATTGTTCTGTCAAAACCAAAAGGATTTCCGATTGCAATAACTTTTTGTCCAACACGCAATTTGTTTGAGTCAGAAAATCCGATGGTTGTAAGTTCAATATTTTCTGGTGGAGTGAATTTTACAACAGCTAAATCTGTTTGTTCGTCTTCTCCAACTAAGGTTCCTTCGTATTGAGTTCCATCTGAAAGTGAAATATAAATTTTGTAAGCATCTTTTATTACATGACGATTTGTTACAACATATCCTCTTTTATCAATTATAGAACCTGAGCCTGAACCTCCATCTGTTGGATAAGGTTCGTAAAACCATGAATACGAAATTACTTTTGTACTAATGTTTACAACTGCATCAGAACATTTTTCATACACGCTAATATTTTGAATTTCATCTTGAGTATAAGTTTCGTCTAAATCAGAAGAATATCTAGTTTGCTTAAAATTAGTCTGAAAAGCGTAATAGTCATTTTCTGGATTTGTTTCTGTTGAAAGGATATTTGAATTTTCGTCTTCAACATTTTCATTAATTGATGAAGTTGATTGTTCTATGTTATCATTTTTACTGTTAGAAAAATTGTTTATAAAGAAATAAGTTGCAAAAACTGCAATCACAACACAAATAACAGAAATTATAACTACTTGAGTTCTAGAATAAAGTTTCATAAATAGAATATACAAAATTACTTGATAAATGACTACACTTTTGTACTATTAAAATAAAAAAAAACTGCCTTGAATAAATTTTACTCAAGACAGTTTTGTAAAAATATTATTTACTAAAAAAATTATTTTTTAGCTTTTGCTTTTTTTGCAGGTTCTTTTTTTGCTGCACTTGCTTTTTCAGTTTTTGCTGATGTTTTTGCAGCAGATGTAACTTTACCTTTTCCTCTTTCTAAAAGAATTGTTTTTGTTGTTTGGTCTGCAACTTCAGCTGGTCCAAAATATTGGATTGCTCCAGGATATGTGTAACTTGTTTTTACTTTCCAAGTGTCACGATTTTTTGCAAATTCTTTGAAAGGTTTTCCTTCAAGTTCAACCAATGCTTTTTTGATAACAGGTTTTTTTGTTCCATGGCGTTGTTCCATGTTCATCATCATTGTTAATGGAATACCACCTGCTGTCCATTCTTTTGCAGGAGCAGTAAGATTTCTAACTGATGAAAGATATCCTGTAACTCCAGAAGCAATCAAAAGGAATGCTGTGTATCCAAGTGCATAACAGTAATCTGCATCAAAGTTTGATGGGAATGCACATCTTCCTTCATATCCAAAGAAGTGTGTATATGCACTGAATTTTCCTGTGTATTTTTTTGATTTTTTAAGAGCAGCAAGTTGATTTTCTACCATTGTTACAAGAAGTTTTTCTGTTTCGATTCTTGAAACTTGTACGTTTCCGTGTGGGTCGCGGTCTGCAAGGAATTGTGCAGCGATTGCGTCTGGTAAAGAATCAAATGTTTTATATGAAGCAGGTTTTAAGTTATCTTTTAACCATGCTTTTTTGTCTTCAAATGAAACAAGTTTGTTAAATTCATCTGCTTTGTGAGCCATTGTGTCGTTAAGTTCAGCAATCAATGATTTCATTTCTGGAATAAATTCAACTAATCCTTCTGGAACAAGAACAACACCAAAGTTTTCGTTGTTTTGTGCTCTAGCAACAATTGATTCACAAATGTAATCTGTGATTTGTTTTAGAGTCATTTTTTTTGCTTCAACTTCTTCAGAGATTAAACAAATGTTAGGTTGTGTTTGTAATGCACATTCAAGTGCGATGTGACTGGCAGAACGTCCCATAAGTTTGATGAAGTGCCAGTATTTTTTTGCTGAGTTTGCATCTCGTTCGATGTTTCCGATAAGTTCTGAATATGTTTTACAAGCTGTATCAAATCCAAAACTTGTTTCGATTTGGTCATTTTTTAAATCTCCATCGATTGTTTTTGGAACACCGATAACACGAGTTTTCATTCCTGCTGCAACAAATGTTTCTGCAAGTAATGCTGCGTTTGTATTTGAATCGTCACCACCGATGATAACGATAGCGTCTAATTTTAATTTTTTTGCTGTGTCCATTGCAGCTGCATATTGTTCAGGTGTTTCAATTTTTGTTCTTCCTGAACCAATCATGTCGAATCCTCCTGTGTTACGGAATTCGTCCATGTATTTATCTTTTATTTCAATGTATTCATTGTCAGTTAAACCAGAAGGTCCGTTTAAGAAACCAAAAAGTTTTGAATTAGGGTTTCCTGCTTTAATTCCATCAAAAAGCCCTGCGATTACATTGTGTCCACCAGGAGCTTGACCACCAGAAAGAATTACTCCTACACGAATTTGATTTTTTACTTCTGGATTTTTTCCTTTTACGAAAGTAGCTTCTGGCTTTCCGTAAGTGTTTTTGAAAAGTTCTGAAAGTTCTTTTTGATCAGAAACTGCTTTTGTTGGTTTACCAAATTCAAGTTGAATTGATTCTGGTTTTAAATTTAGAACACCAGGTTTTTTTGGTGTGTAAGCGTACCTTGCGGTTTGCAATGCAGATACCTTTGCCATAATTTCTCCTAAAAAAAATTGTGAGTAAATCATCAGATTTACGAATAATTTTTTTGTGTTGTTTCGCAACGCAGTGAGAAACAACAATAGATAGGAAAGTTTGCAACGCAAACTTATTAACTCCTAAAAAAAATTATTATAAAAATGAATTTTCATTATTCTACTAAAAAGATTTAATAATTTCAAGGTTGGAAAAAAAATATACAAAATGCAAAATGCAAAATTGATATCAGGATAAAATAGGCTCTCGACGAAAAATTCCCAAACTTGCTAGTGCTGCGTTTCACTTGCAATGCTTCGTTTGGTTCTTTTTCGTCTACGCCTATTTTATCCTGTAGGCATTGTGAAATTTTACACTCTTTTTTTACTTAGGTATATGGTTAGAAATTTTTTAATTTATCTTTACCCATTTTTTGTTTTTGGTTTGAAGTTCTAGCAAAATTTTATTTTCAAAAATACTTTCTTGTAAAATTTTTGCAATCTGAAAAACTCGTAAAGATTTTTCTTGCCAATTAATTGAATTTATAAAAGTTTCTAAATTTTCATTTTCAAAAAAATTATTCTTTACATCAATATTTATTAAATCAATTTTTGCTAGATTAAATCTGTTTGTAAATGGTAAAAATTCTAAATCAGTTTTTTGGGGTTCACATAAAATTGGATGAGAAATTTTAAGGAAAAAATATTTTTCATCAAATTGTAAGTCTGAGATTGTGGGTTTTATTTTTGAATTTACAAAAAGTTTTGAAATTTCATTTTGATTTTCTATATTAAAATCTTTGCAAAAATCTAAAATAGCAAAAGTGGAAAATAAAGGAGTTATTTTAAATATTTTTTTTAGTTCATAATTAAATTTTGCTTCAAAAAAAGATTTTATCAATTCTTTGCGTAAAAGAGAAATTTCAGAAATAATATTTCCGTGAGGAAAAAGAGCAAAGGATTCCATACGAAACACTATAGCGTTTTTTTTCAAAAAAGTGTAGTATTAAAATATGAAGATAAGAACTTATTTATTTATATTTTTTGTAGTATTTTTTTGTTTTTCTTGTTCAGTTCAGCCTCATTCAACTTTATCAATTTCTTGTGAACAAAAGGATTTTTCTTTAATCGCTTGTAATAACACAGCCTTGTCAAATAAGATTTCCAATCCAACTGAATCTTCCTACATTTACTACGGATTTTCTTCTTCTTTTTTGAAAACTCTTACAAACAAAGCAAGAGAATTTTTACCTGCAATCGAAGTAACTGTTGCAATAAATGATGTTTCATCAAAAAAAGATTTATCAGGATTTGCATTTGGCTTTCTTTATGAAAATGATTACTCAAATGGAAAATTAAAATCACAATTAGATTCTAGACCAATGATTTATGGATTTCCTAATAGCAAAGATTTAGGTTCAAATCTATTTAGGGTTTCTTTTGCTGTTGAGCCAAAACAACTTTCAAATATTCGTGGATTTGTAATTTACTCAGAACAATATCTTGAAATTGAAAAAGCAAATTTAGTTCCTGCAAAAACTGGTTGGGCTTTTGAATCTACAATTCCTTGGTTTGGTTTTAGTTCTGTTGGTGGAAATTTACCAAAAGACAAAAATTTTGCACAGAGTACAATGTGGAATTTTGAAACTGAAATGAAATACAACTTAACTGAAAAACCTTCTTTTGAAATTTCTGTTTCAAATCCTTTGTTGCCTTATCAAACTTCTACAAAAGAAAATAATTCAATTATCAAATTAGAATTAGCAAAAAAAGAAATTGAAATTTATCCAAGACCAACTTCATATAAAGTTACGTTAAATACTTTACAATTTGAAAATCCAATTTCATATATTGAATTAACTGCAAATAAAAATTTTGTTGATGGAATTGTTTTAGGTCCACTTGCTCCTGCAACTGAAAATCTTTCACATAAAGATTTATTAAAATTACAAAATGAACAAATTTTACACAAAATGAAACCGATTGTTGCAGATCCAGGTTTAATCAGATTTTGGCCTCAATCAAAATGGCGTCATACTGATTTTGAACTTTTTTCTTGGGAATATTTTCCATCAATTTTGATTTTTGATTTTGCTGACTACAAAATTCAAGATGATTTCTTAAAACGCCTCGCTTTCTTTGTTGAAAAAAGTGGATATGTTGGAACTCTGATGACTGACGAAGAAATTGCAAATCAACATGGATACAATGCACATGATTACAAAGCCGAAAGTCTTGCTTCGTTTTTTGATACTGCACAAAAACAAAATTTTCAGTTAAATCAAAGTGAACTTTTGTTACGACACATTTTATTAGAAAATGGAATTATCAAATCTGAAGGAAATAAAATTCTTCCAGGTAATGGGGCAATAATTTCTTTAAGCAAACAATCTGCAAATTATTTAAGAAATTCTTTTTTGTGCCACGAAGGAATGCACGGCGTTTTCTTTATTGATGAAGATTACAGAATTTACATTAATGAATTATTTAATTCAACTGATAAAAATAGCGTAGAATTCTTAAAAGCATATTTTACAGCAACTCCAACTTTGAATTATGATATTAACGATGATTATCTATTAAAAAATGAATTTATGGGATATCTTGTGCAACAAGGAGTGAGTTTTACTTCAAATTATTTTGCAAACAACTTAGCTACAAGAAAAGGAGTAAACGAAAAATTCCCAGAATTATGTAGATACATCAAAAAGACAAAGGCTCAAGGATTTGTAGAATCAGCAATGCACCTTGACGAATACCTTTACAATCGCTGGGGAATGCAAACTGGAAGAGAATGGACTGTTTATATTAATTAAAATTTTTATTGAAATTTCGTTCTGCCACAACTGTTGTTGGAGGTCCGTGTCCAGGCATAACTAAAATATCAGTTTGCTGACTTAATATTTTTGAACGAATATTTGATAATAAGGATTTTTTTGAATAGGAACTGTTTGTACTTCCTACTAATCCTGCTGTAAGTACATCTCCTGTAAAAAGAATTTGACCTATTTTATATACAAGGGAATTGTTAGTGTGTCCTGTAATAGACATATAACCTACAGACAAACCTGCAACTCGGATAATTCCATCACCTTTTAGCAAGAAAGTGTCAGAACCTGCTACATCGTAATCGGCTGCATAAATTACAGGTGAATAAATTTTTCTTAAAGTGCGTAATCCTCTAACATGACTACTATGATTATGAGTTATTAAAACTCCTACTAATTTGTATTTTTCCCTTTCAATTTGTTCTATTATTTCTTTTGTTACTACACCTGGGTCGATAATAATTGCTTCTTTTGTTGTTTCATTTGTAATAACGTAGCAATTTGAAAATCCGTCGATTGAAAGATGAAAATACACTTTCATGATTCAACCTCCATTTCAGAAAAAAAAGCTGCCCTAGTATTTGATAATTTAAATGAAACATTTTCTTGTGTTATATTCATGAAATTTGTATTTTTGATATTACAGTTTCTAAAAGATGTATTATATAAATTTGCACCAATGAATCTAGAATTATATAAATCTGAATCATCAAAAGAAGATTGATAAGTAGTTATACCACAAAAATTATTATGAACCAAATCTGAATTTGTGTATAAAACATGAGAAAGCGTTGCTCCAGCAAAAGAAGAAAATTGAATATTTGATTCTATCAGATTACAATCTGAAAAAACTGCAAAATCAAAAAAAGACATTCTATGTCGACAGCCTTCTGTGTTTATATTTGTAAAAGAACATCGTTGAAAATTGCAGCCATAAAATTTTTTTCCAGAAAAACTTAAATCATAAAAATTTATTCCAGCAGCATTTAAACCAACGATTTTTTCATTCTTAAGAATGTATTCAAAAATTTCTTGCTCTATTCTTTCTTTATCAGGATGATGATCTATACAATATCCTTGATTTTCTAAAATAATTCCATTTTCTATAAGAGATACTGCATTGTGTTTACAAGTTGGATTTGAACAAATATTAAGTTTGAACATAGTATTATGTTAAGCCATTGCAAAGAATTAGTCAAATAGATTATAGTATAAGTATGTGTTGGAAATGCAAAAAAAATACAGTTAGTACTTCAATTTATAGAAATTCCGAATGTCCTGTGTGTTCAACAGATTTACATTCTTGTTTGAATTGCAAATTTTATGATGAAAATTCTCATCATGAATGTAGAGAACCCATAAGTGAATATGTAAAAGATAAAGAGAGCAGAAATTTTTGTGATTACTTTGTAGAAAAAAAATATGATGTAATTGATTCTGCTAAATCAACAAAATCTGCTAGAGATGCTTTTAATAGTCTTTTTGGAGATGCCTAATAATGAGTGTTGATTTTGCTTTTCTTGATTCAGGAACAGGTGGACTTCCTTACATGTGTTATCTAAACGAAAAATGTCCTGAAGCAAGTTGTATCTATGTTGCTGATGCTCAAAATTTTCCTTACGGTGAAAAATCTAGTTTAGAAATTTCTGAGTGCGTTATAAATGTATGTAAAAAAATAATTGAAAAATTTAATCCTAAGGTAATTGTTCTTGCCTGTAATACAATGTCTGTTACAGCCTTATCTGATGTAAGACAAAAATTTTCTGTTCCATTTATTGGAACAGTTCCTGCAATAAAATTAGCTGCAAAATTGTCAAAAAATAAACGAATAGGATTGCTTGCAACTCAAAGGTCAGTTTCGCAAGATTATACTTTACAACTTATCAAAGATTTTGCCTCTGATTGCAAAGTTTTTTCTCGTGGGGATGGAAAACTTATTTCTTTTATCGAACACAATTTAACTACTGCAATGGAATCTGAAAAATTAATTGCTGTAAAACCTGCTGTAGATTATTTTAAAGAAAATGATGTAGATACAATTATTTTAGGTTGTACTCATTTTATTCACTTTGCTCCAGAAATTCAAAAAGTAGCAGGTGAAAAAATTTCTGTAATTGATTCTAGGGAAGGCGTGGTAAAACAAGCCTTAAAACAACTTGGACAGGTAGACGGTTCTCTTCCAAAGGAAGTTAAAAATAAAACATTTTTTATAACAGGAACTCCCAAAGATTCTTGTGATAAGGATTATCAAGATATTGCAAAAAAATTTGATATTCCTTGGGGTGGATACATTTAAACAAAAAAAACTGCTCACCATGAAAATTTCATAATGAACAGTTTTGAAAATCAAGTTAATAACTTAAACTTAGATTTTTGCTTTTACAATTCCCATTGCTGAAACCATGATACAGTTCTTTGCAAGAGAAACAAGGAAAGGAAGAATTTTGTTTCCTTCGATTCCATTTTTGAAAAGTCCAACAATGTCTCCAAGAACGATAAAAACAACAACCCAACAAATCATAATGATTGCAAGGAAGATATCATCAAGTTTATCAAGAGATTTGATGTTGAAGAAATCCAAGATTAAAAGAACACCTGCGATTAATTCTACTGCAGCAAGAACATAAACGATAATGTCGCGTAATGTTCCTCTGTTAAATAAGTTAGAAACTGCTGTTACAAGTGGATCTCCTGTTGCTCCAACTAATTGGTTGAAACCTTTTCCAGCATTCATGAAAACATTCAAACCACCAATAATAAACATTACTGCTAATGCGATTTGAAGAACTGTTTTCCACATTGATGTTGCACCTTTTGCCATACAACACTCCTCGTTAATTAAGATTTATTTAATTTTACCATACTTTGTGTAAATGTCAAAGTAAAAAAGTAAAAAAAATGGCCCATACACGAGTCGAACGTGCGACCTGCTCCTTAGGAGGGAGCCGCTCTATCCAGCTGAGCTAATGGACCTAAAAAAAATTACTTTCAAAAAGATACAGTAAATTTGTTTTTTTTTCAATACGAAAGATAATGATATGTTTATATTGTCAAAGATAATCAACTTTTGTATAATTTTGTTACTATAAGAAGAATTATTTTTTTTAAAAGGAATTTTATGTACAGTTTAATTTTGTTGCTAGCATTTTTAGTTGTAATGGTAGCTGTTGGTGTTTGGGGAATGCGAAAAACTTCTACCCTCAACGATTTTTTTCTAGGTGGTCGTTCTTGTGGACCTTGGATGTCTGCTTTTGCTTATGGAACAACCTATTTTTCGGCAGTTGTGTTTATCGGATTTGCAGGAAAACAAGGTTGGGGTTTCGGATTTAATGCTCTGTGGATTGGTGTTGGAAATGCAATTTTAGGAGCAATGTTAGCTTGGTTTTTACTAGCAAAACGTACCCGTAGAATGACACAAAATCTTGATACTATGACAATGCCAGAATTTTTGGAAGCTAGATATGCATCTGAACATATAAAAATGATTGCCGCTGTATTGATTTTTATCTTTCTATTACCATATTCTGCATCCGTTTTTAAAGGATTAGGTCATCTTTTTGAAGCAACTTTTCATATTAGTTTTGAATTTGCCTTGATTATTCTTGTTGGAATTACAGGTATTTATCTTGTTCTTGGGGGATATTCGGCTGTTACAGTAACAGATTTTATTCAAGGTTTTATCATGTTGTTTGGAACAATAGCAATGGTTTTTGTTGTTGTAAATAAAGCAGGTGGTTTTAAAGAGGCAATATTTGTTGTACAAGAAAATTATCAGCTTCATGTTCCAGTTGAACAACGTCCATCATTTTTAACGATTGCATCCCTTATTTTTATGACAAGTTTTGGAACTTGGGGAATGCCTCAAATGGTACAAAAATTTTATGCTGTAAAAGATGAAAATGTAATTAATAAAGCAGCAATTATTACAACTATTTTTGCCCTTGTGATTGGAGTTTGTGCATATTTTACAGGAATTTTAAGCCATGTTTTCTTTGATTTAGAAACAGTTCCTCGGCTTGCAGATGGTGGAATAAACTACGATTTAATTGTTCCAACTTTATTAACAACTTATTTACCTGAGTTATTATTAGCAATAATTATGATTTTGGTTTTGTCAGCATCTATGTCAACTTTAGCATCAATGATTTTGGTTTCTAGTTCTGCAATCACAATCGATTTGTACAAAGGATATCTCAAAAAAGATGTTAGTGAAAAAACTTCGGTTTTAATGATGAGAATTTTATCAGCTGTGTTTATTCTTGCATCTTATGTTATTTCAAAACTTCAAATCGGATTTATTGTAACTTTAATGTCCCTTTCTTGGGGTGTTTTATCAGGTGCTTTTATGGCTCCATACATCTTAGGAATTTTCAGTAAAAAAATTACAAAAGCTGGTGCTTACGCAGGATTATTTGTGGGGGCTAGTAGTGCAATTATTTTAACTTTTGTGCTTGGAAGTTCTAATGCTCCATTAGCATCTTGTATTGCTATGGTTGTACCTTTTATTGTTGTTCCAGTAGTTAGTCTTTTTACACCAAAACTTGATAAATCTGTAATTGATAAAGCATTTAAAGATTTTTAATCAGTTTTGATAAATCTAAAATAGCCATGTTGAATTGTTTTTGTCTGTAAAAAAATTTTGGTCAAAAAACAATTTCTACATGGCTTTTTTATATCTTAAGTTTTTCTAAAAAATTCCAATTGTTTTAAAAAAGGCTGTAAATAAAAAAAGTGTAAACATTGAAAAAACTGCTGTCCATACAAGAATTTGACCTGCAAGTTCAGAATCTCCGTTCATCTGATCTGCCATCGAAACACTTGCAACTGCCTGAGGAGATGCAAACAAGGCAAATAGGGCAGCGTACTCTGATCCTGTAAAACTTTGCAATCCAATTAATTTAGGTACAAAAATTACTATTATCATTCCAACTGACGGAGCAAGAACAAGTCTTGCAATTACGCTTACTGAAATTTGTTTTATTAATTTTTTTACAGAAGAAAACTTAAATTGTGCTCCCAAAATAATTAATGAAAGCCAAGGTGCAATTTGACCTAAGGCATCTATTGCTTTATAGATAAATCTAAAATTACTTGTAGAAAGTCTCCAGCCATTTGTGTATGGTCTGATAAGCAAACAAATCATTCCAAGAGCAACCCCTTGTATTAAAGGATTTTTTACAATTTGTTTAATTATATGAATTACTAAGTGTTTTTCTTTTTGTTCATTAAAAGCAGATAAAGAAATTACACCTAAAATATTGTACAGAGGTACAGAAAATGCTGAAACTAAAGATGCTACTACTAAGCCTTCTTCTCCAAAAATATTGAATGAAAGAGGCAATCCTATTGTGGCATAATTTGAACGATAAAAAGCCTGATGAATTACACCTTTTTGTTTTGGGTCTTTTACAAAAAAGATGATATAAATCAATCCGATAAAAAATAAAACCAAGACTACAGCAAGAGCAAAGAAAATAACTTGCCATCTTATTTGTGCAAAAGATTCTATTTTGTAAATAGTGATAAACATCATTGCCATAAAGGCATATTTGAAACAAAATTTATTTCCATCTTTGACAAATTGTTCAGAAACTGTTCCGTTACTTTTTATGTAAAATCCAAAGGCAGAAAGAAGTATGAGAGGAAAAACTGCATTAATTGAAAATAGTAAGGCGTTCATATATTTATGATAATGTGTAATTTGAATAAAAAAAAGACTGACTATAAAAGTCAGTCCTTTTTCTTGAGCTACACTGGATTCGAACCAGTGACCCACGCCTTAAAAGGGCGTTGCTCTACCTACTGAGCTAGTAGCCCAAACATCTTTTAGATGTAACATTCATTGCTGAATGCTTTAATAAAATACATCTTTATTAAAATTTTGTCAATAGATTTTTATAAAAAAATCTAAAAAAAAAATTATTTATATGTTCCAAAAGAAAAAGATATTCCAAGTTCTTTTGTATCAACCTTATTTAATCCCCAAGCTTTTGAATAAAGACCTACATCCATTTTGATTACACCCATTTTTAATCCAACTCCAAAAGCAAGATGTTCTGAATTTAATCCTGCACGCAAGCAAATTGTACTTAATAATTCTAGTTCGGTTCCCACTGTTAAAAAATCCATATAGTTTTCAATTTGTACTTCTTTATCAAAAATCATTAAAAAATGTTCATAATTTGCATAAACATTAAATTTAGAAATTAATCCTTTGGTAATCTTCTCTAAAGGGATTTTAACTGCGGCTCCCAAAATTAAATTATCTTCCAAGGGCATTGTTGCTAATGTGTCATATTTCTTTGCAAAAGAACGCAAATCTAGTAATGTATCATATTTTTGTGTGTATGAACCTGCAAAAAAATTGTTCCAAGAAGCACTTGCTGTAAAAATGTCAAATAATGAAATTGTAAGACCTACATCAAATCCAAATCCAAAAGTTGTAAATAATGGAATTTCTTCAAAATTAAGTTTAGAAAGGGCGATAAGTCCTTTTGCTGGTTGATTTTCGCTTAATCCTTGAATATCAATAAATCCTTTTGCTGATAATCCAAGAGAGATAACTGTTTTTAATGGTAGCTTTATAGGATAAGCATATCCAGTTGTAAAAACTGTTTGCTCTCCACCTGTAACAATCCCTTCGTCTACAGTTTTTACATCCGTAGATGTGTATGTGTTGTTAAAAATTCCCCAAAAGAAGTTATTTTTTACAGCCCCAATGCATAAAGGTCCTGTAACATTCATATTTAATGGGGCTGTATCGTTTTGATTTATGTATTCATTTATGATATCTTCAGTAGCATCAAAAGCAGATAAAATCAATGGAAATGATTTTTTGAAGTCTGAGTACATATCAAAACTTAAAAAAGGTAATAAAAATTTATCACCTGTAATTCCTGCATTTGCTGGATTAGCCCATACAGAAAAATATGTAGAATAATCTGCCACATAATTGTCCGTTAAGGCAACTTCCCTTGAAGTATAAATTTCTGGAAAATTTGGTGTATATGTAAACGTTTCTGCTGATATTAAGCACAACGTAAAAATTAACAATGTACAAGAAATTATTTTTTTCATAAATAAACACTCCTATAGAAAAAATCTATATCATATATTATAAACACATTCGCATTCACATTCTGGTACTTCTGATGTACCTTTTATTGTAACACAAATTTCTCTTCCACCAAGTTCTTTTGAATCTATATTTTCTGGTAAATTTAAATGTGCATGCAAAAAATTCTCGGTTACACATCTTACCAATTTATCTTGACGCTTTTCAACTATGGCTTTTACAGTTTTTCCAATAAAATTTTGTATGTACAGATTTTTATTATTTTCGGCAAGATTTGTTAATTTCTCTATTCTTTTTTTTACAATATACTGAGGGATAATTGGTTTCATAGTAAAAGCTTTTGTTCCTGGGCGAGGCGAAAAAGGAAAAGCATGAATCCAAGTAAAATTACATTTTTTGCAAAGTTCCATTGTTAGTTCAAAATCTTCATCAGTTTCACCTGGAAAACCTGCAATTATATCACAGGCAATAAATGGATTTTCGTAAATTTGTCTAAGGCGATTTACGGCTTGTTCAATTTGAATTGCTTTATAAGGTCTATTCATTAAAGACAAAATTCTGTCACTTCCAGATTGAACAGAAAGATGAAAATGTGGGCGAACTCTCGCTTTTTGTAAAACTCTTCCTAATTCTTCATCAACTCGTTCTGGATAAAGGCTAGAAATTCTAAAATTGATTTTTGAAGTATTTTCGTTTAAGTATTCTAATAAACAGGCAAAATCAACAGTTATTCCATCTATTGAACTTCTGTATTGCGAAAGATTTACGCCAGTAAGAACTACTTCCATTTGCTCTGAATTTTCTAAACTTTGAACTCTTGATAAAACTTCTTTTGCGTCTAAAGAAAAAGGATTTCCTCTTGCAATGTGGATTCTACAAAAAGTACAGGAATTTGCACATCCATCTTGAATTTTTATTGAAGAACGGGAATGATTAAAAAATGTATCTGTAGAAAGTTTGAATCTATCTTGTGGTAAAAATTTTAGTTTTTCGTTTACAAGATTTGATTTAATAAAATTTGCTAAAGAAATTTCTGCTAATTCAGGATTTTCATTAAAAGCAGAGTTTAGTAATTCTGGAATTTTAGTAAGAATATCTTTTTGTGTTCCTGGAATTACTACAATACGTGGATTTATTTTACTTATGAATTCTTTTTCAACTTCAGCATAACAACCTGTAACAATGATTGCCGATTTTTCAAAAGTTTTTAATAAGAGATTTATAACTCGTCGGCATTTTTGTTCTGCTTTTGCTGTAACCGTACAAGTGTTTACAATACAAATTCTAGTTTTGTTAAGTTCTTCCTGCGAAAAATTTTCTGAAGCTGTGGTAGGATTGGTTGTAACTTCAAAACCAAAATCGCTAAAGGATTTACAGGCACTTTCGCTTTCAATTTGGTTTAATTTACAACCTAAAGTTTCAAAATGAGCAATCATTATCTAATATTTTTCATTACACGGTCTTTTCCGCGTTTTGCTTCTGCATTTAAATTGTTTAGAGAAATTGCTTTGTCGTAAGCGATAGCAGACAATTTGTAATTTTTAGTCATCTCTCTAACATATCCAAGTCGTGTCCACCATGTATCATTTAATGGTTCTGTTTTTACTGCTTGAGAAAATGCAATATCGGCATGGTTAAATTTACCCATTCTTACATAAATTTCAGCCATAAAATAATATGCAGTTCCAACTCTAGAACCATTTGCAGGAACTAAAGAAATGTATTCCTGAAAAAGTGATAAAGCTTCTGAATTCTTTCCTAAGTAGTATTTTGCCTCACCTAGAATTTCTATAATTCTTTGGTCGTAAGAAGAAATTTCTCTACCTTTTTTTGCCCAAAGTTCAGCCTCTGAATATTGCTTGTTTTTTACCAAAGACCAACAAAGCACTACGTAAGAATCCATGTTGTTTGGTTTTTCTTCTATTTCTTGTAGACACACTTTTATTGCTTCTGCATAATCTCCGTTACGATAAAGTTTTAGAGCATCTTTTTTTCCTTGAGAGAAAACGCCTGTTATTGCTAGTGTGAAAATCAAAATTGTAAGAATAAATTTCTTTGTGGTTAGTTGCATAGAAAAGGCCTTTTGCAAAAATTATTTTTGACCAGTCATACTGCATCGACCAGTAAAAGCACTTCCTGGCTCTAGAACTACTTGACTAGCTGAAATATCTCCTGTTACAGAACCATCTTTTGCCACAAATACCATATTTTGTGCAGTGATATTACCTTCAACTTTTCCACGAACAAGAACTCTACTTGCTGTAATGTTTGCACAAACAACGGCTTCTGTGTCTATAAATAAGTCACCAGTAGCGTCGATTGTTCCTGTAACGCAACCTCTAATCATAAATGGTTTTGTAAATTTTATAGTTCCTCTGAATGAAATATCATCAGAAAGTATTGTATCAAAATCTTCTTCATCTAACTCAAAAAAGTCTGCATCTTTTGTTTCAAACATATTTATACTCTACAATTATTTAGGATTGCCGTCAAGCGTTTCAATTATATGAAACTTATAAAAATACTTGCACCTTTTTACATTGAAGAGTATTATTTACAGTAACTTAGTTTTAAAATTTTTTAAGGATGGATATTATGAATTTTGTAGAAGAAATGAAAGCTAAAGCTAGTGAATTTCAAAATAGTCTTGTGCTTCCAGAAGGAAACGAAGAACGAACAATTCAAGCAGCTAGTCAAATTATGGCAGAAAAACTAGCAAAGTCAGTAACTTTGTTAGGAAATGTTGATGAAATTAAAAAAATTGCAAATGAAAAAGGAATTGACCTTTCAAATGTTGAAGTTTTAGATCCTGCTTCATCTTCTTGGTGTGAAGAATTTGCAAATGAATATTATGAGCTTCGCAAAAAGAAAGGAATGACTCCTGAACAAGCAGCTATCGATATTAAAGATGTTTTACGTTTTGGTGCAATGATGGTTCGTATGGGGAAAGCTGATGCAATCGTTGCTGGTGCTCTTTCTGCTACAGCCGATGTTCTTAGAGCAGGACTTACAATTATTGGAACTGCCCCTGGAATGAAAACAGCTTCTTCATGTTTTGTTATGGATACACATAATCCTAAATGGGGTGCAGATGGTGTTTTGATTTTCTCAGACTGTGCTGTTATTCCAACTCCAAGTTCAGAACAACTTGCTGATATTGCAGGAGCTGCAGCTAATTCTTGTAAAGTAATGCTTGGTGCTGAACCAGTTGTTGCAATGATGTCTTATTCTACAAAAGGTTCTGGCGGAAACAAAGATGAAAACATCCTTCGTGTACAAGAAGGTGTTAGACTTGCAAAAGAAAAATTCCCAGAAATCTGTCTTGATGGAGAACTTCAAGCAGATGCAGCCTTAGTTCCATCTGTAACAGAAAAGAAAGCTCCAGGAAGCCCAATTACAGGAAAAGTAAATACATTGATTTTCCCAGATTTAGGAGCTGGAAATATCGGTTACAAACTTGTTCAACGCTTAGCTGGTGCAGATGCTTTTGGACCAATCTTGCAAGGATTTGCAAAACCTATTAGCGATCTTTCTCGTGGATGTTCTGTTGAAGATATCGTAACAACTTCTGCTATTACTTTGGTACAAGCAGGAAAAAAATAAATGGCAAATTATCGGGTGGATAGGGAACAAGTCTTTCAATTAGCAGTTAAAGCTGGTCAAAAACGAGATTATAAAAAGGCAATAAATCTTTTAGAATCCTTAGTTGTTGACGGAGTTGCTTGGAAACCCGAAATTTTAGTTTATCTTGGCCGTTCATATCACGCTATTGGAGAATATTCCTTGGCGGTGGCGGCCTTAAACTATTTTTTAAGTATAAAAAGTGGAGATTGGAACGGTTGGTTTTTTCTAGGAAGAAGTTATCTTGCAATGGAATCTTGGAATTTATCAATTTCTTGCTTAAAAAAAAGTCTAGAACTAAAACCAAATTCAGATACAACCTTAGCTTTACTAGGAACAGCATATTTTAAATCCAAACAAATAGATTTAGCCTTATCAACTTTTGAAGCGGCTCTTTATATCGCCCCAGAGGATGAAAGACTGAATCAAGGCTATCAAAATTCACTTTTAGTAAAAGCAGTTAGAACTTACAACGAAGGAAATCCAGAACTTTCTGCAAAAATGTTTAATTTTTTAATTGATAACGGAATGGAAGCAGTTATGCTTTATGTTTATCAAGGACATTCTTTTAGAGATTTAGGATTTTTACAAGAAGCATTAAATTCATATCAAAAAGCAATTCAATTAGAACCAGAAGATGCCTCTTTGCGTTGGTACGAAATTTCTATTCTTGTTTCCATGGGAAAAAATGAAGAAGCACAAAAACTTGCCAAAGAATTGAATAAGAAATTTCCAAATTCAGGCTTTGAAAGCAAAGACATTTTTCAAGACGAAAGAGCAACTGCTATAAATATGATGAAAACCAGTCTTTTTAATGAAAAATGGAAAAATGTAATTCAAACAGGAAAAGTTTATATTACAAAATTTTCTTCAGATGGAATTGTTCATTGTTTTATGGGAGAAGCCTCTCGAAATTTAGGTAAATATCAAGAAGCCTTAAATCATTTTACAAAAGCAAGAAATTTAGATTCTCAAAATAAAGGTGCAATATACGGAATTTTAATGACCTATCTTGCAATGGAAGATTGGGAAAAACTTGATTCTGCGTTAAACAGTTCTTTTTCAAAAATTATTGATTCTGAAACTTTAGAATATTATTCTGTAATTTGTGACGCAAAACTAAACAAAGATAGTTCTCAAATATTAAAAAAAGTACAAGATGTTTATGCAAAAAATCCTGCTGATACTGTTTTAATGTCAATTTTAGCTCAAGCATATTTAGATTCGGATTTACCAGATTTAGCTTGTGGTTGGTTTAATCGATTGATAGAAATAAATCCTCAGGATGAAAATTCTCATCTATTTTTAATTGATTGCTACGAAGATTTAAATGATAAATCAAAACTTATAAAATCTTACGAAACTTACTTAAAAAAATGGCCACAAAATAATTCTATCAGAAAAGAATTTATAAAATATCTTACATCCCTTAAAAAATGGAAAAAAGCTGCTGACCAAGTTGAATTATTCATTCCTTATTCAAAACATCCACTTATGTTAACTAGAAATTTAGCAACTTATCGTCGTAGAGCAGGGGATTATCAAAAAAGTGCCATGGCATATAGAACTTTACTTCAAGAAAACACTGACGATAGAAATTTAATGCAAAATTACATTTACTGTTTGATAAAATTAGATTTGATTGAAAATGCTGCAAACTTTGCAAAATTGTGGCATCAAAATTACGGAATTGATGTGGATGGAGTTTTGATTGAAGCAGGTCTTGCTCTTCGGCAAAAAAATTATGATTATGCAATTTCAATTTTGCGTAGTGGATTTCAAAAATTCAAAGAAAATCCAAGGATAAAAACAAAACTTGCTCAAGCCTATTTCGAAATTGGTAATGATGATATGGCATATCAATTTGATCCAGATTATGTAATAAAAATGCGAAAATCTTAACTTTAAGGAATTTTATATGAAATTTATGTTTATTTCCGATATTCATGGAAGTTTTTTAGATTTGCAACAAGCAATAAAGGTTTTTGAATCAGAAAAAGCTGAAAAATTGATTATTCTAGGTGACTACTTAAATCATGGTCCTAGAAATCCTTTACCCGAAGGTTATGACACAAAACAAAGTGCATCCTTATTAAACGAATACAAGAAAAAAATAATTGGAATTAGAGGAAATTGTGATAGTGAAGTGGACCAAATGATGTTGGAATTTCCTGTTTTAGAATCTTCCTGTAGAATTTTTATGGATGATATTTCAGTTTATCTTCATCATGGACATAAAAACACACCTGAAGAATTGTCAAAATTTCTTCCTGCAAAAACTGTAGTTCTTTCGGGGCATACTCATATTCCAAAAATACAAGAAGAAAATTCTTTAATTTTTGTGAATCCAGGTTCAATTTCAATTCCTAAAAGTGAAGACGGCAAATGCTACGGAATTTTATCTGTTGAACAAGGCAAAAAATCCATAGAAATAAAAGGTCTTTTTGATTCTCTTGTAAAAAAATGTTTGCTTTTTTAGATACTAGGCTTTATAATCTGTAATTGATAAATAAATTTTTAAGGGGAATTGATAAATTATGGCATTAAGAGCAATGGAATTATATGAAGCATACGAAAAAAATATGTTACCAAAAGATGAAGGATATGTAATTTCTGCATTTTATTTACCTGATACACCATATAGTATTTTGGAGGTTATTTCTTATTCTGAAGTAAAAAACTTTTTTGCTTCTAATGATTCTTTGACATTCCAGTCTAATGGAAAGAAAATTTATATTTTGGTAGAACCATCATCTTATAATCATAAATCTCAAGAGCCTTATGTTCGACCATCAAAATATCAAATTCCTTTACGGTTTAATGATTTGAACATCTATACTTGTAAAAATCAATACAAAGTTATGTATAACAAAGAACCTCAAATGGTTATGACTTCTTTTACAGTTTTAAAACCATCAGGAAATAACTTTTCTTTGATTGTTTTCCAACAAGATGATATTCAACAAACACTTTCAAGATTGTTTCAATCTGCTTTGCATAATGAATCAAATGTTCCAATGAACGATTCTAAAGTTATTGGTGAAGATTTAGCTGAAATGATTGTTACAAAACTTTGTTGGCCAAACAAAAAAACTAATAAAAAGGCTAAGAAGTCTGTAGAAAAAACTTCAGCAAAAGAAGAAAAAACAACTTCTTCAAAAAAATCAACTGCAAAAAAAACTGACTCAAAATCTACAGCAAAAGCAAAGACAACTGAAAAAAAATCTAGTTCTGCAAAAAAAACTGAGGCAAAGACAAGTTCTTCTAAAAAAACAACAGCCAAAGCTACAGCTGAAAAGAAAACTAGTACAGCAAAAAAATCTTCTACAGCAAAATCTGGTGCAAAGTCTACAAAAACTGCAAGTTCTACAAAGAAAACTACTGCAAAAAAAGATACTAATGCAAAAAAATCAACATCCAAAAAATCAACTGATGATGATAAAACTGTAGTTGCCACAAAAAAGAAGAAATAAACTTTGCAAAATAATTAGTATCAGAAATATGTTATTCTAAAAAAAACAAACTGCATTGCTTCCTTGACGCTTTGCTAGACGGTTGCACTACAGTTTGTTTTTTTTTGATTTAATTTATTTTGCAAATTTCTTTCAGTAGGTAGAGATGATGGAAATATTCTTGAAAAGAAAGGGGAATTGAAAACTTATTTTGGAAGAGATCGTATTATGGACACAAAGAAAAAATTATTTTACAATTGACCTCAAGTCAACTGTACTTAAAGGAGAATAACTTTATGGAAAATAAAATTAAATATATCTTAACAATGATTACACTAATCTTTTGTATTTTTATTTTCGGTTGTGATGAGCCTGAAACTCATACTCATTCTTTTTTATCAAAATTGACTTATAATGAGCAATATCATTATTATCTTTGTGATTGTGGTGAAACAAGAGAAAAAGCAGAGCATATTTTTTGCGAATGGCAAGAAAACGAAGATGGTTCTTGTGATGAAAGATTATGTTCAGTATGTGGTTACACAGAAACAGAATTAATTGAATCTACCCCAGCAATAATTCCCGAAATGGTGTTAGTAAAAGGTAGCACGATTGAAGGCGATTCATCAACAAGTGACTATGCTGGAGTATTTATAACAGGAAGAACAGTAACATTAACTGATTTTTATATGGGTAAGTATGAAGTAACGCAAGAAGAATATGAAAGTGTAATGGAAAATCAAAAAGTTACTATAAATTCAGAGACTTATACATTGGCTAGTAATCCATCTAAATGTAACGGAGAGAAATTTTATCCTCCATTTTCAGACGAAATACAAGAAAAACGCCCAGTAGAATTTGTGACTTGGTATGACGCTGTTTATTATTGTAATGCATTAAGTAAAAAAGAAGGTTTAATTCCTGTGTATAATATTGAAATTAATGATGTAACACAAATTTCAGCAGATATAGGTTATAACATAACTGGTGCAGTAGTGACATTAAATGAAGGTGCAACAGGATATCGTTTACCAACAGAAGCTGAATGGGAATATGCTGCGAGAGGAGGAGATCCTACAGCAGTAGATTGGAATTATTCTTTTAGTGGATCAGAAGGTTGTTATAATGACGATACAAGTAGTGACGATATAAGAAATCCTAGTTTAGATTCTGTTGGATGGTATAAATACAATAATGAAACAGGAGAAACTACTGAGGATGCGCAAGAATTTGAAACTCATCAAGTAGGAAGAAAAAATCCAAATAGACTTGAATTGTATGATATGTGTGGAAATGTGGATGAATGGTGTTATGATTTTTATGGTAGCATAAAAGAGGAGAGTGTAACAAATCCTACAGGAGAAGAATCTGGAACTCATAAAGTTTGTAGAGGAGGTCATTTTTACTCTAATGCAGAATGTTGTAATGTAAGATATAGATCATCTTCATCAAATTTTCCATATAGATCTTACTATGGTAAAGGGTTTAGAGTTGTTCGCTATACTTCAAATGAATAATAATTTATATATAAACAAAGAAAAATTTACAAACAATTTTTATTGTGTAAGGTAAAGTTTCATAAAAAGAAATAAACGCTTTTTAGAGTTTGAATAATCAATACAGCCTCAAAATTTCGGGGCTGTATTTTTTGTAAAGATGTTTTATAGCAAAATTTTACTTGCAAATACCGCTACATCGTGATAAAGTTTTATCTATGAAATGTGCAAATTTTAATAAAAAACTTTTGGTTTTACTTTGTATTTTGGTTGTTGTTGCTCCAATCTTTGCTGTGGAGTTTGGTGTGTATGGCTACAATGAATACGCTCTCGGAAATTATAAAGATTATTCCAATGTTGCTTTAGGTGGTGGATTAAATTTTGATTTCCAATTTTCTAGCAAATTTCCTTTGGGAATTGGTTTAAGAGCTCAAGCTGGATATAACTTTGAAAAAAATGATTCAATCGAAAAATATTGGAACATGGCAGCCTTAGGTGCGTTACATTATCGTTTTTTCTTACCTAGTGGATTTATGATAAAACCAACCGTTGAATACGGAATTTGGACTCATTCATTGAATACTGCCAAGGTAGATTCTGGTAAGCATTTTCAACTTGATCAAGTTTTGCAAGTTGCTTTACCTTTTGAATGGTCAAATGGAAGTTTCATGATTTCACTTGCTCCTCTTTATACATTGATTTTTGAAAAAACAGAACCTTTACATCAGGTTGGATTTAGACTTGGATTTGGATATTCAACTAGAGATATGCATTACGATTATCAAGCAGCTTCAAAAATTCCAGATTATCCATCTGAACAAGCAGAAAATCCTGATGTTGAACTTTGGAAAGATTCTGCAAGAAAAATTGTTGTATCTCCAAAAACAAAAGAAAAAGTGCATCTTGAAGTTAGAATGACCCTTGATGATTACAGAAATTATGACTTTCAATGGTTGCGTTATACAGGTAGAAAATGGAAACCAATTGAAGGTGCAAATGAATCTCACATAGATATTAAAGCAAATCGTTCAGGTAGATATTGGTATTGTCTAGCAATCCAAAAGAAGGGCGAAGAAGGAAATGTTGTTTATTCAGCATTAACTCAAGTTTTAGTAAGCCGAAAAATTGGAAAATGGTACAACGATAAAAAACGAGAAATTCAAGGTGTAGTTTGTGATGTTGATAGCAAAAATCGTCCATCAAAAATTGTGTCTGCTGTAGAAACAGAAAATCCTGTACAATGGCGAAACGATAATTCAGTTAATCCACAAATTTTTTCTATCGACGATGGAAAAGAAAATACTAAAAAGATAACTGATACTGTTAGTTGGCAAATTTATTATCCTGCTGTTGAATATTGTAAATCTCTTGGAGATAAATGGTATCTTCCTGCTATTGACGAATGGTATTCTGTAATGTTAAACCAAAAAATCATCAATAAAAGATTAGAAAAAAAAGATGCAACATTAATTGATGGTCGTTATTGGACTTCTACACAATATCAGTATGATGAAGACCAAGTTTGGCAATGGTATGATGTTGGATTCTACGGAGTTGAACAAATAGATACAAATACAACTAGAAAAGTTAGACCTTTTTTAGATGTTTCAAAATAATTTTGTTACAAACAAATATACTCTTATAGCATCTTGAATTTTTTAATTTTTTATGTTAAATTCAAGGTGTTATATTATTTTACTTTTATAGAGGTTAAAAATGATTTTTCCACTGGAACAATTGATTCAGTTCAAAGATAACATTTATGAAATTACTAGTGCTGCAAGTCGTCGTGCTTTTCAGCTTTCGATGGTAAAAGATCCTATAATTGAAGAAAACGACGGAAAGGTTGTTTCTTTAGCAGCAAAACAAGTTTTTACAAATCAGATTAAATATAGAATTGAACAAGAATAATGAATACAGCGTTTATTTCTAGTGGTAGTGGCGAAATTCCTGTTTTAATAATTTTTGCTCCTACTGCTACTGGAAAAACTGCTACAGTAGGGCACTTGTTTTCGGACAATGTGCCTTCTTTTTTTTCAGGTAAAGCAGAAATTATCAATGCAGACTCAATGCAAGTTTACAAAGGATTAGATATTGGAACTGCAAAAGCCTCTGGTGAATTTTTATCCCATTTACCACATCACATTATTGATGTTTGTTCACCAAAAGAACAATTTGGTTCTGGGGATTTTGTACGATTGGCAGATTTAGCTTGCAAAGAAATATTTTCCAAAGGAAAATTACCTGTAATTTGTGGTGGAACTGCATTTTATATAAAAAATTTTATCTATGGACTTCCTATAACACCTACTGCTGATGAAGAAACACGAAAACTTCTTCAAGATAAAATAAAACAAGTTGGTGCAAAAACTTTGTATGAAGAGCTTAAATCTGTGGATAAAGTTTCTGCATCAAAAATTCATATAAATGATGAATATAGAATTTTACGTGCTTTAGAAGTTTATTATGCTAGTGGAAAGCCTTTAAGTTCTTTTGAACTTCCTTCAAAAGCAAGAACTGGCTACAAGTTTTTAACAATTTGGCTTTATAGAGAGCGAGAAGAACTTTATTCAAGAATAAACAAAAGAGTCTTAGAAATGTTTGATTCTGGTCTTATTCCTGAAATGCGAGCTTTATTAAAACAAGGTTTAACCCAAGAACATCCTGGTTTACAAGCTATTGGTTATAAAGAATTTTTTACTTCTGGAGAAAATCCCTACGAAATGTTACTTGAACATGAAGAAAATTCAGATTTTACAAATTCTGATAGATTTTTAGTTTGGGTGTCAGAGATAAAAAGGCAAATTCAACGAAATACTCGACACTATGCAAAAAGACAAATAACTTTTTTTGAACCATTAGCAGATGTTTTTAAAATTGATGCAGATAATTTTGAATTAATAAGCCAAAAAATAAAGGATTTTACATCTGTTTACTTGACTTAAAGACAAGTTTTGTACATAATATTATTAAATTGCATTAAGGAGTGCTATTGTGCCCTGTGGAAAAAAAAGAAAGCGACAAAAGATCGCTACACATAAGCGTAAGAAGAAGCTTAGAAGAAATCGTCATAAGAGTAAATAATTATGACAGATAAGGTCGCGGATATAGGTTTACCTGTTTTTTTCCGTGACCTTTTTTTTATATTTTTTATTGGAGTTTCTTACGTTATTATCAGAAATAAAATCACCTAAAGATATAAAAAATCTCTCATACAAAGAACTTTCAGATTTATCAACAGAAATCAGAAAAACAATTATTGATGTGGTTGGTAAAAATGGAGGTCATTTATCTAGTAATTTAGGTGTGGTTGAACTTACGATTGCTTTACATCGTGTTTTTGAAAGTCCAAAAGACGCAATTATTTGGGATGTAAGTCATCAGTGTTATACGCACAAAATTCTTACAGGAAGATATGATAAATTATCTACTATAAGAAAAAAAGATGGAATTTCAGGTTTTACAAAACACCAAGAAAGCCCTCATGATTTTTTTGATGTAGGACATTCATCCACTTCAATTTCTTCTGCATTAGGATTATTAACAAGTAGAAAATTACAACAACAAGATGGAAAAGTTATTGCTGTTATCGGTGATGGTGCTCTAACAGGAGGAATGGCATTTGAAGCCTTATCCCATGGTGGACAAATTGCCAAAAATTTGATTGTAGTTTTAAACGATAATCAGATGTCTATAGGAAAAAATACGGGTTCACTTTCTAGATATTTAAGTCGACTTACAATGACATCTCATTATCAAACTTTTAGACGAAAATTTGATAAAGCTGTAAGCAAAATTCCTTTTGTAGGAAAATCAATTTCTAATTTTGTTTTCAGAATGAAGCGTGGATTAAAAGGAGTTGTATTTTCAAATAATCTTTTTGCTGATTTAGGTTATGAATATGTTGGACCTTTAGATGGTCATAATTTACCTGAATTAGAAAGAATTTTTAATCGAATAAAAAATTTAGACAGACCTGTTGTTGTTCATGTTATTACAAAAAAAGGATATGGATATAGTCCTGCAGAAAACGACCCAGTAACCTTTCATGGAATTGGTCCTTTTTGTACTTCAGATGGTACTGTTGAAAAATATGATACTTTAAGTTTTACTGAATGTTTTTCAAATTCCCTAGAAAAACTTGCCGAAAAAGATGAAAAAATTGTAGCAATCACTGCGGCAATGATGAAAGGTACAGGTCTTACAACTTTTGCTCATCGTTATCCTAAAAGATTTTTTGATGTGGGAATTGCAGAGCAACATGCAGTAACCTTTGCAGGTGGATTGGCTGCTGGAGGATTAAAACCTGTAGTTGCAATTTATTCTACATTTATGCAACGAGCCATTGACCAATTAGTTCATGATATTGCTTTACAAAACATTCCAGCAGTTTTTGCTTTAGATAGAGCAGGGGCTGTTCCTGATGATGGAGAAACACATCAAGGTATGTTTGATATTGCTATGATGCGACCTGTTCCTAATCTTTCTTTGTTGGCTCCTGCAAGTGCTAATGAATTATATTTATTTTTAGAATGGGCTGTAAATCAAAATTTACCAGTTGTTGTTCGTTATCCAAAATCATCATGTCCTCCTGAAGAAGATGAATTTAGTCTTCCTGTAGAAATTGGTCGTGGAGTTTTGCTAAAATCCTTTGCTAAAGATACAGAAAATTGTGATACTTTATTTGTTTGTACTGGTGGAATTTTTAGAGAAGTAAAAGAAGCTGTTGAAATTTTACATAATGGAATAGATAATCAAGTTGTAAATTGTCATATTTACAATTTAAGATTTTTAAAACCATTAGATAAAAATTATTTTCTTGAAATTGTAAAACCATATAAAAATATTATTTTTGTAGAAGATGGAATTAGAATTGGTGGTATTGGAACTTATCTTGAATCTTTATTACAGCGTTCTTACGTAGGTAAAAAAACAGCGGTTTGTGGTTTTCCTGATAAATTTATTCCTCAAGGAAAACGAAATGATATTTTAGAAAATGCTCATCTTAGTCCAGATTATCTTGCAAAAAAAGTTATTCGTTTACGAGAAGATACTTCTTTTAATCAAAATGGTTGGAATAAATGAAATTATTCTTAGCGGATAGAAATATTACTTCTTTATATTCAGTTTTTGTTATGGGAATCATCAATCTAACTTCTGATTCTTTTTTTTCAAAGAGTAGAGTTTCAGATTATCAAAAAGCAATAGAAGCATCTTTAAAAATGATAGAAGATGGTGCTGATATTTTAGATATTGGTGCAGAATCCACAAGACCTGGCAGTCAATATATTTGCGAAAATGAAGAAATTGATAAAATTATTCCAGTTGTGGAAGGAATAAGAAAATATAATAAAAAAGTTGCAATTTCAATTGATACACGAAAAACTAATGTAATAAAACAATCTGTAAAAAGTGGTGCAGATATTTTAAATGATGTTTCAGCATTAGAAGATGGTGAAAAAATTGCTGAATTTGTAGCAGATTCAAATATTCCAGTAATTTTGATGCACAAAAAAGGGATTCCATTAACAATGCAGAAAAATACAGAATATGCCGATGTTATAAAAGAAGTTTCTGAATATCTTTGTAATCGAGCTGATTTTGCTTTATCAAAAGGAATAAAAAGTGATAAAATAATTTTTGATGTAGGCATTGGTTTTGGAAAAGATTTGAATGCAAATTTAGACTTAATTACGAATTGTAACTATTTTAAAACTTGTTGGAAAAATCATCCTAAAGATGGAATTCCTATATTAATGGCTTTATCAAGAAAAACTTGTATTGGTGAAATAACAGGAAAGCCTGTGGAAGAAAGATTAGCAGGAACTTTAGCAGCAAATATTTTTAGTGTTCTAAAAGGCTGTTCTATCTTACGTGTTCATGACGTAAAAGAAACTGTAGATTCTATAAAAGTGTTAGATGCACTTTTGAAAAGAGGGTAAAGTGAACGCTTACGATAATTTGATTTACATTTATAACAGTATTCGCCCAATAATTGATATTGCTGTGTTGGCATTTCTTTTATACAAAGCCTATGACATCGTAATTAAAACTCAAGGTATACAAATTATTAGAGCAATTATTATTATTTCTTGTATATATTTAGTTGCTATTTTATTAAATTTAAAAACAATTTTGTGGATATTGTCCATTATTGCACCTGGTATTCTTGTTGGATTTGCAGTAATTTTTCAACCAGAATTAAGAAAAATTATTTTACGTATCGGTCAAAAAGACTGGCTAAATATGGATAAAAAAAAGGAAGCAATTTCTTCCATCGATGCTGTACTAAGTTCTGCAGTTGAACTTTCTAAATTAAAACGAGGAATGTTAGTTGTTTTTACAAGAAACACACCTTTAAAAGATTATGCAACAGATGGAACTCCTTTAAATGCAGATTTAAGTTCTAGTTTGTTGACTACAATATTTAAACATGATTCTCCTTTACATGATGGAGCTACAATTATTCAAGGTGGAAAAATATTATTAGCAGGATGTTACCTTCCTCTTTCTGGGCAATATGATATAAAAAAGATTTTTGGAACCAGACACAGAGCTGCCTTAGGACTTGCAGAAGTTACAGATGCTATAATTCTTACTGTTTCTGAAGAAACAGGAGCTATCAGTTTAGCATATGATTCAAAATTACATTACGATTTAACAGAAGAACAAATAGTAGAAATTCTTAACAAAGAACTTCCTATCGATGAAAAAAAGCCTTTAACAGAGGATACAAGAAATGATGAATGAAACTTTTATTCAAAAAATTACAGAAAATTGGAAAGTTAAAATTTTTTGCATTTTGGGAGCAATCATAATTTATGTAATTTGTCAAATCGCATTTTTAGAAAGAAAGTTTTTTGCTGTTCCTCTTCATGTAAAAAATGATAGTAATTTAACATATTCTAATGAAATACCACGCTTTGTAAGAGTTTCAGTTCGTGGCGAAACTAGCGATATTGCATTACTTCAAGAAAAAGATTTTGATGTGTTTATAGATTTAAGTGATTACACAGAAGAAGGGGAATATAAAGTTCCTTTACGCCTTCAACTTTCAGAAAATGCAACTATAATAAATACAATTGAAATTGAAACAAAACCTACTGTTGTTAATCTTCACCTAGAACCAAAAATTACAGCTTTAATTCCGATTAAAACAAATATTTCTGGTACCGTTGCTTCTGGATATGAAATTTCTTCTTTTGATGTGGTTCCAAATTTAGTACAGATTACAGGTGGAGCATCTTTGGTTGAAAAAACTCCTTTTTTAGATACTAGTTCTGTAAATGTAAGTGGAAAGTCCTCTGATTTTACTCAAAAAATTGAAGTATTAAATCGTAACAAAAGAATTGAATTGACAGGTAATGAAAATTTTATCGCAACAGTAAAAATTAAACCAATAAAAACTTCAAAAAAAATTGATAGTTCTGTAGTGTTTTTTAATTCGTTGGATGAAACTTTAAGTGTAGAAAACCCTAAAATACCCTATACTATAAATATTTCTGGGAATAAAAATGATTTAGATAAATTTGTTTTATCTCCATTGTCTGTTCAAGTAGATTGTAGTTCAATAACAACAAGTGGAACTTATGAATTACCTTTATCTGTTATTTTGCCTGAAAATATAATTTTAGACAAAATTGAACCAGAAAAAGTAAAAGTTTCTGTTATAGATTTTGTGCCAATTGTAAATGAAGCAACCGAAGTTGAAGAAAGTAAAACAGAAAACGAGATAGAAGAAAATTCTTTGTCTGAATAAATTTTCTTTACCAGTTGTTAAATAAGAGTATATAATATAGTCATTGGAGATAAAATGAAGAAAGAAAAATCACTTGCAATAACTTATTATACAAAACAAAGTGTTATTTGTCCTATTTGTAAAAAGCCTTTTCCAAGAGAAGAATTGCTTTCTGGTGGTGGTCGTTTAATCGCAGGTGGATTAACTGATGAATTACGCAGAACTTATGAGCCATCTTCAAAGTATGGAACTGTTTATCCATTGATATATTCTGTTGCCGTTTGTTCAAATTGTAATACGGCTATGTTATGGAACGATATGACAAGTTTTAATGACTCAAAAACAGCAGATATTTTGCTAGACACAGCTCCTGAAAGAATTGAAACTGTAAAGAATATTTTCCCTCATTATGATTTTAAAAGAGACAGAACTTTATTAGAAGGTTGTGCTGGATACTATTTAGCTTTGCTTTGTTATGAAAAAATGCCAGCTCAATATTCACCAACCATAAAAAAAGCTCAAATTTGTTTACGACTTGCTTGGATGTGCGACGATATGAACAAACTTTATCCTGATAAAAATTATGATTTTATTAGAGATTCATTTTATAAAAAAGCATTGTTTTTATATCAAGAAGCTTTGAACTTAGAAATGGAACATAGAGAAAATATTACAAATATTTCTAGTTTTGGACCTGACTTGGATAAAAATTATGGATATGATGGAGTTATTTATTTATCTTGTTTGTTAGAATATAAATATGGACAGCAAAAAGATATAAATGCAAGACTAAAAAAACTTGAAACTTGTAAACATTCCATTGCAAGAATTTTTGGACTAGGTAAATCTTCAAAAGCAAAACCAGGACCTTTACTAGAACATTCTAGAGCTTTATATGATAATTTAACAGCTGTATTAAAAGATGCTCAAAATATAGATTTTTCAGAAAGTTCAGATGATTTTGAAATAAATCAAGAAGATTTATCTAATTTGGATAGTTTTTCTAGTGATACAAATGATTTATCTTTAGATAATCTTTCACTTGATGATTTACCAGATTTTTCAATGGATGATTTTTAATGAAGAATATTTTACTTACAGTTTCTTATGATGGAACTAATTTTTGTGGCTGGCAACGGCAAGAAAACACAAGAACTGTTCAAGGTGAAATTGAAAATGCTTTAGAAAAAATCCACAAACAGCAAACCAATGCACAAGGTTCAGGAAGAACTGATTCGGGAGTTCACGCTATAGGGCAAACAGTAACATTTATTTCACCTATAGATAATATGAAAGCCGAAAATTACATTCCTGCAATGAATTCTTTACTTCCTCAAGATATACGAATTATTGATGCAAAAGAAGTTCCTATGGATTTTAGTGCAAGATTTAATGCAACTTCAAGAACTTATAGATACTTTATAAATTGTTCAGAAACACCAATGGCTCATCAAATGCCTTTTTCTTGGGCAATAAGAAGAAGACCAAATATCGAAACTCTTAATAAAATGGCAAGAGTTTTACATGGCGAAATTGATTGTACAACTTTTGCTTCTTCTGTAGATAAAAGTGTTTCAAAATTTAGATATATTGAAAATGCAGTTTTTTATCCTGATGGAGATTATTTAGTTTTTGAAATTACTGCAAATGCTTTTTTGTGGAAAATGGTACGTTCTTTAACAGGCTCTTTACTTGAGTTTGAAAAAAAAGGTTATGATGAAAATTATTTTAGACAAGTTTTAGAATCTAAAAATAGAAAACTTGCAGGTTTTACTGCTCCTCCACAAGGTTTATTTTTGTGGAGCGTTTCCTACGATGGTATTCGTAGGCACAAGTAAGTTAAATTGTAAATTTATTTTTCATCATTTCTAAAATTTCAATTGCTCTATCACAAGAAACTTCTGTTTCAGGTTGATGATATTCAACTAGGTTTGCTGGAATTTCATCTAAAAATGGAGAAGGTACACATTCAACCACGTTTTGCATCTTTCTTCTTTTTTGACATGATGAAATAAATAATTTATCTTGGGCTCTTGTAATTGCAACATAGAAAAGTCTTCTTTCTTCTTCAATATTATTTGGATCTTCTTCGAGACATCTTGCGTGGGGGATAATTCCTTCTTCAGCTCCTGCAATAAATACAATAGGAAATTCCAATCCTTTTGAAGCGTGAATTGTCATTAAGTTTACTTTTCCTTTTAAGTTAGCATCTTCCATATCATCTCGTGAAAGAAGTGTAATTCTGTTAAGGTAAGCGTAAAGTCCAGAATCAAAGTTATCGGGATTGTTCTCCCAAGTTTCAATTGAATTTATCAGACTTTCAATATTTAAAAATTTAAAACGGGCTGCTTTTTCATTTTTTTGATATTCTGTAATTAAGTAGTCCCAATAGTTTATTTCTTCAACCATTGCTTTTACTTTTTTTGCAAGACCTTTCCCTCCCAGAAGAGATGCTCTTTGAGTTGTAATTAAATTTACAAAATCTTGCAAATCTTGTTTTGTTTTTTCACCTAGAGGACTTTCTTGGGCTGATAAAAGTGCTGTAATACTTGTCCAAAGAGAACATCCTTGTGAATTAGCTATTTCATTTATTTGCTCGATTGTTTTTCGTCCAATTCCTCTGCGAGGTGTATTTATAATTCGCAATAGATTTATATCGTCATCGTGATTTGCAATTACTCGTAAATAGCTGATTATATCTTTAATTTCTTTACGCTGAAAAAAACTTGTTCCTCCAGACATTGTGTAAGGAATATTTGATTGCAAAAATGCTTCTTCAATAGCTCTTGAAAGTGTATTTGCTCTGATTAAAACGCCAAAATCATCATATTTTCGTTTTTCGTTCATTGCAATGCCTTGAATACTTTCAACGATAAAATCTGCTTCTGCGGCTTCATTTTCTGGCATATAAATTTCGATAGGTTTACCTGAACCATTTCCAGACCAAAGAGATTTATCTTTTCGGTTTGTGTTATGGGAAATAACACCATTGGCAGCAGCTAAAATTGTTTCTGTTGAGCGATAGTTTTGTTCCAGACGAATTTCTTTTACATCAGGAAAATCTTTTTCAAACTGAAGTATGTTTTCGTAGTTTGCTCCACGCCAACTATAAATTGATTGGTCATCATCACCTACAACTGCAACATTTTTGTCTGCTAAAAGGTGCATAAATTCATATTGTTGTAAACTTGTATCTTGAAATTCATCCACCATTATATATTTGTATCGATTTCTGTATTTTTCTAACACATCAGGATGTTCATGAAAAAGTTTTATAGGAAGTCCAATCAAATCATCAAAGTCTACAGCGTTAAAAAGTTTTAAACCTTCCTGATAACCTTCGTAAAGTGGCTTGTACATATCGTTTGCAGATTGCCAATCCCATCTTCCGATTTTTATATTTGAAAATAAGTTTCCTATTTTGAAAACATCTAAAGCGTCGGCAGTAAAACCTAGTTCTTTTCCTGTTTCTTTTATTAACTGATTGCGGTCAACATCATCATAAATTGAAAAATTTTCTCGCCAACCTAATCTATTTATATCTTGCCGTAAAATTTTTACTCCAAAGGCATGAAAAGTAGAAACAGTTAAGTTTTGTAATTTTTTACCAGTTAAGGCTTTTACTCGTTCTTCCATTTCTTTAGCGGCTTTATTTGTAAAAGTTAGGGCTAAAATTTGACTTTGAGGAATACCACTTTCTAGCATATGTGCAATTCTATAAGTGATAACACGAGTTTTTCCACTTCCTGCTCCTGCAATAATTAGAAGTGGCCCCTCGAGAGTAGTAACTGCTTCAAATTGTTCTTTGTTGAGTTCTTTTTTTAGTTCATCTATTTGCATATTGTTATTTTACCTATTCTGCGTTAATTCCGCCAATGCGTTCCATTTTACCTTTAAAATATGTATTAATTCCACCATTTTTGTTTATTTCTTCTTGAATTTTATTTTGTACAAATGTTGCAAAATCTTTTTCGTTTTCAAATTCACTAGGATAGATTGGGGAAAGAATGTGAAATTCTGCTCTTGGTCTTCGGCTTTTCCATCCTAAAATTGAAATTGGTTCTTTAAAAACTGTCGCAGTTGGAATTACGGGAATATCTAATTCTTTGGATACTAAAAATGCTCCTCGATGAAATTTTTGAACATTTTGGTTGTGAACAAAACATTCTCCTTCTGGGTAAACATGAACAAAAGGCCGCTTTGTTAAAGCTAATTTAATTCCTTGGGTAAATCGTTCTGTGCTGTTTTTTCCTCTAGGAACTGGCATCCCTCCTAGAAGTTGAATAAATGTTCCTAATACTGGAGTACAAACAGTTGCTTCTAATAAAGTATGATACATACAGTAAGGTAGTATTGCAGCACTTGTAAGAATTGGGTCAAAAAAAGTTGTGTGATTAGATACAATAATTGCTCTAGCATTTTTCTTTGATTTTAAAAAGGTTTTTATTTTAGAACGACCTTTGATACTTGCTCTGTATAGAGAAAAAAACAAAACCCAAGCAATTGGAATAACAAAATAAAATGTCATATGACAAGCTAAAACAAACAGAGGATTTTTCTTAATTAGTGAGTCGCCTTTTTTATACGCCATAATGTATTCCTATTTTTTCTAATTTTGTAATTTTTTACATTCTTCAATTAAAGATTGAACATATTTATTACCAGGATAAATTTTTAATGAATCTTCTAGCCATTTTATTGCTTCAGAATATTTTTTTAGTTGCATATTGGCATATCCAATAGAACTTAAAACATTAAATTTATCATCCTTATCTAAAACTACATTTGGATTATCTAGTAAGCTAGCCATTTTTTTGATTCCACGCTTGTGGTTATTAAATGGTGCAGGTGCATAAACATCTTGTGCATTTTGCATATAAAAAGCTGCTCCATTTTTAGAATCCATATCTAAAACTTTTTTTGTTAAAGGCGAAATTTTTACACCCCAAATTAAAACATAGCTAACAGGTTTTACAGCGCAGTTTGCACTTATATTTTCTGCATAAATTAACTGAGACTGAGCATCACTTTTTTCTTTTATTGCAAGGTCTGCGTATTCAATTCCTTTATCGTAATGTTGACCTGCTTTTTCATCATTATTTTGATAAAACCAAACTCTTCCAAGAATAAATTCATATCGAGCTTTTGCAAGGTATTTTTCGTAACCAGAAAGTTCTTTATCAGCCTTTTGTAAAAGTTCTGCTCCTGTAACTTCCATTTCTTCTGGAGATTTTGCAAAATTGTACATATCATCTCTAAATTGATAATATTCTTTTGGTAATTGCCCAAAACAAAAACAACTTATAACTGCGAATAAAAAAACTAATACAAAAATTTTTCTTTTCATAGATAAAATATATTGGATATTTGTACTAGATTCAAGTATAAAATTACGACTTGACAATTAAAGCATTTTTATACATAGTAATTACATAAATATACGAGGTAAATAGTGAAAGGCCGGAATGTCAGACTTAAAAGTATAAAAAAGTTGATAAAATCATGTAGAATTGAATCACAAGAAACTCTTTTAGGACTTCTTCAACAAGAAGGATACGAAGTTACTCAAGCAACACTTTCAAGAGATTTAAAATTACTGAAAGTTGGTAAAGTTTCTGATGGTCATGATGGATATGTGTATACTTTGCCAGATGATGAAAATAGACAAGATTCTGAATTAACTATGGCACAGGATTTTTTGAGAGGTTATATTTCTATAGAATGTTCAGGAAATATTGCTGTAATAAAAACTTATTCAGGGCATGCTGATGTAGTGGCTTCTGCTTTAGATTCTTTAGCATTGGATGAAGTTATAGGTACAATTGCTGGTGGTGATAATTGTGTTTTTGCTTGTATCCGAGAAGGTTATACAGGAAATCAATTTATAGCATCATTAAAACAAAAAATTCCAGAAGTAGAAGAATAAAATTTTATTTTCTAAGATTTGCGTTGCAAACTTTATAATATACAGGAGGTTACAATGGTAACTTGGGAAAATCTTGATAAACAAGAATCATACAAAAAACTTATGTCTTTAAAAGGACAAGTAATTTTAAAAGATGTATTAAATGCAGAAAGAGTAAAAAAATGTTCTGTTCCAATGGCAGGTGGATTAACTTATAATTACGCAGCAAAACAGGTAAATGAACAAATTCTTAGTGTTTTACAATCTTTGTCTGATGAAATGCAAACAACAGAAAAATTTCAAGAATTGTACGAAGGTGCAATGATTAACACTGGAGAAAAAAGACTTGTTCTTCATCATCTTACAAGAGGTCAACTTGGTAAAGATGTAATTTCAGAAGGAAAAAATAAAAGAGATTTTTATAAATCACAACAAGATGCTATTGCAGAATTTGTTGAAAAAGTTCACTCTGGAAAAATCACTAACGCTAATGGCGAAAAATTTACAACAGTTGTTCAAATTGGTATTGGTGGTTCAGATTTAGGTCCAAGAGCAATTTATCTTGCATTGGAACAATGGGCCAGAAAAAACAACAAACTAAAGATGGAAGCAAAATTTATTTCAAATGTTGATCCTGACGATGGTGCAGGAGTTGCTCTTTCTTTGGATTTAGCCCACTCACTTTTTGTATTAGTTTCAAAATCAGGAACAACACAAGAAACTTTAGCAAATGAACTTTTTGTAAAAGGATTTTTAACAAAAGCAGGTTTAGATCCTTCAAAACACATGATTGCTGTAACTTCAGAAACAAGCCCTCTTGCAAATAATCCTGCATATCTTGCTTCTTTCTATATTGATGATTACATTGGTGGTAGATATTCATCTTCATCAGCTGTAGGGGGCGCAATTTTAAGTTTAGCATTTGGTGCAGATGTTTTTGCAGATTTCTTAAAAGGTGCTCACGAAGCAGATAAACTTGCTACTGAAAAAGATATTATGAAAAACCCTGCATTGTTGGATGCTCTTATCGGTTTATATGAAAGAAATGTACAAGAATATCCATCAACAGTTGTTTTACCATATAGCCAGGCTCTAAGCAGATTTCCTGCTCATCTTCAACAAGCTGACATGGAATCAAACGGTAAACATGTAAACCGTTTTGGTGATAAGGTAGATTATGTTACAGGACCTGTTTTATTAGGTGAACCAGGAACAAACGGTCAACACTCATTCTATCAACTTTTACACCAAGGAACTGATATTATTCCACTTCAATTTGTTGGCTTTATTGATAATCAACGAGGCGAAGATATTGAAGTTGATGGTTCTACAAGTCAGAAAAAACTTTGTGCAAATCTTGTTGCTCAAATTGTAGCTTTTGCATGTGGAAAATCTGATGAAGACCCAAATAAAACTTTTGATGGAGAACGACCTTCAAGTCTTATCCATGGAAAACAATTAAATCCTGAATCAATGGGAGCTTTGTTAGCTCATTTTGAGAACAAGATTATGTTCCAAGGTTTCTTGTGGAACTTAAATAGTTTTGACCAAGAAGGTGTTCAACTTGGAAAAAAACTTACAAAACAAGTTTTAGCTGGTCAAGTTGACGGAGCATTAAAAGCTTATTCTGAAATTTTTGATATTTAATTGAAAATTTAATATACTTTGTTTTAGCCGAAGGAGAGATTTTTCTTTCGGCTAAATTTTTATTTTCTAAATAAAGTGAAGGATTTTTATGATAGGAGCGATAAAACTTTTTTTTATTGGAATTATTCTTGGTGTTGCAAATGTAATTCCTGGGGTTTCTGGCGGAACAATCGCTGTTGTGTTTAATGTATATGATAGATTGATTGGTGTAATTACAATCAAAATAAAAAAGATTTTATCAGAATGGAAATTCATTTTGCCCTTGGGCTTAGGAATGGTAGCAGGGATAATTGGTTTTAGTAAAATACTTACATTCCTTTTTGAACATTATCCAATGCAAACTAATTTGTTTTTTGTAGGAATTATTGCAGGAAGTATTCCTTTAATATATAGAAAAATAAAATCTTCAATGAAAGAAGTTTCAGAAAAAAATAAAAAGGTTCAATTTTTTACAACTATTCTTTGTTGTGTTATTTTTTTAGGTATAATGATAATAATGACAGTTTTCAAAGACGTTTCAACTTCAACTGTAATTTATACAGAACTTTCATTACCTTTATTTTTCTTGCTATTAGTTTCTGGTGCTTTAGGTGCAATTGCAATGATAATTCCTGGAATTTCTGGTTCTTTTTTATTGCTTGCTATTGGAACTTACGCAACTGTAATTGGTTCTGTTTCTGATTTTAATATTCCTTTAATGATTCCAACTGCAATTGGAATTTTGCTTGGTTTATTGGTTGGGGCTTATCTAGTTAGAACTTTAATGGAAAAAGTACCTTGCCAAACCTACGGTGCTATTTTAGGATTAATTATTGGCTCAATATTTACAGTATTCCCCTTGGGCTTGCTAATTACTAGATGTACTGAACTTTCAGGAGATACCTTTACAGCTTCCCTAGGAGCATTGCTTGTAGGTTTATTGTGCTGCGTTGTAGGATTTTTTACTTCTTATTTGTCTTCAAAAAACAGTTAACCTTATGCTAAGGATTTATCTTTAGCAAGGGCATCTAAAAAGTTTTCCATAACAGACCAAGATTCTATAGTTAAGTTTTCTATACAGTCTTGGTCTGTGTGCATCATTTTCCATGTTAATGGTAAAATGTCTTTTGAAGTTTCACTTCGGTTTACCACATCATTGTTTAAATTATGATTTTTTTGTAATTCTCTCATATAAGATGTTGCTTCTGTTTTGGGCAACAAAGTAATAGCGATAGCTGGAATTCCCATGGCAACAAAACTTGCATTGTCACTGTAAGGAACAGGAATTGTAACCCATTTTTCTGGGCAAGATTTTTTTGCTAATTCAATTGTGTTTTCGTAAAGATTGTTAAATTTTTTTGTAAAATCTTTTGAGCCAGAATTTTTTCCTGTTGAAGAAACTACCAAAACATCTCCACGGCCACAACTATCAATAGCATAAATATCATCATTAGTTAAACCTAATCTTTTAAAGATGGAAGCAATTCCTAATGCGCCTTGAAAATTTTTATTTTCAGAATCAAATCCGATTTCCTCTCCATCTGTAAAAATAATTCTGATATTATGAAAATCTAATTGGGTGTTTAATTTTTGCGCCCATTTTATCACTTGGTAAACTGCAGCGCTATTATCATTTGCACCAATTCCAATTCTATCGTAATGCACCAAAATTGTTTTTATTTTAAATAAAGGATTATATGATGAAAGTGGAAATTTTACATAAATATGCTTTTGTTCACCAAGTTTTAAAACGCAAGAATCAATGCCTGAATCTAAAAGTTTTTTTTGAATCCATTCTGTTCTGTCAGTTTGAGGTTCTAAAAATTCTTTAAATTCATCACTTTGGTAGTAATTTGTCATTGAATTTATTTTTTCAAAAATTTTCTAGCATCATTACGAGGTGGCATTTCTTGAGCAAAATTAACTCTGATTCTTCTTCCTTCAAAGTCTTTGCCATTTAATGCTGAAATTGCTTTTTCTGCGTCATCATCACTCATTTCAACAAATCCAAAACCTTTAGATTGTTCTGTGTATTTATCTTTTATAATTTCTACAGAATCAACATCCCCATATTTTGAAAAAAGATTTTTAATACTTTCTTCTGTGGTGCTAAAATTCATATTTCCGATATATATTCGTTTCATATTTTTTCCTTAAAATTTTATGCAAGTTTCAGAATTATATCACAATCAGCAAAATTTTGCAAAATAATATTGAAACCAGAAATATCTTTGATAAAATAATATTTATATACAAAAATTTAACAAAAAAGGCTCTCACCCAAAATTGCCCAGCTCGTTAGTGTTGCGCTGCGCTTGCAAGACTTCGCTGTTTTATTATTTGCAACGAACCGTCCATTCATTTTCAATTATGAATTTTGTTAATTTACATTGGTTTTGTATCGGTGTTTTGTTGCCTTTTATGTATTCTGAAAATGAATATCGAATTATATTTTCAGTTCTTTTGTCCGTCCAAATAAACATTGCAACATGGGCAATTTTCCCGTCATTGTGTATTGAAAAATGACGACCATCTGTGCCGTTTTCTGGAATGATTTCATTTCCATTTAGCCATGAGCAACCTAAATCTTTTGCCCATTGTAAAAATTCTTGACCTTCGGTTTCAGAAATTTCAAACCAAACTTTTTCTTCGTTTCCACATACATCTTTGTAGTTTTGCATAGAATGCCTCCAAAAAATAAAAATATTTTCCACAAAGATGCGTAGCCATAATGACTTTAAAAAAGAAAAACCCATCGACAACGATGAGTTAAAAAATGCGTAATTATTAGCCCATCGTTCAGCCTTTAGCACCTTGCTTTTTGCAGGTTGCTGTGCGGTCAAAGGGGCTGTCCCTCACGCACTCTTTATGGTGATTCATTTTTACAAAACTTATAGTTTTCTGTTTGGTAAAATTTATAATTACTAATTTACTACTTGACGGGGGGGGGTAATTCTTATAGACTAAATTAACAAAATAATTTTTTTATTGGAGGTAGTTTATGAAAACTAATTTTTCAAAACTTAGTTGTAAAGTCTTAGTGGGCTTTATTGTTATTTGTTGTTTATTTAATTTTACTTCTTGTGGTTTAAAACAAACTTTAACATTGAATTCTGGAAAAGGATGGTTTTATGTAGAGGATGAAAATGAAGATGGAATTAAAGAATTTGTTTGTGAGTTTACACCAGGTCAAACCTTAGGGGAAATTCTAGAAAAAAACAATTTTCCAGGTTATTCTGCTTTCCCTGATAGAGAAAAAGGTCTAAAATATTCTTACAAAGAAGGAGATAGTTTTTATCGTCAATCTGGAATGTTCGTTGATGCAGATGGTGAGTATTATTATGATGATGACGTTTTAACAGAATCAATCACTCTTACATCTGATTATTCAAAATATTATCAAGTAACATTTGATTTAAATGGTGGTAATGTTGATGGAAATACTGCTGCAGTAAAAAAATGGGTTCCAGATTATTTTAAATTTGTTGGTGAAGAATTTGCTCCTCCAGCAGCAGAAAAAGAAGGTTATACTTTAGTAGGTTGGTCAGAAACAAAAAATGGAACACAAAACGTTGACTATATGCTATCAAAGGATGTTATTCTTTATGCAATGTGGGAACAAAATTAAAAAATAAAAAATATAGTTTCGTATAAGAAGTAAGAACTATTATGAAAAACAATCATGATATTCTTACTTCTTTTTTTTTTACGTTTAAAAGTGCTATCCATAATACAAAGCAATAAACATTGCGTTAAAATCAAAATTCAGTGAAAAATCATAGCAAGATGTGAACTAGTGTTTTCTTGTACGAATCTGCTTTTAAACAATTTCTATGGGATTTTTGTATCAATTTTTGCATTTAAAAAATTTTTTCTTGCTTTATAAAATATCAGTGCTATAATGTACTGAAGAATATTTACACTAAAAAAACTTCTTAATATAATGTATGTTTTGTAAAGTGTAAATAATAAGGAGGAAATTATATGAAAAAAAATTGGAATGTAGCTAAAATTTTTACACTTTTAATTACAGTATTATTTTTAGCTTCTACATTGTTTGTTGGTTGTAAAGAACAAGAACCAGAACCTGAACCAGAGCCATCTCCTGTTATGTATACAGTTACATATGCTGTTGAGGGGGGGGGTGATTCTGTAACTGGACTTCCAGAAACAAAAACTGTTGAAGATGGGACAGTTTTAAAAGCTGCTGATTTGCCTACTTTAACAGCACCAGAAGGTTGGTCTTTTGAAGGTTGGTATATCGGAGAAGAACCTTTTACAAGTGATTATACTGTAAAGTCTAATATAACAATTACTGCTAAGTTTGTTGAAAATGTAGCTCCTAGTTTACCAGCAGGCGGTGAAGAAGGTAGTACAACACCACCAGCAGGCGGTGAAGAAGGCAGTACAACACCACCAGCAGGCGGTGATGAAGGCAGCACGACACCACCAGCAGGCGGTGAAGAAGGCAGTACAACACCACCAGCAGGCGGTGAAGAAGGCAGCACAACACCACCAGCAGGCGGTGATGAAGGCAGCTCAACACCAGAGCCAGAACCAACACCTGATACTACAAATAATTTCGAAGGAAATTACTATGCAGGTGATATGGGATACATCGAATTTACAACTGAAACAGATTGTGTAGTATTTGTTGAAAGTGAAGTTCCTGCAACATATACAGTAGCTGATAATGTTGCAACAATTACAGGTGAAAAAATAAGTGAAGAAGAAGATTATTCTGCAATTGAAATTAAAACAACAGCCTTAGCTAATGATAGTTTTAGTGTTACATATCCAGTAGAAATTTGCAAAATGTTTAATCCATACGCATCAGAAGATATGGTTATTACATACACAAAAGTTGATAACCCAAGTAGCGAAGGCGGAGAAGCCGTGTTAAAACCAGATCCAGATCCAGTAGAAACATTCTTAGTTACTTATACTGTAGAAGGAATTGACGCTAATTTAGTTACAGGTTTACCTGAAACAGGAAGTGTAAATAAGGATATAGTTCTTAATCTTAGTCCTCTTGAAGAACCAGAAGGATATGTTTTTGACGGTTGGTATATTAACGATGAATGTGTTTCACAACACACAGTAGATGCTGATGTTACAATCGTAGCTAAATTTAGTGTTATTGCAGAAGAAGAACCAAGTAAAACAACATATACAATAACAAATGTAAAAGCATCATGGGTTGGTGATAACGATGTTGTGGTTTATGCTTATTTACCTGCTGCTGCAACTGAAGATGATGTTCAAAAGGATTACTTATTTGGTGCTAGTTATGAAGATGGTGTTGTTTCATTTAGTACCGATGAGGAATTTTCTACTGCAGTTGTAATTACAGTACCTAATGGAACTTCCATAGATGGTTTGTCTCCAACATCTGATGAAAATGGACCTGATATATGGGACTATAAACTGTTACAAACTGATGATTTAGATTTCACTGGTACAACTACAGTTGCTCTTCCTGATGTTAGTACTGTAACATTTTATGTAAAAATTCCAACTTGGGATCCTGCTATTACACCTGTAAAAATTGCCATTGCCGATAATGGTTATAATTGGGATGAGTTTGAAATGGAAGATTGTGGAAATTCTTGGTTTAAATACGAAGCAACAAATATTCATGATTTGAATTCTTCCACTACATATCAGTTACGTTTGGTTCAAGGAGAGTCTGTTAAATATCAAAGAGCTGGTAATAATCAAGACAATCCTGCTATAGCAGCTCCTGATGGATTCGTTGTGATAGATTTAACTTCAAGTATGGAATGGGGAGATGGGTGTGCAGGTGGTTTTTATACTACAGCGGTAACAACCCCTGAAACTGTGCCTGAATTAAATTAAGATATAATCCATATCTAAAATAAACATCTAAATAAATCCCTTAGGGCAAGAATTAAAAACTGTGCTTTAAGGGATTTTTTTATTTTTCATTGTTAATTTATAGATTACAACTCTAGATTATATAAAAGAAAAATTTTTCAACTTTGCAAAGGGCTTTTGAACTTTGTTTTTTTGCAAAGTGATTATTTATTAGCCAGTTCTTTTATAGTTTGTAAAGGAAGATTTGTTATTTGAGCAATTTGTTCTAGTGTCCCCAAAGAAGCAGAAAGCATATTTTTAGCAGTTTCGATGGCTTTTTGTTGAGCACCTTGTGAGATACCTTGTGAGATACCTTTTTCTACGCCATCTTCGTAGGCTTCCTGTCTTTGAACAGCGATATCTGTATCGTAATCGTATTCTGTTAGTAACATATTTTCAACCTCCGTGGATTTTCGGCTAAGATAATCTGAAAGAAAGCCTTGTTTTATAGATTGCTTAATTGCGACTGTAAGTGCCTCTGGAATTTCGTTTTCGATGTTGAATTTCACTTGCTCCATAAATTCTGAATATTCTTTTAGTGCCTCACAACGATTTAAAACAGGATTTTCTTTATCTACATTAATATTAATCACTTTTACAGATATTTCAAGGGGAAAGTTTTTATTTTCATCAAGTTTTATGAAGGCATCGGATAATTTCATTTCGCTTTCCGATGGAAAATCTTCTTTTCCGTTGTAGAAAACATAAAATTCTGGAACAGGAATTTTAACTAGTTTACGCTCAAATTTTTCTTTTGGGTTTACGATTTTTTCGTAGATTCTTGCGATGTATTCAAGAAAGCGAAAAGGCATATTTTCGTTGATGGTTGACTGATGTTCTATG
>JAGBFB010000038.1 GCA_017936665.1 Spirochaetaceae bacterium | reverse complement strand
TGAATTGAATTGAATTGAATTGAATTGCCCTATTTAACATCATTCCCATAGATATATTGTAGCACAATACAATAATATTAGCAATAAAAAATCTATTTATTTTTCTAGTTGTTTTTTTATACAAACTTATAACAGGATTTTATTAAATCTTGTAAAAAATGAATTTTTTTTGCTAAAATTTCACTCAAATTGCATTTTTCTCTCAATAATAAGGATATGGATGTTCAAAAGTAAAAAATTGGCGTAGACGAAAAAGAACAAAACGAAGCCTTGCGAACGAAGTGAAGCACCAGCGAGTTTTGGGATTTTTCGACGAGAGCCAATTTTTCTGGTACAAATTATAATTTTGCAAAATTCTGTAGTACTTTACATAAAATAAACTTCTCAATATAATTCTTATAACAATACAAACTGTGCGGCCTAATGTCGTACCACAATGTAAATAACTTTGTGATACATTCGAGGAGTTAAATTATGGATAAAAATGAAATTCTTGCACGTGCAAAAGAATACATTAATGAAGAAAAAGACCAACACTTTAGACAAGAAGTAGAAGAACTTATTAAAGCCGAAAATATGGCTGAACTTGAAGACAGATTTTATCAAAATCTTGAATTTGGAACAGGTGGATTAAGAGGAATTATCGGTGGTGGTACAAATCGTATGAACACATGGATGATTAACCACGCTACACAAGGTCTTGCAAACTATTTTATCAAAACTTTCCCTGAAAAAGCAAAAGCAGGAACATTATCAGCAGTTATTGCTTACGATTCAAGACGTTTTTCTGACGTATTTGCAGAAGCAACAGCATTAATTTTTGCTGCAAACGGATTCAAAACTTATCTTTTTACAAGCTTACGCCCTACTCCAGAACTTTCATTTGCAATTCGTACTTTAGGTTGCGATACAGGTGTTGTTGTAACAGCATCCCACAATCCACCTCAGTACAACGGATATAAAGCATATTGGAACGACGGAGCTCAAGTTATTGAACCACATGATACAGGAATTATTGATGAAGTAAATGCAGTTTCTACTATTAAAACAATATCAAAAGAAGAAGCTCTTGCATCAGGCAAACTCATCATGATTGATAAAGAAGTTGATGAAAAATATTGGGAAATGTGTAAAGCTCAACTTTTTAGACCAGATGTAATTAAAGCAAAAGCATCAGAAGCAAAAATCGTTTACACACCACTTCACGGAACAGGTGCAATGCACGTAGAAAAAGTTCTAAGTGATTTAGGACTTACAGTAATTACTGTTCCAGAACAAAGAATCCCAGACGGAAACTTCCCAACTGTAGAAAAACCTAATCCAGAAGAAGCACCTGCACTAAAAATGGCTGTTGAATTAGCTGAAAAAGAAAAAGCTGATGTTGTTATGGCAACAGACCCTGACGCAGACCGATTCGGTATTGCTGTTCCAGATGCAAATGGAAAATATGTTCTTATCACAGGAAACCAAATGGGAGCATTGCTAACAGATTACATCATTGTTTCAAGAAAAGAACTTGGAAAAATGCCTGCAAATCCAGCAATCGTTCGTTCTATCGTTACTTCTCCTTTTGCAGATAAAATTTGTGCAGCAAACGGTGTAAAACTTGTAGAATGTTTAACAGGTTTCAAATGGATTGCAAATGTAATGGCAGGATTTGAAAAAACAAATAGTAATAACTATATCTTCGGATTTGAAGAAAGTTACGGATATAACGTTGAAACAGATGTTCGGGATAAGGACGGAGTTTCTGCTGCTGCAATGTGTGCAGAAATGACACTTTACTGGAGAACACAAGGGAAATCACTTTTACAAAGACTTGAAGAACTTTACACAACTTATGGATACTTCCAAGATAGTGCAATTTCACAAAACTTCCCAGGAGCATCTGGCGGACAAACAATGAAAAACATCATGACAAAACTCCGCACAGAAGGATTAAAATCTCTTGGAGGAAAAACTGTACTTTCAATTAGAGATGTAGGAGAAAGTGTTGTTTATAATCCAGCAAATCCTGATAAAAAAGAAAAACTTGATTTACCAAAAAGCAATGTAATTCAATTTTTCTTAGATGGAGGAACAGTTGTAAGTGCTCGTCCATCAGGAACAGAACCTAAGATTAAATTCTACATCAACTGTGTAATCGAAAATTCTTCTGACCTTGCAAAAGCAAAAGAAGAAGCAGATAAATTAACAGCTGCTATTGATAAAGAAATCAAAGAAGTTCTTGATTCAGTAAAATAATCAAAAACAAAATGAAAACAATAAAACAAATTCTCCGTCTTTACCAAGGCGGAGAAATTTTTACAGCCTTCGATACAGAAACAACTGGACTTATGAATAAAACTGATAAAATTATTGAAATCGGGGCTGTAAAATTTAATAAAGATGGAATAATTGATAAATTCTCAACCTTGATAAATCCTCAAATGCCCATTCCTTTTTGTGCAACAAAAGTAAATGGAATTACAAATCAAATGGTTGCAAATGAACCAACTTTTGCCCAGATATGTGATGATTTTTTAGATTTTATAAATGGAACAATTTTAGTAGCCCATAACGCAAATTTTGATATTGGTTTTGTAAACGCTGAACTTTTAAGATTAAATAAATCAGAACTAAAAAAGCCGAATATTCCAGCAGTGGATACTTTAAAAAATTCTAGAAAAATTTATCCAGAATTAGGAAAATATAATTTACAATTTTTAGCTAATGAATTTTGTATTTCTGTTGAAAGTGCTCATAGAGCGTTAGACGATGCAAGAGTGTGTATGGAAGTTTTCCAACACAACCTTGCTCACATCAAAGATTAATTTTTAATTGTAATTTACAAATTCAAGAAGTTCTTCTTTGTGACGTAGCTTTTTCAATGCCGATTCTTGAATCTGTCTAACTCTTTCTCTTGTTAATCCTAATGCTCTACCTGTCTCTTCTAGAGTCATGGGTTTATGTCCATCTAATCCATAACGTAATTGTACAATAGCCATCTCTCTAGATGATAAAGACATTAAAACTTTATCAAAAGTAGATTTAAGTGCAGCAGAAAAAACTGCATTTAAAGGTTCTTCAAAATTATCATCACTAATAATATCTGAAATATGAGATGAATTTTCTTCATCAACATTTACATCTAAACTAGAAGTTTCTTGGGTATAATTCAAAATTGTTTCTAGTTCTTTTTCAGACATTCCAAGATTTTCTGCTAAAACACTCATAGATGGTTCTTGTTCCATTGATTGTGTTAAAGCTCTTGCTAGTGTTAGTGTTTTGTTAATCGTATTTAACATGTGGATAGGAATTCGAATTACACGACTTTTATCTGCAATTCCTTTGATGATAGCTTGTCGTATCCACCAAATTCCGTAGGTAGAAAAACGATAACCTCTTTCTGAATCAAATCGGTTTACTGCTTCAATCAAACCGATATTGCCTTCATCAATTAAATCCAGAAGAGGCAAGCCTCTGTGTTGGTACTTTTTTGCTACTGATACAACTAATCTTAAATTAGCCGATATCATCCGATGTTTGTAATTACATAATAACTTTTGTAAATCTAAAATCTGCTTTTCTATTTCAGATTTTTCCGTTACCGAAAAGGTGTTCTCTGCCTTTGCAAGTAATTCAGCAATATCACCTTTACATTTTTTAATCTTTATCCCAAGTTCTTTTTCTTCTTCTGCTGTTAGAAGTTTGTTATAAGAAATTTGCTTGAGATAAACTGAAAGTGGATCTAATTCCAACGATCCTACTTTTTTGTCGACTTCTGATGGAGGTTGATTTTCATCAGATTTAGCACGAAGTCTTCCTTTCATATGTTTTCTCCTAGGATAACTAGGTATCCTAAGATAAATGTAATGAATAGAAAAATGAAATACAATATTTTTTATAAAAAAAAATGCATTTTTTCATATTTTTTTAGTAGGTATTAAATATTTTTTTATCGAAAAATATTCACATTTTTGATATTTTTAGCAAATTAGAGATTTATCCACGAGGAGCTTTAGCTGGATCTATAGGATTTCCATTTTTGAAAACCATAAATAACAACTGTGGTTTATTTGTTCTTGTATCAATAGCTACAGTTCCAATTTTTTCGTTTAATTTAACGGAATCTCCCTTAGATACATTAATTTTATCTAAATTTGTGTAAACATACATATATCCACTTTTTGATTGAACAAAGACAACATTACCAAAACCACGATATAAACCACAAAACATAACTGTTCCTTCACGAACAATATTTACATTTTCGTTCAAATTTGTAGTAATAGAAACTCCAGAAACCTTTCCTTCTACATATTGAATTTCTTTTGCAGAAACAGGCCACAATAAAGTTTTATCGCCTTTTTTATTTTTATCATAAGTTCTCGAATCAGTTAATTGAAAATCTTCTATATCAGAAACATTTGCAATAACTTGAGAATTATCACTAGTTGCTAAAGGAACAATTAAAGTTTGACCTACTTTTATTGTTTTTGAACCGCTCATTTTATTCATAATTGTTAAAGTTTCAACAGAAACACCAAAACGCTTGGCAATTCCATAAAGAGTATCACCTTTTTTAACGATGTAAGTATCTGTTTTTTCAATTTTTTCGTTTGTAGATTTTTCAGATAAATTTTTTGTAGGAATTTTTAAATTTTGACCTGTTTTTATTACAGAACTAGTAGAAATATTATTCGCAGAACATAGTTCCCCTACACTAATTCCATATTTGCGGCTAATACTATACAGAGTTTCACCTTTTTGCACTTGATGTGAAACTGTTTGAGAAGAAAAAATAATAATGAATAATAAAAATAAAATATACTTAAAACTACAAAAAAAACTCTTCATATCATATGTATTATCGGCATAAAAAAAATATTTTTTAGTAGTTTAATAATTAAAATGATTCAAAAAAATCACCAATGGCAAACCCATTTACAAGGCAACCAGCAGGATAGATTTTTTTTATGTTATTTTTTCCTTCTGTAAGATGTATTGATGTAATACCATGTTTAATAGAACGGTCAGCTTCGATGAAAGCAGCAACATGATCTGCACATCTCACTAATTTTCCGTCTACAGGATTAAATTCATCTAAATTATATTTTTCATTTAATTCTTCAAAAGAAACTTCTCTTACATTCTGATAATTTTTATCACAAATTCTGTTGTCAAATTCATCACTTGTAAAATAAAGAATTTCATCTACATAGAATTTTTCCATCAAAGGAACAAGTTCTCGTTGTACAATTTCATCTTCAAGTTTCTTCACGATTGCAGGAAGTTCCCTTGTTGCTTGTTTTACAGGGGAAATAATATCTCTTGTTACAGATTCTGGCAAATCGTGAAAAAGTGCTGAAAAATAATTGTTATATTCACGTTTTGGACAGAATTTTACGCTTTGTTCTCTTCCAAGCAATAAAGTAAAAATTGCGACAAAAAAACAATGCCCAAGAACACTAGTTTTTGGAACTCGAGGAGTTTGATTCCATCTAGTTTGAAAACGAAGTTGTTCAATTATCATCAAAAAATCGTAAGGCTTTTGTTTTGTAATTAAAAGTTGTAAACCTTTTAAATCTAAATAAGGCTGAATATCTTCATTAATTTCTTTTTCTATTTTGGTTAATCTACTTTTTTCGTTTACTACAGAAATCATTTCAAATTCACGCATTGTAGAATATTTATGAGCAGCCCTGTAAACTCTTAAAGTAATTTCAGTTTTAGGTTTATAATTTCCAAGCAAGTAATCTGAAAATTGTTTAAAAAGCTCTTTATCTTCGATAAAATCTTGATATTGAGAAATTACCCATTCATCAAGTTTTTTATATTCTTCAGGATATTCACTTTTTATCATTCTTTGTACAGGAGCTTTAATATCGCAAAGAGCAATTTTTTTTAATAAACCAAACAAAGAAGCATACATTAACCAATGCCAATCTATTTCATTTCCTCTTTCTTCTTCATATTTTCCGATTATGTATGCAAGAACCATTCTTTCGCCAGATTTATCCATTTCAATCATATCAAATGGTCTTACTAAATCGTTCCATCTTTCTATAGAAAAGGCTTCAAATAGTTTTAATACAAGTTTTGTTTGAATCATTATTTACAAATTCCCTTCTTTTGGTCGTTTTCTAGTTTTTCTTTCCAAACAATAATTTTTTTCTTAATTTCTTCTGCTTCATTTTGTTCAGTTGTTAAAATACATATTCTACGCAAAGCCATCAAATAATTTATAGCAAGACGCATATCATCAATACGACGAGTTGAAAGTTCGTATCTATCACGATAACCATCAGCAGACTGTCGCAAAAGTTTTTTGATAAGCCGAATATAGTAAACTGTAGTGTCGTAGTCTGGTGAACGTGGATCAAAATAATCTTTCATTGCAGTTTTCATATTTAACATATTTTTTGCAACAGTAGCAAATCTTCCTTGTAACTCAATAAAAGCCCACTTCCATTTAGTATTTTCACCATAAGCATCTTTTATCAATCTAATTGCTAAACCTAATTTTCTAATTGTAAAATATCGTTTTTCTAATGGGGTATTTTCTATTTCTGCAACATTTTTTTCGTAATCAGAATATGGTGCATCTATAAAATTTGTAACAATTTCTTCAAGATAAATTACTGATTTATATAAAGCCTTTCTTCCTTCGTTTAAGGCATCTGTATTTTTTGTCGCAATTAATTCCACAGAAAGATTATTTATAGCAAGATATAAAGTTGTGATGTACATCATTTCTTCTGCTAAAAGAAATTTCTTATAAGCAACACCAGAAGAATCTTTTGAAATTACTTGCAAAATATTTTTTTCTTTTTCGTAAGATTTATCAATGGTTTCCTTATAAGGTTTCATCTTTGAATTAAATAATTCTCTACTTTCTGCAGCTATCTTTGCCATAACTTCCTTCCTTTCAAGACAGCAAAATTATGAAGGTAAACAATTTGAGTATTTTTCTAAAAGTTTTCTTGCATGCTCACAAGAAGCTGAATCTGCTGCATCACCTGAAAGCATTCTTGCAATTTCTTCTACTCTTTCTTGCCCCGTAATAATTCTTGCCGAAGTTTTTGTAGTTGTGTTATCAGAATTTTTTTCAATCCTTATTTGATTATCGGCATAAACTGCTATACTGGCAAGATGTGTTATACAGAAAATTTGTTTTTTTTGCGAAAGTTTTTTAATATGATTACCTACAGATACAGAAACTTCGCCACCAATACCTGTGTCAATTTCGTCAAATATCAAAGTATCCACAGAATCAGATTCAGCAAGAATGGTTTTCATTGCAAGCATAACCCTAGAAATTTCACCTCCAGAAGCGATTTTTGCAAGAGGTTTTAATTCCCCACCTTTGTTTGCACAAATTAAAAATTCAACATTATCCATTCCACGAGGTCCACATTTTTGCATCAAATCAGAATTTTCTTTTTGTGTGATAGAAACAGCAAACTTACTTCCTGCCATTCCCAAATTTGCCAAAACCTCTTCTATCTGCAAAGCCATTTTATTTGCTGAAGATTTTCTTTTTTCAGAAATTTTTAAAGCCCTAGAAAAAACTTCTTTTTCTAAAAGTTTAATCGAATTTATCAATTCTTGTGCATTTTCATTCCAAGAAGAAAGTTCTTCTAATTCTTTTTTTGCATTCTGACCATATTGAATAATTTCGTCAATCGAAGAATTTACAGAAGAACAATATTTTTTCTTTAGTTTGAAAATTAAAGCTTGTCTTTCCTGTATTTCTTCTAATCGTTCTGGATCAAAAATTAAAGATTGCTTATATGTTTTTAATTCATCGTTTATGTCAGTTAATTCATAAAATGCATTATTTATTCGGGTTGAAAGTTGTTCTAAATTTTTATCAATTTCACTACTATGTTCTGCCACAGTACGAATTTTTTTCATTCCTTGTAAAATTGAATCATTACTTTGAGAAAAACCAGAAGTCATTAATTCTAGATTTTCATATAATTTTTCGTATTGAGAGAGTCTACTTTCTTCTGCTTCAAGTTCTACATCTTCACCTGATTTTAATTTAGCTTCTTCAATTTCTGAAATTGCAAAACTCAACAATTCAATTTTTTCGGCTCTTTTTGCGTCACTACTATTAAATTTTTCTAAGGTAGCTCTTTTTTCAACTAAGGATTTGTAAATAGTAGAAAATTCAGCAACTTCATCTGTCAAATTTGCATAAGAATCTAAATATTTTATGTGTTCACTAACCTTCATTAGAGACTGATGTTCATGTTGTCCGTGAATATCCACAAAAAAAGATGTAAATTCTGCAAGTTCTGTTCTTGTAACGGGCGTATCTTGAATCCAAGAACCAGATTTTCCGTTATCTCTCACAAGACGCCTTAGTAAAACTCTATTATCTTCTGGAGTGATACTGTGTTCATCTAACCAAGTTAATGCTTCTTTTTTTTTGTTATCAATAAATAAAGTTCCACTTACTTTTGCTTCTGTGCAACCAGGTCTAATTTGGTCAACTCCACCTTTTCCACCTAGCAAAAAAGAAAGTGCTCCTATCAAAATAGATTTACCTGCACCAGTTTCTCCACTTAAAACAGTGAATCCTGAATCTAAATCCAAAGAAAGAGAATCAATGAGAGCAAAATCTTTAATGCTTATATCTTCAAGCAAGGGGACCTCCAGACCAATTTAATTTAGAACGTAACGCACTATAAAAAACATCAGAATCACAACCAATAACAGTAAGATTTTTTTCTGCTTTATGTATTTTTATTATATCATTTTCAATTACATCAATCGCCACTTGACCATCACAAGTAATACACATTTGAGCATCTCTTGAAGGTAAAACTTTTATTTCAAGTTCTGACCAAGCAGGAAGAACCAATGGACGATTTGATAATGAAAAAGCACAAATTGTACTTAAAATCAACACATCCATAGAAGGATCAACTATAGGACCTCCCGCCGCAGCCGAATATGCGGTAGAACCTGTGGAAGTTGCAACAATCACTCCATCAGCTTTAAAATGCCCAAGAGAATTTTTATTTGCTGTAACATCTAAAGAAATAATTCTTGCCGCACCGTTTCCTGTAACTACAACATCGTTTAATGCTGTTGATGTAAAAATCACTTGATTATTTCTAACAAGTTCCACAGCAAGAAGGCTTCGCTCCATAAATTTAGATTTTCCTTCTAAAAACAACTGTAAATCCTGTTGCCATTTTTCAACTTGAATTCCAGCAATAAATCCAAACTGCCCAAAGTTTATAGAAAAAACAGGAATTCCATAGGGAGCACAAAACCTAGAAGCAAACAATACAGTTCCGTCCCCTCCCAACGTTATTGCAAAATCATAGTGATGTTTTTCTATATTCAAAACATCTTTATTATAATCTTGAAATTCAGATTTTGAACCAAAATAAAGAAATTTTTTTGCTTTAATTTTATGTTTTTCCAAAAATAATTCTAGGGAAGAATATAGTTTGCAAGCTTCTTCGTTGTAAGAATTTATTATTACAAGACAGTCTTTCATATATTCTTCCTCATAAACTAACTAAGGCAAGGTAGCCAAAACTTTTGCAATTTTTGAAGACTGATTTTTTCCTAATCTTGGATATAAAGGAAACAAAACACATCTTAAAAGTAAAGATTTTGCATTTTTGCAATTTTCTAACTGCTCTTCCCGTAACGCAATAACAGAATTTTCAAAAGCAGGAGATATATCAATTTCTTTACGAGATGCATATTGTTTTACATCTTTAAATCCACTTTCTAAAACAACAGGGAATGAATATACTACAGGAACAGCATAATCTCCTTGTTGAGAAAAAGAACGATGTTTTCCTTGCATTAAAGAACGAATATACATTTCATACATTTCTTTTCTGATTTGTTCATTTCTGTTGTGTTCTTTTAATTGAACAAAGGCCAAAGAACAATTTATGTCAGGCAAAATATCTGTAGAAGGTGCAATATCTGTGTGTTTTTTTAGAACAAGCCAATCTCGTCGCTGTGGAGCCATCAAAACAGCCCCTCCTCCAGCAGTTAATATATCTCTTTCTTCCAAGCCGAGAATACTAAATACACCAAAAGTACCTGTCTTTTTTTCACCAAGAGTAGCCCCTGCATTTTGAGAAATATCTTCAATAACAGGAATTCCTAACTCTAAAATTGCATTAATATTAGGAATCAATCCCATGGTTTCGTGCAAAATTAAAAGTCTGCCTCCATTTTGAATTGCTTCATGCACTGCTTCTGGAGAAACAAGAGAAGTTTCTGGTGAAACATCTAATACTAAAGGATTATACCCTAAATCTTCTATTGCAAGAATTTGCCAACTAGGAGCAAGAGCTGAAATCATAATTGAAGAATCTTTAGGTAAATCTAAAGCCTTCAAAGCATATTTCAAAGCAATACTAGGACTTCTAAAAGCAACTGCACCGTCAACATCGAAATATTCTTTTACTTGCTGAATTAAACGTAAATTGCTCTCACCTGGACCAATTTTTTCCTCTACCATACAAGTCAAAACTGCATCCATTTCTTTTCTGCGAATTGTTGAACTAAAAGGTTGAATTTTCATTATTAATTAATTCCAATAATTTTCTGTAATTCTTTTGGATTACAAATTTTTCTTGTATCAAGAATAATCAAATATCCATTTTCTTGTCGCACAACACCATGAATATATTCTGTTCCGATTCCACTTAACATTTGAGGAGGTGGATTCATATCCTTTGAATTGATTTCTACAACTCGAGCAATTTTATCAATTACCAAACCGATTTTGTTTCCGTCAATATTTAAGATTAAAAATCCACCTTCAAATTCTAAATCTTCTTCTGATTTTTCTTGAGACTGAATATGAAATCTTTTATGTAAACTTATAATGGGGATAATTTCTCCACGAAGATTAAAAATGCCTTCCACGTAATAAGGAGCATTAGGGATTGGTCTAACATTCTGAATTTTTACAACTTCTTTAACATCCATAATGTCAACACCATATAATTCCTCTCCCAACTGGAAAGTTACCAATTGAAAACGAACTTCACCTTCTGCCATATATCCTCCACTATGATAATCAAAAGTATAACATATTTAGAATACACCGATTGTTAAAAAAAAACAATACATTTATTCTACAAGTATCTATACATTTTGATTTATTGCACTAACAACAGCGTTTATACCTGCTCTACCAACATTAGGACTTCTTCCACATCCCCAGAATTTCTTGCCATTATCAAAAGTTAATTCGATATAAGCCATAGCGTCTGTATCAGAACCACTTCCGATACTGTGTTCGTGGAAAGCACTAATTGTAAAATCTGCAACAATTTTAGATTCTTTAATTGCTGCAACAAAGGCATCTAATGGACCATTTCCTTTTGAACCGATTGCTAAAGTTGTTCCGTTCCAAGAAATACTTGCACGACATAAAACATTATCATTATCAGTTTTTCCGTCAACATGAGTTTCTGCTAAATCTAAAATTCTTAAAGGAGAACTATTTTCAATCCAAGTTTGATTAAAAATCTGATGAATTTCTGTTGGAGTAAGTTCTCGTTGTAATCTATCAGCTTCGTTAGTAATTACAGTTCCTAAAGCAGGATGCATTGCCTTTGGTAAGAAAATTCCAAAATCTTGTTCCAAAATCCAAGCTGCCCCACCTTTTCCACTTTGACTATTGATACGAATGATTTCTTCATATTCACGACCAATATCATGTGGATCAAGAGGGATATAAGGAACATCCCATGGAGCATCTTCTGCCATTCCTTTTCTTGCAGCCATTCCCTTTCTAATTGCATCTTGATGAGAACCTGAAAAAGCTGTAAAAACTAATTCCCCACCATAAGGTTGACGAGGTGGAACTGTCATTCCTGTAAAAGTTGTATAGGATTCTGTAATTTTATTCATATTAGAAAAATCTAATTTAGGATCAACACCCTGTGTATACATATTTAAGGCAACAGTTACGATATCTAAGTTTCCTGTGCGTTCTCCGTTTCCAAACAAAGTGCCTTCTACACGGTCTGCTCCTGCAAGTAAGCCCAATTCACAGGAAGCAACCCCAGTTCCTCTATCATTGTGATTATGCAAACTTACAATTACAGAATCTCTATTTGAAATATGTTTACAGAAATATTCAATTTGGTCAGCATGAATATTTGGTAAAGAACATTCAACGGTTGTAGGAAGATTAAGAATGATTTTATTTTCTGGAGTTGCCCCCCAAGCTTCTTTTACTGCTTCACAAATTTCTACAGAATATTCAATTTCTGTGTTAGAAAAACTTTCTGGAGAATATTCTAAGCGAACTTCAGTTTCTGGCACCATATCCAAATATTTTTGTACACAATGAACACCATCAACTGCAATTTTTTTAATTTCTTCCTTTGTCATATTGAATGTATATTTTCTTTGAGCAGGAGAAGTTGAATTGTAAATATGAAAAATCGCTTTTTTTAAGCCTTTCATACATTCAAAAGTCTTTTTAACAAGATGTTCTCTTGCTTGGCACAAAACTTGAATTGTAACATCATCAGGAATGCGTTTTTCATCAATAAGACGACGCAAAAAATCATATTCTGTTTGAGATGCACTTGGAAAGCCAACTTCAATTTCTTTGAAACCGATTTTTACAAGCAAATCAAAAAAAGCCAATTTTTGCTCAACTCCCATAGGAATTGCTAATGCTTGATTACCATCTCGTAAGTCAACAGAACACCAAATTGGAGCTTTATCTATTGATGCATCTGGCCATTGACGATTTTCTAAAGGTATTTTTCCAAAAGGATTATATTTAGCCATATTATCTCCCTCAAAATATCAATCTACGTAAAAAATAATGCTAAATATTTGTAACATAAATTTTATCTTTGCACAATACAAGAAAAAATTTATCAGTTTACACAAATTCAGAAAATAATAAATCTAAAGATTGATTGAACTCTTTTGTAGATTTTTCTAATTCTTTTAAGAAACCTACATCATTTATTGTTCCGATAACAGCAGTCATTTCTTCTTTTGAAGAATATGTAATAGTTCTAAAATAATCTGTGTAATCTTTTTCTCTTGAAGAAAGAGAATTTTCGTAAATGTAATTTGAAACATTTAATACATCACTGATAATATCTTTGAAAATTTCTGTTGTAAACTCAGATATTTTTTTAGAATATAGTTTTTCTAAAACATAAATTGCGTAGCGAACCTTCCAATATGAATATTTTTGTTCACAATCGTCGTAAAAATCATGTACTTGTTTCCAAGAATCTATCTGTTTAGATTTTATCAAATCGAATAATTCATTTACTTTATCTTCTGGAATTATTTGTCCACCAACATTTATCCATTTTGTATAAAGAGGAATTTGTTGTGCTTCTTGAAATTTCTGATTGGTAATAACTTCAATTCCTGCAAACTTACAAAATTCCACAAAAGTCTGTACAGCAAAATATTTTGCAATTTTACGATATTCTTTGTATCCTCTTGCACCTTTTAGAATTTTTGCTCCATTTCGCTTCATACATTGAGGGTCTTCAAGAACAATTTCAGAATTTGGGTTTTGATGAAGAAAATCTTTTGCACTTTGAAATAAGCCCTCATCGGTATTTTTGAATCGTTCATCATTTGCTTTTAACCATCTACTTGTTAATTCAATAATTCTGTCTAATGCAAACAATACTTCTTGCATCGTATCTGGTGCAAAAGGATTTTTTTCGATATGTTGTTTTTTTATAACTCGTTTATCTCTGGCTGAAAATTTAGAATTATTTCTTGCCATTGCAAACATATTGTACAAAAACCAATATCCAGGTAAAACATTTATTCCACCAGTTTCTGAATCGGAAGAAACTAAGGAAAATGGATATAAAATATTTAATTCATACTGATAAGAACCTTTTGCAATTAGCGTAAACGAAGCAAATTTACTATTATGTTTAAAATCAGAACAAAGCCCTGGCCAAAATCCACGACCAGCATAAATTTCACCATCAGGGCTTCTAGAATTATGATTTGAACCGATAGTTGCTCCCGCTGCAATATTTGATTGACCTAAAATAGTAGTTGCAATCAAGAAAGATGAGTTATGATGTTGTTCATGAAAAGGAAAAATTAAGTTATTTAAAAGTTCGCAACAAGAAACTGTAGAATTATCACCTAAAATTGTATTTAATAATCTTGCGCCATATTTTAACTGACAATTTCTACCTATTACAAAGCGAACGGCAACAGCTTGATAAAAAACTCTACTTCCGTAACCTAAAATTCCATTTACCATTTCAACACCTTCACCAATTTGAGAAGGTTCGTCATAGGATGAACAGATTGTAACATTTTTTAGTTTAAAAGCACCTTTTACATAAACATTACTACCTAATTTTGCGTCTTTTATGAGAGAACTATTTTTAATTACAGAGTCATCACCTACAACACCAAATGTATTTAATTTTTTAGAATGTTGGTTTTCAGTCAAGTCAATAAAACGCTGCATCAATTCTTTATCGCCACGATATTTTGACCACAAATATGCATCGGCAGTAAGCATTTCTTCAAAAGCTAAAACTGCTCTGCCATCATTTTCGTTACCGACACCAATCCAAATTCTATTTTGTTCTGGTTCATTTTCTTTAAGAACACCATTTCCAAATTTTGAGTGCAAAGTACAACTCATTTCTTGAATATTAAAAAGAATAACTCGATTTCCGATAGAATAATTTTCAAGATATGAAACATTTTTTACACAAACATCATCACCTAGAACACAGTTATTTAATGATGAATTAATAATACCTGTTTTTAGTTTTAAATCATGATATTGCAACAAAGAATCTTGTAATTTTCCTATAACGATTTTACCTGAAAATTCAGAATTTTTAATTAAATTTGCGTCAAAATCATCCTCAACAAAGAGATTTTTAAAATCTGTATCTGAAGAAAAATTATTATTATTTCGTAGAATTTCAACTTCTTGTGAAGTAGGATTTCGTTTTTTTGAAAAATCCACAGTATCAAAAACAGCGGATATTTGTTCTTCTACAGAACTTGGAATTAATTTTAACATTTACCATCCCACCTTAATGAAAAAACTCTTAATGATTTTACCACTTAGGATAATAATATTTAATTAGAATATCTTGGTCAATATTTTTTTATAGATTTTAACAAAACCTTTTGATATACTTAAATCATAAAACATTTTTTAGAGTTTAAGAGTTACAAATGAAAAAAATATTAATTTTATTATTCACAATTTTTTGTATTACAAATTTTTTATTTTCAAATGAGTATCAACGATATATTTTAGATAACGGCTTAGAACTTTATGTTATCCAAGATAATACAAATCCAAATTCTACTGTGTTTTATGTAAACCAAGCTGGATTTTCAGCTCAAAATCCAGAAAACACAGGATATTTTGAATTATATTCAAACCTATTCTGGAAAACAAATCCAAATTTTGAAAAAGAATCTCAAAAAATTTTGATGTCAAATATCGAAAAAAACATAATGAACGACCAAAGCGTTTTTAATTATTCTGTTCCAACTGATTTTTTAGAAGAATCAATAAAATTACTTAGCCAACAATTAAAAAATCCTGTTTACAACACAGAAATTCTAAAAGAATCTTTTTTACAGATGAAAGAAAAAATACACAATTTTCAAATTGGACCAGAAAGATTTATCAATGGTGCAATTGATTTACAAATTTATCCAGATTCACCATGGAAACAACGAACTGCCATAAATCCATCACTTTTTAAAAATTTTAATTCAGAAAAAATACGAAGTATTTTAAAATCAATCGCTGACAATTATTACGTTCCAAACAAAAGTGCAATAATAATTACTTCTTGCTATACACCGAACGAAATTTTAACTTTAACAAAAAAATATTTTAACGATTGGAAATCCGCAATTACACAAAATGATGAAAACAAAAATCTTAATTTAGAAAAATCCAAAAACAAAAAATTCATCCTTTTAAGTGATGATTTTTCAAAAGAATTAACACAAATTGTTGTTCAATACGTTCCAGAAAATTTCTTTGAAAATCAAAAAACAATTACAAGTGGAAGAATGGCAACATTTGCCTTAGAAGACAATAATTCAAGATTAAAACAACAATTAGTTAGAAATGAAACTCTCGGAATTTTATCAGAAGAATATGTAAATGTAAATTTTTCTTATCAAGGATTAAATTCAAGAATAATTATTCAGTCTTTGCTACAAAACACAAATATTTCTCCAATGGAACAATCAAAAATTTTTACACAAATAATTTCAGATTCAGTGAATTTTAATCAATTTGATGTGGATTCCGCAGTTAGAAAAATAAAAGGTCAAACAAAATTGGCAAATGATTCATCTGTTCAATTTGCAAAATCTTTGGCTTATAATTGGAGTTATGAAAAAAATGATTTTACAAATTCCGTTCAGAATTTAGCACAACAAATTACATCTTCAGAAATGAAAGAATGTTTTTCATCTTCTCCTTATGTGTTTTTGTTAATGCATCCTTCAATTTATTCAATGTGGAAATCTGAAAATCAAAATTCTAATTTTTCTCTAATTACACAAGAAAACGCTTATTGGTATAAACATAAAAAATATAATAATTTTGCAAAAAATTTTAACATAGAAGATGTAGAAGTTAATCAAAATTCAATAGCACAAAGAATAATCAATTCAGCAAGAAATAATTCTGGAAAATTTACATTAAACAATGGAATTAAAGTTGATTATTCATTAAACTCAGAAAATTCCACAGCTAGTATCATGTTGTGTTTTGAAGGTGGCGAAAAAATTTATCCTAAAAAATATCGTGGAATGGAAACCATCTTGCTAAAAACTTTGGCAAAACTTGTAGAAATTGAAATTCAAAAAGCCTACGAAGCTGGAGTTCTTTTAGACACGGGTCATATCGAAGTTTCGTCTGGAATCAACAAAGGAAATTTTATACTTTCTTGTACAAGCCAAGACTTTCCAATTATGTTGGGTTGTATAAACAATGGAATTTTATTTGGTCAAATTACACCAGCAATGGAAGATGAATTAGTTTACATGGAAAAATCTAAATGGCGTTATTTAAACAATATGTTAGATTTTCAGTTAAAAACAAAAGCACTAACATCTTTTTATAAAGGAAGCAATTTTGAACATTTATTTAGTTGCACTTCCGATATTTTGCATCAATTAACTTTTAATGAAATTCGAGCTATGTACACCTCATTAATAAATTCTTCAAGAATTTCGATAATTGTTACAGGAAATCCAGAACTTTATCTTAATGAAGAGGATAATAGTGCAACATTAAAAAAATATCTTAATAATTATTTTGGTTCTATGAAGGCACTTCCATTTGAAACAAAAAATTTACCCCAACCACAGTTTACACAAATGACACAAGTTTCTAGACTTAAAAGAATTTTTACAACAAATATAAAAGCAGAAGACGCAGGACCAAGACCAGAAAAATTAATTCCTACAACAGAATTTTTTGATCCAGCACTTTTAATTTTACAATCCCCAAAAAAAGAAAGTGAACAATATTATCTTTATTCTTTAGCAATGCGCGGTTTTGAAAAATTTATAAAAGAAGATGAACAAAAAAATAAACATTTTTCAGATTTAGAAATAATTTATTTTGAAGAAACAGATGGATTTATTGCTTTACAATTTTATGAAGTAAAAAATGCAACAGAACTTTACAAATATATTGAAAAAAAATTTATTGAATATTCAAAACAAATTACAACAACATCGTCAGATGAATTTTCTATTCTAAAAACTTACTGGGCTTCAAAAGAAATTTCAGAAATAAACACTAGCGAAAAACTTGTAAAAAAAATTTGGTCAGCAAAAAAACTTCAATTACCTGCATTATTCCATATTAATCAATATGAAAAAATTTCTAATTTATCATTAGAAACATACAAAACTGAATTTGCAACAAACATTTCTTCATATTTTGTAGATATAAAACCATATTGGATTTTTTCTGCTGACACAAAAAGATAAGATTTAAATTAGATTTTTTTACTTGTGAATCTAAACTTTCCATGTTATCATCTTACTTGATAGGAGATAGCATGGAATTAAAGGAAGTTGCACAAATTTTAGATGCACAAGTTCTTTGTGGGCAAGATAAATTAGATTTACAAGTAACATCTGCTTGTGGTTCAGATTTAATGAGTGATGTTATGGCTTTTGTAAAAGACCAAGTGTTATTACTTACTGGCTTAATGAATATTCAAGTTATCAGAACTGCAAATCTAATGGATATTCAAGTTGTTTGTTTTGTAAGAGGAAAATCACCATCTCAAGAAATGATTGATATGGCAGAAGAATTAGGTATTGTTTTAATGTCTACAAAACTTCCTTTATTTTTATCATGCGGAAAATTGTATAACGCAGGCCTTACTGGTGGTGGAACTAGAAAAATTTAATAAAGGCAAAAAGAGAATATGATTTTTACTTATCAAGTTCCAGGAGATGATTTTTCTCGAGCAGGTTATGCTTCCGCCGAAATGAAGAAAAAACTTCAGCAATTAGGATTACCTTCTCCAATTATCAAGAGAACTTCTATTGCAATGTTCGAAGCTGAAATTAACATGGCAGTTCACGCAGGTGGTGGAGAGGCTTCAATAGAAATTGATGATGACCAAATAGTTATCATAATGAAAGATACAGGTCCAGGAATTGCAGATATTGAAAAAGCAATGGAAGAAGGATATTCCACTGCCCCACAGAAAATCCAAGAATTAGGTTTTGGTGCTGGAATGGGCTTACCAAACATGAAACGAAACTCAGATTTTTTTAACATAGACAGCAAAGTGGGAGAAGGAACAACTGTAACCATGAAAATAAAAATTCAGGAGTAGATTTGTGCAAAATAATTCACCTGAAAAACAAAATCACGATAATCAATCTCAATTTCATTCAGTTGCTTTACATGAAGAAAATTGTAAAGGATGTACAATTTGTGTTACCCATTGTCCTGTAGAAGCAATTCGGGTACAAAAAGGAAAAGCTGTAATTCTTGAAGATAGATGTATCGACTGTGGTGAATGTATTAGAGTTTGCCCAAACAGAGCAAAGTACGCAAAAGATTCAAGCCCTGAATTATTATCAAAATTTAATACAAAAATCGCTTTAGTTTCACCTTCTTTTTATTCACAATTTCCAGAAAACATTAGTATCGAAAAAATAAATTTAGCACTAGAATTTTGTGGATTTTCAAAAATTTATCAAGTTAGCAAAAGCACATATCCAATTACAGAAGCAACTGCCCTTTACATGAAAAATCATTCAGGACCGATAATTTCTTCATCCTGTCCTGCTGTAATAAAGTTGATTCAAATTAGATTTCCAGATTTAATAGATAATCTTTTACCTGTAATTCCACCAGTAGAATTAGCAGCTATCGAAGCAAAAAAATATAATCCTGAGGCAGGAATCATTTTTATTTCACCCTGCCCTGCAAAAATTACAGCATCACGTTCTCCTTTAGGTTACTCAAAATCTATGATAGATGGCTCAATTACAGCAAGTTCAATAGTTGTTTCAGTTTTAGGATTTTTAAGCAAAATTTCCGAAGATTTTGAAAACACAACTTTCGAAGAAGGAAATTTATGGTGTTCCTCACAAGGAGAAGCAGATTGCTTAGAAAAATTATTAAAAGAAAACAAAGCCACACAAAAAAAGGATTTTTCTTGGATTTCTGCAAGTGGAATGTCAAATGTAATTCAAGTTTTAGAAGATGCAGAAGATGGAAAACTAGATTCCTTTGATTTTATCGAGTTAAATTCTTGTATCGGAGGATGTATAGGTGGAGTGTTAAATGCAAAACCAATTCCTTTAGCAGAATCAATTTTAAGAAAACGTAAGAAAAAAATTCAAAACCAAAATGAAGAATTACAAAATACAAATTACACTTTGCCAGATAAAATTGATGAACTACTCTTATGGAACGAAAAAATTTCGTCTCGTCCTGTAAGATTACTTAGTCCAATTTTTTCTGAAGCAAAGAAACTTATGGATGAAATTGAAAAAGTTCGAGAAGAATTACCCGGACTTGACTGTGGCTCATGCGGAGCTCCAAATTGTAATGCCTTGGCAGAAGATATTGTTAGAAAACGGGCAAAGAAAGAAGATTGTGTTACAATTTTGAAGAAACAATACGAGCAAATTCTTTTTGGAAAAAACAAAAATGAATAAATTGCAAATTGAAATCTCTACAATTCTTTTACAAAAAAATGAATTACGACAAAAAGCAAAAGAATTACTAAAAACATATTCCATAGAAAAATTAGACGAAAAAAGCAAAAAAATTTGTAATCATATTTTAGATTGGGATTTTTTTATACAGGCAACAAATATTTTCTTTTTTATGCCACTAAAATCAGAACCAAATATTTTTGAAATTATTGAAAAATCACTTTTACAAAATAAAAATTGTTTTATCCCCAAAGTAAATCAAGATGGAACAATGGATTTTTATAAACTTGATAATGATATAAAATTAAATAATCAAGTTGAAATTGGAAAGTACAATATTTTAGAACCTGAACAAGATTTAATAAAATTTGATACACAACTTTTGTCAGATGATGATTTTTCTAATCAAAAAAATATTATTTTTATTCCTGCGACTGCTTTTGATAAAAATAAAAATCGTATTGGAAAAGGTAAAGGTTTTTATGACAAATTTTTATCAAAAATTACTATTCCCTACAAAACAAAAACTATTTTTGTTGGAATTTCTTTTAATTTTTTGATTTTTGACAAAGTTCCTGTAGAACAAACTGATATAAAAATGGATTTTATAATAACTGAAGAAAATATATTTTAAAATAAATTTTTTGAATTTTTTTAACTTTACGTATTGACATTTTTTTTTACTTTTTGTAATATAAAAAAGCATTCAGCAATGAGTGCCTACGAAAGTAGATATTCCCCTGTAGCTCAGTCGGTAGAGCAACAGACTGTTAATCTGTGGGTCCCTGGTTCAAGCCCTGGCGGGGGAGTAAAAAGGTCGTTCATTTGAACGACCTTTTTTATTTTAAACATATTTTTTTAACAAATTTTAAAAATAAAAAATGCCAACAGCATCTATTATACCGTTGGCAAATTCTATCAACAAAAAAAGTTTAGAACATTCCTCCGAATTGTTGCATCATTTTTTGTTGCATACCCTTATTCTTAGACATTTTTTTCATCATAAGACGAGTTTTTTCAAATTGTTTAATAAGTTTATTTACATCAGCAACACAAGTTCCAGAACCTTTAGCAATACGTTTTCTTCGAGAAGGTCCAATAATTAAGTGATTTGCTCTTTCTTTTTTTGTCATTGAAAGGATAATTGCTTCTTGCATTTTCATTCCACTTGTATCTATATCTTGATCTCCAATTTGACCTGCAAGACCAGGAATCATTTGCATTAAAGACTCCATTGGCCCCATTTTCTTTACTCTCTGAAGTTGCTCCAACATATCTTGCAAAGTAAAATCATTGCTTGCCATCTTCTTTTGCAAAGCTTCAGCTTCTTCAAGATCAATTGTTTCTTGTGCTTTTTCAACAAGAGAAACAACATCACCCATACCAAGAATACGACTTGCAATTCTATCAGGATGGAAAGGTTCAAAGTCTTCGATTTTTTCACCTGTACCGATAAATAAAATTGGCTTACCAGTTACAGACTTTAATGAAAGAGCTGCTCCTCCTCGAGCATCAGAATCAAATTTTGTAAGAATTACACCAGTAAGAGAAAGTTTTTCATCAAAAGTTTTAGCAACATCAACTGCACTTTGACCAGTCATTGAATCTGCAACAAGAATCAATTCATCAGGATTTACTGCTTTTTTAATTTGTGCAATTTCATCCATCATGGATTCATCAATTTGCAAACGACCTGCAGTATCGATAATCAATGTGTTAAAAGCATTTTTCTTTGCAAAATTTACAGCATTTTTTGCAACTTTTACAGCATCTTTAGTATCTTCTTTGTAAACTTCTACACCGATTTTTTCACCAAGAACAGAAAGTTGTTCAACAGCAGCTGGACGAACAAGGTCACAGGCTGCAAGCAAAGGCTTTCTCCCCTCTTTTTTTAATCTTGCAGCAAGTTTTGCAGCAGCAGTAGTTTTACCAGCACCTTGTAAACCAACATAAACGATGATTGATAATGTATCAGGACCTTTTAATTGTAAATCTTTTTTTTCATCCCCTAACAAGGCACAAATTTTGTCATGAACGATTTTAATAAATTGTTGCCCTGGATCAACTGCACGAAGAACTTTTTCACCCTTTGCTTCTTCGATGGTGCTATTTACAAAACGACGAACAACTCGTAAGTTTACATCAGCTTCAAGAAGTGCAATTTTAATTTGTTCAACTGCTTCTTCAATATTTTTTTCTGTAATTGTTGATTTTCCAGTAATTTTTCTAAAAACATCTGAAAAAGTATTTGTGATTTTCTCTAACATAAATTAAGTATCCTTTGTAATTTTAACTTAAAAGTTCTTTTAGGAAATCAAGAGGTTCAATTTCTCTATTCAAAATTCTGTATAAACCATTACAAATTGGTAATTTTATATTTTTTTGTACAGAAATTTCATGAATATATTTACAAGCAACAGCCCCTTCAGGAAGATATCCAATTTCACCAATTCTTGAAATCAAATCATCTAATGAAGAATATTTTGCAAGTATATTTTCTTTTATTATATCTCGCCCAAAACGACGATTTCGTCCATACTTACTGCGACAAGTTACATCCAAATCCCCTACACCAGAAATTGATGTAAAAGTTTCAGGATGAGTTGCTCCCATGGCAAAACCTAATGTCTGAATTTCGTTCAATCCAGCAGCTAGAAGGAAAGATTCTGTATTATCACCAAAAAGCTCTGAATCTTCAGCTACAGCATCCAAACATCCGTAAACAACAGCAATAACATTTTTTGCAGCAGCACAAATTTGCACACCAATAACATCCAAACTAGAATAAACCATCAATCCAGGACCTTTCATTACTTCTCTAAAGCGAATTGAATTTTTAGGATTTTCACTAGCAGCAATAAGTCCTGTTAATTTTCCCATAGCAACTTCTTCAGCGTGACTAGGACCTGCAATATAAACTAAACTTTTTTTGTAGGAAGGAGGTAAAACTTCTTCTAAAGTATCAAGTATTAGTTTAGGACCATCATTTGATGGAATAAAACCTTTTGCAAGAACACCAATACAAGTTGAACCATCTGCAATAGAAGGAACATCAACTAATTGTTGAGCAGTTTTTGCAAGATACAAGGATGGGCTAGCTAAAATTAAAAATTCTTTATTTGATGCAACTTTTTTTATATCAGTACTTGCTGTCAAATTTTCTGACAATTTAAATCCTGACAAAAATTTTTTATTTTCATGTTCATTATTAATGGAATCTACAACTTCTTGCTCCATAGCCCAAACTTCAACAATATGACCTGTTCGAGCCAATGCTTGAGCCATAGCAGTACCCCATGCACCTGCACCAATAACACCAATATTTTTACTCATTACAAAAACTCCTTACTTGATTAAAACCATTTAGCATTATCATCATGCCAATTAATAAGTTCTTCTTCTTTGAAAAATAAACCAATTTCGCGTTTTGCACTTTCATCTGAATCAGAAGCATGAATTATATTATGAGGAGTATGTAAACTATAATCACCTCTGATTGTTCCAGGTTGAGCTTCTTCAACTTTTGTAGCACCTACAAGTTTACGAACAAGTTGTACACAATTATCACCTTGCCAAACCATTGCAATAACAGGACCAGAAGTTATGTAACTTGTTAAATCAGTAAAAAAAGACTTTTCTTTATGCTCAGCATAATGATTTGCAGCTAATTCATCTGAAATAACCATCATTTTCATTGCAACAAGACTCAATCCTTTTTTTTCTAACCGAGAAAGAATTTCTCCAACAATTCTTCTATTTATAACACCTGGTTTTAACATTACAAAACAGCGTTCCATATAATTCATTTACCTCCAAAATTTTATATAATTATACTATGAAGTTTAAGTTTATACAATATATACAATTTTCAAAAATTATGATAAAATTTTAGTTAGATTTTATAAATTATGAAAAGAAAATTAACATTAGTAACATTTGGACAATCCCTTTATTTAACTTTTAAATTTTTTTTTAAAAATAAGTTAAACACACATGCAGCAAATTGTTCCTTAGGTTTTCTTTTTTCTTTCACTCCTATTCTAATGTTGATTGTAGTTGTTTTAGTTAAAATCTTTCACACAACTCCAGAATCTCTATTTTCTCTAATAAATTTACAATCAATTTTTGTTGAACCCATAAAAATCACTTCTATAGTTGATGAACTCTTAGCTGTTGAAAATTCAGGAGTAATTACTATAATCACAATAATTTATGTTATATGGATGGCTCAACGACTTTTTTACTCTGTTGTATTTGGAATAAATAGTATCTTTCACACTAGCACAATAAAACCAATCGAAAAAAAACGAGGAACTATAATTGAAAGATTATTCATCATTTTGGGAGAAATCATCCTTGTAATTTCCATAGCAATAATCTTAATGATTACAAAATCCTTAAAATCAGTAATTGATAGCGAAGTTTTCTTTACAAAAATTATTGAACCTTACTTTCCACAATTTATAAAAGTTCTAGTTTCAAATTTATTTTCATTTTTATTATATATGTTGCCATTTTTATTCATGTTTATTTTAGTAACTATAACTTATAAACTTGCATCAGGTTCAAAACCAGCTTGGAAACATTGTATTTTATCAGCCACAGAATGTACCTTATGTTTTTGGGTAGTTACAATTTTTTTCAAATTATTTTTGAATATCACAAGATACAATTTAATCTACGGATTATTAAGCAACTTGGTTATTTCCCTACTTGAAATTTACATTTTCTTTATTCTTTTCTTTTTGTTTGCACAACAAATTTTTACACATCAATTTTTTAATGAATTACTTTTATCAGAATTATATCTTTTACCTTCAGAAGAATTTAACGATTTTAAATCAAAAATAAAAAGAGCATTATTCATTAGACCTGACAAATTGATAAGCAACGAAAACATGCACATTTCTCTAAAAAAAGATGATAATATATATTCTAAAGATGAAGTTTCTGACGGAGTTTATTACGTTGCAAATGGAAAAATAAAACTTACAAAAGATAATTTTACCCAATTTGTAACAAAAGGAAGTTTTTTTGGCGACTTTGATTGTATTTTTGAAAACAATAGAACTATGTCGGCTTTTGCAGAAGAAAATTCTGTTGTAATTTTTATTTCTAAAGATGAATTTAATAGACTTATTTCAAGCAATCCAGAAGTATCTCAAAAAATGATAGAATCATTACCTTCATACTTCTTTAGATTTTATGGACGAAATGAAAATCCTCTGTTATAATAGTTACAATAACAAGTAAGTTTTATAAGTGAGGAGATTTTAAGTTTTGAAAGAAAAAATTGTTGTAATTAATTTTGAAAGTGAATACGCTCATTTTATTGCAAAAAGTATCAGATTTTTAGGATATTATTCTGAAATTCAAAATCCAAATATAAGTTTAAACGATTTAGAAAATACCAAAGGAATTATTTTTGCTAGAAAAAATGATGAAAATTTTACATCTGCGATTTCAGAAATTAATGAACAAATAACAAATTTAAACATTCCAATTTTAGATTTAGGTAAAGAAAAAAATTTTTCTACAAAATCAAATGATAACAAATTTTTAGAAAACTTTATTAAAACTTGTAATTTCAAAAAAAATTGGGAAGTTCAGCAAATTTTTGAATACACATTAGAAAAAATAAAAACCGAAACTATTAATAAAAATGTTCTTTTATTTTTAACAGGCGAATTTAAATCAACAGTAATATTTGCATTATTGAATAAAGTTTTAGGCAAAGAACGAATTTTAGGCTTACACATAAATAACGGATTTTTGCGTGAAAATGAAATAGAAATAATAACTCAACAATATATTAATTTAGGATTTACTAATTTTATTTTAGAAGATGAATCTGAAGTATTTTTGTCAACTATTCAAAAAATAATAAATCCACAAGAAAAACAAAACATAATCGATAAAACATTTTTTGAAGTTCATAACAAAATTTTCAAAAAATTAAATTTATTAGAAAACCAATGGATTTTAGTTCAAGAAAAAACATATCCCGATGTAATTGAATTTGGAAAAAGCAAATTCTCCCATGGAATAAAAATTAATCATAATAAAATTGCAGAAATTCAATCATTAATTTCAAAAGGATTGATTATCGAACCGTTAAATAATTTGTATACAGAAGAAATAATTTTACTTGGAAAAACTCTTGGCTTACCAGAAAATTTAATTTGCCAACATCCATTTTCTTCCCAAGGACTTTCGGTAAATACTTTGTGTTCAAATGATGTTTTATCGTCTCAAGAAGAACGAGACATAAAAAAAATAAACCAAAATCTTACAAAAATTGATTTATCATCTTTTTTTAATATAACTGATTACAGCCTTAAAGCACTTCCTGTAAAATCTATCGGAAAACAAAGTGTTTTTAATACAAACAAATTTCCTGCAATTTTAACCTTGAAGTCAAAAAATATTTTTGATTGGGACTTATTAGAAAAAGCTTCTGAAAAAATTCTTGAAAAAAACTTTGAAGTAAACAGAGTAATTTTATCAATTTATGAAAAAGAAAATTGTTGCATCCAAGAACAATTTTGTACAAAAGAAAGATTAGATCAAATTAGACAAGTTGATAAAATCGTCATTGACGAATTAAAAACTAATAATGAGTATGATAAAATTTACCAACACTTCACAATTAATGTGCCCTATTCTTGTTCTAAAAATTCTTGCTCAATTGTTTTACGACCAATTATTTCGGAAAATGTTGTAACTGCAAAATTTGCAAAACTTTCAACTAAAACATTGAACAACATCGTAGAGAAAATACAAAAACTAGATTTTGTAGATGCACTTTATTATGATATTACAAACAACACACCTATTTCTTTTGGTTGGGAATAAATCAATCTAAATTAAAAAAATTCAAAGCATTTTTCCACATTAGATTTTCATAATCCTCTTGTGCAATTAAATCTGGAAGTTTTTCAAAATAGTCTTGATATAAACTTCTTTCTCCTCTAGGATTATGATGATAAGTATCAATTCCATCTATTGGCAAGTCTGTTCCAAAAAATAATTTTTGGCTACCAATTTTATTTATAAAATTAATTGTGCTTTCCATTGGAACCCAAGCTGTATCCCCAAAAAGATTTGGTAATATTGCAATTAGTTCAGTTGCAATTACATTATCAGAACCTAACCCCATGTGAGCCATAATAAAATTTACCTTTGGAAACTTTTTTGCCATATTGTAAACTTTTTCAGGACAATCATTTTCTCCAGTTCCAGTATGAGTTATTACAGGCAGATTAAATTGTTCTGCTAAATCAAGATATGGTTCCATAAGACAATCATCAAAATCTAAAGCAGAATGATAAGGATGAAATTTTACAGCCTTAATAACATCAAGATTTTTTTGTATTAAATTTATAAGTTCATCAGAAATTTTTTCTGTTTTTGGTTTAAACCAAGGAGCAACATAAACTTTGCCAGAATTTTCATTTGCAAATTTTATTGATTTTTCTAAACTTTTTACTTGTGAAATTTGTAATTCCTGTGGCAATAGTTTTTGTTCGTGGTCAGCTTCGGCAGATTCGGAATTAGAAACTAATACTTTTTCGATGTTGTATTTTTTCATAGCTTCTAAAACATCAGTTTCTTTCATATCAAAATTTAGTGAACGCCCAATGTGAACATGAGCATCAATTATTCTTTGTGTTTTCATAAATACATGATAAATCTAATTTATGTAATTTGCAATAAAATAATTTAATTGTTGACACTAATCTATTTTTTGTGGTAAATTAAATTCCTTTTTGGAGGTAACATGGAAGTTTGGGATTTATACACAGAAAACAGAGAAAAAACAAACAAAACAATGATTCGTGGCGAAAAAGTACCGGAAGGATTTTATCGACTTGCAGTTACAGTTTGCATTTTTAACAGCGAAGGGAAAATGCTAATTCAACAAAGAGTTCCCTTCAAAGATGATTGGCCAAACCTTTGGGATGTTTCTTGTGCAGGAAGTTCAATTTCTGGTGATACAAGTCAAACCGCCGCAGAACGAGAAGTCTTAGAAGAACTCGGTCTAAAAATCAATCTTGAAAATGAACGACCTCATTTAACAAATTACTTTGCTGATGGATTTAATGATATTTACATTTTAAACATGGATTTAGATTTATCCAAACTAAAACTACAAGCAGAAGAAGTGCAAAATGTAAAATGGGCAACTATGCAAGAAATTTTTACAATGCTTGATGAAAAAACTTTTATTCCCTATCACAAAGCCTGGATTGAATTATTGTTTCATCGTTCAAAAACTAGAAGTAATAAAACAAGCGAAATAACTCGCTAAAAAATCACCATTCTACACTGGCAATTTCTACCCAAGCAGGTTTAAAACCTGCTTTAATTGCTGTGTTCCTAGAAGAAACATTTGACCAAGCTGTACAATAATATGGAACTTTTCCATTTTCAAAAATTTTATGGGCTAATTTATTTACCAAAAAAGAAGCAATGTTTTTTCCACGAAATTCTTTTACCACATCAACTCCAATTTGCCACATTGAATCACAATCATCAGTACAAGCAGCAATTCCTGCAATTTTGTTATCGATATAACCTACGATTGCAATTTTGTCTTTTCGTTTTGAACAATCTTCTAAAAGACAACTTCCATAATCAAGGGCATTGTCAAAACCTTTTTCAGTGTAAAGAGATGCAATTTCTTTATCGTAAAAAAACTTATATTCAAAATTATCAAGAGTTACACTTGGAACATAAAAATTTAAAAAATCATTTTGTGGCAAACAAAAATTTGCCATGCAATTTATTTTTTTTCCAAAAGGAAGCAAAATTTCATTTAATTTATAAATAAAATCAGGTTCAAAACATCTGTAAAATTCATTTTTATCAAGGTCATTTTCTAAAAGTTTTTTTACTTTATCATAAATTTTTGAATCAACAGTACAAACAAGTCCATTTCCAAAATAAAGCAAATTACAAAAAAGTTTATTTGGAATACTTTTTTTATTTCCACGATTTTGAGATTTTTCATCATCCACCATTGAAACAACTGTGATTTCATTTTTCAAAAAATCATTTTTATCACACATCATGTCTTTTGCACTTTGCTCAAGCACAATATTTTTCATCTTTGAATATTCCATACCCCACCTCTAATCCAGTCATTCCGAACTTGTTTCGGAATCTCTTGTAAAAAGATGCTGAAATAAAATTCAGCATAACAAGTGATAAATTCAATATATCGATTTTTCCAGTATAAAATTTTACACTTTTATTCTAACAAAATTATATTCTTCATCTTGATGATGTAAATATCCACCATTTTTCAACATCACTTTTAATGAGGCTTCATTAGAACGCAAACAACGCAAAAAAATCTCCTCTTCGACAAAATCACTCATTTCTTTTAATTTTTCTATGGCAAGTTTCAATCCTTTTGTGCCATAACCACGACCACGAAACTCTGGATGAATAATGTAACCTATGTGGCCACTTCCGTTAAAAAGAAAATCGTTCAAAAAGTGGCGAATCTTAAAATGCCCAACAATTTTATTTTCTCCAACTTCTGTATCGTACAAAAAATAATAAGTATCTGGCACATAACCTTCTGGAAGATTTATTCCCTTTGAAAATTCAATTCTTTTGGGAATACCATTTTTGCAAAAATCCTCAAAACTCATATTCATATATAAATTTTCAACCCCGTTTTCATCAGGACAAGTTTGAAAAAACTCCCACTGAACTTTTGCGTCTTCTAAATTCATTTCTTTAAGATATAACATTCTCTCTCCAAAATTTTTTATTATAAATCGATTGTATACATAAATTCAGTTTTTGCAAGATTTGGCTCTGATTTGTTGTAGCGAATACCGTTATCTGAATATTTTTTCATTCCGATTTTTTCCATTACACGCCAAGAACCGATATTCTCTGCATCACATTGAGCAATCATTTTTTTTACACCAAGAGATTTTGTAAATTCTAAAACACATTTGGCACTTTCAGAGGCAAAACCTTTATTCCAAAAATTTTTGTCTAAAAGCCACCCCATATCAGCACAGTTATTTCCAAATTTTTTTACAATTTCAGGATTATCAAAAAGAAGCTCAAAAGAAATCCAGCCGATAAATTTATTATTTTGTTCTTTTAGTAAAATATCAAATTCAAATAAGGTTTGATTTTCACTTTTCCATTGAGTTTCGCATTTTTTGATATAAGAAAAAGTTTCTTCTTTTGTGGATGGTAAGAACATCATTAAACGAGTGTTTTCAATATCACTAGAAATACTAGAACGTTCTTCAAAATATTTCATAGAGGAAGGAACGAGGAAAAGTCGTGAAGTTTCAAGGCAAGAAATTTTCATATATTACTCCGTTACAAGTTCAAAAAAATTTAGTTTTCTAAAGCAAAAATCTTTTCTAAATAATTTTTCGCATTTTTACATTCTGTTTTATTATATTTATATTGTAAAAAAGATGAAACTTCCACAGAAATTTTTTCAAATAAATCGCACATCAAAAAAATACTTTTCCATGCAGCTTCAATATCACAGGTAAAAAAAGTTTTAAGATAATTTTCATAAATATCACTTTCAAGATACTTTGAAATATATTTTGCAGATTTTCCCACACTCACCTTAAAATCAGTTTTTATCCCAACTTTCCAAGAAAGCATTTTTTCTAATTCTTTACGAACAACAAAATTTGCCATATCTTGCACATACAAAATTTCTTTCCGAGCAAGTCCTTTTGCTAAATTATTTGTACACCACCAAAATTCATTACAACAAGCTAAAAACTGTTCTTGAGTTGGCTTTTTTACCCAATAATCATTATCTGAACTTTCAGGAATGGCAGGAAGATAATTATTTTTATCAATTAATATTTTACAAAGGCTATCCTTTTTTATATTTTCTAAAGCGTGTTGTAAAGTTTCAATGTGAATATCAAGGCGAACTCCATCATCAAATTGTACTAAATATCCATAAAAATTTTCTTTATCATTTGGAAAATTAGGATTTTCGTCGGGCAACTGAAAATAAAGAGGATTTCCAAAATTATTTATCCATTGTTTATCATTAATAAAGGAAAAAGTTTCTGTAACAACAAAAACCACATCATAATCTTGAAAATCATCTTGCATAACATTTGGATTTACACGACTTCCGTTCATGTAAAGAGCAAGAATCCGATTATCTTGCCAAGTAATTTTTTCTAACAAAGAGTAAATTTCAGTTGAGTTTCGCATAAGATGATTTTACACTGAAAAATTCAGGATGTAAACATGAAACGAAAAGAAGTGAATTTCAGAAAAAAAATTTTTTCAAAATTGGGTTAACTCTGAATATAAATTTTCATAAAAGAAAACTGCATTTTTCTGACGATTTAATGCAATTTCTTTTCCACGTTTTGTATAAAATTTATCATATAATTTTTCTAGTTTTCTTTTATATTCTTGAAAAAATGAAATTTCGTTTTGTTGTTCACCATTTGAAATTTTTCCATTAATTTTTACATAAAGAGGCTCATTTACTTTACCTTTATACATTAATGTTCGTGCTATACCAATTAAACCACAAGCATCTAACTTATCTGCATCAAAAAGAATTTTAGCTTCAATAGTTTCTGGAGGATTTTCACTCCTAAAACGATGTGTAAAAATACAGTGTTTTACTTTTTCTGCAAGTTCTTTAGAGTAATTATTTTCTATCAAAAAATTATATGCCATTTCACTACCAACTTTTGCATGACACAAGGATGGATTTTTAAATTGAATTTCACGTCCTATATCATGAAGAAAAGCAGAAATAATTAATATGTCAAAATCTACATCATTTTCATATTTTGCAATTTCTAAACATAAATTTAACACACGATAAATATGCTCAGTGTCATGGGCAGAATCAGACATGCAAGATTTCATATAATTTTCAAACAGTTGATATTTTTCAAACATAATTATTTCTCTAAAAATTATTGTTAAATTGAAAATGAATTTTCACAATTTAAAAAAAAGAGTACTAGAATAAGGACCCTTTTAGTTTAAAATAAAAAAAGCCTGGCAACTTTCTACTTTCCCACTTCTCAGCAGTATCATCGACGTAAGAGAGCTTGACTTCCGTGTTCGGGATGGGAACGGGTATTACCTCTCCACTATGGCCACCAGGCATTATTAACAAATTAAAGAAGAAAACTTTTTTTATTTTTAAGATAAGTTACTATATACGGAAACGATAATATGGTCAAGCCTCACGACCAATTAGTACTGCTCGGCTGAATACATTACTATACTTATACCTGCAGCC
>JAGBFB010000037.1 GCA_017936665.1 Spirochaetaceae bacterium | reverse complement strand
ATAAGTTGTTCGTCTAAAATCTTTTTTCATTTACTTACCACTTTGTTCTTTGTCTTTTTTCAAAAAGAAATTCAAGGCTGCGTTTATCATCATAATAAAAACAAACAAAACTAAGGCTATAGAAAATAATGCTTGTCGTTGTAAACCTGAAGAATATGACATTTCACTGGCAACTGCGGTTGTTAAAAATCTTACGCTTTCAAAAAGTTTTGGCATATTAGAAACATTTCCGCTTACCATCATTACAGCCATTGCTTCTCCAATTGCACGACCTACGCCCAAAACGATACTTGCAATTATTCCACTTTTTGCAGCAGGAACAGAAACTCTAAAATATGTTTCAATTTTTGTTGCACCTAAAGCTAAAGATGCTTCTTCGTATTCTTTTGGAACAGAGTCTAAAGCATTTACAGAAACTTTTACAATAGAAGGATAAATCATAATGCTTAAAACGATGATTGCAGAAAATAAACTTGCTCCGTCTGATAAATTAAAAATGTTTCTAACAAAAGGAACTAAAACCAACATTCCCACAAGTCCGTAAACTACAGAAGGAATTCCTGCAAGTAAGTTTATTCCTGATAAAAAAATATTTTTGTATTTTTGAGATGCAACTTTTGAAAGAAAAACCGCTGTAAAAAATGCTAAAGGTGTTCCAAACAAAATTGCTCCACAAGTTCCGTAAACACTTGTTAGAATAAAAGGCAAAATCCCGTATTGAGGATTTGCTCCAGTTGGATTCCAAGTTTTTCCAAATAAAAAGTTTTTTAACCCGATTTGTGAAATTGCAGGCAGCCCAGAAATTATCAAGTAAATTGATATTACCAAAACTGCCGCAATTGTTATCAAACCAGCTATTAAAAAAATTCCGTGTATTAAGTTTTCAAAAAAATCTTTTTTCATAGTAGTTTGATATTTTGCTAATTTGCAGGAACAACTCCAGCTTTTTCTATCCATTTGTTTGCATCTGGTGAAAGTGCAAAGTCAAAAAATTCTTGAGCTGATTTTGAAAGTGGTGCATCTTTTTTTGTTACCATAACAAAAGGACGCTGAATTTCATAAGAACCAGATTTAATTGTTTGATTGCTTGGAAGAACATTATTAATAGAAAGAAGTTTTACAGAATTTTTTACCGAAGCCACAGAAGCATAACCGATTGCAAAAGGATTTCCGCTAACAGTTGCAATTACATCACCTGTAGAAGTTAATTCTTGGCGATATTTACATTTTCCAGAAGTTTTTGTAATGCTTTCAAAACCATCACGAGTTCCACTTCCAGCTTCACGTCCAATTAAAACAATTTCAGAATCACTTCCGCCAATTTCTTTCCAATTTGTAATAACCCCAGTAAAAATCTTTTCTAATGTTTCAAGCTGTAAATTAGAAATTGGATTTTCTTTATTCACAATAATTGCAATTCCGTCATAAGCCAAAATTGTTTCTGTAAGACCTTTTTCAATTTCTGCTTGTTTCAAGTTTCTGCTAGAAAGCCCAATATCACATCGATTTTCCAAAACACTAGAAATCCCAGTTCCAGAACCAGTTGGATTATAAGTAAAGTTTACACCCTTGTTATTTTCTGTAAAAACCTCACCCAAAATACCAATCACTTTTTCCATAGAAGTAGAACCGTCAGTAGAAACAGTGTTTGTGTTTTCTGATTTGAAACACCCAGTTAGCAAAGTTAAAAATGCTAAAACCGCAAGTAGAGTTTTTCTCATTTTTTTGTCCTCGTTAATTTTTTTGATTCATTTAGAATCTAACAAGAAGATAAGGGAAGATTGTAAAGATTGATTGAAGGGGAAGTAAAATTTGTGTGAAGGATTGGTTAGAGTTTGTTAATAATTTTGTATTGTGTTTTGTAAAAAAGAGTTTAAGACCAAGTTCTAAATCAACTGTCACCAAAAGATTCTGCCCTTTGGAATCCCAAGAAATGCAACCTTGCCCTTTCTAAAACTACGAGAAGAAGACGAGTATTTTTGGATTATCTGCCATATGTCTTGACTTCTTATTCACTAGTTACTTAACAAGAAAAATTATTTCTAATCTCACTTAAAGTATCAAACTTATCGTTATACATAAATCCAAATTCAATTGTAGGGAATAAATCTGAAAATACAGAAAAGATATTTTTCAATTCTGCTTCAAGATCTTCATAAAGTCTTGTTCCCTCATTTTCTATAAACAACTCATTTTTATAAAACAAATAATAAAAATGAACTTTTTCCCCTTTTGATTCATTTAATATTCCCAATAAATGGCATAAGAATTGTTTAAAATCAAAATGAAATGTCTTTAGTTCACAACCAAAATCTTTTGCAGTTAATAAATTGCCAGAAATTGTAATATACTCTTCTTCGTTTCCCTTACTATTTGTAATTCTTTTTTTCTCTAACAGTTCTTTTTTGATTGGTAATTGTTCAAAATCAGGACATTCAGTATATCGCCATTTCAATTCTATATTTTTGTGAGAATCCAAAATTTCATGACACTTTACTTCAACAAAATATTTTTCCTCGCCTGCTAAAAATACATCCATCTGGGGCTTAGAAATCTTACTCTTATCTTGTGCAAATACATTCAATTCTTTTTCAAACTCAATGTTTACGTTTTTCTTCACTCCATTGATTTTAATGCTATCAATAACTTTTATAACATCATTACAATTATATGAAAAATTAGACACTGCAAATCTACTTGATGAAGCAACAGAGTAAAACTTTCCCGTTGTAAATTCATTTCCTTGCCCTTCATCATAAGCTTTTTGAATATAAGAATCCAATTTATTTTTTAGCCCAAAGGATTCAGAAAAGTATCTGTCATAAAATCTTTTAAACGTGGTATTGTAAAATCCAAAACTGTTGGCTTCACAACCTGATAACGATGGTAAATAAGGATTTCCATCTAAAAAACTCTTCTTTATAAAAAAATCAAATCGCTCTTTTATTTTAGCAATCTGACAATCACCTTCAGAATTTTCTGTTAAAATATCCCAAATATTTCCATTTATCTCTTGTAGCCTTTTGTAAATCTTATTTTTCATTTTTATCTTCACTTCTAAAATTCCGTTACTTATTTTCTTCTTTTGTAAAATTCTTGCGATAATAAACATCTGAAATAGAAAGAGAATGTGCCCCCTCATTTCCAGTTGGAATAGTTGTTGCATATAAATTTGAAGCAAAATCTTCATATTCTTTAGCTACAAATTCCAATCTACTTATTTTATTTTCGAGTTCAGAAATTTTAAATAACTGTTGAACATTCCAAACGACCAATAAAACAATCACAACAACTAAAAACACATGAGTATGTTTCTTTGGTTTTTCTTCCATCTTTATTTTCTCCATCATTTATTATTTTCAAATTCAATCTACCATTTCATCCAAATTATCAGCCGTATAAACGGTTTTAGAAGTTCCCTTTACCATTGTTTCACTTACAAAAATAATCTGGCCTTTTTTCTTAGTATAAAAATCCGATGTAAGTCTCTTAAAATAACCTCTTCTAAAATGGGGAACAATAACCTTCCCTGATTTTTCTATTTCCGTTATCTCAATGACTTTCTCTGCAAGCCCTATTGATTTAGAATACTCTTCCTTTTGTTCTTCAGGAACTCCTTCCTTTATACATTCTGGAAAAGTATTCATATATGCAATCGTATTTACTGCAAGTCTTAAATAAGACATTATAGTTTTTGATCTATCGTCTGTTTGTTTTTCTAAATATGAAAAGTTTTCTTTTGTAATGACCCCAATATCCTGATTTACAAGCCAGGCAAAAACTAATTTATCTTCCTTAGCTTTATAAGTAAAACTAAAAGAGTAACCTCTATATTTGTTTTCATACGGAACATGGATTCCAAAAGAAATGTTTGTAGATTTTTTACCCGTTTTTAAATTATTACCCATTGTTGTTAAAACGGCATCTTCTGATTCTTCTCCATTTTCGATGATATAATCAGTAAGTCCATTAAAATCAGATAATGGTAAGTCCATTAAGAAATCACGGAGATAATTATCTACAAAGAACAGATGTAAAAACTTTTTTTCAGTATCTAAAAAAAACATATCAGCAATGAGCAATTTAGTTTGTACATCTGTTGCAGTTTCATTATTAAGAAATGGATTTGTTAGCTCTGGTGTTAACCACTTCCATATAAATTCTTTTGGAGAAACTTTAATTTTGCTTTTCCGAACTGTTTCCTGATAAGCATCCCAAATAACTGCTAAAGGTTGACTATATCGAATTTTCTTTGCCATAGTATTACCTACTCCAGAGTTTTCACTTGTGCATTAACCACAGTTTCATGTACAAAGATAATCTGGACTTTTTTATTCTTATAGAAATCAGATTCAAGCCGTTTGAAATATCCTCTACGGAAATGAGGATTAACAATTCCGTCCGCTGATTCCGTTGTATCCACAACTTTCTCAGATGTTGCAAGACGATGATTATTTTCAGTCTTTACACCGTGAGAAGCACCATCTGTAAGGCAGTCAGGAAAGCAACTTATATATGCGATGATGTTTAAGGCAAAATGAGCAATCTCATTTATTTCCTCATCGGTATAAACGATTGATTTTTTGTTTTCATAATCTAGGCTAGAAAGATGGAATTGTTCCATTGTTTTCTGTAGATGCTTTAATATATATGCAGGATTTTTGTTCTTCTTCATTCATAGCAAGAACAAGTTGCTTTAAAAGTGTTGTTTTCCTTTATATTCGTGAATTTTTGCAATATAGCCTAAAATTTCATTATCAATAACACAATTCAACTTTGAATAATCAAAGATACGCATATCATATCCTTCTCCTACATCTCCTATTATAACATATAAATTAGGAGATTGCTATATTTTGTAGGAGATTTTATTTTATAAAACCTGCAAAGAACGAACTTTTTCTTCTAATATGTTAATCACTTTGATAAACTCTTCGTCGCTTTTTCCGGTGGGGTCTTCTAGTTGCCAGTTGTCGTCAAAGTCTTTTCCAATGTAGGGGCAAGTCACGTTACATCCCATGGAAATTGCCACATCAAGGTCAGGGATGTCGGAAATCAGCTTGGAATATTGAGTTTGTTCCATGTCAATTCCGTAGAGTTTTTTTACAAGGCGAACTGCATCTTGGTTTATTTGGGGTTTTGTTTCGGTTCCCGCAGAATAAAAGTCAAACTCATCACCACGAAAATGTTTTGCTAGGCTTTCAGCAATTTGACTTCGGCAAGAATTGTGAACACAAATAAAAGCGATTTTCTTTTTTGTAGGATTATTTTGCTTCATTTTACCTTCAAAAAAACGGACAGCCTTCTTTTTTGCACTGCTGATTTTTTGATGAAAAACTACATTCGATTTTGTCTTTTTCAAGAACAATTCCAAAATGATTTATGTTTTCGTTTACAAAATCAATTGCCGCTTCCAACGCTAAATAGCCATTTCTTTTGCAACAACGAGGTCCTCCAACTTTTCCAAGTTTTTCCAATGCCTTGCTTGAATACAAAATGTGATTTCCCCAGTCAAACTCAGAAAGGGGGCCTGTTTTTTCAATAATAGACAAACTTGCAGCCACAGAAGTAACCGCTCCACAAACTCCCCAATAACCACACATTCCGCCAGGCATTTTTTCTGCTCGATTACACAACTCCCAAAAACTTTCTTCCAAATTGATTTTTCCACCAGCATTAAAGAACGCTGTCATAAAAGCAGCCCCATCAACAACATGATGAATTGGCCCGTGAATGGGAATCAAAACATCTTCGTTTTTTACAATTCGATTAAAAATCACAATAGGATTTTTTTCTGTAGATTCTTTACAAATATTTAAAATTTTCTGTTGCATTTCTTTATCTGTCATTGTTTTTCCATCTCCACCATTATACTCAATACCCATACTTCTTTCTATACGACACCAAGAAAATCACCGTTACAAAACAGGCAAGTAACTCTGCTAAAACTATGGCGTACCAAATTCCGTTCAAGCCGAAAATTGCTGGCAAAATCAAAATCACTATAATTTGAAAGACAAATGTTCGTAAAACAGAAATTAGACCTGAAACAAGGCCGTTGTTCAAACTTGTAAAAAATCCACTTCCCCAAATATTGATTCCTGTAAACAAAAATGATAAAAAGCAGATTCTTCCACCTGAGACAGTCATTTCTGTAAGTGTTGAATCGTAACCTGTAAATATTGCAACAATTGGCTGAAGAAAAAATTCACAAACCAATACTAAAATCAAACTTCCTATACTCATTATGAATAAGCCTTTTTTGAACATATTTTTTAGTTCATCATGATTTTTTGCCCCAAAATGATAGCTCACAATAGGACTGCTTCCCATAGTGTATCCTGTAAAAATTGCAACAATCGTAAAACTAGCGTACATCAAAACACCATAGGCTGCAACTCCGTTTTCGCCAACGTATTTCATCAACTGAAAATTATACAACATTCCAACAACAGAAGCAGACAAGTTGCTCACCATTTCAGAAGCTCCGTTTGTACAAGATTTTACCAAAATACGCCCATAAAAAGAAGTTTTTCCAAGTCGCAATGGGCTTGAATTATGTTGTCTAAAAAAATAAAACACAGGTACAAAACCACCAATACAAATTCCAACTCCAGTTGCGTAAGCGGCTCCTGCAATTCCCCAGTCAAACAAGGCTATAAAAACATAATCCAAAATCATATTTGCAACACCAGCTACAATAGTTACAATCAAACTATAATTTGGTTTTTCCGCAACAACAAAAAAACTTTGGAACATCACCTGAAGCATAAAAATTGGCATAAATATAAAATAAATTCTGCCATACACAACACATTCCTTTAGCAAATCCCCTGTGGCACCAAAAAAGATTGCAACTTTTTCTGTAAAAATAATTCCCAAAAGGCTGAACACAAGTCCCAAAATAAACGTAGCATATACAATCAAAGAAAAATATCTATTTGCTAAATCTGATTTACCTTGTCCCAAAGTCATAGAAACAATGGCACTTCCTCCTGTTCCAAACATAAAACCAACTGTACTTATGCCCATTAAAAAAGGCATTACCAAATTGATTGCCGCAAAAGAAGTTTTTCCCACAAAGTTTGAAACAAAAAATCCGTCCACAACACTGTAAAGTGAAGTAAAAATCATCAACAAAATGGATGGCAAAACATACCAAAATAATTTTTTGTAAGTAAAGTGATCTGAAAGTTGAATTGTCATATTTTCCTCTAATTTCTAAATATCTTTTGTAAATTCTCTTAATAAAGTTGAATATTTTGAAAGCAATTTGATAATTGCAGTTTTTTCGTCCTGACTGAATCTTTCCCAAATAAAATCTTCTGCATCGTAAAGAGATTTTACATAGCGATTTGAAAAAGTTTTTCCTTCCTTTGTTAAAACAATTTCTTTTTCCTTCTTGTTTTTTTCAGAAAATTCAAGCGTAATAAAACCTCGATTCTGTAGCTTTGCACAAGCTGAATTAACAGTTTGTTTGCTCCAAAACAATTGCTCACAAATCTCCTTTTGATTTTTTACTCCTTCATAAACCATCATCAAAATCCAAAACTCAGAATGAGAGATTCCACTTTTCTTAATTGAATTGGTGTAAAGTGAATCAATTTCCTTATCAAGCCTACGAAAATTCTCAATCGAATATTTTGAATTGTCAAAGGATGAATCAGATACATCTTTTTCTTTAGCCATAAAAACCCCAATTTTTTTTGCATTAGTCCGTATTCGGACTATCTGGGATAATATAAAATTACTTCAAAAATGTCAACAATACGGAAGGTAGATAGGATTCAGTCTCTACTCCCCAGAATTTTCTGCAATCACTTTTTCCAAAATTTCTACAACATCAGCAATGATTTTTGGACACAGTGTTTTAAAAAGATTTTTTTCTGCGATTTTTGCTTTACCTTCCTCTGTAGTTAAGTCAGCATTCAACATTTCTTTACACACAATAGAACCACATTTTTCTTTTACGCGATTTGTAAAATCAACTGAAATTGCATAGTTTTTGGATTTTTGTTCTTGATTTTCAGATTCAAAATGCCCAAACTTCAAACCCAAAACCATTAAGGCTCCAGAAACCGCTCCACACATTTGACCATTTCTAGCCCCGCCGCCAAAACTTGTTCCAAGACTCAAAGTTAGTTTTTCTGAAAGCCCAAAATCTTCTGCAAAGGCTGTTAAAACTGCCTGTGAACAATTAAAGTTTTTTCCATATAAATCAACTGCTTTTTCTGCTTTTGTCATTTACTTCTCTCCTTCCCCTACTCAACCTGATTTTCAATTTCTTCTATAAAATAACGAGCCTTTTCAAATCCCTCTTTGCACAACGAGTAATAAGTCCACTTCCCTTCTTTTCGGGCAAGAACCAAACCGCCGTCCACAAGAATTTTCATATGATGTGAAAGAGTTGGCTGTGTGATATTTAGATTTTCCAGCAATTTACAAGCACATTTTTCCCCATCTTTCAAAAATCTAATAATTTTGATTCTGTTTTCGTCGCAAAATCCTTTGAAAATATCTGCAATTTGGTTTTCTGTCATGATATTCACCTTGATACATTGAAGTTTATCTATATGAAAAAAGATAATAAATACATAGATAAATGTCAATGTGAAAGAAAAATTGATTGAAATAAATCAATTTTCTTCTTGTGTTTTGAGCCAAGAGAATATAGAATTACAAGAGTACCATGTTGGTGCAAAAGATTTAGTTACGCTATAAAAATGTGTAGCTATAAAACGACCTGACCTTTTCGGAAGGTGATACAACTTAAAGAAAAGAGGAAGTTGTAATGAAAGTAAAATGTATAAAGGTAATTAGCATAGATTTAACCGAGGGTAAAATTTATGATGTTATTGAAACAGAAAACAGTTTTGGAAGAATTTATTATAGAATCATTGATGATAGCGGAGATGATTATATTTATGGCAAAAGTTGTTTCCAAATCGTAGAGTCATAACCAACAAATTTTTAAAACTAAATAAAACAACCTTCCGTTTTCGGGAGGTGATACAACTCTTTTTCAAGATACGGTATTTGAGGAACTTGACAAATTCTAATAAGGCGTTTATCTTGATAGTAGTTGAGGTTCTCCTGCGATAATAACGGGTTAAGAACCTCAGAAACCTCGGAACTATCCCGCCCTTGTATGTGCGGAAGAACTGTTTCGAGGTTATTTTTTTGAATAATGTCTACAAAACGACCTTTTTCAATAGTATAAAACGACCTCCCGTTTTCGGGAGGTGATACAACAGAAGGCAGATGGCATTTAGATGAATCACTTATGCAGCGTGCCGTAAAACAGGCCATTTTGGAAGCTGGCATCAATAAAAACGCAAGTTGCCACACCTTTCGTCATTCTTTTGCAACTCACTTGCTGGAAAACGGATACGATATAAGGACAATCCAGGAACTTCTTGGCCACAGCGATGTAAGTACAACAATAATTTATACCCATGTTCTAAATCGCGGAGCCGGTGGTGTAATAAGTCCTCTGGATAAAATGTAAAACTTACCAGTATCCGTGTAAAAATCTGGATACATTCGTGAAAGTGTTGTATACTAAGGAATAAGTAAAATGATGCAAGAATTTACACTGACACTTTTTGCAGTGTAAACTTCTTACAACTGATACGGAGAAATTATGTTATGTGGACGCCCGCACTGGGGCGCTACCGAAGGAGAAAAAATGGGCCTTCCAATTTGGCAGAAAAACAAAATCGTAGTTAAAAATTTTAATAACCCAGAAACAGGCAAAACAGAAATGGCTTTATTAGCATTTGATGGAAAAATGCGAGATAAAATAATTGCAAAATTTAATGAGCAGTTTCTTATTGAAGGAGACCATATAAAAAATGGTGGTGTTTCAAGTCCTAAAACAATGCTTTCTCTAATTGGTGGAGGTGCAGGTTCAGTAGGTTTAGCCGGTGTTACTTCTGGACAATTGTTTATGGCCACAGCAAATCCTGCAACATTAATGCAAATTGGGAATGGTGTTGGAAGTGCCGTTATGGGGTCTTCGGGTATTGTTGCACAAGCTCCATTTTTACCTGTTGCAGGAGCTTTAATGCCAGTTGTAGCTCCATTAATTGCATTTCAGGCTCTTTCAACAATTACAATAATGAAACAGTTTGAAGTTGTAAATGAAAAGTTAGATAAAATTCAAGATACATTAAATACTATTCTTCAAAGAGACGAAGCAACTTTTGTTGGTGAAGTTATAAGCGCTTCTAACAGGATAGCGAATATTGAAAAACAGTTTTCTGTATGTAACCAATTTACAGATGATATGATAATAAGATTAGCATTATTGGAAGATAAAATAAATCCTATTTTTGAAAGGTATAATTATCTTTATAAAAATCAGTCTATTAATTCAACCATGTCTTTTACAGAACTTAAACTCAAGCAAACAGATGCTTTTATGGCAATTATAACTTCGATATTAGATATTAGAATCGATTTATTAAAAATGAAATTAAATATTCAAAATAATCCTGGATACATGGAATCGGCTGCACAGGCTTTTGTGGAAAAGATTGATTTCTATCATGATTTATGGGAAGGTATTCAGAAAAATTCAGCAGAAATAGATGCTGTAGCAAACGATTTAAAAGAAGCTGTATCAAAAATGAATTGGTGGCAAAGAAATATGCCTTCATGGTTATTTGGGAAAAGAAAACAAAGAAAAGAGTTCGAAAATAAATCTGAAACATTCGAAAAAGAAGCTTTAAAACATCAAATACAATTTAATAACCAAGTAGAATCTGCTATCGAACTTGGGGACACAGTAAAAAAAGGTTTAATTCCAGATAATAAAATGAGTTTAATATATTGGAGAGATGAATTAGGAGAACATTCTTATTATACAGATGATTTACTAATAGAAAATGTTGTAAACAAATAGTAACACATAACAAAGCTTCAAAGCCGACAAACCGGTCAAGCCGGTTTGTGATTTAAGCAATTGTTACACGGACGCCCGCACTGAGGTGCTTTTTAGGAGAAAAAATGAATCGATTTAATAATGAAGTGTATGAAGCTCTAATTAATGATTTAATTTATGATTCATTCTATATTGAAGACAGACCATTTAGGGGAAAAATTGCTACTATTCGACAGTATTCTGAAATAATTCTTAGAAAAATATTTGACATTCCAGAAACCGAGCAAGTAACTTTGGGAAAACAAAGCATACAATCACAAATTGATTCGAGAAATAATGCATTACTAAAAAATTCTGTAGAAATAATCCGAAGTTTTGGTAATGATAATACACATACTAAAAATGTAAAATCTCCTACTGCTGAAGATTTTGATAAAGTTATTGAAGCTCTGATGAATTTATATTCATACCTGTTTATTGATTATTTTGAGAAATATAGATTTGGTTCAAATGAAATAATAATGAATACATTTTCTTTACTACCTCCAGTCATTCGAAACATAACATTACAAAATCTTTATATGAACGATAAAAATAATCCTGCAATTATATACAAATTATCATTAGCAATATTAAAAGCACAAGATAAAAATACTGCATTAAAATGGATAAATGATGAAAAAGAACAATTAGAAAAAGTTATTCATATATCAGAAAATGAATTACATGTTATTAAACAAATTCCAGCTCTTTATGATGTTATACCTAAAAATATGTATGAATTTTGCATAAACAAAATAAATGATGTTAATGAAATACTTAATAATAATGGAATTTTGTATAAAACTTTTGAAGAAGCAAAAAGTTATTATGAACAATATGGTCATATAAATGGTAATTCACCTGAAATAATGGAATTTAATTCTATTATGAATTTTTGTTATATTGGCCGCCATAAATTTGGATATCCCAAAGATAAGATATAAAATCATATCAAACATGGAACTTTAGAAAAATAAATACATAACATAGGTTCGTAGCCGACAGCGGGTCAAGCCCGCTGCGGTACAACCAGTTGTTATGTGGACGCCCGCACTGGGGTGCTTGTATTAAGAAATATAAAAATATGCCGATTTTTAAATGAGGTATAAAATGGATATAGAGAAAATATGTAATGAAGTTCTTGATGAGCTTAACCCTTGCTACGATATAGAAATGTCTTTGAGAAATTCTTTTATCACAGTTATAAAATATTTAAATCAATTCCCAGAAAATCTTTCAGTTCGTTCAAAAAATAATATTCCTGACGTAAAAACAAAAGAAGGAATAGAACAATTAGCCGTTTCATATTTTAACGGATTCCATTCGCCTACAGTCCCGAAACTTCCGCAAACTGTACCGGATGAAATGGTAAGTTTTATAATGGAAATTGTTTTCAATCATTCAAAGAAAGAAACGGAAGAAATCAAAATAACACATTTGGAATCAATGGCTTCAGAAAATGCTGTTGGAGCACTTTTGGAAAGATATTTAGATTCTGTTCTAAGAGAAAAAGGTTGGGCTTGGTGTTGTGGAAATTTTGTAAAAGCTATCGACTTTATAAAATTTGACAATGGAGTGTGGTTTGAATTACAGATAAAAAACAGAAGTAATACAGAAAATTCTTCAAGTAGTAAAATCAGAGAAGGCACTTCAATTCATAAATGGTATAGAACAGAAGCAAAAACTGGCGAAACGATGTGGAATAATGTACCAGAGCCTATGAAAGGTTTTAATCTTTCAGAAGAAGGATTTAAAAAGTTTGTAGAACAATACTTGAAAAAGAATATAAATCTAGGAAAAGGAAATTAGGATAAAAAAGTCGTGAAAATCAAGTTTTCACGACTTTTTTCTTTATACAGCAAAATCAAATAAATCTGGTTGTTCTGATTTTTTCAATCGTTTTTCCATAAGCTTTTTTATTGAAACATCATCCGTATATGTGTAACGCGAAAAAGGAAAATCGACAGGTGGCAACTCTAACGGTTGATTTGTAACAAGTTTTACAATCTGCTTGCCTATTGCACAACCTAAGCTAATTGGAACTGCATTACCAATTTGCTTGTAAACATCCTTCATTTCTCCAAAAAATTTCCAATCATCTGGAAACTCTTGAATCCTTGCATATTCTTGAATGCTAAGAGGTCTATCTTTTTCTGGATGGCATAAATCTGTAGCAGGCATTGTTGGGTCTGTTACAAGAGTTGGAGAAGGTTCATCCCAACCTACACGGCGGAAAAATCCAGTTTTTCCGCCACCGAGTTTGAGTTTTTCCCCCATAGCTTCATACTGAATTTCCTGTGGTAAATGTTTCCAATATTGTCCAGCTTTGAGCATTTTAAAATACTTCAAACGCTTTTCTGGAAATTTCATTGCTTTCTGTTCATTTTCTTTTAAGTCAGAAATAACTTCTCTTACGGTTCGCCATTTTGGTAAGCCAAAATTTCCAAATTCATCATTTGTTGGTGACAAATATGAAACTTTTTGACCATCCCGAGAACAGAAAAATACAACACGCTCTCGTTTTTGCGGAGCACCATAATTTGCGGCATTGTAAAGATTAAAGGTCACTGTATAACCGCCTTCTTCCAGTTTATGCAGAATATAAAGCAAAGCTCCGCCTTTTTTTTCTTCTGGTGTTTTAGGTGCAAAACCGAAACGTTTTTCCATTTCTTCACACTCAAAAGGAGCTGATAAAATTCCTCTTACATTTTCAATTACTGCAAATTTGGGACGGAGTTCCAGTATTCTGTCAATAAAAGTTAAAAATACATTTCCACGTTTATCTTGGAAACCTTTTCTTTGGCCTGCGGTACTAAAAGCCTGGCATGGCGGTCCACCAATAACTAAATCTATTTCTTGATTTTCAGAAATATTTGCAAATTTTCTAATTTCACTTGCAGAGTAATTGTTTATGTCCCCAATAAGTCCAATATTTGGGCGATTCAGCAAAATAGTTTTTCGAGCATTCGGTTCTATTTCAGACGTTAAAAGCGGATGTATTCCAGCTTTCTCAATTCCATAATCCAGCCCCATTGCTCCAGAAAAGAAACTTAATGCTACAATATCGGGAATTACTGAATCTTTCCGAACTTGGTCGGGAATATCTTTACTTAGTCTAAACATTGTTTCATTATCAGATAAAATATTTGGGTTTATTACCCAGGTTTTTCTAACCTGTTCAGCTGGAATTTTTCCGTCACGAATAAGTTTTCGTGTATATTGAGGAGTACAATTTAACTTAAGTGATAAATCTTCTACAGAAAGGTACTGCTTATTTGTTTCCATGAAGAAAATATAAATAATCCATTGCCGCTTGTCAATATTTTATGTATATTTATATTGTAATATTATGGATTTGTTTAGTTTTAATACAATTATACTCATTCTCTTTTATGTTCCTGGGTATATATTTATCCATACTGTGGATTATTTTCTTTTAAAAAGAGAGAAAACTCAGTTTGAAATTACAATTCAAGGATTGTTGGTAAGTGTTTGTCTTTTAATTTTCTTTGTTATATGGCCATACCAACCATTCAATGCAAAAAAAGAATTTATTTTACAATTCTTATTAAATTTCATTTCATCAAAAGATAAAGAAGTTTTATTTACCAATATTTCACAGAATATAAAATACATTGGAATTATTTATTTCCTATTATGTCTGTATAGCTTTGTTTTTTCAGTTTTTTACTCTTTAATTCGTAGAACAAAATTAATCTCTTTTATTATTCAATGTGTAACCAAAAGAGACTATTTTCAAAGTGTATTCTTAAGATTTTTTCATGAATCAATAAATAAAATGGCTATAGTAACATTAGATGATAATGTTAAATATTGGGGATACATAGTAGGTTCTCCCGATAACGAACAATCAAATCATATTATCCTTTACAATCCATTAGTATTTGATAAAAAGAAATTTGTTCAGTTGCAAGCTGAAAAAATTTTAATTGATACAAATAAAATAAAACTTATAGAAGTTTTGCCTAAGGAGGAAGAAAATGGAAAACAAAGATGAAAATCAAAACTTTTCTTATGTTGGAGATTCTTGGAATCAATCATTAAATCGTTCAGGAGAATCATTTACAAGGTCATTTAATTCAAATAATAATCAATTACCGAAAATTGATCCAAGTAAATATAATGTTACAACAACTGGACAGGTAATAAATAACACAACAAATAATACTCAATCTAAAAAGTAAAAATACACATAACAAAGCTTCAAAGCGGATGTCGCGGTCAAGCCGTGCCACCGTTTAAGCAATTGTTATGCTCACACGCCACTGGCGTGGATAGAAAAAAATAAAAAGGATGGAAAAAATGGCAAGTTTAGAAAGTATTGGGACAGAACTTGTTGACTACATTAATTCTCATTATCAATCGAATAATCTTTATTCATATGTTTTGAATAAGGTAAATAGTCTTACATATACAAGAACTGGTTTACCTTTATCAACAGAAGATAGAGAAAAATTAGGGAAAATTGTAGAGTTTAAATTACAATTTGGAAGTGATAAAAATATTGGGGATACAGTTTATCTTGGAGAATCAGAGACCTCAAAGGCTTTTCTTGATCTTGTAGAACTTATAAAAAAAGGAAAATAAAAAATGCATATTGAAAGTATGAATGAAATAACAGTTTCTTTAATTAATAGTATATTAGCTAGAATTGATTCAATTGAAAAATTCTCTTTCACAACTTGGGTAACAATTGCAATTTCATTTATAGCGATTGTTATAAGTATTATTTCATTTTCTAAAAATAATTCAGTAGCAAAAGATAATGCTCTAGAAAATATAAAAAGAAATATTGATACGGCCAAGACACAATATGAAACTTTATGTATGCAAGTTGCTGAATTAAAAGCTAAAACAAATCCTACAAAAGACGAACAGGAAGAATTAAAAATTAAAAATTCAATTTTAGATAGTTCATTTGAAAAAGTGCTAAATGCTTATGAAGACGGATGTTCTTTGTTTTATAAGCGAAAAGTAAATAAAAAAGATTTTAAAGAAAAATACCAACTAGATATACAAGATTATGTAGCTAGATTTCCTGATAAATATACAGAACCATTAACTTCGTATGGTAATGTTGTAAGATTTCATAAAGAAGAAATAAAAATGCAGAAAAAATAAAGCATTACAAAGGTTCGTAGCCGACAACGGGTCAAGCCCGCTGCGATACAACCAGTTGTTATGCTGACACCCGCACTGGGGTGCCTTAATAAGGAAAAAATGAAAAAGAAAATATTATTAATGGCCTTTATTCTTGTTTCTATTAACGCGTTTCCAAAAAACTTAAAACTAAATTCACAATTAATGTTTTCAGATAATTGGTATACTGCAAATACTTTGGATGAAGAAGGTAGTTTTGAAATTAATATTCCTGATGGTTGGAATTTAGATTCGACTGTCTTATATAATGAAAAAAACGAAAAAGTAGCAGAAGGTATAGGTTATTTTCTATATAAAATAGAAATTGGACAGCAATATAATGGAGTAATAGTAGAAAAATTAGAGTATGTAGATTATGACCCTCCAAAAATCATGGGAAAGAAAACAGGTAAAACAAAAAACGGTTATTTATATGATTTAGAAATATCTGCAACAAACTCCAAAGCTGATGAAGTATATATCGTTTGGTATCCATGTCAATTCTTTATATATAATTTAGATTATTGTTTTAGAATAAATTTTTATGCAAAAGATAAAGAATATCAAAAAGAATTAGATAGTTTTATTAAAATTATAGATACAATAAAATTTCCTTGCATAACAAATGGTATAATGAATGATGATAGTGTTCGTATTCGTGAAGAACCAAATCTAAAATCTAAAACCCTAGGAAAACTTAATAAAAAAGATAAAGTTAAAATTATAGGCTCTACAATTTCAACAATGAAAATCGAAAATATGGATAATAAATGGTATAAAATACTACTAAGTAATAATACTATCGGTTGGATTTATGGAGCTTATGTAGATTTAGAAAAATAGCATAACAAGAGGTTCGTGTCTATAAAACGACCTGACCTTTTCGGAAGGTGATACAACCTAACTATATCTCATTGCTTCTACAAAATTGATTGGAAACTTTCTTAAATATACTTTTATTGTTGAAATAAAATCACAAATTGAATTTCCTATCAATTTAATAAATCGGCAACCACATTCTTCAGAAAGTTTTTGTAATCGTTTATTTACTTTTTTTGCAATATCATTTTCTTCATTTAACGAAATGATATACAAAGTGCAATTTTTACAATTTTGATTTATTTTATACAAAAACCATTCATATTTGGAAATAAAATCATCAATATCTAATTTTTCATTTTTAATTTCTTCTTCACCTATAGAAATAAAAAGTTTTGAAGGTTGTAAATTGGAAATCATTTCTACACATTTTTCCACATCTTCAATTTTTAATTTTTGCACACTTTCATTATAAATTGAAAATGGAGTTGTATCCCTCAAATAATCATACAAATCCATATTTGCAAGTTTTGTTGAACCCAAAAATACAATTTGTCCCAATTTGAAATTTTGCTTTAATTCTTTAATTTCTTTCATGTTTCCTCCAATTAATTTTCTAGAACAAAGATTATATAATCCCTTAACTTATATAGATTTACATCAATTTTTTGTCATAACTTTTATTTACAAAGTAAACAACTAAATTCATACACACCACAACTAAATTGATAATGTAAATTATTAGCACATAATTCATTGTTCCACTCATCAATTTTGCACTTATTCCAGCTAAATATCCCAAAATAATTAAAGCAGTAAATCTAAAACTCATATTTTTTGCTGAATGAGCTTTTATGTTTTTTATCAAGGATATAGGCCAAGATAATCCAAAGCAAACTAGCATTACTGCTTCTAAAAAGTTGTTCATAGTTTTTCCTCTTGTTTGTGTTTTATTAAGAAAACTATATACAAAATAATAAATAATGTATAATATATTATTACAATAGTTTTAATACATTTTACATTATATATCAAAAGAGGATTTATAACTTTAATATTATGGAATTAACACAATTAAGATATTTTTTAAAAGTTGCTGAACTTCAACACATCACTCGAGCTTCAGAAGAATTGCACATTGCTCAACCTGCCCTAACCCAAACTATTCACAGATTGGAAAAAGAATTGGAAGTTCCTCTTTTTGGAATGAAAGGCCGAAATATTGTTTTAACAGAATACGGAAGGTATTTTTACGAAAAACTAAAACCACTTTTAGCAGGAATTTTTGATTTGCCAGAGCAACTTCAAACCATGGCAAAAATGGAAAACGCCACAATTCATTTAAATGTTTTAGCGGCTTCTAGTTTGGTTACTCGGGCAATTATCGAATATAAAAAAATTGATGATGAAGTGCATTTTCAAGTTAGTCAGAACGAAACAGATGATTTATGTGATATTGTTGTTACTACAAAACTTTTCTACAATCAATCTTTACAAAATCAAGATGAAGTTTTTGTCTGCAATGAAGAAATTTTTTTGATTGTGCCAAATAATGAAAGATTTCAAAACATAAATGAAATATCGCTGGAAGAAGTAAAAAACGAAGATTTTATATCACTTTCTGGAGCAAAACATTTTAGAGCTATTTGCGACAAATTTTGCAAAAAAGAACATATTCATCCAAATATCGTTTTTGAAAGTGATAGTCCAATTGCTGTAAAAAATATGATTTCTGCAAATATTGGAATTGGCTTTTGGCCATCATTTTCTTGGGAACAAATTGATACCAAAAATGTAAAACTTCTAAAAATTGCAAATACAAACTGCACAAGAGACATTTTGGTAACATACAAAAACAACAAAACCGACGACCAAAAAACTAGAAAGTTTTACAATTTTTTAATTGATTTTATTGAAAAAGAAAAAAATGAGTTTGGGAAAGGAAGAATTTTGTAAGATTTGTAAGGTCAACTTTCAACGACTAATCTAAAGTGGGGTTTTTGATTTATCGTTGAAAGTTTTTATGATATTATTTTTCTTCCCATAATTCTTTTCGTGATTCGATTCCAAGTTTTTCAAAAATTGTTGAAAGATGACGCTTTACTGTTTCAGTGCTGATAAACAATTCATCTGCAATTTGTTGATTTTTGTAATGTTTTTGTACCAGTTTAGCTATTTCAATTTCTCGTGGCGAGAGAAGTGAAAAATCCATTTTGGAATTATTTTTGGATAATTTTTCTTCAATAATTTCTTGTTTTTCTTTCCTTGAAGAATTTTTTTTCTGCACAAAAACTTGCAAAATCAATTTTGTAAAAACACCAAAGAGAATTGGCCGCAATTTTACAAAAATCATCATAAAAAATGATGAAATTGTTTTGTATTCTTTTGGTATTGAATCTTCTGAAAAATTAACATTTTGTAAAATTCTTTCAAAATCTCCAAATAACAAAATTAATTGTAAAACAGAAATGACAGTTCCACAGATTACAGCGTTTTTTTGCACTTGTTCTAGGGAAATTTTCTTTTTATCCTTCCAATTTATTGTAAAGAAAGTAAATATTACAGTTCCCACAATAAACATAATTAGTTCTATTATCATTTTTTAGATTTCCTCAGCAAGATTGCTTATTTTAATTTCAAAAGGAAGTAAAATCAAATTGGAAATTACAGCGTAAAGTGAAACTATCAAAGAAACATGAATATTTATTCCAAGAAGTGATTTATCTTCTAAAAATCTATTCATAACTACAAATCCAATCAATGAACAGGCTAATCCTGTTAGAATTATTACAACTCGAAAAGTTTTAATTGCATTTGTCATAAGATTTTTTTCTGTAACTGAGATTTTTTGATTTTGAAATACAATTTTTATTCCTTGCCAAAAATATGGCAAATTTCCACTTATCAACAAAAGAAGAAAACTTGGAATAATTAATTCTAACAAAGAGGGAATGTCAAACCACATAACAATGGATTTTAGATTATAGCTGCTTTCATTGAAATTTTCTTTGCTTAAAACATAAATGAACAAACTTGAAATCACAAAAATTGACAAAATCATCTTTAAAATTGATAAGAGATAGTTTTTGTTGTTTTGTTTTTTTTCTTTGATATTTGTTTCTTCTACCATAAACAAGATTTTATCTTTTGTGATTCTTGACTTTATAGTGATTAAAATCAATTCAATAAAAATTATGTAAAATAATGAAAGAATTATGTTTGAAAGATTTTTACCTAAAGTTTCAGTATTTCTAATATTTATAAAGAAATATGAGCAGGAAAAAATCACCAAAAAAAGACCAATATATAGAGTGGATTTACATAAAAAATCCAGTGCCAATTCAGTTGACTTTAATTTTTGAAAACTTGAATTTTGGTATTTTTGTTTTGTCAGAAAAATATTTACTAAATTTCTTCCGTTACCAGATAAAATTGAATATAAAACTAAAATACTCAAAAATCCTAAAATTAAGACCCATTGTACCAGAATTGCTCCAAAACCACCGCCGGAAACTATACAACAAAAAATTGTGCATAATAAACTTACCAATAAAGAAAAAACAAATTGAATTATCATAAAAATCCTCCTATAAATTGAGTCAAAAGCTTAAAAGTTGCAACATTTTAGTTTTTGTACCTTTTTTTCGTTTATGATATTTTGATTATCTAATGATTTTTAGAGGAAAACAAGTGGTAGAAAGTTGTAAAAAAGTTGCATTTTTTGTAAAACAACATAATCAAAAGACATTTTTACCACAAATTAAAATTTTTTTTTTGCAGATATTTTTCCGAAAAATATTGACAGCCTTTTTATTAAAATTTTTGAAAAGAGGTTTTTATTTATCCCTCCCCACAACAAAACTCATACATATTCAATCGGTAATGCAACCAGGTTTTCTCTTAAATACACTTTTTTATCAACTAAACATAAAATAACACCAAGCCCACGTTTTTTTTCGGGAATTTTATCAAGGATTTGATTTGTAGCCCCCATAGAAGATTTTGGATTTCCTGTCATTTTTATTTCAATAGGATATAAAATTCCATTTTCTTCAATAATTAAGTCTATTTCATTTTCTGAAGTTGCAGTTTTATCTTTTCCTCTATAATAAAAAATGTTAAATTTATAATCTCGTCCTTCATTTATATAAGATTTTAGAATCTCAGATACAACAAATGTTTCAAACATATTCCCTGCCACTGCAGAATTGCTTAAAGCATCTGATGTTAGCCATCTTGTCAAATAACATGCTAATCCAGTATCCCTAAAATAAATTTTTGGACTTTTTATTGCTCTAGTTAGAACACTTGCACTATAAGGTTGAAGCAAAAAAACAATTCCAGTTCTTTCTAAAATAGAAATCCAGTTTTTTATTGTTGGTTCACTTACACCCACTTCACTAGCTATGTTTGCATAATTGAGAATTTCACCTGATCTTGCAGCAATTGATGTAAGAAATTTTGTAAAAGTAATACTATCCGTCGCAATCAATTCATTAATATCTCGTTCAAGATATGTCGCAACATAGGATGAATAATATTCTTGCCATTCTCTCTGAGAATTATACAATTCAGGATAAGATCCTCTATGAATTATTTTCCATAAATCAGAATATTTTTTTATTTCACTTTCTCGTGATTTTAAATATTCTTCAGTAGGAACAAAATGTTTATTAAAATTGATATTAAAAATTTCCCTTAATGAAAGCCCTGTAAGTTCGGTAATAGCAACTCTACCAGCTAAAGAATCGCTAATCCCCTTCATCAATTCGAGTTTTTGGGATTCAGACAATATGAAAAGTCCCATTTCTTCAGATTCATCAATTCTCAATTTTATTTCTTCAAGAATTTCACTTTCTTTTTGTACTTCATCAATGAAAAGTGGACAAGGATTATTAAGAAAAAATAATTTTGGTTCTTCTTTTGCTTGTAATCGAGTTAGTCTATCATCAAAATTTGCCTTGTTAAAGTTAGGATATTGATGTTTTATTAAAGTTGATTTTCCAACTTGTCGTGCCCCAGTAACAAGTACACATTTTGTTGATTTTATTCTTTTTTCTAAGATTTCAGTAATTGCTCTGTGAATATAAGCCATAGAACCTCACTTTTCAACGACTAATCTAAAGTCTAATTTTATATTAGACGTAAACTTTGGCAAAGTCAACAGAAACTTATTCCCCACAACAAAACTCATACACCACATTGTTAAAATCTTTGGCTTCTTCGTAAAGTGCGTGGCCGTATTCTTCGTAAGTTTTTAGTTTTGCATTTGGGATTTTTGAAACAATTTCTTCACTTGCCCCGTAAGTTACAATTTTGTCTTGCTTTCCTCCAATTACCAAAGTTGGACATGTGGTTTTTTCTAGTTCTTCGTAAGCCTTGTGTGTTGTACAAGCTTTTGAAAAGGTGATAAACCTATCAAAGTTTTTTGGAGCCCCGATTTTTGAAATTATGCTTAGCATCAATTTGTTTTTGCGTAAATATTGGTCGCTGTAAGAATAAAGGGCAGAATCTTTCATAATGGATTCGTAATCTTTTTGTTCGGCAGATTTTATCCAAGTTTCGCAGCGTTCTTTTACAACATCATTCGGACGGGCTAAAGTTACTGCAAGAACAAGCCTTTCCACAAATTCTGGAAAATCAATTGCCAAATATTGAGCAATCATTCCGCCCATAGAAACTCCCACCACAGAAGTTTTTTCAACTCCAACAGAACGCAAAACTTTGTGCATATCAAAAGCCATTTGCTGAGTGTTGTAATTTTCCGGGATATTTCGCTTTCGGCTCATAACATAAACGGTAAAATCTTTTGCAAATAGTCTGTACATAAACGCAAAGGGAATTGCCAAACCTTTTGCAGTTTTCAGACCGTCCCCCACACCGGGAATTATCACAAGATTTTTTTTGCCTTTTCCAAAACTAATAAAGTCTGTTGTGTCTCCGTCAATTGTCACTCTGTGATTTTTTGCGTTATAAAACATAAAGTGCTCCTTTTTATTTCTTTGTTAAAATTCTAATAGTTAGGAATAAAATTCCTTTTATTTCCACGGTCTGTTTTTGCCTAGCCAATCTTTATCTTCCCAATATTTTTTATCTGCTTCCCCTGAACCAAAATTCGCTTTTTGCATCATTCGCATCATCATAAACATCACTTTTGTTTTTATTCCAACTTTTACATTTTTTTTGCTCAAAACTTTTTTTGCAATTTTTGAAGTGTCTTTTTCAATTTTTTGTTTTATCTTTTCTTTAACTCCATTCCAATTCATTGCTTGCACACTAATTCCATAAGATAAAATATAGGGAATTCCCCAATAAAATAATGCAGTTGTTACATCTTTTACCGCTGATTTTGCACCTGTACCTGCCGCAGTTGAAACGACAATCGCTTTTTTACTGAACATGCATTTTCTTGGTCTATGAGACATCCAGTAATTAAAAGTTAAATCAATAAAACTTTTCATTGGTGCAGAAGAACGCATACAGTACGTTGGCGTTGTAAAAATTAAAATTTCAGCAGATTCTACTTCTTTCATAATTTTATTTTTTTCTTGGTAAAAAGGACAAGTTTCAGGATTATCTATACATTTATAACAGCCAACACAAAAATGATTCAAATCTTTTGGAAGAAAAAATTCTACAATTTCGTCATCACTGGTAATTTTGTTTGCAATCATTCTACCAATGTTATATGTGCTTCCTTTGTGGTTTTGTCCATGAATTAGAACTGTTTTCATTTTTTTCTCCTATTTTCCTGCTTCATCTAGTTCTTTCAGCAATTTTATACCAATTACTGTCGCAGGGATTTTTTTCATTGGAGAAAGGTTTGAAAGCACAACAACACCGTTTCCTGTTTTTTTATTAATTCCAAGATAACTATTATAGTGACCAGTTCCCCCATTGTGCCACACTAAATTATTTTCAGTATCAATTATCCAAGACATACCAATTTCATCAATATTTATGCCTATAGATTTTGACATTTTATTTGAGCCATCAACTTTTTTAAGGCTTTTGTGACAATCATCAAAAAGAGGATTTTCTTCAAGTTGCATTTTTGCGTACAAAAGCATATCTTCAATATTTGATGTAATTGCTCCCGCTGGCAAGTGAGCATCGTTTTTATCCCAATCCCAATAATTCCCAAGATTTCCAGATTTATCAGAAATTTTTGTTGAAGATAATCCTAATTCCTTTTGAGCAAAATCATTTAATAAAGTTACATAATCACAATTATAAACATTTTCAATCACTAGACCCAAAACTGCAAAACCAAAATTGGAATAATTAAATTTATAATCATCTTTTTTTAAAGATATTTTGCAAACTTTTTTCAAAACCGAATCTTTTGAAACTCCATAAAAATCATTTCTACCTTTAAAAAAGTTCTTAATCATGGAACGCTCAAAATAATGACTTTTATATCCAGAAGTATGGGTCAGAAGTTCTTTTATTGTTGGATATTTTTTATTGGAAGGAAGGGACAAATATTTTGCTATAGAATCATCTATATTGATTTTGCCATCTTTTTCAGCTTTGTTAATTAATGCCGCAGTAAAAGTTTTTGTAAGAGAGCCAATTTCATAAACATAAAGTTCTGCAGACAACTCTTTTGCATTTTCACCGTATACTTTGTACGAAACTCCCCCATTTTTTATGATGCCAACAGTAATAATAGTTTTAGAATCTTTTTTTGTTACGTATTCTAAGGTATCTTGAAAAGTCATTGCAGGAATTTTTCCAAGCCGATAATTTGTAATCAACAAAAATTCACAAAAAACAAAAACAAGAACACCCAAAACAATTAAAGAAATCAACATAATTTTACCCCTCCCTTTTATCATCGTTTATTCCTACTTTAATTTTTTGTAACAAAAGAATAATAAAATTCCAGAAGTTATTGCAGAAGACATTGAAGCAATTGGCTCTGCCCAAAAGATTCCATCAACTCCAAAGAATAATGGCAAAATCAAAGCCAAAGGAATTAATAAAATAACTTTTCGTAAAAGTGCAATGAATAATGAAATTTTTGCTTTTCCCAATCCTACAAATGTTGTCTGTGCACACATCTGAATGCCAAAAATCCACATAGCACCAAAATAAACAGGAACAGTTTTTCCCGCAAGAGAAATTAAAGCTGTGTCTGTGGCAAACATTTTTGCAAAAAATTCAGGAAAATTTGTAATCACTAAAAAAGCAACAATAGTAAATGCAAATCCAATTGAAGTCATACGTTTTATTACCATTTTTACACGATCATAATTTTTTGCACCGTAATTGTAACTAATAATTGGTTGAATTCCAGATGTAAATCCTTGTAAAGGACAAAAACACAACTGCATCAAACTTTGCATAATTGTCATAGTGGCAACATACAAATCTCCGCCATAACTTTGAAGACCTGTATTAAAAATAATAAAGATTGCACTTTCTGTTGATTGCATAATAAACGGAGAAATTCCCAAAGAAGCAATTTTTAAGCAAGTCTTTAATTTAAATTTTATATGTCTAATATCCAATCTTAACACTGTAGATTTTTTTGTTAAAAATAACAAAATCCATATAGCACTAGCAGCCTGACTAATAATAGTAGCGATTGCAGCTCCTTTTACCCCAAGATTAAAAGTAAAAATAAAAATTGGATCTAGAATAAGATTTAAACAAGCACCAATAAGCATACTTACCATTGCAGTTTTTGCTTTTCCTTGGGCTGTAATAAAAGGATTCAATCCAATAGAAAGTTGAACAAAAATAGTTCCAATCAGATAAATAGATAAATAATCACTAGCAAAAGGTAGCGTATCTTTACTTGCCCCAAAAGCCATCAACAAAGAATCTTTAAAAATAAAAAAGAAAGAAGTCAATATTACAGAAAAAAATAACAGCATAACAAAAGCATTAGAAAGATACTGTTTTGCCCTATCTAATGCGTCACTTTCTTTTTCAGATTTTCCCAGTTCAATTGCAGCAAGAGGAGCCCCTCCACTACCAGCAAAAGAAGAAAATGCAGAAATCAAAGTAATAATTGGAAGACAAATTCCAACACCAGTAAGAGGTAAAGACGAACTTCCAGGAATATGTCCAATATAAATACGGTCTACAATGTTATATAAAATATTAATTACAAAAGCAGTAATAGATGGAATAGCTAATTTTGCCATCAATTTTCCAAGTGGTGCTGAACCAAGTTCAATATTATTTGCCATAGAAATTAGTTTAATTAATTTGTATATAAGTTTCAATAAATTTTTACTGAGGATTAGCTCTACATTATTTTTTATAATCAAATGCAAACAATGTGTTCCGAAGTAAAAGCTGTCAAAGTGATAAACCTATCAAAGTTTTTTGGAGCCCCGATTTTTGAAATTATGTTTAGCATCAATTTGTTTTTGCGTAAATATTGGTCGCTGTAAGAATAAAGGGCAGAATCTTTCATAATGGCGGCATAATCTTTTTTTTCTGCGGATTTTATCCAAGCATGGCAGCGTTCTTTTACAACATCATTTGGACGGGCTAAAGTTACTGCAAGAACAAGCCTTTCCACAAATTCTGGAAAATCAATTGCCAAATATTGAGCAATCATTCCGCCCATAGAAACTCCCACAACAGAAGTTTTTTCAACTCCAACAGATTGCAAAACTTTGTGCATCTCTGCTGCCATTTGCTGAGTGTTGTAATTTTCCGGGATATTTCGCTTTCGGCTCATAACATAAACAGTAAAATCTTTTGCAAAAAGCCTGTACATAAAGGCAAAGGGGATTGCTAAACCTTTTGCAGTCTTTAGATCGTCCCCCACACCGGGAATTATCACAAGATTTTTTTTGCCTTTTCCAAAACTGATAAAATCTGTTGTATCGTAGTCTATTGTTGCTGTGTGATTTTTTGCGTTGTAAAACATAAAGAGCTCCTTGCTAAAATAAATTTGATTTTATAGCAATATTTATACTTTACAAAATACAAGTCATTATTTACAATTTACTTATTGGAAATGCCCAAAATTCAGGCGGTATGCAAGCAAGTGCTTGCTATCGAGTTTTGTAAAAAAACTCGCGTCTCCCAAACTCAATCAGCTTATGCTGAAATAATTGATATGGGAGGCTGTCTATGACTTTAGAACTGGTTTTGTTAGTAATATCTTGTATTGCTACCGTTACTGGTACAGTTATAGCATTGCTCTCTTACCTTAATAAAGATAAAGAGTAAAAAATAAAGCCGCCCATAGTCCGATACACTGTTGGCGGCTTATAACCAAAAACTGTGGAGACGACCAAATGAATTTTGGCATTTCCTTTCTTTTAATATACACCTACTTACTGAATTTTGCAAGAACAATTCCTCTATTGCATATATTTTGCTCTACCTGCAAGTTTTGTTTCTGCGTGGCGAAATCCTGCTTCAATGTAGATTTTTTCTGCACTTTCTCCATCGGGCCATAAGTAACAAGGTGAAATTTTGTTTTCCTTGCAATATTCAACAAAGGCGTTTATTAAAGTTCTTCCGATTCCCATTTTTCTGTAACTAGAAGAAACAAGTAAATAATCAACGCGACAAACTTCATCAGTAACATGGGCGTATGTCATACCAACTGGATTTTCCTTGTAAAAAGCTACAAAAAATAATGTATTTTTATTTTGCAAGGATTTTTTTACAACATCAATTCCCCAAGGTTCACCGGATTTTTCAAAAATTTCTGTTCCGTATTCATCTTTCCATTGTTCAAGTTTTTTAATAGTGATTTGTGAATTAGGATTGATAATATTTTTGTCGGACAAAACCATAAACTTTTGTTCTTCTTTCCAAATTTCAAATCCAAAAGAATTAAGTTTTGTTTTAATTTCTTCAAAAAATCCATCATCAGAAATTGATTGGTAAATAATCGGCGTAAGATTTTTGTCTGTGTAAAAATCAATAATATCTTTTAAGACAAAATCTAAATCAGCAATTTTCTTTCTATGTACAACTGCGTGATTTGAATCGTAGGAATCTTTATTTTCTTCGTTATAAAATAAAACACCGTAATCTCGTTTTTCATAGTGAGTAATTTCTCGCGGAAACAAATCTTCTTCGATGTAGATTTTTTCAAACATTTTTTTTCTAAAAATATCCATATTTTTTTTGCACGCGTATGCTTTCATCAATTTTTCATCTTCCCAAGTCCATTGTTTTTCAATTTCTATCTTTTGAAAAGTTTCTTCTTCTGTGGGTTCAGCAGGGAAAATACTGCAAGGATATTTTTCACAATATCCGCAATGAACAATTTCTTTTTCTAAAACACACTTTCTGGTTTCACATTCTGGAGAAAATAATATTCCCCTGTCACCGCAAGAACAACCATCACAAATTATTTCGTTGGGATTAGGTTCAAATCCGTTCCAGATTTTTTTCCATGCATTACAAATCTCAATTCTTCTGTCTTTTTTTGTAACATTTGGACGATATATCAAACACAAATCACAACGCATTCCACATTTTGAAAAAATATTGCTATTATTGTTCATGAGCGATTTCTCTCCGTTTTAGAAAAGTTTTTCCATATATCCACAAGTGAAAGGGAAAAAATCAAATTTTTCTGTTCCTTTATGGATAAATCCAAAAGATTCGTACCAGTTTCGTAAAATTTTGTTTTCTTCAACAATTCCGATGTTCATTTTAGTACAATTTAATTCTTTTGCACTTTGAAAAGCATGTTCTAAAAGTTTTTTCCCAATATTTTTATGCCGGACAGAAGGCAATACACACAGATTATTTAACTCACATTCATTATTGTCTTGTAAAGCTAATGAATAAAATCCTAGGATATTTTCCTGTTCATAAAAAGCAAACATAAGTCTATGCTCTTCGAGTAATTGATTCTTTAATTTTTCTTCGGTCATGGAAAAAGCAGTAAACCCCGGAGCATTTGTTGGAGTAAAACCAAATTCATTTGCTACTGTTGCAAAACTTTCCTTTATCACATTAACGCATTCTGAAATATTTTCTTCATCAATCTTTTTTATCATACAGTTCTCGATAATTTTGTAGACTTTTTCTGACCAATCCCAAATGTCTTTGCAATCATTTTCAACATAAATCACTTTGTCTTTTAGATTGTTTGGGATAAAGGATTCTAAATCTTTTTTTATTTTTGTAGGAATAAGGATTTTGTAAACCCAATCTTTTAGAATTATTTCGTCTTTAATTTTCATCGGTAAAACACCGTCAAAAATCATGTCTGGATGTTTTATAAGATTTTCGTATTCAAAATAAAATCTTACGCCCGGATTAAAATTTATACTCAAATCTTCTTCGGTGGGAAAGCGTTTTAAATTTCGTTCCATAACTAATCTGTCGCCAGCTTGACAATTTCCCCAAGAAAACATTATGTATTCAAAATAATCTGCTGGGTCATTTGCTGCATTTCTGCCTTCCTTCATCAATTCTTCAACTGGAACTTTTCTAGCATTTAATGCCGATAACAATTTTCCACATTGAAATATTTTTTTTGCATTATCAACAGAAGTTGTATGGCAAACAAAATCTGTTACACAGCCTTTTCTGTAAGGACAAGCAGTACATTCTGTTATTAACTTAGGGCGTTGGATGTTTAAGTATTTTTCTTTATGGGAAATTGCATCTTCTATCAATTTTAAAAGATTAGAATCTTCGCATTCAATTTTGCATTCCCTAGAATATTTTTTTTCGTATTCAATAAATTCAATTATGGTTCTGATTTCCCAATCTAATATTTTCGGATACTGAGAAAGTTTTTTGTAAAACACTCCATCCCAAACTGATGTAAATTCAAAATTACCTATTTTTATCAACATAAATTTTCTTCCTTTTCAAAAAATGCTTTTTCTAGCATTTGATATTCTTCCGAAGAACAAATTTCTTTGCAGATATTTTTGTATTCTTTTGAGCGGGATAACATTACGTTAATTTTGTCACAAGGAAAATTATCACATTGGTTGCATTTTTCAACATTGTGATTTTTTGTACATTCCACTAATTCATAAGTGCATTTTTTGTGTGACAAACAGCCTGTGCATTTTATTTCTTCATTTGATACTACACAGTCACGCCAACCAACACGATACCAAAGCTCAGCAACTTTTTGTAAATCTGCTTCGGTCTTTGCGTTATATCTTGGACAAAAATTGCAGTTGTCACCACATAAAGTTATTTTTTCAGTCATAGACATTTAAGTTCCTTGTTCTCTGATAAAATTTACTATAGAATGAAATTCTATGAAATATCAATACCACAAAGATTTTAGAAAAATCGCTTTTAAGTTGCCTTTTTCAAAACTGATTTGCCGCCTTTCTCAAAAGCCGCTGGAACTCATGTTAAACATTATTAAACCGCCTAAAAACATTTCCATAGATAATTTTTTTATTCAAGGATTTAATAATGACAAAATCCTTATTAAAGAAATTTCTCCAGAATCACCCAATGATTTTGCACTTTTGGTTTTGCACGGTGGAGGTTTTGGCTATAAAACTGCACCTCATCAATTAACAAATGCTTTTGAATATACATCAAAATTAAATTGCAAAACTTACCTTGTAGATTATCATTTACTGCCAAAATTTCCTTTTCCTGCTGCCTACGAAGATTCGCTAAAAACTTACGAATATTTGATTTCCAATGCAGATAAACTAAAAATCAATCCTAAAAAAATCATTGTTCTTGGAGACAGTGCCGGCGGTTGTCTTGCAGCAAATCTTTGTAATACGGTGGAATCAAAAAATCTACCGCCGCCTTGCTGCCAAGTTTTGATTTACCCTGTTACCGACAATTCTATGACTACAAATTCCATGAAGACTTTTACAGACACTCCCCTTTGGAACTCAAAAAATAATCAACGCATGTGGAAAATGTACCTAAAAGATTGCACTCCTCAGCAAGAACAAATCGCAGTTCCAATGAAAAATCCCCTTCCAAAAGTTTTGCCACCAACTTATATAGAAACTGCCGAATTTGATTGCCTCCACGACGAAGGAATTATTTACGCAGAAAAAATCAAAAATCACACAACGGAACTTCAAATTCACGAAACACAAGGAACGTTCCACGGCTACGATATGCTAAGCAGCCACCCAATTTCAAAAGACAGCGTAGAAAAACGCATTTCCTTTATGAAAAAATGGATGGATTAAAGATTTTATTTTTCTTTATCATATCTTAACCGATAATCACAAAAAATATCACCGTCTCCTAACGCTTTAGTTCTGGTATATTCGATATGTTTAAATCCTGTCATTTGACCTTTATCAATCAAGCAAACTACAGAAGTGATTTCAGGGATTCCAAGTTTTTTTGCCATTTCATGAAGTGGACAAACTAAAATATCCACAGCAACTAATTCTTTTGTTTCAGAAATAATTTTTCGCTGGTAGCCTTTTTCTGGGCTGCTATTTTTTCGCATAAGGCTATTCATGTTTTTCCATAAAACTTCTGGCAACCCTGGAAACGAAGTGATTTTTCTAATCAATTTTGAAAATCTTTTGCCAGTTTCTTTTCCATATTGATTCAATAACTCAAGGGGATTTTCAAGATTTTCTTCTTTCATAGAAAAATAAATTGCTGCCAAAGGAAGAATCATAATTTTTTCATCTGAACCGATATTTTTATATTCATCAAAAAGATTTTTCAGTTTTGTGTTTGCTTTTTCCCACACGAGAGAAGCAACTTCTTTTCCATAAGTTTCTTGTAATCGCTTTTTGAATTTTTTATACACAAAAGAAAAATCTAGTTTATTCATCACTTACTTCCATAGGACTTCGGTTATTTAAAAATTATTTTTCAGCTAAATATTTTTTTGATAAAAAATACAATCCAAAAAACATTCCAGAACTTGCTACATTCATTGCACCCATTCCTGCAAAAACTATTCCAGCAACTATTGTAAGAGGAATTGTATTCACAAACCATGCCCATTTTGGTAAAAAGGTTTTTCCTTTTACAACATTAATTAATAAAGGAATTGTTACAAGAAAAACACCTAAATTGCACATTAAAGTTGTAATTGCTGTCTCTGTAAAAAAAGATAACATTACTTCATGGGCAAGTTGTGTTCCTCCAAGTTTTACAAAATACCATAACATAGAAGTACAAGTAAAATGCATTATTGCTCCGGGAATACAAGTTAATAAAGTTCCAACTAACACAATATTTGCACTTTTTTTTGAAACTGGTTTAAGCATTTTGTAAATTTCGTAATATCCAAAGAACACTAACATCATTGCCACCGTTCCTGCAATACCAGAAATAGTAAACTGAAGTGGATTTGCATTTTCTAACATCAAAACTGTTTTTTCATAATCAAAAAGACCTTGTACATCTAAAAAACCATTTGGTTGGAAAAAAAGTAATAAGTCGCCTCCTATCCAACATAACAAATGTCCAAAGGCTGCAATTAGAAAAAACTTTCTATTGATAATTGATTTTTGTATATTTTCCATAAAATTTCCTCCAAGTAGAAAATCATTTTTTTTATTTAATCACCCAGTAACCGTCATAGGCGTATCCGTTTTTTTCGATTAAAAATCTTCCCTATAATTTATCAATAATACATTTAGAATTCATACCTTTTTCCATCACTGAATAAAATACCGTCGGTTAATTTTATTCGCAAAATAATCGTGTTTGGATCGTCTTCGTTTGTGTGACCATTATCGTACCAAGCAGAAAAAGCTTTTCGCAATTTATCTGCAATTTCAGAATTTTGTTCTAACTTTATGTGTCCCAGATTTTCACCAATTCCATGACCGGAAAACCATTCACCGCTGATTGCAACTGTAGGATTTTTTTCAATCTGTTGCATCTTATTAGACAATCCATAAGTGATTGTATAAAAGCTATCTTGATAAAAAATTGCATCAATAGTTCTTACCCAAGGTTTTCCTTTTTCATCAACTGTAGCCAATGCCATCAACGAATCTTTAGAAAATCTTTCAGTTAAAATTTCAACATGTTTTTCCATAATTCTCTCCTCCTAAATTTATTCATAAGAATTCCAATAAAATCCTATTTTTTTAATAATTCTGCGTGACTTCCTGTTCTAGACAAAGTTAAAATCAGCTCTGTATCATTTTTTGTGTAAATTAAAAGCCAATCTGGTTGAATGTGTATTTCTCTAAATTTTGATAGATTTCCTTTAAGTTGATGATCCTTGTATTTTCGAGGAAGTTTTTTGCCTGATTTTAACAACGTCAAAACTTCTTCCATTTTTTTCATATCGTAATTTCGTTTTTTTGCTAACCTTAAATCTTTTTTGAAAGAGTTAGTATAAATCAATTGATATGCCATCATTTTACCCCATAGTCTGGAGTATCTTCGGCTACATTTAAAATATCATCCATCATTTCAGAAACAGAATCGTATCTTTTTGCAGGAATTCGGCCTTCTGAAATATCAAGAGCTTCTTTACAGGCTGCAAGAGTTTCTTCGTTCCATTCTGGTTCAAGTTCGATGGAAAAAGGAATGCTGCGAGTTGCATTAACTTTTTTAATAAAAATATTGATTGCGGTAGAAATATTCATGCCCATTTTATTGCAAATTGTGTTAAAAAGTTCCTTATCTTCTTGTTCAACATTTACTGTAATCGCTGCCATATTATACCACCTTATATTATATTGTATTATACTAATAATATAAGATAATATTAGTATATTGTCAAGGAAAAATACTTTTTTTTCAAAATTTAGTTTCTGTTTGTAATTTTTTATCTATTCTACGTATCAATTCTAACTAATTCACAAAGTCCAATATTTCTGTAATTTACATCTTCACGAAGGATAAATCCTTGTTTTTCCCAAAAGGCGTTTCCATTTTCGTTATATTTAAAAACTAGAAGAGCAACTTTTGAAATTTTTTCATTTTTGAATGATTCAAGGCATTTTTCTACAAGGTTAGATCCAATTCCTTTTTTGCGATGATTTTCTGCAACCGACATATGATAAATATATCCTCGTCTTCCGTCATGCCCCCCAAGAATAATTCCCAGTAATTCATCATTTTCTATTGCAACAAAGGAAGTGTTTGGGTTGCGTTCCAAAAATCGAGCGATTCCTTCTTTTGAATCATCAATATCATTGAATCCCATATTTTTACAACTCATCCAAAGTGCGTAAACTTTTTCATAATCGGCGATTGTCATTGTGCGTATTTGCATATTTTACCTCAAGTTATTTTTTTTTAACTCTGCCATTGCCCCGTAATGCAAAATTTCAAATGTTTCTGGAGCGATTTTCTCTAACAAGGATTTATGTTCAGTTTCCCAATTTGCAATTTCTTCAGCGGATAACGAAGCTCCAATTCCACGACAGGCTTTTATTCTTCCGTGCCAAGTTTCACGAGTAAAAGGAACATTCAATTTGTATTCTTCATGATAAACAAGTTCAAATTTTTCATTATAACATTCTGGAATATCGATTGGATGCATTGTTTCTTTTGCGCCACTCCAAGTAGGATTATATTTTAAAACTAGATTTTCGCTTGCTTGTGCAATTTTATCTTCAAAAGGAAGCCAAGTCATATACAAAACTAAAAGTCTGCCATCTTTTTTCAAAAGTTGATGTAGAGTTGGCATTATTTTTTCATGATTAAAATAAAAGAAACATTGACAAGCAGTGATTACATCAAAAGAGTTTTTTGGAAAATCCAAATTTTCTGCCGAGGAAGGATAATATTCTATATCCATATTTTTTGATAAAAGTTTTGCTTGTTCAATTTGATTTTCAGAAATATCAGTTCCAATCCATTTTGCACCGTAGGAATATAAATTTCTTGGCAAAACTCCAGTTCCTGTTCCTAAATCAAGCACAGTTTGATTTTTTATGCACAATGAACGATTTATTATTTTGTCATAAAATTCTTTGGGATAAATGTCACGATATTTTGCATAATCTGATGAAGTTTTTCCCCAATCAAAAGATTTTCCACCGTCAATGTTTTTATCAATAATTTCCATCAAAAACCTCATCTAAAAATAATATAAAATTTACTCTACTACAAAATCTGTCCATTCTGCATGATTATAAACCATAACATCATCTGGTTTTTCCATTCCTAGTTTTTCATAAAATGGAATTGCATTTTCATTAACACAAGTGTACATGATTATATTTTCTTTTCCGCCAGCTAATTCTAGTAATTTATTTACTAAGGATTTTCCGATTCCCTTTCCTGTACATTCACGAACAACACCTAAATCAGTAATAAAAAGCCAATAAGAAAAATCTGTGATTCCAAAACAAACACCGACAATTTCTTTTTCTTTGTTTCTAGCAACTAAACTGATTGAAACTTTCTTTACTAATGTACTGATTCTTTCATAAAATCTTTCTTTAGGATATTGTGAACCTAAGTCTGTGTGTTTTAGAAATTCGATGTATTCATCTGCTGTTAATCTTTCTTCGTTTATTGTATATTCCATAATTACTCCTTCAAAATTTTTTTATCATAAAGTCCTTTTTCAATTTCTAGTTTCCTACAAACTCAGTGCAATATCTAATGCAATATATAATTTTCCAAGATTGTGATTGGCTCCATGTAAACCTTCAACTTCGTATCCACTTGATTCAAGCACATCACCTGCTTCTAGAAAATTATACAATTCTAAATCGTAAAAATCGCATAGTGCTTGAACACCGGCAAGTTCCATTTCAACAGCGATACAACCTTCTTCTTTTCGTTTTTCAACAAGTCCTACTGTTTCTCTTAACATTGAATCAGTTGTCCAAACTTTACCTAGTACATGAGGAACATTTAATTTTTCAAAAATAGAAGAAATCTTTTTGCTGTTTTTTATAGTTATATAATCTGAAGGTTTTGCGTAATAATATGAAGCACCTTCTCCTCTATAAGTTTCTGTTGGAACAATAAATTTGCCATCAGTTTTTTCTCTGTTAAGACTTCCGCAAGAACCAAACATGATAAAATTTCTTGCACCTGTTTGCCAACTTACTTCATAACACAAAGTGGACGCAACAGCAGAACCAACTGCAGTTAAATAAAATGCAATATCTTTTCCTTTGTAATTCATTTTATAAATTGGCGTTATTCCATTACAAGCATTCAACTCACCAATTTTTTCGCAAGTGTAATTATCAAATAAATGAGAATGTATTTCTTTTGAAAAAAGAATCAAACATATATCAACAATATGTTTGGGTTCTCCATAAAAATCTCTAGGAGTGATAATCGATTCAGTTTTATCATCATAGCAATCTGTTATCATAAATTTTTCTCCAAGAAAAAAATTATATTATTTTCAAAAAATCTTCTGCTTCACTTCTGTTTTTGAAAACATAATTTTTTTTATCTGAATATCTATCTAATAATTCTATCACTTGTGGTCTGTTTTTTAAATGATAATTTTTTACAAAATCTAAAAATTCAAAATCCTCTTCATCAGATTTTTCTTGCCAGGGCATATCACTTCGTGGTTTTCCTCTTCTAGCTTTTATTCCATCAAGACAAATTTCTAAAGGATAATCTAAAAAGAAAATTGTGTCACAAGATTGAATCCTTAGTTCCATTGTTGAACCGTAGTTTCCATCGATTATCCATTCGTCAGTTTGAATTATAGAAAATTGCTTTTCATAAAAAATTGTTTTATCCACGATTGTTCTATCTGCATTCCAATACAACATATCTAAATGATACAAGGGAATATTTGTTTTTGTGTGTAAGGTTTTTGAAAAAGTACTTTTGCCACTTCCGGGGCAACCAATCACTATAATTTTTTTCATGAATTTTTCCTTTTATTTGTGATTACTTGAAGCAAAGTTGATATACAATTACTTCAAGCGAAACCGAAGTTTGTTGTTAAGCGTAGTCGAAGCACTAATTTTTTTCATAAATTTTTCCTTTTTATTACAACTTATAAAATGAACTCCATTTGTATATCATAAGGTTCATTTTCAGCTATCACTTGATTGATTTCTGTTGCTTCTATACAACCTAATTTGCGATAAGCAGCTTGAGTTTCTTTAGAAGAATGTGCAGAAATATATAACTTTTTTGCACCTGCCTCTTTTGCAGCTTTACAAGCTAATTCAAAAAGTTTTTTTCCAATACCACGCCTACGATATGGTTCTGACACATGATACATAAGTAGCTCCATATATTGATTACTACTTCCGAAAAACTCATTAGATATTAATATAAGTCCAACTATTTTTCCTTCGTAAAAAGCACCATATGCAAAACTCTTACCCTTAATTTTGTTCAGAATCTCTCGTGCTACTTCCTTTCGCTTGTTTAAGTCCCAATCTTCCACATATTCATTTGGAACTAAGATATATTCATTATTGTTATTTTTTCTCCAACACTCTTTTACTTCTTGATATCGTAAAAAATCATCTAATGAATTTTCATTAAAATTTTTTTCTTTTAAAACTAAATAAGTAATTGTCTTCATTTTTTCACAGTCGTTTATGTTTGCACGAATAAGTTTCATGATAATCCCTTTTTGATTTAAGTTTGTATGACTGTTTGAAAATAAACAATTCATTAATACTAAAAAAATAATAATAAAATCACCTGATTATTTCAATCTATTTATCTGACAGAATTTCATTCTGTATTTTTTTGCTGAAGCTGTGTAGAACCGTTTCATAAGCAAGGTCTATCATATTTAAAAGTTCATCAACAGGAAAATCTTTAAGGTAAATTGTGTTCCAATATGGCTGTTGAATAGGTGGACAATGATATCCACGAACAACTATATCTGGATACATCTGTCTATAAAAAAATCCCATTTCAGCTGTACACTTTAATGTAATTTTATAATCCTGCTCATAAGGATAGAGCTGGGCAAATATTTTGTTATTGAGCTTATAGCAGATAGGAACATCTCCGAAAGGATAAGTTTCACATGCTTTATGTTTGCTCAAACAATAAGCCATAATATTTTCTGCTTTCATAAAATCACCTCGTTAAATTGGAATTTGACACTCCGTCAAACTGAAATTTTACGCTTTTCTTGCCACTACAATAGGCTGATAGAATCCTGTTTCATCAGGAAACTTCCACTCAACCTTACTACAACCATGAGCACGTAATAATTTTGTCATTTCTTCTCTTCGTGTAGCCCTATACTCACACTCAAATTTACTTACTTGTAATGTTTCTTCATCATCAACGATATACTGTGTAAGTTTATAATTATCATCATTCCACACCCATGTTTGTAATGAAACTCTTTGTCCTTTATCTGTTTTATGGATATATGGTGGAGAATATGGTGGTTTTTCCATCAACAAACTATCATAATCTCTAATACTTGCAACAAATATTCCATTTTCCTGAATCTGATTAACAATGCTTTTTATTGCTGAATCCAAATCATTACTTGTCAGCATATGTGGTAGTGCATTATCCATAGCAATAACAATGTCAAACTTCTCTGTAAATGTATCTGATAATGCACAGAAATTAGCCTGCTTAAAACAAATTTCTACATTATTAGCTTTTGCTCTTTTTTCTGCTTCTACAAGTTCTCCTGTGCTTAAATCAGAAGCTGTCACACTATATCCAAGTGAAGCAACACCAATAGCCTGCGTTCCAATTCCACAAGCACAATCAAGGATTTTGGCTGTATTATCAAATCCATTATTCTGAAATATACGATTTAGGATTTCTGCCTGTTCCTTTGTTGTAGCTTGCCAATCAAGAAATAATTTATCATATTGAGTTGCCAAATTATCATAAAAAGTTTGTATTATGCTCATATCATTCACTCCGTAAAATTCAAGTTTATCTAACTGTTATATAACTTGAAAGTTATCGCTCCGAGTTCAAAAGGGAATAAACATATGTATCCTTCCAAATCGGGTTGTCATTCTCGTCTTTCCAGAAATATACGTTTTCCTTAAAATGTGCCTCACGTATAAAATTCAAACTTTCAAGTAGTTTCCATGAAGCAATATTACAAGGGTCACACTCGGCAAAAATTCTATGTGTATTTTCCGAAAAAGATTTTTTAATCAAGGCATCGCAACTCTCTTTTGCATACCCCTTACCCCAGTAATGCTTATTGAATACATATCCAATTTCTAGAGATTCAAAGTCTCTTTTTCCTAAATAAATATTTCCAATCATTTTGTTATTTGACTTTAACACAACTGCACTCATTTCGTCTGTGGAAATTCGCCAATCAAGATTTTCCTTTACCTCATTTATATCCATAGGCTTATATGGTTCATGTTTCACCACTTCTTCATCAGATAAATACTCATATAAATCTTGTAAATCTTGTTTACAGTATCTTCTTAAAATCAATCTATCTGTCTCAGTAATTATTTTTGTTTCTAACATCTCATTCCCTCTGTTAAATACTTTTTATTAAAAACATTTCCATTGGTTGTTCGTAGTTTGGAATATCGATAACAAAACCACCACAATCTTTATTTCATATCATTTTCCCTTTTTTTCATTATAACAAAATAAGCATTTCTTTTGTAGTGTCATTTTTTTCATTTCTTGCAAAATTAGTAAAATCCGTATACAATAGAATATCAGTTTCCTAAAACAATGAAATAAGAGGATAAAATATGCTATTTAAAAAAAAGTTGCAACAACAAATTGCAGAAAACACTTCTAACAAATATGTTATTCACTGTATGAAAATCATGGTCATCATTATGCTTGGCATTTGGATTTTAAACATATTAAATGTTTTTCCTATCAATAAAAAAGTTGTGTTTTTATGTATGGTGGCAAGTTTGATTGTTTACATAATAGGAATGATTTGCTGGACATTCATAGATTTAAATAAGGATTTTGTAAAATATCTGATTATTTTATGGACAGTAATAATTACCACTATTATGGAAACAGGCCTTACTTTTCATGCAATTTTGGCAAGTGTACTTCCAATTCTCTTCTGTAGTCTTTATTCCTCAAAAAAGTTGATGATATATACTTCTGTTTTAACGATTACAAGCACTTTTATTTCTGTTATTGTGGGATACCACTATGGAATTTGTGATGCAAACATGACATTACTTCCAGGAGAACCTCTTTCTGTTTACATTAACAAAGCAGGTGAATTTACTCGTACCCAGATAAATAATAATCTTTGGTTTAGTCTGATTGTGTTTTTCATATTTCCTCGCTGTATCATTTATACAATGTGTATAATTGTTTGTTTCAATATTGGTAAGTTGAATCGTAATAATGTAGAATATGCAAAACACATGGAAGTTTTAGCTGAAATTGATGGTATGACTGGATTGTTCAATAAAAGCAAATATTTAAGTGTTATTTCAAATGATTATAATGAAGTTCAACAAGTGTCAGTTATTTTTTGGGATATCAATAATTTAAAAGTAATCAACGATACAAATGGGCACGAAGAAGGAGATTTGTTAATTAGAACTGTTGCAAATAATATCCTAAATTTAACAGATGAAAATAAACAAGCCTTCCGTATTGGTGGGGATGAATTTATTATGATTCTAAAAAATGCTGATGAAACAGAAACTCTAAAAACAATCGAGCAATGGAAAAATAACATCAATTCAATAAAACATGAATATCCATTTGAAATTTCTGCTTCTATCGGTTACGCTTCTGGACAAGGAAAAGATTTACAACAAATTATAAAACAATCTGATGAAAATATGTACATCGATAAAAAGAAATATCACGAAAGTGCAAATAATTAAATTTTTTTGTGTATTTTAATTTTCATCTGGCTTTTGACCGTCGTGAGCAAGCCATTTACATTCAGTAATTTCCATGTTAGTGAAAGTTGCCTTGAATGATGAATTTTCTGGACTACAAGCATAAATTCCAAATTGGATTTTTTCACCACCTTTCCACATGTGACATATTCGCATTTGTTTAAAAATAATTCCGTCATTAGAACATTCAATACAATAATCATCTTGCCTGCGACTAAAGCGATACCACATTGATTTTACATTTGCTGGGATTTCTGTTGTTGCCCAATCTGAATAACCATTGTTTGTAACAACGCTTCCTAAATGCTGAAAAGTTTCGTTCTCGTATTCGATAGAACCTTTTAGCCAATTTTCAGAATCAAGGTACATTACAATTCCACATTGGTCAAATCGGGTTTTGGATTCAAACTCAGTTTTTACGGTAAATGAAAAATATTTTTCTTCAGTTTCAATCTGAAAAACTGGAGCATTATCATTTCTAAAATGATAGTAAGTTCTTTGCCACAAATCTGTATGTGGTTTTGTGATAATTTCGATTTTGTCCGCAGTTATCAAAAAACTTTTTGGTTCACGAGTCCAATTAAAATTACTAAAATTCATTTTGTCATTCATAAAATCGCCTTATTTAAACTTAAAATTTCTTGATTTATTCATTATAATGATATTAAACTATTAGTAAAGATTTTTTTTAGATGGATAAATTATGATTCGTAAAATAATCAAAATTGATATTGTTCCTTTTGAAAAAAAATATTTTTCTCAACTTGTAGATTTTGTAAAACCAATGTGGAGTTTTTCAACTTGGGAAGATTCTTTTAGAAAAATTTACACTGAATTAATTTTACAAAATAGTTTCTTTGAAAATAATCTTACTTTTCAAATTGCTTTACCAAAAGATAAATTATGTTCAGCAATGTTTTTTCAAAATAAATCTGATAAAAACAATATTTATAAATGGATTGATGAAAACACAAAAAATTTAAGCAAAGAAAAAAAGCAAAGCATAAATCTATGTGCAGAATATCTTTCATATATGGATTCAAAAGTACATTCCCTAATGAATGATGATGATATAAAACTTTCTCTTTTTGTTAGCTGTCAAAAAGGATATGGCTCTTTAATTTTTAAAGAACTTATCAATCGGTTAAAAAATCAAAACTATAAAAACGTATATCTTTGGACAGATTGTGAATGTAATTGGCAATGGTATATAAAAAATAATTTTACGTTAATTGAAGAAGCTATTTACCCAAAATTCAATGACGAAAATAAATTATTTAAAACCTATATCTTCAAAAAACAAATAGTTTAAATTCTTCTATACAAATTACATCGATATACTTTACGATATTACAAAAAAACTCTATACTGTAGTAAGTAAAATTTTTAGGATGATTTGGACCTTTACTATGAAAAAATATTTTATTTTATCACTTTTATTTTTACTTTCAATTAGTTTGTTTTCACAAGAATATAAAATATGTCTTGGAACTTTTAATAATATCACTAAAGCAGAAAATCATGTAAAACTATTAGCACAAAAAGGAATTCCTGTTACTATACAAGAATATAATAATGAATTTAAAGTTTTATCTTTAGAAACTTTACACTCAAAAGAAGCAGCTATTTTTCAAAAAGAATTGTTATTAAATCATCCAATTATTAAGCAATTAAATATAAACGAAATTTCTTTTGTCATATCAGAAGAAAAAACAAGTTCTACAAAATTAAATAATTCTTCATCAGAAGAATTAGAAGTTTTACAAAAAGAGTTGCAATCAGTAAAAAACAAATTACAAAAAACACAAAATGAATTACAAAGCACAAAAACTGAATTAAGTAAACTTCGTACTCAAGTACAAAATTCTCAAAAAAAGAAAGTTACTTCTCCTGCAAAACCAGTACAAAAAATTGAAGAAACTCTACCAAAAGAAAGAATTATTACAATCCGTGATAGTGATTCAGGAGTTCCAATTCCAAGTGCTGACGTAAACATCGATGACACATGGAATTTGAAATCTAACATGGTTGGACAAGTTTTATTGCCAGATGAAATTCAAGAAGGTGAATTTACAATTTCAGTAAAAAAAGGTAATGAATATGTACAAACAGAAGATGTTTTTGTTGTAACAAAAGGAGAAATTACTTCTACTCCACAAATTTCTATTCCAAAAGCAGTTGATTTTAAACGAATAAAAATCATTCTTGATTGGGGCGAATTCCCTTGGGATTTAGATGCTCATGTTGTAGATGGCGAAAATCATGTTTTTTTCAGTGTAAAAAAAGAAGGAAACTTAGAACTTGACCGAGATGATGTAAATAGTTATGGACCAGAAACAATAACTATCGTAGAACCTGCTGAAAATAAAAAATACAGTTATTATGTTCACGATTGTTCTAACACAGGGATAAATTCCAGCAAAAGACTTTCAAATTCTCAAGCACAGGTTAGAGTTTACTTTGATAACGAATATAAAACTTCTTTCAAAATTAAACCAAACAAAGAAGGATTTACTTGGCACGTATTTGACATCGTAAAAGGAGACCAAATTGTTCCAAAAGAAAAAATCTCAACAAAAAGTCCTAAAGATTACTAACAGATAAAAAAAATTAGTAACATTGCAAGACAGTAAGTGCAACGTCATCATATAATGAACCAGAATAAGTATCTGTAATTTCGAAGCGAATAAATGAAACTTCATTTTGTAAATAAAAATTTTGAATTGAACAATTATCTTTAAAATTAAAAGTACCAATATGGTTATTATTTTCATCATAGGCTTTAAGAGTTTTTACTCTACTGTAACTTTCAAAGTTTTCAGGATTCAAAAAATCAATATACCCATTTACAAGTCTAAATGAAGAAAATTTTGAATCTGTTTCAATTGTAATGCATTCATTGGTAGTTGAATTTTGTGAATTTGAAATCCAACAGTCAAAATTAAATTGAGATAAATTAAAAACGTCGTAATTGTATAAAAAGTTTTTTTGTTCAGAAGTTGCTTCATAAATTCCAGGCTTTATATTTTTTTTCCAATATTCAGTCCATTTTCCTTCTTTAACAAAAATAAATTGTTTATCTAAGTTTTGTAAAATAAAGTAAAAATCAGATTCAAAATAAATATATTCAATACTTCCAATTTTCCAAAAAGGAATTATTGATTTTCTTAAATGCGTAATTTCTGTTTGATTTTCAATAGAATTATCAATACTAATTTCACTATCTATAATTGTACTCGACATTTGTGTAAAATCTTCAGAAAAATTATATCCATAAAAACCATCCGCTGAAGTATATTTTTTTTGTGCAAAAATTGGTAAAATTTGCATAACAATTACAATGAGTAAAAAGTTTTTTAGCATAATTTGTTTCATAAACATTATTATATCATATAAAGACAAAAAAATTAACAAATATTTAACAACAAGAATTAAATTAAATGATATAATCTTCATGGTGATATTATGATAAAAATTTTAGTTGTTGAAGATGATGAAAACTTAAACAAATCAATTTGTATTTTTTTAAATCAAAAAGGATTTGAAACTCATTCTTGTTTTAACGGAGATGAGGCTTTTGATGTTTTGTATAAAAATAATTTTGATTTAATTATCTCTGACATTATGATGCCAAAAGTTGATGGATATAAGTTGGCACAAAATGTTAGAACACAAAATAAAACCATTCCAATTATTTTTATGACAGCAAAGGATGATTTTTTATCTAAACAAAAAGGTTTTGAAAGTGGAATCGATGATTATCTTGTAAAACCAATCGACTTACAAGAACTTCTTTTACGAATAAATGCAATTTTGCGTCGTGCAAATATCAACGTAGAAAAAAAATTAGTAGTTGGAAACTTTACAATGGATGCAGAAGAACACATGGCATACATAAACGATGAAGCAGTAAATTTTACAACACGAGAATTTGACATCGTATTTAAGTTGTTATCATTTCCAAAAAAAACTTTTTCAAGAACTCAACTTATGAATGAATTTTGGAATCCAGACAGTTTTTCTGGCACACGAACTGTTGATGTTTATATCACTAAAATAAGAGAAAAACTTTCTGAATGTAATAGTTTTGAAATTGTAACAGTTCATGGATTAGGTTACAAGGCAATTATCAATGAGTAAAAATAATAATTTTAAAAAACAAAAATTTTTATTTTCTCTAATGAGCTATATTTTTATATTTATAGGAATTTCATTTATATTAACTTGTAGTATTATTTTATTTTTATATGATTCCCCTTTGACAGAAGAATTTATTAGATCTAGAGCTCCAAGAACTTTTTCGAATGTTTTTATTTTAAGTTTTATTTTTACTTGCATAGTAATGATTATTAAATATTATTTTTTTGACAAACAAATTGATTTAATAAAAAATGCAACTGATGAAATTAACAAAGGAAATTACACTTATAAAATTTATACTGATTCAAAAATTCAAAAAAATAGTGATTTAGAATACATAATAGAAAATATAAATAAAATTTCTGAACAATTTAGTGATTTAGAAAATTTACAAAATTCTTTTTTATCAAATGTTTCTCATGAATTAAAAACTCCACTTACAGTTATAAAAAATTATGCAAATCTTTTAGAAAATGAAAATTTAAATTCTGAAGAAAGAAACACTTACTGTAAAATAATTTCAGATACAATATCAAAATTAAATAGTCTTGTAGAAAATATTTTAAAATTAAATAAATTAGAAAATAAAAAAATTCTTCCTAAATATTCAAAATTTAATTTAGCAGATTTTCTAGGACAAACACTTTTAACTTTTGAACAAATCTGGGAAGAAAAAAATATTTTACTTGATGTAAATTTAGACGAAAATATTTTTATTAATACAGATAAAACCTTACTAGAAATTGTATGTAACAATATTATTTCTAACGCATTAAAATTTACAGAACCTAATGGCAAAGTTTTTATTTCTTGTTACAAAGATGAATCCTATGCTTCAATTTATATTCAAGACACAGGCTGTGGAATTTCTAATGAAACGGGAAAACATATTTTTGAAAAATTTTATCAAGGTGATACTTCCCACAAAGAACAAGGTAATGGTTTAGGATTAGCTTTAGTAAAAAGAATAATAGATGTACTTGGAGCCGAAATTGCAATTAAAAGTGAAGTTGGAGTCGGTAGTACTTTTATTATAAAAATAAATACAAAATAATTTTGGAGAAAAAAATGCAAGAAAACAAAGAATCATTTAATTACAATTATTCTTCTATCAATAAAGAAGAAGTTGAAAAAATCAGAAATAAATATATTAAAACGCAAGAATCAGATTTAGATGAACTTAGAAAAATAGATGCAAAAGTTTCAAACACATCTACTTACATTTCAATTTTTATTGGAATTATTGGCGTTTTAGTTTTTGGCACCGGATTAAGTTTAGTATTAAGTTTTAATAAATTTATTTTAGGAATAATCGTTAGTTTTTTTGGATTAATAATTATGGGAACAGGTTATTTAGCCAACAAATTAGTTTTAAATAAAATGAAACAAAAATACGCCCCAAGAATTTTAGAACTTTCAGAAAAATTATTGAAAGAATAAAAAAAGTTACATTCTTAAATAAATTTCTATTTTTTTATACGAACATACAACATTTTTCTATAATTTTTTCAATTTGTAATATAAGTTTATATTTTCATTAAATAATAAAAGTTGACGATAAAGAAATTTCAACATATAATGTAGTCAATAGTTGTAGGAGTTAATAAATGAAAAATTTTTTTTTAATATTTACACTTATACTTAACTCATTATTTATTTATGCAGCACCATTTGGTTTGAAAATGGGAATGAGTATTGATAAAATTGCCGAGTTATGTGAAGAATCTCCTGTTTTTATAGAAAATGATACTTATTTAATAGTCCCTGTAAAAAAACATCCAGTTTTTACAAATTATGTAGTATATGTAAATAATAAAACGGGATTATATCAAATTCGAGCTTTTTCAGATTACATCACTTGCAACAACTATGGCACAGAAATTCAAAATGCTTTTAATATTGTAAAAGATAGAATTTCTAAAACTTATGGAACGCCAAAAATTATAAATAAAATTGATTCAAATTTATCAGAATATATGAAACAAGATAAATGGTGGTTTAATAATTTAAAAAATGGAGCTCAACAACTTTCTGCCATTTGGGGAGAAAAAACAATTCTTACTGATGATTTAGTTACAGTTGTATTGGACTGCGTCACAAATGATGAACCTCTTCATTGGGAAGATGCGGTTTTAGTATTGTATTACTATTTTAAAAACACTGAACTTGTTGAAGATGAACAAGATTCTGTGTTTTAGAAGTTAAATAATGATTTCACAATTTTTACTAATTATTATTTCAATAGTAGTAATTATCACTATTATATTGATATCATCTTTTTACACTAAATATAAAAAAAAATTTATAAATGATTTTAACAATAAAATAATTTATTTTGAAAAACAAATTAAAATATTTTTAAGTGAATATTATGAACTAAAAAAACAATACATTACAGAAGATACAGAAAGTTTATTTATTTCAAGATGGAATTCTCTATATTTAGAAATATCTAAACTGCATTTGATAAAGAAAAAATCGGAAACAATTAATAATTTTAAAAAAAAATTTCTAAATATTCATAATGAGATTATGGATTTTAATAAAGAATTCAAGCGAAAAGAAACTATACTTGCATTTACAAAAAAAATTTCTTGCTTCTTTACTGAACTTTTTGAATATAAAAACAAGTACATTACACACTCATTAGAGAATACATTTACAGAAAAATGGAAACTATTATATCAAGAATTAACAAATATTGATATTAAAAATACAGACGAAGAGTTTTCTGAAATCGAACATTTTAATAAGGTTTATAGTTCATTGAACAATTATTTTCAGATATCAAACAATCAGTTCATACTAAATGAATCTATAAAATACGATTATTTGTTTTCAAATATCGATGAAAAATCATTGGACGAACAACAAAGGGCTGCTGTTATAAATGATGAGGATAGAATATTAGTTCTTGCTGGTGCAGGAAGTGGAAAAACACTTACAATTTCAGCAAAAGTAAAATATCTTTGTGAAGTAAAAAATGTAAATCCTAGTGAAATTCTTTTGATATCTTTTACTAAAAAATCTGCCGAAGAAATGACAGAACGAATTCAGAATAAATTAGCAATTCCTATTTCTGCTACAACATTTCACAAACTAGGACTTGAAATTATAAGAAATGCAGAGGGTAAAAGACCAGAAGTTGCAGATGAAAATAGTCTTGTACAATTTGTTCATAACTTTTTTGAAAATAAAATTGTGAATCATCCTGACTTGATAAAAGCTCTTACGGAATATTTTGCATACTTTCTTGAAATTCCTGAAGATATGGAAAAGCACTCTTCTCTTGGTGAATTATATGAAGAGGAAAAAAATGCCGACCTTGAAACTCTAAAATCGAAGTATGATAGAGAACGATATATACGTGATACAAAAATAGAAAAATCAAAGGCGTATAAAACATTAAACAATGAACAGGTCAAAAGTTTGGAAGAAACAAAAATTGCAAACTTTCTTTTTATGAACGGTGTGGTTTATGAATACGAAAAGCTTTATCCGTTTGAAAGTGAAGATAAATCTCGAAAATCTTATAAACCAGATTTTTATCTATCTGACTATGACATTTATCTTGAGCATTTTGGAATTTCAAAAGCTTTTACAGTTCCGTGGCTTTCTCCTGTTGAAGAGAAAAAGTATTTAGAAGGCATCAAATGGAAACGTAAATTTCATGAAATGAATAACACGAAACTTATTGAAACATATTCATATTACAGTTCAGAAGGTATCTTGTTAAAAAAACTGAAAGAATTATTACTTGCAAATGGAGTTGAATTAAAATCCCGTGATTTTTCTGATGTATTCAATACAGTTTATGCAAGTAAAAGTAACAAGTATTTTTCCGAGTTTATGAATTTGTGCTGTACATTCATCAATTTATTTAAGTCAAACAATTACAAAATAGACCAAATAGAAATTCTGAAAAATCATTATTGCAACTCAGAACCTAATGAATTTTTACGTGAGCGTACTTCACTGTTTTTGGACATAATTAAAATCATTCTTCGAGAATATCAAAATTTCCTTGCTTTGAATAATTCTATTGATTTTTCGGATATGATAAATCTTGCAACAGAAAAGATTGAGGCTGGCTGTGAAATCTCACCATACAAATATGTAATAGTAGATGAATATCAAGATATTTCTAAATCACGTTTTAATTTTTTAAAAGCAATCGTTGATAAATCAAATGCAAAACTCTTTTGTGTTGGAGATGATTGGCAATCTATTTTCAGATTTGCAGGAAGTGATATTTCTCTTTTCACGGATTTTGAAAAATATTTCGGTTATACGAAAATCCTAAAAATTGAAAAGACATATAGAAATTCGCAACAACTTATTAATGAGGCTTCAAAATTTATTTTACAAAATTCATTGCAATTAAAGAAAGATTTACGTTCAGACAAAAAATTAAATTATCCACTTGTGTTTTTGGGCTACAATGACGAACCTTATAAAGCGATTCAATTTGCTGTAGATAAGATAATTTCAGAATTTGGAATTGATTCATCAATATTACTTCTGGGTAGGACAAACTATGAAAAAGAAATATTAATAAAATCTGGTTTGTTTAAATTTTACAACAAAAATCGAAAGGAATGTATTGAATATATTCCAAAGCCAGAAGTACAGATTGATTTTTTATCAGTTCACAAATCAAAGGGATTAGAAGCAGATAACGTAATTCTACTTAACTTTAAAAATGACAAACTAGGTTTTCCGAATCAGATTGCAGATGATAAAGTTTTAGACCTTGTTCTTACAAATGCAGAAAATTATAAATTTGCAGAAGAACGTCGTCTATTTTATGTTGCAATTACAAGAACAAAAAACAGAACATTTATTTTGACTGACAATAAAAGTCCTTCTATTTTCTTAAAGGAATTTAATGAATCTGATTCTGTATGTTTTGTCGGGATTAAAAAAGCAGAAGAGTCTGTACAAACAAAATGTCCTTTATGTAAAACAGGAAATCTTTATAAAGTTCAACATGAGGGGAGATGTTTTATTGGTTGTTCAAATTATCCAAAATGTAGATACACTTTGCGTGATGCAACAATTTTACTGAATCCCAAAAAATGCCCTTCTTGTGGAGGATTTCTTGTAAAAAGAAAAGGGAAAAATAATCATTGGTTCATCGGTTGTACAAATTACCCACATTGCAAATATACAAAATAATAAAATATTTCCAAAATTAACAATTCAGTAACATTTTAAAAACATTTCATAAATAAATCTCCTATATTCTGAAGACAACTTAAACGAAAACAAAGCCAAAGAGCTTAACAATAGGAGATTTTTATGAACGCTACAAACAAAACAATTTATTTAGTAACAGGTGCTGCAGGATTTTTAGGTGGCACAATTTGTCGTCAATTAGTGGAAAGAGGCGAAAAAGTTCGCGCTTTTGTACTTCCAAATGATAAAGCAATCAAATTTATTCCATCTGAAGTTGAAATCGTGGAAGGTGATTTGTGTGATATTCAATCTTTGGAAAAATTGTTCACAGTTCCAGAGGGCTACGAAACAATCGTAATGCACATTGCAAGTATCGTAACTGTGAATCCAGACTACAATCAAAAAGTTATGGATGTTAATGTTGGTGGAACTCAAAATATTATTGATTTGTGTTTGCTTCACAAAGAATGTAAAAAATTGGTTTACTGTTCAAGTACTGGTGCAATTCCAGAATTGCCAAAGGGAACTGCAATCGCCGAAACTTATGATTTTGATACAGAAAAAGTTGTGGGATGTTATAGTCAATCAAAAGCCTTGGCAACAAAAGCTGTTTTAGACGCAGTTAAAACTCAAGGATTAAATGCTTGTGTTGTTCATCCAAGTGGGATTTTAGGTCCAGAAGATTTTGCCATCGGTGAAACAACTGGAACAGTTATTCAAATTATCAACGGGGAAATGCCTGCTGGAATTGACGGAAGTTTCAATCTTTGTGATGTTCGGGATTTGGCAAAGGGAACAATTCTTGCAGCCGAAAAAGGAAAATCTGGAAGTTGCTACATCCTTGGAAACGAAGAAGTTAGTTTCAAAGAATTTTCCAAAATGGTTTCTAAAGAAGCTGGTTGTAAAAAAATCAAAGTGTTCCTTCCATTAAAAATGGCAAATTTTTTGGCTGGAATGTTAGAAAAACAAGCTAAGAAAAAAGGTACAAAACCACTTATGACAACTTTTAGCGTTTACAATCTTGCTCGCAACAACTGCTTTGATTCATCAAAAGCAAAAAACGAACTTGGCTACACCACAAGAAGTTACGAAGAAACTTTGCGTGATGAAATTGCTTGGCTAAAAAAAGAAGGAAAAATCGCTTAATCAACAAATACAACCCGTAGTTTTTTAGTAGGAGGATAAAATGAAAAAAACAATCGGAACAACTATTTTAGCAACAACTTTGGTATTAGGATTATTTGCAACAGAAGTAACTGTTACAAATGATGAACAAGAAACACAAACTGTTGAAGTTGAACTTCAGGAGGAAGAAATGGAAACAACAGAAAAACAAAATATTTTCCAAAAAATTGGAAAGTTTTTCAAAAATGCATTTTCTGATATGAAAGAAAGTGCAAAAGCTCAACACGATGTTGATAAAGCAAATTTTGAAGCAGTAAAAGCTGAATCAAAAGCTAACTTCGAAGAAAACAGATTTCATAATTCATTTGAACGCGCAAAAGAAATGGGAAAACAATCTTGGGAAGATGCAAAAATGAGTCCAAGTGAACGTGCAGAAAAAATGCAAGAAGAACGAGAGGCACAAATCAAAGCTGCTGAAGAAAGAAAAGCCGCTGCCGAAGAACGCTACGAAAAAGCAAAGAAAAAATAAGTTTTTAGAAAAGCAAAGTATAATTTATAAAGAGCAACTAAGTTGATGTATAATCAGTTTGGTTGCTCTTTTTTTATTTGTTTAAAATATAATAAAGTCCACCACCAAACAAATAAAACCAAAAAAAATGACTACGAAAGTGGTATCTGGTTTCCAGTAAAGAAAAAGAAAGGTTTAAAATTAAAAAATCCCTGTAGAATACAGGTGGTCAAGGGACTCTTCGTTCAAGCTCTTGACTCTCCTTTGTTTCGGTTCTTCAAATATTGTAGAACCGAAATAAGTTGAAAATTCTACAGGGATTTTTTATTGATGGATTGAATTATTGTTTGGTACAATAATAGGTCAGACTATATTCTCTTCCTTCTTCTTCATCATATCCATTCATAGTAATTTGTAGGGAATTTCCATTTACCATAGCTGTGCCTGACATTTCTCCGTCACTGGTAACTAATTCTGCAAGATTCCCGTTATATGAACAAACACCAAATCCATCAATAGAATTAGTATCCAGTTCTTTTACAAAGAATTGATTTTCTGTAAACTCAAATTTTAATCCTTCTGCATTGCAAATCCAAGTTCCAATAAAGGGATTTGAATTTCCGCCACCATTAGTATCATTACTAACTTCTTGTTTACAACTCAAAAATCCAAATGACAATACCAAAAGAGCTAGTATCATCATTCCAAAAATTTTCTTTTCATTTTGTCCTCCATTACGTATTATAAATACGCATAATATATCTTCTTGTATTATAAATATTAGTTTTAAGTATTGTCAATACAAATCTTATATATTTTTGTATTATAAATATGTGTTATAATAAGACAAAATGCGTAATACTTTTTTTTATATGGAAGAGTTGGACATAAAAAGTCGTCTATCAAATAATTTGAAAAATATTCGCAAAGAAAAAGGTTTATCCCAATTTGAATTAGCAGAAAAGGCAAATATTTCTGAACAAACCATTAACAGCATTGAAAGTAAACGACTTTGGCCTAGCGACAAAACTTTATCAAAAATTACAACCGCACTAGAAATAGATATTTTCAAACTTTTTTTTCCAGAAAAAGATTCAGGATTTCCCTCAAAAGAATTAGACACAGATTTAAGTCATTCCGTAGTTCAAAGTATCAGAAATCTAGTTGAATCAACTCTTCGTGAATATACAAAATAGCCCCTCTTGACACTACTTCACATCTCCTATAAACTAAACCTAGTAGTACTAAATAGAACTACTAAAAAATATCACGTAATACCTATACTTTTGTATTGTATCATTCTAGATACTGTGCTATAATAAATGCTAGAGGGATTTATGAACAAAATAAAAGTTTTTGAAAACAAAAAAGTTCGCACAGCTTGGAATGAAGAAACAGAAGATTGGTTCTTTTCAGTTATTGATGTCATAGAAATCTTAACCGAAAGTGAAAATCCACGGGATTATTGGAAAGTTCTAAAACATCGATTAGCAAAAGAAGGAAGTGAAGTGGTTACAAATTGTAACCAGTTGAAACTACTGGCCGCTGATGGAAAAATGCGTCTAACAGATGTGCTTGATACAAAAGGAATTTTACGCCTTGTTCAATCTGTGCCATCTCCTAAAGCCGAGCCATTTAAAATGTGGCTTGCAAAAGTTGGTAGTGAACGTTTAGATGAAATTGCAGATCCAGAAAAAGCAATTCTTCGAGGTGCTGATTATTATAGAGCAAAAGGATATACAGAAGGCTGGATTAATCAAAGATTGCAAACAATCGAGATGCGGAAAGAACTTACAGATGAATGGAAAAAACGTGGAATCGAAAGTGAAAAAGATTATGCAATTTTAACAAACGAAATGACAAAAGCTTGGAGTGGCTTAACTGTAAAAGAATATAAAGAAAAAAAAGGCTTGAAGAAAGAAAATCTAAGAGATAATATGACAAACATAGAATTGGTTTTAAATATGCTTGCAGAAGTTACTTCTACAGCAATTTCCAAGCAAGAAGAACCAGAAACTTTTGAAGAAAATCGCAAAGTTGCCATAAGAGGTGGTAAAGTTGCAAATTCAGCAAAAGAAGAATACGAAAAGGAAACAGGATTAAAAGTTGTTTCTGAACTAAATGCAAAAGATAAACTTGCATTAGAAATCAACAACAAATCTATAGAAGATAAATAAATTCTGAATCAATTTCAGAAAAATAAAATAGGAGCCACAAAATGACATCTTTTATCCAAAACACAGACTTTTTTTCAGGAAACAATCCTGAAACCATCGCCTCTGAGTACGGAACTCCAGTTTATGTTTATAACGAAAAAATCTTACGGGACAGAATGGCAAAAGTTGCCAAAGTTATTACAAAATATCCTTACACCGCAAACTACTCTGTAAAAGCAAACACAAATATCCACATTCTAAAACTTGCCCTAGAAGAAGGCCTAAACTGCGATGCCATGAGCGTTGGGGAAATCACTCTTTTGATGAAAGCAGGTTTCCCAGTGGAAAGAATTTTCTTCGTGCCAAACAATGTTGCACCCTACGAATTAGCATTCGCCCTAAAAAACGGAGTTATGACAAGCCTAGACTCTTTGAGCCAACTAGAACTTTTTGGTGAAGTTTGTAATCAAATGGAAATTCCACCAGCAAAAAGAAAATGTGCCGTTCGCATAAATCCTGGAGTTGGAGCTGGACACCACGAAAAAGTTGTTACCGGTGGCAAAAAAACAAAATTCGGTATTGCTGAATATTCAATCCCACAAATTTTTGAAATTGCAGAAAAATACCAAATCACCATTGCTGGAATCAACCAACACATTGGCTCACTTTTTATGGATCCACAACCATATTTAGACGCCGTTACAAATCTTTTAAGAATCGCTCACCAATTCAAAAACCTAGAATTTATCGACTTTGGAGGCGGCTATGGAATCCCCTATCACAAACTTGATGACGAAAAAGACTTCCCAATGGAAGATTTCAAATCCCGCCTAGAGCCAATCCTAGACGAATTCGTTGCAAGTTACGGGAAAGCCCCACTTTTCAAAAGCGAACCAGGCCGATTCTGTGTTGCAGAAGGCAGCGTGATTTTAGGCAGAGTCCACGCCACAAAAGAAAATTCTGGAATCCAATTTGCAGGTTCAGACATTGGTATGAACGTTCTCGTTCGCCCAAGCATGTACGATTCCCACCACGATATTGAAGTTTTCCGAGATGGAGAGCTTGTTTCCCGAAATGAAGCTGATTTAACCGAACAAACCGTAACAGGAAATATTTGCGAATCAGGAGACATCCTAGCAAAAAATCGCCTACTCCCAAAAATTGAAGAAGGTGACCTACTTTGCGTCCTCGACACTGGCGCCTACGGATGGAGCATGTGTTCAACCTATAACAGCCGCCCACGCCCAGCCGAAGTTATGATTTGTGCCAACGGAAAAGTAAAACAAATCCGCCGCAAAGAAACCATCGAAGATTTGATGAATTTGTTTTAATATTATCCTAGTTTGTAAAAAATATGACTTTGCAAAAACTTTTCAGTTACACCCGACAAGCAATAAATGATTTTCGAATGATTCAAGATGGAGATAAAATTGCTATCGGTGTTTCTGGAGGTAAAGATTCCCTTGCTTTGCTTTACGCTTTAACGGGATTACAAAAATTTATTCCAGAAAAAATTCAACTTGTAGCAGTTACTGTAGATTTAGGTTTTGGGGAATTTCAAACTGAAAGTGTAAAAGGACTTTGCAAAAAACTTGAGATTGAATATCACGTTGTAAAAACACAAATTGCAGATGTATTAAAAGCAAAAATCAAAGAAGGAAGTTTTTGTTCTCTTTGTGCAAAAATGCGAAAAGGTGCTTTAAATAATTTTGCAAAAGAATTAGGTTGCAATAAAATTGCCTACGCACATCACAAAGATGATTTTATAGAAACAATGTTACTTTCACTTTTGTACGAAGGACAATTTTTTTCTTTTCCACCTGTAAAATATTTTGAAGAAGCAGATATCACAGTAATTCGTCCACTGATTTATATTCCTGAAAAAGACATAATCGGATTTCAAAATAAAATGAATTTGCAAAGTGTAAAAAATCCTTGTCCCTTTGATAAGAATACGAAACGTGAATCCGTAAAAAAACTTCTTCATCAAATTCAAAAAGAAAATCATCAGGCAAAAGAAAAAATGTTCAATGCAATTATGAAAGGAGAAATTTATCAGTGGTGATTTATTAATTGTAATTAAAATTTTGTTATGATATAATTTTTATGTTATGAAAAATAAAGAAATTTCTGCAAAAAAATATGTTTCCCAAAAAATATATATTGTTAATTCTATTCTAATTTCATGTCATATTGTATTTTCATGTATTTTTAGTTATTTCAATATTGATATACTTTTTTATGTAAACTTAGTAAATATTACATTATGTTTATTAGCTTTTATTTGTCTTAAACAACATAAAATAAAACAATATGCACTTATCGCATTTATTGAATTATATATTTTTATGCTCGCATCTCTTTTTTTTCTTGGCTGGGAAATGGGGTTTCAATATTATTGTATCTCATTCACCGTTACAATATTTTTCTGTGATTTCTATTTAAACAAAATGGAACGAGTAAGTAAAAATTCTATTGCGGTGGGAATATTTAATATGTTGCTCTACATCGGATTTAGACTTTGGACTTATCATCATGCACCAATTTATGTAATTGAAAACACTGTAATTGTACGAGGTATATTTTTAATTAATACCATATTAACATTCTTTTTTGTCTCTTTATACATGGTAATTTATGCAACAACAGTATGTAAACTTGAAAAAGAATTGCGTTATGTAGCAGAAAATGATTCGCTAACAGGACTTTTTAATCGTAGAAAAATGATGGAAATTCTTGAAGAAATTATTAATTCAGAGAATAATAAAAATCTTGTTGTTGCTATGATTGATATTGATTATTTTAAAAAAGTAAATGATTCCTATGGTCATGATGCAGGAGATAAAGTTTTAACAAAAATTGCAGAAGTCCTTAAAAATCATAATTTTGAAAATTCAAAAGTTTCTGTTTGTCGTTGGGGCGGAGAAGAATTTTTAATTTTAAATGAATACGATTGTTCCAAAGATGATATTATTCAAGTTTTTGAAAATCTTAGAAAAACAGTTGAAAATTGTAACATTGAATATGATAATAAAAAAATTAAAATTACTATTACTGCAGGAATTTCATTTTATCAAAAAGAAACCTCACTTAATTTAATATTAAAAAAAGCAGATTTACTTTTATATAAAGGAAAAGAATTAGGAAGAAATCAAGTTATTTATGAAAAAAGTGATTTAGATTCTTGTAGTAAGTAAAAGGCAATTTAGTATAAATATTTTTAACTTTACAGATTATAGAATCAAATTTTTTTGAAATTAAATTTATCATAGGAAAGATGTTTTATGACACAACAAATTTTTTTTGACAACAATACTTTTTTTAATCCATTCGGTTTAATTTTTATGATCTTAATAATGATTCCGAATATTATCTACGCTATAAAGTGTAAAGAAAATTTTGTTAAACTACCACAAACTAAGTTTTGGAAAATAATAGAAACTTTTGAGCAAATCGGTCGTTACGGATGTTTTGCTTGTATGATGTTTAACATTTCAGGAACTTACTTTGGATTTTCTTCTAATTTTTCTTTTAGAATTTATCTTATAATAAACGGAATTTTAATTTTTTTCTACTGCTTAATTTGGATAACTCATTTTAGAAAAAACAATCTATTTAGAGGAATTTCTCTTTCAGTAATTCCATCTATCATATTTTTATTCAGTGGAATTATAAGCCAATCTATTTTATTAATTATTTTTGCTATAATCTTTGCACCTTGTCATATCGCAATTTCAATATTGAACACGAAAAGATAAATCTCATTGATTTTTCTGCAAAACTTCTGCAATTTCAATTAAGATTTGACGATTCTTTGGATTTAATTTTTTTATGATTGATGAAAATTCTTCCGAAAGATAATTTTTTGACATTTTTACTGTATCAGATAAAAATTCAGTGATATCACAATTCAAATAATCTGCAATATGTGAAAGTGTCTCCAGATTTATTTTTGTGATTCCTCGTTCAATTTGACTAACATATCCAACAGTAACAGAAATTGCTTCTGCAAGACTTTCTTGGGTTTTGTTTTGGGATTTGCGTTTCTTTTGAATTCGCTGACCTATAGCATAAAAATCGATACTCATAATTATAATTTTCTTAGTAATAACTAAAATTTTACAGATACCTATTGCTAAATATTTAGTAATAGGTGTATAATTTAAGTAAAAATTTTATTTTATACGAGGTATATTATGAAGAAAATTTTTAAGTTGTTTGCATTGGCAATAATTTTGTGCGTAGGATTTTTTACAGGGTGTGAGGATATAAACACCTCTAACAAGTATGAGTCGGACGAGAAAACGATTACAATTTCAGGGGAATATGTAAATGAGCAATCAGGTTACGTAGCTATTTACGTTGATATTCCAGAAGGTGTTTACAGTATAGTGGTAGATAGGGGTGATATGCTGTTAGGAGCTAGCGACTATATTGACTATTCAATGTTTGAAGGTCAAGAACTTGCAGCAGGACAACATGTAATTAAAGATTATTACGTAAATGCAGGAAAATCCTATAACTACACAGTTTCCTTTGTTACTTCTAACGCACTTTGTGAATCACAGGTATTAACTGTTGATGTTCCAGAAGGAATTGAAAAAAAGGACGACTTCGCAAATACTTATGTAACAGACATTAACTTAGCATGGGATAAGGAACATCATTCGTTTAAATGGACTTTTGATGAAGACAAAGATGAGCCAAATTGGATAAACATGCCAGAAAAAAACTTTGAAATCGGGGACAATGACAACTCAGATTGTTATTTAGTAATTAAATATGGGGTAGAAGACAATGGTAGTTATCCTGTTTCTATAGGGTCTTATACTGGTTGGCTTTCTCCTGCAAAAATGCCTCTAAATGAAAATACCATTGGTAAGACTTTTTCTGTTTCTTCAATTATTATTCATTGTGAATATCATAATTTAGGAAGAGCCGCTAATAATGAACCATATTGTATTTATCGTTATGCAAAAGAAGTTCCTATTGGTTCTTCTATAGGTAGCTACCCTCAATCTATTTCGTTCCCTAGCGAACAAGAATATATTGCTCAATTTGAAGGAACTTGGGTTGCACCAGATTTAGAAACTATTACCTTTAATGCTGATGGAAGTTATTCAACACAACCTTCACCTTTTACAGATAGAACACCACTTAATTCTTCAGGACAAGCTGGTGTGGTATACGACAATAACTACAATATCTACGACTTATCCATTAACGGATATAACTTTAAGTGGGAAGAGGATCTTTTCTATACAGAGGATGAAATTCAATATGATGTTCTTGGAATGTATGACTCATCACACTCACATATAACAAACCTTATAAAAAAACAAGAAACAGATTATTACTTCAGTAGCTTTCAAGTGTATGATGGTTTTGAATGGACTAGAATTTGTGAAATTTTTTTTAACGAAAACAACGAATGTGTTGTTTGCGATGGCAGTGGCACTGGAACCGAACTATACAGAGGAACTTATTCTGTAGACGGTAATACTGTAACTATGAAAGATTCAAATAATGATGTTCGTTTTACAGCTGTTGTTAGTGAGAATGGTATTGATCGCTATTGCTACAAAACAGATTCTGGCGAATATATAGTGAAATATTGGTAAATATATTATAGTTATTCGAATTAGTTTTTATAATAAGCCTCCAAGGTTTGTAAACTTTGGGGGCTTTCTTTATATCACAAATCTAGTTATTCATCAAAAAGTTAATTGTAGACAGGAACTAGAGAGAGCTTGGTAGTTGTCCTTCGGCTGCGGTCAGGAAGCGTAGTCAAAACTACAACAAATGGGCTCTAATTTCTTCGTCGCTCATGGTTGTTAGGTAAGCTGGTGGCACGTCAAAAACTGTTTTACAGCCTGTCATGCCTTCTTTGTTCATTCTAAAAACTGCACGAGCGTAAGCTACGATTACACTTGAAGTAAAAGCTGGATTTGAATCAAGTTTTAAACTGTACTCAATTACATTGTCAAATTCCTTGTTCCAGCCAGTTTTGCCTGTTCTAAAAACGAATCCTCCGTGTGGAATACCTGAATGGTTTTTGAGCAATTCTTCTTCGCTAATAAAGTTTACAGTTGTGTCGTAGTCGGCAAAGTAGTTTGGCATTTCTTTAATTTCTTTTTCAACGCGAACTTTATCTGATTCTGTTGCACCATCTTCTAAAACAACAAAACATTCTCGAGTATGTTTTTGCCGAGTAGTAAGTTCAGGATTTTCTCCATTGCGAACTGAATCCAAAGCAGACTCAACTGGGATTGTATATTGCTTTGCATTTTTTACTCCGCTAATCCGACGAATTGCATCTGAATGTCCTTGACTAACCCCTTTTCCCCAGAAAGTATAATCCTTTCCATTTGGCAAAATTGCGTTTGAGTAAAGACGTGCTAGGCTAAACATTCCAGGATCCCAACCAGCACTAATTAAAGCTGTTTTTCCACTTGCTTTTGCAGAAGAATCTACATTTGCAAAATGCTCTGGGATTTTTGCGTGAGTGTCAAAACTATCAATTACGTTAAAATATTTTGCATATTCAGGAGTCTGTTTTGGAAGGTCTGTTGCACTTCCTCCACAGATAATTAATACATCAATTTTATCTTTGTAAGACAAAATATCATCAACTTTTACAACAGGAACACCGTCTGTTAAAAGTTTTACGCTTGAAGGGTCGCGACGTGTAAAAACTGCCACAAGACTACAATCTGGATTTTGTTTGATAGCACATTCAACTCCCTTGCCAAGATTTCCATATCCTAAAATTCCAATTTTCATATTTCCTCCGTAAACAAATCGGTTATTTGTAATACTTAGTAGTTCTATTTAGTACTACTATAATAAAATTACAATGATAGTTGATTTTTGTCAAGTGGGAAAATTTTGCTTGTCTAAATATATAAAAGTTATGTAAGTAACCCAGAAGAAAACAAAAAACTTTCAGGATTTTGAACAACAACTACTGAATTTTTATAGTCTTTTATATTTCTTGTTATTATTATTGAAATTTGATGGCTTTGTGCAGTATAACATTGAATTGCATCTTCAAAATCAGAAAAATCGGAATTTAATGCACAGTCAATTGTTTTTTCTGAAGTATCAATAATATTTACTATAAGTCGTAATTTTCTTAAGGCAGCCTTTGCTTTTTCAATTCCAATTTGTTTTCTTAAAATATAAAATACATTACAAAAAACTGTTGGAGAAGTATATAATTCCAATTTTTTCATATCAGCAAATGTAAATAACAAAGCAGAAAAATGAAAATGAGGAATACGTTGTGCTAACAAATCTAATATTACATCAGAATCCACAAAAACCTTATTCATATTTTTCCTTTAAATAATTTTCATAATCAACTTTATAATCATAATCATCAGGAATTGAAATAATTCCTGCAAGTTCTTTTACCAAAGGTGAATAAGAAGTATTTTCAGCAATATAAGAATCAGAAGTAATATTTTCGAAAAAATCCTCAACAAGTTTTGAAAGTGAAATTCCACGTTCAGATACATATTTTTTTGCTTTGAGAATAGAATTAGTATTTAATTTTAATGTAAGTTTTGAATCAATACTCATACGTATAAAATATTACACAATATACGTATTGTCAAGTAGAAAAATTTTTAGCACTGTCTCAGTTTTACTTTTCAAAATAGACAATTATCTTCTTAATTCTATTCTATATTAAAAAAGGAACTTAGCCAGATTGCTAAGTTCCTATAATTCACTCAAAATTACAAAAGATTTTACAAAACCACTTCAATCTTTCACATAATTCTGATGAACTTTTTTATTATTTAACCTGTTCGGCTGATTGTTTGTTTTTAGCACTACGACTATTCATTTCTTTAAGCATATTTTGTGCTTTTGTATTTTTACTACTTACTGCAAGAGCCTGCATCAAAACAATAGCTTCATCTGTATTTTTAGCCACTTCTGTTAAAATTGCTTGGTTATATCCAGCAGCAAAATCTTTTGTCTCAGCATATATTTTACCATACGCGTTTGCGGCTGCAGCATAATTCTTTGCATCGACAAGTTTTTTTGCCTCTTTCATTGCAGCTTTTACACTTTGATCCTTACTGTCTGATTTTTCAAGTACCACATTAACTGTACGTTCTGTTGGCACCATATCGCTAATAATGTTTGGAAGTATTTTTCTCTTTGCAGTTTCTACAAGAGTTGAAACATTTGGCATTTCATCCTTGTTTTCATAATAACTAGTTGATTGACCTTGAGAGTAGTTTCCTTTTCCAATAACTTTTCCACTTAAATTTTCAACTTTGAAACCTGCTGTTACATCAGCAACTCGGCGGTATAAAGTTATTTCTTTGTAAACAATATTTCCATCAGCATCTACTACAGTTTTGCCTTCTGAATTTTTCTTGGCACGTTTTTCTTTCTTTGACTCAACTTTGTCAGATGAAGATGTATTTAAGTATAGAAATGCATCAATGCTAGATGTATATTCTCCTGGTGGAGCATAAAACGATGCACCTGCAATATTGACATGTTGACCACCACCTAAAATTCGTAAAATTTCACCAGTATCTTTTAAATCAGGAGCCTTAAGCCCATAACATTCACCTATAATAGTAACATTTGCACCTTTTTCAAGAGAAGCAGCTTTTTCTCTTTCTGAAGGTAGAATATATACATCAACTGAGTCATTACCAACTCCAAGTCTGATAGCATTTTCTTGAAAGTCACTAATAGTACCGTGTACTATAAGAGTTTCTTCTTCGTAAGTAGAATTTGCCCGAATTGCATTCGAACTGTACGCACTTACTAAGTCAGCGGCCTTTACTTCTATTGCATTATCATAATAATCTCGCAAATCTTGCCATGCTTTATACCTGTTAATTTCAGACTCACCAGGAACAACTGTGTATTTTCCTGTATTTGTGAGTGCATCAGAAACCATTGCCCCCGCACTAGAATCATTAGTAATAAGTCCGATTTTGCTAATTCCGCTCATGTTTACCCGTGCTGGTTCTGTATAAGATACAGGTATCATTGTTTGACATCCTGCTATCAGAACGACAAGCCCCAAAGTAATCATTGCAAAAATCAAATTTCTGCATCCCTTTTTTTTCATTTCCATCATAATTCCTCCAAATAGGCATATTTTATAAAAAACAAACCTAATAAGTCTATTTTTTATATTTTTTTTCATTATATAGCATTATAAGATTGTTGTAAATACCTATTTGATTGAATAACATATGGTTTTATTATTAATTATACTTAATAGTGTGAAATATGACAAATATAAGAACTGTTTTATCCTACAATATGAAGTTTCGCCGCAAAGAACTTGGACTTTCACAAATAGACCTCGCCGAAAAAACAGGGAGTGCTGCCAACTATATTTCCAAGATTGAAGCAGAGAGACAATTTCCATCCGTTGAAATGATAGAAAAACTTGCTGAGGCACTTCAAATGGACACGATAGAATTATTTTCAGTTTCAAATCAGAAAAAAGAGCATATAGTTAGAGAGAAAGCATCACTTATGCAACGCATTTCCAATGAGATAGATATGTTTATAGAGCAGATTGATACTACTAAGTAATTCTGGTCTTCATGAGAATTACAATTTTAAGATTGCATAGAGTCTCTTGCAATAACATTTGTTTCCAATTGATACTTTGGAAGAATTTATCTTCCCAACAGCTCAATTTTATTTTTCAAAGCTTCTTTCATCAAATTAACAAGATTTTGTTGTCCTGAGTAAAGACAAGTGTCGTGTTCGCTACCAGAAATCGTTCCTGTTAAAACAAAACTTGAATCTACAATTAAGCGAATTTGATTTTCTTCTGTTTGAGTTTTATGAAAGATAATTCCCTTTAACATTGAAAAATCATCAAAATCAGAAAGGATAACAACTTTTTTTTCTGAAAGGAGTAAATCCTCTATTTCTTTTTGAAAGCAAGATAAAATTTCTTTATCTGCCATAAAATAAATTCTTTCTTTTGCGTTTTCAAGCATTTGGCGAATTTTATTTTCAATATTTTTTGCACCTAAAATTGTAATATAGCCTTCTTTATTTTCCCTTTGTTTTGGAGCTTCTTTTTCTATCAACTTAGCTTTTTTTTGCAATTCAGAAATAGTATTTTTCAAGAAATTTTTTACAGGAACTGGAGTATATTTTGTGCTTTCACCTTCAATTAAATAAAGAGCTCCTTTTTCTGCAAGACTTTGCAAAGCAGAATAAACATTAGATCTAGAAATTCCTGTTTCCTTTGCTACTTCATAGCCAGACATTTCGCCATGTGATAAAAATTCTATATAAATTAAAGCTTCTTGACGAGTAAGATTAAATGCGATTAAGTTTTCTATTAAAGATGAAGTCATCACAATTCCTTTTTGATAAACATGTAGTTCTAAAAAGAACTACTATTTAAACAGTACAAAGGGTTTTAAAAAGTGTCAAGAGATTTTGTTATCCATTTTACACTTTCTACTAATGATTCAACTGTTTTAGTTTCTATAACACATCTAGAATTTGTTTCTTTTGCAAGATAAATTTTTTCTTTTAAATTTATATTTCCAGTTCCAAGTTGTAAGTGATTTTTTCCAAACTGCTTTGTTGCTGCATTAGGTAAAGTTCCATCATGAATATGAAAATGTTTTAACTTTGATTTATTTTTTAAAATAAAATCTTGGTCAATATTTCCAATAGCTTGTGAATGTCCAATATCAAAAGTAAGTGAAAAATTTTTGTTCATTAAAATTTTTTCTATAGATTTTTTTTCAAAGTCTGTCCAGCCATCTGTATTTTCAATCGAAATAAAAATATTTGAATCAGAAATTTCACAGTTACAAAATTTTATAAATTCTTCAAGGGAATTATTAAATTCTTCTTTATATTTTTCAAATAAAAAAACTTTTTCGGTTGGAAGAGTAAAATAAATTCCTTTGTTTAAATGCATATTTATTATTGGACAATTTATTTTTTTAGAATTTTTTATTACAGCTTTTAAAGTTTTTAAATATGCATTTTTAATATAAATATTTGAATCTGCAAAATTAAAATTTTCATCAAGATGAATTGTAAAATAAATTCCAAATTCCTTTTGATAAAAATTTAATTCTTCAATAATTTTTTTTAATTCAAAATTATTTTCATCTTCAATTCCTAAAACAGAAAATAAAGGAATGTTCATATTTAATTCGATGAAATTTAATTTTAATTTTTTGCAAAGTTCTATATTTTCTTTTAGAGAATTTAATTCTATTAGAGTTGGCATTCCAAAATGCAATTTACTTTCTTTTGTATTTGATAAATTCATAATTAAATGATAAATCAAATATCAAAATAAGTAAATCACAGTTTTTATTTTTTGCCTTTAAATATATTTCCAATGAATTCTGATATCTTACCTAACTCTTCTTCTATTCTTAGCAACTGATTATATTTTGCAACTCGCTCACTTCTACATGGAGCTCCTGTTTTTATTTGTCCAGCATTAAGAGCAACTGCTAAATCTGAAATAAAAGTTTCTTCCGTTTCTCCAGAGCGATGAGAAATTATTGTATTCATTCCTGCTTTCTTTGCCATCAATACTGCGTCGATAGTTTCTGAAACAGAACCAATTTGATTAGGCTTAATTAAAATTGAGTTAGCACAATTTTCTTCAATTCCTTTTTGCAAACGTTTTGTATTTGTAACAAATAAATCATCACCTACAAGTTGAATTCTATCACCAAGAACTTTTGTAATTTCTTTCCAACCTTCCCAATCGTTTTCATCAAGAGGATCTTCAATAGAAATAATCGGATACTTATCAACTAATTTTTTCCAAAAATAAATTAATTCTTCTGTAGAAAATTCTCTGCCTGATTTTGGCATTTTGTATTTTCCGTTATGATTAGTTTTCCATTCGCTACTTGCAGCGTCTAATGCAATCATAAAATCTTTTCCTGGTTTATATCCTGATTTTGTAATTGCTTGTAAAATCAAATCTAAAACTTCTTCTTCATTTTTTAAATCAGGAGCAAAGCCACCTTCATCACCTACAGAAGTTGATAAGCCTTTTTCTTTCAAAATTATTTTTAATGTTTGATAAACTTCAACGCACCATCTAAGTGCTTCTCTAAAACTATTTGCACCAATTGGCATTATCATAAACTCTTGAATATCCACAGAGTTTGAAGCATGCACTCCACCGTTTAAAATATTCATCATTGGGATTGGCATATTTTTTGCAATTAATCCACCAAGAAATTTGTAAACACTCATATGATAAGAAGCTGCACTTGCTTTTACAGACGCAATTGAAACCGCCAAAATTGCATTTGCACCAAGATTAGATTTATCCTTAGTGCCATCGATTTCTTTCATTTTTTTATCAATTGAATAAATGTTGCTTGCATCCATTCCTTGCAATGCTTCATTTATAATCGTGTTAATATTCTCTACTGCTTTTGAAACACCTTGTCCATGAAAGCGATTTTTTTCTTTGTCCCGTAGTTCGTATGCTTCGTATTCTCCAGTTGATGCACCACTTGGAACAGAGGCTCTTGCAAAAATTCCATTTACAAAATGAACCTCTGCTTCTACAGTTGGATTTCCTCTTGAATCAATAATTTCTCTTCCGATAATTTTAGCAATCTCGCAATTTTTCATATTTCCTACCTCATTACAGTTTATATTATAATGATAATACGCAGATTTTGAGATTGCAATTTTTTCTATACAAATTCTACATCGTTATCGCGACATACAAGTTGCACAGCTCGTCTACCTGTGTAAACTGCTATTGGTAATCCACCCGGAATCATAATTCGCTGTCCTGCAAAATAAACGCCTTCAAGATTTTTAATTGTTTGAGGATAATGAAATCTAGAAGTTCTAGGTTTCCAAATTGACATCCAAGAACCTTGATATGCTGAACAATATCTTTCATAAGTTAGTGGAGTTGCAACATCATATACTTCAACAGATTCTTTTGTTACTTCTGGAATAAATTTTGAAACAGCTTCTATAAATTTTTGAGCAAGAGCATCTTTCTTTTCTTTGTATGTTCCATCAAGTTTTGCTTTTTTCCAATAATCATAATATGGAGCAAGTAAGATACAAGTTAAAGGAGTTCCTCCTTCTGGAGCAAATCCCGAATACTTTGCGTAATTGTAAATTCGCAATTCTGAAAATTCATTTTCTGCAAATTCAATTTTTTCTTTTAAAGGAAAAACCATTGAGTATGGATAATGGGACAAATCTGCTTTTACACCTAAGGCAACAAAAACATTTTCTGAGCCAGTAACATTTTTTCGCATTCTAGGAGCCCAGTCTGTTTCAATTTTTTCTTCAAAAAGATTATCTATTGCAACTCTTGTATCTTGAGTTACGATAACAGAATCACATTTTATTTCACCTTTATCTGTTTTAATTGCAACTACTTTTTGTTTTTCATTTTTATTTTTATCAATGAATTTTTCTGTAATAATTTTTTCAACTTTTGTGCTATAAGTAATTTTTCCACCAAGAGATAAAAATGTATCTAACATATTTTGTGCCATACGAATTGAACCACCAAGAGGAAATCCACTATCACCTGTTGCAATCGAAGACATTGTATAAATAAATGAAAGTGCATTGTATCTATGACCTACTATACTTAACAATAAATGTCGTACAGTTTCGTTTTTAAACTTTCCTATGTAATCAAGATAACTTGTGTTTTTTAATCTAAAATATCTTAATCCTGCTGGTAACATTGCAAGTGTTTGAGAAATTGTTAATTTACAAGGATGTTTAGTTTTAAGTCCTTTAACATCTCGCATTGGCATATTTACATGTCTAAAAGCTTTTATATCGCTACAAAGTTTTTTTATATTTTTTTTATCTTCAGGAGCAAATTCTAAAAGTTCAGTTTTAAAACGATTTAAATCACGCCAGAATCGCAATTTTTTTTCGCCATCAATTAAAGTATAAAATGGATCACGATTTTCTACAGGATTATTTTCTTGCAATGCACCTGTTTCTTTCCAAACTCTATTTAAAGGAACTTTAGGTGAAGAGCCTGTAAGCCAATGCATTCCACCTTCAAAATAATATCCTTTGCGTTTCCAACTTGTTGAAAATCCACCAAAGGTAAAATGTTGTTCTATAATTTCTGCGTCAAAACCTGAACGAACTGCGTAAACTCCTGCACTAAGACCAGAGATTCCTGCACCAACAATAATAATTTTTTTCTTCATAATAATCCTTATAATTAAATTAATATTTTTTCTAATAATAATTATATCATAAAAATTTGATTTTGAAAAATCCCACAACTATACTTTTTTTAGAAACAATAAGAAAGTTTGCGTTGCAAACTGTTTAGCACTCTACCATCAAATTAGGAAATTGTATGTTACACGAAAAGATTGCTTCTTTAATGAACACTCAAATTAACAAAGAAATGTTTTCTGCTTATCTGTATTTAGATTTTGCAAATTTCTTTGAGTCAAAAGGTTTATCAGGATTTGCATCTTGGTATAAAATTCAAGCAAAAGAAGAAATGGATCATGCAATGTTGTTTTATCAATATTTACAAAACAATAATGCAAAAATAAAACTTGAAGCCATTGGAGCTCCTGACATTAAATTAGTTGAATTTATGGATCCTCTTGAAGAAGGTTTACGTCATGAAGAATATGTAACTTCATTAATAAACAAAATTTATTCTGTTGCTATGGAATATAAAGATTATAAATCTATGGATTTTTTAAACTGGTTTATAAAAGAACAGGGTGAAGAAGAATTAAACGCTTACACCTTAATTGATAGAATGGAACTTTTTGGCTCAAATAATACAGGTTTATACATTTTGAATAATGAACTTGCAAACAGAAAATATTCTCCACCAGATTATGATTTTGGTTAATCAAACATAAATTATTTTTCTTTTCCCTTAGAAAGAAAACGGCTACGAGCAAATTTACCCGTAGCCGATTTTTTTTAATTATCTGTTTAGAGATAACTTAAATTATTGAACAATATTGTATGTAGCACCAAGAAGTGGTGTGTATGTTAAATCAAAAGAAGTTGAAGAAGATGCTCCTGTTAAGAAACTTGGACAACCGTCTGCTTCAAAAGTGAAAGTTAATGTATTTCCAGAAATTGTATAACTTACATTAAATTTAAAACTACCAATTGCTTCATCAATTGCATCATCTACTATTGGACTAGAATTAGAAGAATCTAATTCTGATTTTATTTCTGCAAGACTATCTGATGAAATAATTTCAATTAAAGTATTTTGAATAGATTCTGTAATTTCTCTTGAAATATTTTGAATAACTTCCTTTGAGGATTCTAACATATTTCCAGGATAAGAAAACATATCAACAGTTATTGTTCCTGTAGTTTCAGTAGATACTTCTACTTTTGGAACTCCGATATATACATCGTATCCATCTTCATCATTTGGAACTTCTACTTTAAATGGAATTACATTATCATAATCATTCAAAGTAATTATTGCTTCTCCGTATTCTCCAACAAATTTTGCTGAGGCAGAAGTTAAATCACCTTTGAATTGTTCTGTAAGAATTAAAGCTTCTTCATTCAATTCGTAGTTAAAATGTATAACACTTTCATATTTTGATTTTAAGTAATCATTCAAAATTGATTTTTGTGTTGATACATATTTATTTGCTTTACTTGTAACAGAATTTTTAATTTTTGAAACATATTCTGTTCCCAAGGACGCAAAACTTTGATATAAAGCATCTCCATTTAATAAAGCCAAAAGAGTTGTACTTAATAAATCATATTGTAATCCAGCCATAGAAACTTGCTCTTCGTAAGATTGAGCTTCAGAATTTGTATCATCATCAAAAATTCCTGCTAACTGAAATTGTAAAGTTTTAGGATCTGATGTTGAATCAAATGAATAATTAAATTTTGAACCTACACTAGAAATCTCTTCAGAAGAGCGAGAAAGGATAGATAAACTTGCTTTTGGTGCAGAACTAGTATTAACAGTACTATTTGAAAAACTAAATCTAATTTTTGTATTTGGATCTTCAAAAGTTTTATTTGCTAATTCATTTGTTCCTTTTGATTCAGGCAAATTATTTTCGATTGATGGCTTGTCGTTTCCATCACCTTTTCCATCTTCACCGCTATTTGCTAAATTATCACATCCCAAAAATAGAAATGCAAACAAAGATAAGATAAATAACAATTTCTTCATAATTTTCCTCCTAAAAAATCTTTGTTAATCAATAACTAAGAATAGTTTATCAATGCAAATTCAAAATTGTCAAGGGAAAAATATAATTTTTTGTTATATTTTTACAATTCAATTAGATTTATATCTGGATTATAAATTCGTTCACTTGTAAAATGTGAAAAAAGGTTATTACACGATTTAGCATTTTATCTTCTTCTGATGGAAATTTTTCTTTCATTTTGTTTACGATGTCAAAAACTGTGGAACTTCCATCTAAAAACAACCACAAAGATGAACCATATTCATCTAAAGAAATATGACTCACCTTTGGTTTATGAAAAAACTTTTGAGCAATTTTATTAAAAAATCCTGTATTTTCTACATCCAAAACTACAATTTGTTTTTTGGATTCATTCTCTGTGATATGCCATTGTAAAGTTGGCTTATGCACAAAGATTGAATCCATGTAGTTTTTAGAAATTTTTTGTTGCTTAACTTTCTTAGCCAAAATTATTTACTCTTTTTTGATTTTGCAAAAGAAAAATAGAACATTGATGCAATTATCAATATGAAAAAGATGATACTTCCTATTTGTCCAAGAGGATAATTTAAATTTATTGCATCAGATAAGGTTCCGTTAGCAAAAGGAATTACAGCTAAAATTGCAAGAATCATACCGATAACACCTTCACCAGCAATCAATCCTGAACAATAAAGAATACCTTTTTCAACTGTTTCTTTTTGTTCTGCTTCTTTCTTAGCAGTTTTCTTTTCTACAAACCATCTGATTAATCCACCAAGGAAGATTGGAGCAGACAAGTAAATTGGAAGATATAAACCTACTGCAAATGGCAAAACAGGAATTCCAATAACTTCTACTGCAAGGGCAATACCAACTCCACAAAGTAATAAAGCCCAAGGTAAAGTTCCTCCCATTACACCTTCTACAACAAGTTTCATAAGTGTTGCTTGTGGTGCTGGAATTTCTTTTGAACCAAATCCCCAAGCAGCATTTAACAAGTACATAATCAATCCAATTGCAAAGGCAGAAATGATGGCTCCAAGAATTTCACCAATTTGTTGTTTTTCAGGAGTTGCTCCTACAATGTAACCAGTTTTCAAATCTTGTGATGTATCACCTGCCATAGCAGTTACAATACAAATAATTGTTCCAATACAAATTGCAGATGCCATTCCTTCGTAACCAGTAAAACCAGTTGCTTTTAGAATCAAAGTTACAACAAGCAAAGTTGCAATAATCATTCCAGAAACAGGATTGTTTGATGAACCAACAAGACCAACCATTCGGCTAGAAACTGTTGCAAAGAAAAATCCAAAAACAACAATCATTAAAGCACCTAAGAAAGTTACAGGAACTGTAGGAATCAACCAAATCAAAAGTGCGATAACTAAACTTCCAACAAGAACAACTGTCATTGGCAAATCTTTATCTGTTCTTTCTTGTGAATTTGATGATTTTCCTAAACCTTTTATAGATTTAGCAAAAGTATTTACAATCAAAGGTAATGACTTAATCAAACTAATGATACCACCAGTTGCAACTGCCCCTGCTCCAATGTATCGAATAAAATAACTCCAAACGCCAGCAGAACCTAATTCTGAAATAGGTGCAACAGCAGGAGCAATCACTCTATCAAGTCCAAAGAATGTAATAAGTGGAATTAAAACAAACCAACCAACAATTCCACCAGCAAACATATATGAAGAGATTTTTGTTCCACAAATATATCCAACACCAGTTAAAGCAGGAAGAACATCTAGCCCAAATCCAGTTCGTAAAGATTTTAATTCCCAAGTTATTTCAGAAGGGAAAAGTTTTAATCCGTCTGTAATAAATTTGTAAGCCGCAGCAAGTCCCAATCCTGAAAAAACAATTTTAGATTTATCTCCACCTTCTTCCCCAGCTAAAAGAACTTCTGCACAAGCAGTTCCTTCTGGGAAAGGCAAAACTCCATGTTCTTCTACAATTAAAGCTTTTCGTAATGGAATCATAAAAAGAACACCTAAAATTCCACCTAATAAAGCCAATGTAGCAATAGTAATAAAAGAAGGATTTTTTATTGCTGGATTTTCAGCAGCCCACATAAATAAAGCAGGCAATGTAAAAATAGCACCTGCAGCCAAGGATTCACCTGCAGAACCGATTGTCTGAACCATATTATTTTCTAGGATAGAATTTCGTTTTAATAAAACACGAATAATTCCCATAGAAATAACAGCAGCTGGAATAGAAGCAGAAATAGTCATACCAACTCTAAGTCCTAGATAAGCATTTGCAGCTCCAAAGACAACAGCTAAAATCAAACCCACTACAATAGAAGTAATTGTTAATTCTGGTACAATTCTATCAGCAGGAATGAATGGTTTAAAATCATTTTGTTTACTCATAATTTGTCCTGAAAAAATATAATATCCTTACCATTATACAACAGAAAAATGAATAATAAAAGATATTTTTTTAAGAATAAATTGATTCGTAAACCTTTTCGACCTTTGGTCTAATTTCTACAAATATATCAACTAAAAGTGGATCAAAATCGTTTTCTCTTCCATTTTTAATTATTTCAAAACATTTATCTAAGGGCATTGCATCTCTGTAACATCTTTTTTGCGAAATTGCATCAAAAACATCGGCTATTGCCATAATTCTTGCAGTAAGTGGAATTTCTGTTTCCTTTAATCCTTTAGGATAGCCTTTTCCATTCCATTTTTCATGATGATAATATGCAACTTCGTAAGCAGTTTGAAGAAAATCTTTATCATTTCGTTTGCCAAAGGTTTGTAAAATGATATCGGCACCTTTTTGAGAATGCTCTTTCATAATAGAATATTCTTCATCTGTAAGTTTTCCTGGTTTTTGTAATATTGTATCAGGAATTGCAATTTTACCAATATCGTGCATAGGTGCAGCCATTTGAAGATTATTTATGTAATCTTTTGTAAGTAATTCTCTAAAATGTCCTCTATCTAACAACTCTTGTAAAATCAATTTTACATATTCTGTGGTACGCTTAATATGACCGCCAGTATTGTTATCTCTATTTTCTACTAAAGTTGCAAAGTCAATAACCGTATCATGATTATATTCTGTTAATTTTTTTACAGATGGATTTTCATGATTCAAATAAATTCCCAAAACAAAAATTGTTGGAGCAATGGCAGTTATTAAAATTTCAGGATAAATCATTTGTGCCACAGTTATTCCAAGAGAAACTGTCATATAAATGAAAATACTCATTCGCTTTTTTCTTTCGATATATTTCCATCTTCTAAAGAAAGTTAAAAAAGTTAGAACAAAATATAATGCTACAACAAAATAACAAGTATAAGCTGAAAATCCCATGGAATAATTTGTAGTTTTTCCTTGAATAAATTCTAAGGAATCAATTGTAAAAAACAAAGCAAATAAATTTAGTGCATAAGGGGAACAAATTAAAATCCAGTGCCAAATTTTTGGAGGAAAGCCTTCTGTAATTGAAAGTATGTACAAGAACATTAAGAAAACCATTGTATCAATACTTATCATAAAACATAAATGCAAAATTAAATTTAAGGAATGATTTACAGTTTCAAGATTATTTACTGTGTAGGACGTTATTCCATCAAAAATAATCCACACTATTGCATTTATTAAAATTGCTTCAAAAAGTGAATAACTTATTTTTTTACGATTTACGCCAACTTCTCTGTAATAAGAGAAAACAATAAAAAAGATAACTGCCAAACATCCAATTTGTAACTTAAAATATTCCATAAAATACTTTACTCTCCAATATTAGATTTTATACAGTTATCTTTTATATGTAAACAAAAATTTTTTAGAAATTATTTTTTACCAAATCATGTAAAAGTATACAGCGTAACAAATCAAGAAAATAATTCCAGCAACTCTTGAAAGTCGTTTTTTTGGAAGACAGAAAAGTAACAACAAAATTGCAGCAATTCCAGAAACAATAGTATCAAATCTAAATGCACTTTGGAATGGAACAGGAATAATTAAACCTGATAATCCTACTACAAAAAGAATGTTAAAAATATTACTTCCCAAAATATTTCCCACAGCAATATCAGAATTTTTCTTCATTGCAGCTGTTACTGATGTAAATAATTCTGGCAAAGATGTTCCAAGAGCAACAATTGTAAGTCCAATAAATCTTTCACTTAAACCTGCTTTTTCTGCAATAAAAGTTGCACCTTCAACTACACAATTACTTCCTACAACAATTAAAGCTAAACCAATCACTGTAAAAATTAAAGATTTTGGTAAAGAAAGATTTTTTATTTCTTCAGAATCTTCATTTGTTTCAAGGCCTAATGCTTTTGAGCGTTTTGCATCCCAAATTAAATATAGTAAATAAGAAGCTAAAACAATCAACATGATAACTGCATCAAATCTTGAAATTGAACCATCTAAGCCCATAACAAAAATCATTGCTGTAATTCCAATTACAACAGGAATATCAACTATTAACGAAGATTTTTGAACTACAACTGGATTTACTAAAGCCGTAAGTCCAAGAATAACAAAAATATTCAAAATATTACTACCAACAACATTTCCAATTGTAATATCTGCATTACCACCTGCTGCAGCCGTAATACTAACAGCAGCTTCTGGGGCAGATGTTCCCATAGCTACGATTGTTAAACCAATAATCAATTGTGGAATACCAAATTTTGTTGCAATACTTGCAGCACCATCTACAAACCAATCAGCACCTTTTACAAGAAAAACAAATCCAAGGGCTAAAATTGCAATTTGCAAAATTATTTGCCAAACTAAATTAAAATTAGCAAATCCAATTAAGTTTAAAATTATATCCATAAATCAAAATCTCCAACAAACATACAAATTTATATTTATAAATAAAATTATATTACCAAATCATGTAAAAGTAAACAGCATAACAAATCAAGAAGATTATTCCAGTAAGTCTTGAAAGTCTTTTCTTAGGAAGTGAGAATAATAACAAAATAAGAACTGCCACACCAGAAATGATTGTATCAAATCTAAAAAGAGGTTCAAATGGAACAGGAATAATCAATCCAGAAAGTCCAACGATAAAGAAGATGTTAAAAATGTTACTTCCAACAATGTTACCAACAGCAATATCTGAATTTTTCTTCATTGCAGCAGTTACAGAAGTAAACAATTCAGGAAGTGAAGTTCCTAAAGCAACAATTGTTAAACCAATAAATCTTTGACTTAAACCTGCTTTTTCTGCAATAAAGGTTGCACTTTCTACAACACAATTACTTCCTGCAACAATTAAAACTAAACCTATAACTGTAAAAAATAAGGATTTTGGTAAAGAAACATTTTTTGTTTCAACATTTTCTTCTGCAACTTCAGTTGATGAATCTAATTTTTTTGGTCGTTTTGCATCCCAGAACAAATATACTAAATATGCAACAAAAATTACTAACATAATAATTCCGTCTAAACGACTAATATTTCCGTCCCAACCTAAAATAAGTAACAAAACAGAAGCAAAAAATGCAACAGGTATATCAATTACTTGGGATGATTTTTGAACTTTAATTGGATTTACTAAAGCAGTAATTCCTAAAATAATTAAGATGTTTAAAATATTACTACCAACAACATTTCCGATTGTGATACCTGCATTGTCATCAAAAGCAGCCGTAATACTAACAGCAGCTTCTGGAGCTGAAGTTCCCATTGCAACAATTGTCAAACCAATCACTAATTGAGGAATACCAAATTTTGTAGCAATTCCAGCAGCACCATCAACAAACCAGTCTGCACCTTTCACAAGGAAAGCAAAACCAACTACCAAAATGATAACTTGTAAAATAATTTGCCAAACTGTACCAAAGTTTGCAAATCCAATCAAATTTAAAATAGAATCCATAAATACTCCATTTTCTAGATTTTTTTGAGACAAGTTATATTTTCTTATTGATTTTTGATAAGGATACGACTTGCCCGCTAAAATATTGCGACAAGTCTCGCTACTTAATTACAAAACCGGATTTTTTGCAAATCGTACTGACGGCGTTGTAAACACAATTTATTGTGCTAGCTACTCCCTTGTGGATAATGTTATTTTACTTCATTTTTTTAGTTTACGCAAGTAGTTTTTTGTATCAGCCGAAATTCGATAACTTTCAATTGCTTTTTGAATTGTTTTATTATGAGTCCATAAATCTAAAATGTTATTTTCTATAATTGGCAAAGTTGCTTCATATTGTTTTGTTAAAGCTGTTGCAAAAAACCAAGCTCTCATCATATTGATGTAATATTCGTTAGAATTTATAGAAGAAACTAAATCCAAATAAGATGAATCAAATTTTTCATCAAGAAAAAATCTCATTAAAATTCCAATTCCAAATCTTACAGTATAAATTTCATTTGAAGAAATCCATTTTTTTATCAAAGGTAAAAGAATTTCCTCTGGATTTTTCTTTGCAATTTTTTTGAAAACCTTAGGACAAAACATATCACAAGTTGCCCAGTTATCAATGAATGGTAAAAATTTTTCTAATTCAAAAAGACAAAGTTCAAAATCATTTATTTGTTCAATCAAAAAAGCATGAATATTATTTTCTTCATAATATTTGTGTGGAAGATTTTTTAAAAACGGTTTTAATTCTTCAATAGAATATTCTTTAAAAACTTCTTTTGCAAATTTTCGTAAAACAGGAACTCTAACACCAATTATTGAATTTTGATTTATGGTTGGCATTAACTTAGAATGAAACTCTTTATATTTTAAATCCTGAAACTCAAAAAGTTTTTTCTGAATAAATTCTATCATATTTCTTCCATTAATAATTTTTCTAAAACCAAAGTTTCTCGTTCAACCCAAAAATTTACACATTCTTTATCAGAAAATTTTAACAAGGATTTATTTTTTTCTAACGCATCTTTCACTGAAACAAATTCATATTTAAAATTTAATTCTTTTTCATAATCATCTAAATCTTGACCAACATTTTTTATTTTACAAAATTCTTCTTCAGAAATTTTTACTAGATAATATCTACTTTCCATAATAAAAAATTCATTTTCGTTTTCTGTATCAATATTTTGAGTAAAAGTTTTTCCAATCAATTCTATTTGACTTTCATCATTTATTAAATTTGCAAAACCAGTTTCTTCTTCATACTCACGATTTAAAGTTTGAAAATCCTCTTCATTTTTTTCTTTTCCACCACCTGGAAATTTATAATCGCCTTTTGAAGTTTTAATCATTAATAATTTATTTTTGAAAAATAAAACTCCTCTTATTGCAAGACGATTTTTTATTTTCATTTTTCCATCAATTACTTCTTGTGGAATTTTTTCGCCAACTGTAAATTCAAAATATTTTTTTTGCATAATTATCCTTTTAGTCCACCGCGAGAAACACCACTTACAATATATTTTCTTGCAAAGATAAATAAAATTATCATCGGAAGAACAATAACTGTAGATGCAGCCATTAACAATTCTGGATAAGAACCAGCTTCAGTTGTAAAAACTTGTAATCCATAAGGAAGAGTTCTTGAAGTTGAATCCGAAGTGATATAAAGCGGCCACATAAAAGAATTCCAACTTGCCAAAGCATTTAACAAAATAATTGTGTACAAAGAAGGTTTTGCCATTGGAACTAAAATTCGCCAAAGGTATTTCCAGTTTGTTGCACCATCAATTCTTGCAGAGTTATATAAATTATCTGGTACTGTATCAAAAAAGTTTTTTAAAATGTATGTATAAAAAATGCTACTTACAAAAGGTAAAACTAAAGCAGGTAGTGTATTGTACAATCCCATTTTTACAATGGTTGTATAATTTGTAATAATGAGCATTTCAAAAGGAATCATCATTAAAGAAAGTAAAGCAGAAAAAATAATTTCTCTTCCTGGAAATTTTAATCGTGAAAAAGCAAAGGCTCCAAGAATTGTAGTTATGGTTGTACAAACAACAGATGCAATCATTACAATTACTGAATTAAAAAAATATTTTCCAAAAGGCGCCATTGAAAATGCTTTAATAAAATTTTTAAAAGAAAATTCTGACGGAAAAATTTTTGGAGGAAACTGAATAATCTCTGCATGATTTTTAAATGCACTAAGAATCATCCACAAAAAAGGAAAGACCATCATTAAAGCACCACAAATGAGAAACAAATAAATAAAACTTTGTTTAATAATTTTTTTTGCTTTCATTATTGCAATCCTCTTTTTTTCATTCCTCGTTTTATGGCAAGTTGAATAAAAGTAAAAATCATTACACAGAAAAATAAAATTACAGCAGCGGCAGCAGCATATCCATATTCTCGTTTTTCCATCATTGCATATCGAATGTAATAAACAACTGTGTACAAATTATAATATGGTCCAGGCTTTCCATTAAACAAGGGATACAATTCTGAAAAAACTTTAAAACTAGAAATTGTATTTACAATACAAACTAAAAAAATTGTAGGAGATAACATTGGAACTGTGATTCTAAAAAATATTTTTATTGGTTTTGCTCCATCAACTTTTGCAGCAGTATAATAAACTTCATTAATATTTTGTAATCCAGAAATTAATAAAATAATTGTGAAAGGCATTATATTCCAAATTCCAAAAATGATTAAAGCAACTAATGACCACTTAGAATCTACAACCCAACCAATTTTTTCAATTCCAAATTTTGACAAAATAAAATTTATAATTCCATATTGTTTATTGTACATCAATCTCCAAATCAAACCCACAGCAGTAATTGATGTTACCATTGGCATAAAATAGGCTGTTTGAAAAATTGCATTTCCTTTTATTTTTTGATTTAAAAAATTTGCAATTATAATTGCTAAGGCTGTACTAATTGGAACAACAAATAAAACATACAAAGTAGTGTTAATTATACTTTGAATAAATTTAGGATCAGTTAAAACTGTTTTATAATTTTCTAAATTCCAACCTGAAAAACTGTTTCTTAAATAATTATAATCATCTTTAAAAGAAAGTAAAAATACATTTATAACTGGATAAAGTGTAAAAATCAAAATACCAATTATAAAAGGAAGAAGATACAAAAATGGTTCTATCTTTGTCATATTTTGTTTTGTCATAATTAATTTTGTCTTATTTAAATCTGACATCTTGTTCACTTTAACCGTTCCCCAGTTTGTGCATTAAAAATAAAACATCCTTTTTGCTTTATTGATAATATGACTTTGTCATCTTTTTTTACATCACTATCATCTGGTAAAAAAATTGAAAGTTCTTTTGTTCCAATTTTGATATGTGCAAGTTCTTCTCTTGTTTGTTTAAAAACTGACAAAACCTGAAATAGATTTTTGTCATATTTATCTGTGTCATCTTTAGAAATTATTTTGTCAAGAATAAAACTTTCTGGTCTAATGGCAAGTGTAAGTTTTTTGTTTTCAAAAAGTTTTGTCATATTTGGCATATTTAAATCTGTCATATTTTCTAAAAAAATACTTCCAGAATTATCATCAAAAATAAATTTATTTTTTTCTAAATATCCTTCAATTACATTGATAGGAGGATTTCCTAAAAAGTCTGCTACGAATTTTGAATTAGGTTGATTATATAATTCAGTACATAAACCTTCTTGTGCAAGAACTCCATCCTTCATTAAAATTATACTATCTGAAATTGACATTGCTTCATCTTGGTCATGAGTTACAAAAATTGTAGTAACTCCAGTTTCAATTTGAATTCGACGAATTTCTTCTCGCATTTCAAGTCGTAATCTTGCGTCAAGGTTTGAAAGAGGTTCATCCATTAAAAGTAACTTTGGATTTTTAATCAATGCTCGTGCGATTGCAACTCGTTGTTGTTGACCACCAGAAAGTTCTCCAGGAAAACGATGTAATAAATTTTCTACATGTACAAGTTCTGCAATCTCTTTTGCTTTTTCAATTCTAATTTTTTTATTTACTTTTTGAACTTCTAAAGGGAATGCTATATTTTCTAAAACAGTTAAGTGAGGATACAAAGCATAGTTTTGAAATACCATTCCGATATTTCTTTGCTCTGGTGAAAGAGATGTAACATCATCGTCATCAAAAAAAACTTGCCCAGATGTTACATCTAAAATTCCACAAAGGATATTTAGCACAGTTGATTTTCCACAACCAGATGGACCTAACAAACAAATTAAATGTCCATCAGGAAAGGTTGCAGAAAAATCATTAACGGCTACAGTAGAACCAAATTTTTTTGTTACGTTTTTTAATGTAACCTTCATGTGCTAAACCTTCTCTTATTTTTATTTGTTCAATGCGTTATTACATGCAACTTCAAGTTGACTAACTGCTTCTTGTGCAGTTAATTTTCCGTCAACAACATTGTTCATGTATTCTTCAATCAATCTTCTTACTTGTGAACTTCCAGGAATGTTAGGAAAAGAACCAGACAAAGCTAAATTTTTTCTTACACAAGCAAGAGCTGAATTTTCAGGAAGTGTATTAATGTATTCTTGATAATCTTCATCTGCTTCAGTTGTTCCGTAAGGAGCTATTGCAGAATTTATTTTTGCCCACTTTCCATTATTTTTTGGTGACATGAAAAATTTAATAAATTCGTAAGCACCCTTATCAGCTTTAGCATTTCTCTTTAAGAAGATAGGACCACGATTCCATGCAGTATAAAATGATTCACTTGCCTTTGCAATCCAAGGAGCCATTCCAAGTTCACCATTAACCATTAAAATATATTGGTCATTTACACAAGAACCAGCGAAGGAAGCAACATCACCGTTTCCTAAATCGTCAGATGAATAACTTCCAACTGTGTTAAAAGCAAAATATCCTTTTTTACAACAATCTTTGTACCATTCAAAAATTTCTACAAGTTTATCATTACAGAAAGTAACTTTTTTTGCACCAACATCAATGTAACCTAAACCGTTTTGCATAATCAATGCTTGTAATGTATCGATGATACTGTCAGACAAAAATCCTGGGATTCCTTTTTTTTCTTTGATTGTTTTACTTACGCTTTCAAGTTCTTCCCATGTAGTAGGAGGATTTAATTTTAGTTCATCAAAGATTGTTTTATTGTAGAAGAAAACTGGACCTGTAGTACATCCAGGAAGATAATAAATTCCTCCATCTGCAAATCCCATAACATCAACTTTCATTGCTTCTGGAAGGGAATCAATTACATCTTGCATTGTTGTATCACCAGACTTTACATCTTCTTTGATGTAGTCAGTAATATCCACTGCTAAATCTGCTTGAATATAATCTACAGCAGTAGAAGCAAAATTAAAAATGATACTAGGTCCAATTCCGTTTGCAACAGCATTGTAAACTGTATCGTTAAATCCAGAGTAGTCTTGAGAAAGAATAACAACTTCATAATCTTTTTGTGAAGCATTAAATTCTTTTGCCATCATCTCAAGAAATTCAGCTTGTGCTCCGTTATAAGTATGCCAAATTTCTACTCTACCAACATCACCATCTGCTTTATTACAACCAATTATTGCAAAAACAGATAAAACAAAAAATAAAATACAGATAATCTTTTTCATACTTTACATAGTAACACCATACAGTGAAATATGCAACAAAACAAATTTTTTCAAAGACCAAGCAAGATGAAATTTTGTAAATGCAGAAATTGATACAAAAATCCCATAGAAATTGTGTATTTAGATAATTCGTACAAAAATCCTTTCGACAGAAAATCCCCCGCGACCTGCGGCTCCTCCTTTCAGTCGTCAAGGCAGGTCGGTGTGCTTTTCTGTCTACGGATTTTTCACGAGATTTGCTAATTCACAAGTATTTGCGATTTTTGGCTGAATTTTGCTTTAGCACATTGGTTCTTGCTTGGGTTTGAGTAAGTGGGTAGATGGGGCGGAATGAGTAAAAGGCGAAATCTCAAAGGCATTTGTGAGCTGGGCTTTTTTCTTTTTTGTCTACGGATTTTTCACGATTTTGCTAAGTCACAGTTTCGTGCGATTTTTGTCTGAATTATGCGTTTGCGACATTGGTTCTTGCTTGGGTTTGTTCAGGTGGGTAGATGATAGTGATGCGAGATATGGGCGGAATCTCAAAGGTATATATGGACAGGTAGTTCTTCTTATCATGCTGAATTTTGGGCAGCATCCACTCGCAAAAGATTCCGAAACGAGTTCGGAATGACATTTTTTTTCAAAAAATTTTTCCAATTTTACATCATTTTTTGCAATTTTAAGCCTATTAATATATGTGTATAGAAAATATTTTTTCTGACACGAAATTTGTTTTATTGGAGAAAAACCTATGAAACTAAAACCAATCGAAGAATTAACCTTTACAGATGACTTTTTATTCGGTCGCGTTATGCAAAATGCTGAAATTTGCAAAGGATTTCTGGAGCGAATGCTAGAAATCAAAATTGAAAAAATTGAATATCCAGAATTACAAAAATCAATTTCGCCACATTATCAATCCAAAGGAATCCGACTTGATGTCTACATGCAAGATTCAAATCGGGTTTTCGACATCGAAATCCAAAATTCCCTAGATGAAAATCTACCAAAACGAACTCGCTATTACCAATCCATGATGGACATCGACCTTTTACTGAAAGGCAAAAATTACACCGAGTTAAAAGAAAGTTTT
>JAGBFB010000036.1 GCA_017936665.1 Spirochaetaceae bacterium | reverse complement strand
TCATATAAAAACAGAAATAGAACATTATGTTGTAGTTTATAAAATTAAAAAAAATAAAGTGTATATTAGTGATCCAGCAATTGGTTTGATAAAAGAAGATTTAAAAAGTTTTTTAGAAAAATGGAGTGGTGTATTTTTTTTGTTTCTGAAAAATGATTTGTACCTTGAAGAATTTTCTAATTCTCTTGATTTTACATGTTTATATTGACTTTTTTGCCGATTTTAGTAAAATAATATAGAATAGTTTTAAATTTCATACATGGGCACGTTTTCCTTCGCCACGGATTATCCTGTATGAAGTGAAAAATTTTAATAGTAAATTAAGGAGTAAGTATGGCACTTACAAAAGAAAAAACAGTTGCAACTGTATCAACATTCGGTGCAAACGAAAAAGATACTGGAAATACAAAAGTTCAAGTTGCATTATTAACAGAAAGAATTAAACAACTTACAGAACACTGTAAACAGTTCAAAAAAGACAAAAGTGCTTCAAGAAGCCTTTTGATTCTTGTTGGACAAAGAAGAAAACTTCTTAAATACCTACAAAGAAAAGATCTTGAAACTTACAGAAGTTTAATCAAGGAATTAGGTTTAAGAAAATAATAAATTATCCTTCTTTGAAAGGATTTTTCGGAAGCACTGGTTGCTGCTTTATGTAATCAGTGCTTTAGTATTTTTTATGGGAATTTTGTTTTTATAAACAAAAATATAAATTAGGTAGTTTTACCTAAAGTGGCAACCTGGCATATGGATAGTGAATTTATGCAGCCTTTGTTGTAAAAATTCAGTTTCGATATACCCGGTTGCTTAAGATTAATCATATTTTATAAGGAAATTTTGATGGTACAAAGAGTTACTTACAAAATCGGTGACGAAGAATTAATTTTAGAAACTGGAAAATTAGCAAAACAGGCAAACGGTGCAGTTTATGCTCAGTTTGGTGGTTCAGCTGTTATTGCAACAGTTTGTGCATCTGGAACAGCTCAAGAAGGATTAGATTATGTTCCTGTAACAGTTGATTATAACGAAAAATATTATGCTGCAGGAAAAATTCCTGGAGGATTTATCAAAAGAGAAGGTAGACCAAAGGATAAAGAAATTTTGGTTTCACGCCTTATCGACCGTCCAATGCGTCCTCTTTTTGATATGGCTTTTGGTCGTGAAATTCAAATTATTCCAACTTGTGTTTCTTCAGACCAAATTAACCCACCTGATATTCTTGCTGTAATTGCATCTTCCGCTGCTGTTACAATTTCTGATATTCCTTTTAACGGACCAGTTGCTGCTTGTCGTGTTGGTTATGTTGACGGTGAATATGTTATCAACCCAACTTATGAACAAATTGAAAAAGGTCAACTAGAAATCGTTGTTGCTGGAACTGCTGAAGGTTTCACAATGGTTGAAGGTGGAGCACAAGAAGTTTCTGAAGAATTGATGCTTGGTGCATTGGAAAAAGCTCAAGAGTTTATTACACAAATGTGTCATCTTCAAGATGAACTTAAAAAACTTGCAGGAAAAGAAAAACTTCCTCTTGCTCCTTTAACAGTTACTCTTGAAAATAAAGACGCTATCGAAGCAGAAGCTATGCCTTTACTTGAAAAAGCATGTTTTGAAGCAACAAAAGCAATGAGACATGATTCAATCGCTCAAGTTAAAGCTGATATTGCAGAAAAATATGCAGAACAACTTGAAGATGATATTCAGAAAAAACTTTTCAATGCATTGTTTGATGATATGCAATACAACATCCTTAGAAAAGGTATCTTAGATAAAGGACTTCGTGTTGACGGTCGTGGTTTGGAAGATATCCGTCCTATTTCTTGTGAAATTGATGTTCTTCCTCGTCCACACGGATCTGCAATCTTTACTCGTGGTGAAACACAATCTTTAGCAGTTGCAACTTTAGGAACTGCTCTTGATGAACAAATTCTTGATGATATCGATGGAGATAGAAGAGAACACTTCATTCTTCACTATAACTTCCCTCCATACTCAGTAGGTGAATGTGGAAGAATGGGTACAGGTCGTCGTGAAATCGGTCACGGAAATTTGGCTCGTCGTTCTCTTGAACCAATGGTACCAAGCCGAGAAGAATTCCCTTACACAATTCGTGTTGTTTCAGAAATTATGGAATCAAACGGTTCTTCATCAATGGCATCAGTTTGTGGTGGTACATTGTGTATGTTAGCCGCTGGTGTTCCAATGAAAAAGCCTGTTGCAGGTATCGCTATGGGACTTATCACAGAAGGCGACCATTACGAAAAATATGCAATTCTTTCTGATATTCTTGGAGAAGAAGACCATCTTGGTGATATGGACTTTAAAGTTGCTGGAACTGAAGACGGAATTACTGGTTTCCAAATGGATATTAAGATTGCAGGTGTTACAAAAGAAATTATGCAAAAAGCACTTGCTCAAGCAAAACGTGCAAGACTTCACATTCTTGGAATTATGAATCAAACAATTTCTAAACCAGCTGATCAAGTAAGTGAATATGCTCCAAAAATTGAAATAATGAAAATTGCAGTTGATAAAATCGGTGCTTTAATTGGACCTGGTGGAAAAACTGTTAAAGCAATTTCTGCTCAATACGGAGTTACAATCAATACTGACGATGATGGAACTGTTACAATCTACGGAAAAACAGGAAAATCAACTGATGGTGCAAAACTTGCAATTAAAGGTATCGTAGAAGATCCTGAAGTTGGAACAATTTATAACGGAACAGTTAAACGAATTATGGATTTTGGATGTTTCGTTGAGATTCTTCCTGGAAAAGAAGGTTTGTGTCATATTTCAAAACTCTCTAGAGCAAGAGTAGAAAAGGTAAGTGATGTTGTTTCAGAAGGACAACAAATTCCTGTAAAACTTATCGAAATTGATAAAATGGGAAGACTTAATCTTTCTTACATTGATGCTTTAGAAGGTCAAAATAAATAAGAAAAGATGCCAATTTTTCAGCAAATTTTGCAGAATAAGGCAGTTCTCATAACAGAACCGATTGCTACAGCTAAAACCGTTGCAATCGGTTTTTGGTTTTCTGTTGGTTCTAGATATGAGACTTCTGGAAACCAAGGAATTACTCATTTTGTAGAACATATGTTGTTCAAAGGAACTTCAACTCGTAGTGCCTTTGATATTGCAGTTGAATTTGATAAAATCGGAGGATACATAAACGCATTTACTGAACGAGAACAAATGTGTGTTTATTGTGTTGTTCCTTGTTTTTATGCTAAGCAAGCCTTGTCTGTAATTTCTCAAATGATTTATGATTCAACTTTTTTACCAAGCGAAGTTGAAAAAGAAAGAACTGTAATTCAAAGTGAAATTATTTCTTCCCTTGATGATCCAGAAGAAGTTGCTATGGACGCAGTTTTTTCTTCAATCTGGAAGGATAATCCTATTGCACTAAATATTTCTGGTAGTGTTACAGATGTTGAATCAATCACTCGAGAAGATTTATTTGATTGGTATAATAAGTTTGTAAAATCTGGACCTTTAACAATTTCTGTTGCAGGAAATTTTAATCAAGATGAAATTTGTGAGTGTGTAAAAAATTTTCCTGATAGAACTAATTTTGAAAAAACTGAAATTTTGCCAAAACCTATTTGGCATTCTGGCGTAGATTTTGTAAATGCTGATTTTCAGCAAGAACAATTTTTCTTGTTATATAGTTTAAATCCAAAAATTAATTTTGAACAAAGTTTAGTATTAGCAGTTTTGAATGCAATAATCGGTGATACGATGAGTTCAAGGCTTTTTCAGTCTTTACGTGAAAATTCTGGATTCTGTTATAATGTGTACAGTTTTGTAAATCTTTTTATTGATTGTGGATTTTGGTGCTTTTATGCAACTTCATCAAAATCAAATTGTTTAAATGTTGCAAATAATCTGATAAAAAATGTTGATGAATTTTTCAAAGAAAAAATTACTGAGCAAGAATTAAATTATGCTCAACAACATCTTTGTGGCGAAGAAATTATGGCTTGCGAAGATATGGAACAAAGAATGAAGCAGATGGCAAGATTTTATTTTAGCGGTTATGAACAATATTCTCATGAAGATATAATAAAAAAAATAGAAAAAATTTCTATACAAGATTTATACGATTTTATAAATAGCATAAAAGTAAATTTAAAAAAATCTTTAATCATTTATGGTCCTAAAATAAAAAGTTCAGATAAAAAAATTATTTTGAAGGATTTTGAAGATGTGCAAAGATAATAACTTGTTTAATGTTTGTGTTAAATGTAAAATTCAAGATGGTGCAATTCTTCCTGAATATAAAACTTCTCAATCTGCTGGAGCTGATATTTGTGCTTATCTTGAAAAGCCAATTTTGTTAAAAAAAGGACAAAGATTTGCTGTTCCTACAGGACTTTCTTTTGAAATTCCTTTTGGCTACGAAATTCAAATTAGACCACGTTCTGGATTAGCTTTGAATTATGGTGTTACATGTTTAAATGCTCCAGGAACAATTGATGCAGATTATCGTGGCGAAGTAAAAGTAGTTTTGATAAATTTAGGTGATGAGGATTTTGAAATAAAAAATGGAGATAGAATTGCTCAAATGGTTATCGCTCCAGTTACATATTGTAAATTTGAAATTGTAAATGAACTTTCTTGTACTGAAAGAGGTATAGGTGGTTTTGGTTCAACGGGTAGGAGTTAATTTTATGAAACAAAATCAAACTTGTAGTAAAATTAAACAGTTATTTATATTTATAAATGAAAATATCTTTAAATCTAATTCTCACATCATGATGAGGTATTTAGTAAAAGAACTTTTGCTTTATTTTACTATTGCATTTTTGTTTTTCTTTTTAGTGTTTTTCTGTAATCAAATCTTGTTATTAGTTCAGGATATTTTGCGTAAACATGTTCCCTTAGTTGAAGTTATGAAGTTAATGACTTATTCTTTGCCATTTATTATTGCTCAATCAGCACCTTTTGGAACTTTGGTTGGTTTTCTAATGTGTATTGGAAGATTGATGACTGATAATGAAATTTTGATTTTGCGTGCAACTGGTACATCATTTTTTAGATTAAGTTTACCTGTTATTATTTTAGGCATATTAATTTCTCTTGGTTCTTTTTTTGTTAACGATTATTTATTACCTTTAGGTACAATCGAGTATAACAAATTGTATAAAGAAATTATATTTTCTAATCCTAATGTTGAAATGGAATCAAATTCAATTAAAAAAACTTCTAATTCAATTTTGGTAATTGGTGAAGTAGAAGATAGAAATGTTTCTGATTTATTATTATTTGATACAGATCAAGATGGAAATCAAAGGTTAATCGTTGCCAGTAACACAGAACTTTTAGATCCACAGGATTCTACTATTATGATGCAACTTAGAATGAGTAATCCTTCGGTAATTCAATTTGATAATGAAAATAAAGATACTTACGAATATATTAGTTCTGATTTTACTACAATGAATATTTTTGCAAGCCAATTTATTTCTTCAGGTTCTTCTGGAACAAATCCTAGAGAAATGACTTCTTACGATTTAAAACAATATATTAATAAATTGAAAGCTAAAGGAACTTCAAGTAAAAGAACTTTGAATACTTATAATCTTGAATATCATAAAAAATTCTCTTTGCCATTTGGTTCTATCTTTTTTGCACTTTTAGCTTTTCCTTTGGCAATTCTTTTTGGAAAGCATAATGGTCAAACAATCGGTTTGATTATTGGAATTTTAATTTCAGTTTTATATTGGTCTTTAATGACTTTAGGACAAATTTTTGGTTTAAGAAACGGAATGAATGGTTTTGTTTCAATGTGGTTACCTAATTTACTTGTTGGTATTTTTGGTTGTATATTTATATTCTTCTTGGTAAAAAAATAAAATGACGTTTGTAAAATATCTTTTGAAAAAATTTATTCCAATTTTTTTAGGTTCGCTTTTTTTCTTTTCGTTCATTCTTGTAATGATAGATTTGTTTATGAATCTTTGGAATTATATTACTCAACAAATTCCTCCGATGGATATTTTTAGAGTTGAATTTTTGTATATTCCTAAAGCTATGTCATTTTCAATTCCAATGGCAATTTTGTTTGCAACTTCATATACATTAAGTGATTTGTATGCTAAAAACGAATTAACTTCAATTTTTGCTTCTGGGGTTTCTCTTTTTAAATTTACTTTACCTTTATTGATAATTTCATTTTTTCTTTCTATAGGATTTTTATTTTTTGAAGATAAAATTGTAGTTCCAACTTTAAAACAAAAAAATGAATTACAAGCAGACTTATTAAATACAAGTACATCAAAAAATAATGATAGAATCGTGGTTCTTGGAAAAGAAGGAATGCGTGTTTACAAAGCAGAATATTATGATGATTCAAATAAAAGATTACACGGAATTTATATTGTACAACGCAAAGATGATTATTCTTTAGATTATATTGTTAGAGCCGATTCTGCTTTGTGGTCAAATGATATTTGGAATTTATTTGGAGTAAAAATTTATAAATTAGAAAATGGAAATTTAATTCAGATTTATGATATGTCCTATGCTTTTATTGATGAAGGACCTGAAACTTTTCAGCGCAATGTAACTGATGTTACAACCGTAAATATAAATGATGCAAAAGAATATATTGCTCATCTAAAACGAATTGGTGTGGACTATAACGAAGAACTTTCTGAATATTACAAGAAATTTTCTTTTCCGTTTGTAGTCTTTATTGTTGTTTTTCTTTCTATCGGACTTTCTGGTAAAACTCGAAAAAATGTTTTACTTATGAGTTTAGTTTTTTCTTTATCTGCGGCAGTTGCATTTTATGTTATGCAAATGGTAACGATGCTGCTTGCTCAATTTGGTTATGTTTCCCCTGTTATTGGAGCTTGGTTTCCTGTTATAATATTTGTTGTTTTAAGTATTGTTTTATTAAAATTTGCAAGGACATAGTTTATGAAATCAGTTTTTACAAAATTACATAGAGATTGTAACTCAAAAGCTCGTACAGGTGTTTTACATTTGCCACATGGAGATGTAAAAACTCCAGTGTTTATGCCAGTTGGAACTAATGCAACTGTAAAAGCAGTTTCAAAAGATTCTTTAGATGAAATTGGTTTTGAAATCATTCTTGCAAATACATATCATTTGTATTTAAGACCAGGAAGTGATTTGTTAGAAAAAGCAGGAGGGTTGCACGGTTTTACAGGTTGGAATAAAAATTTTTTAACTGATTCTGGAGGCTTTCAAGTTTTTTCACTTTCTTCATTTAGAAAAATAAAAGAAGATGGAGTTACTTTTCAAAGCCATATTGATGGTTCAAAACATTTTTTAACACCAGAGTCTGTTGTAAATGTTCAGCGTCAATTTAATTCTGATATTCAAATGCAACTTGATGTTTGTACTGGTTTTGGAATTGAACATAATCAGGCTGTTGAAGCGTTAAGAATTACAAATGATTGGCTTTTAAGAGCAAAGAAAGAATGGTTAAATCAGAAAGATAAAAATAATTATGCTGGTTTGTTATTCCCAATTGTGCAAGGAAACTTTTTTAAGGATTTACGAAAACAAAGTGCAGAGTTTGTATCTGAACAAGATTTACCAGGAATTGCCATCGGAGGACTTTCGGTAGGTGAAGAATTTAATGTGTATACAGATATTCTTTCTCATACTGTAGAGTTTTTGCCAGAAGATAAACCAAAATATGTTATGGGTATTGGAACTCCAGATTATATTTTGGAAGCAGTAGAAAACGGAATTGATATGTTTGATTGCGTTTTGCCAACTCGTAATGCAAGAAATGGTTCTTTTTTTACAAGAGATGGAAATCTTTCTATAAAAAAAGAAATGTACAAAAATGATTTTGGTCCAATTGATCCAGAATGTAATTGTAAAGTTTGTCGAGAATATTCAAGAGCATATTTGCGACACCTTTATAAAAATAATGAGATTTTGTCGTCAATGTTGGCTTCTTATCATAATTTGTATTTCTTAAATAATATGATAAAAGAAGTTAGACAAGCAATTGAAAATGACGAATTTGTTACTTATAAAAAGAATTTTTTAACTAGATATTTTGCAAGCAAAAAATGATTTTTGTGAGGTTGTGTTATGAAAAAGATTTTTTGTAGTTTAATGATTTTATTTTGTTTTTTATTTGTTTTTGCAGATGAAAAATCTGACGAAGAAAAAACTGAATCCGAAATCCAAAAACGCCAAGATACAATCATGTATGGAATGGAAAGTGATGTAATTTCTTTGCTTACAACTTTGACCACCGAAAAAGATGATATGTTTTCAAATAAAATTTTTGAACTTTTTAATACAACACGTAATGTTAATGTAAAAGAAAATATTATTAAATATTTTACTGAATTAAAAGATGATAGATTAAAAGATTCTTGTGTAGAAATTTTGATGGATCCTTACGAAGAAAAACCTTCTTATGTTTCTATGATTTTACAATATGTTTCTACTTTGGAAATAAAAGAAGCTTCTCCTTATGTATTACAAATTTTACAATCTGATTCTGAAGATTTTTACGATTCTGCTTTGAATGCTGTTGGAAAAATCGGTGGGGTAGAAGAAGCAAAATATTTAGTTGAGTGTCTTGAAAATGAAGATTTACCACTTGCTCGTCGTCAAGCCTTAATGAGAGCCTTAGGTCAGTTAAAAGTTGTTGAAACTTACGACGATTTAGTTGAAATTGCAGAAGATGAAGATGAAAATACCTTTGTTAGAGTTTATGCTTTGGAAGCTGCTTCTTCAATGGGCAATGAAGATATAATTCCTGTTTTAGTTGATTTATTTTCTCATCAAGAACCTAGATTAAGAGTTGCCGTTATACAAGGTTTAAGTAATTTTTATTTAGTAAGTGAAGAAGTTGTTCCTATTATTTTGGATGGTTTAAAAGATAATCATGCTAGTGTAAGATTGAAAGCTGCTGAAATTGTAAAAGAAAAACAAATTGAAATTGCATTGCCTTATTTAATTTATCGAGCAAAAAATGACTCTGATAAAAAAATTGTGTACGAATGCTATAATGCTATTGCTAAAATTAATACGCAAGAATCTGTTGAATTTCTTGATTCAATTATAAAAAATAAAAAATTAAATGAAACTGCTCGTGCAAAAGCAGTTGAATCAGTTTTAGAATTTAAAGTACTAGATTCTTATGATGCAATTATCGAAGTTGCTTTGACATCTTTAAAAGATGATAAATTAAAAAACTTACGATACGCAATCGGTAAGGCAATTGCAAAACACGAGTTGCCTATGTTTGAATCTGTGTGCTTGGAATTTTTAAATCACAAAGATGTTGCTACAAAAGGTACAGGTTTAGATATTATGACAAAAAATAAATATTCTTCTTTGATACCTAAAGTACAAGAAATTTCAGAAGATAAAAAAGCTGGTGTTAATCAAAGTAAAGCAAAACTTGTATTAGAAAAAATAAATAAATAATTTTTTTTTGATTACCATTTGTAAATAAAAAAGCCATAGGATGAATTAAAACACTTTAAAAGTGATTTTGTCCTATGGCTAATTTTTTGTTAATATTAATTTAATTAATTTTTTGTATATCGTTGTTTTTGTGAATCATCAAAAATTGATAACAACAAGTTATTTAATTTGTCAGTTTGATCTTCATAAGGTCTAATGGTAATATTCATTTCGTATCCTTTGTTAGATCTTACTTTTATTTTTTTGTTAATACAATTTTCAATTATGTTTGAAGTTGCTTCTGGGAAATATTCAGGTTGTAAAAGAGCTAAAGAACAAGTATCACCGTCATAGCGTACTTCTGCAATTGATGCTGGTACTTGTACCAAGAAAATAGAGAAAGATGATAATCCACCACCAACACTTCTTCTGCTTCCAGGTGAAAGTGTGTGAATGTTTCTCTTACCAATATTTTTGTTTTGTCCTTCAACATATAATTCAAGAACAATATCTTTGTCAGATTTTGCTTCAATTGATTCACTTGAACTTGCTGGAGTGATACTATTGGAACTAGATTTTGAACCAAGAACTGGTAATCGTAAGCCTTCTGGTTTCTTAAATGCAGGCATAGACATTTTGTTGCTACCAATATTAGCAGTTTTTTCGTCTGAAGTTTCGATATTTGTTGGTTTACTATCTGCATTTCCGAGTTTTACTGCAAAATTTGAATCTTTGTATTTTTCTGCACCATCTAATGTTAATGAATTTTTTTGTTTTGAAGCATTTAAATCCATTCTGTTTGAACTTCCATCTCCTGTAACTGTCAATCCAGAAGACTTTCCATATCCGTTTAATGTATCAGAATTTGCTGTGTCTGCAACAACTTTTGAAGATGCAGAAGTTTTCTTTGTAATTGTTGTGTTAGAATCTTTTTGTTCTTTTGCACTTACGATACCTGTTTTTTCTGTATCTTTTTTCTTTTCTGTGATATTTTTTGCTTCATTATAAATAGTTTTATCTTCTGCTTTTTGTTTATTAAGTTTTTCTTGACGTTCTTCCTCTTCTTTGTGTTTCTTTGAAACTGAAACAAGCAATAATAATAATAAAATAATTGCAAGTAATATTAATAAAATAATTAAAATTGTAAAACCAATACTTTTAAAGTTTGCAAAGATATTTGTACCTGATTTAAAGTTTACAAAGAAATCTAAATATTGAGGTCTGGTTCTAACATTGTCAGCAAAAACACATTCTGCAAAAATTTGTTGTTGACCAAGTTGAGTATCTTCTGGCATTTCAATTTTTGCTTTTACTTTCTTTGAGTTATTTGCTTTGATGTTGACAAATACTGATTTTTCTAAAACGTTTTTATCGTTAATTAAAACTTGAGTTAGTTCTAATTTAATTTTTTCATCAGAGGTGTTTTTTATTGTAATTGGTAATGTAAAGTTTAATTTTTTGTTACCAAAATCTTTTTTTGTAGAAATTTCAGGCATTGATAGGATTGGACCTATAAAACTGTCTGAGTTATATGTTGTGTTTTCATCAGGAACTAATGCAGAGGTTTCAACTTCCTCTGAATTTTCTAATGCAGTTCCATATTCAAAATAAACAGTTGTATCTGTTTCATCACCTAAGTTTGTAATACTTTCGTCTGTGATACTTTTTAAGTTAAGATTTTCTGGGAAAGGAGCTTTTATATAATAAATATGAGTTCCTTCTGATTTCATTTTTGAAATTGTAGAATCTATTACGCTGTTAATTTCTTCTGGAGTTTTGTTATAAAAAGTTGAATTTGATGCAGGATTAAAAAGTCCGTCAGAAATAATTATTAACACTTTTTGATTGTATACATCAAGAGAAGCAATGTATTGTTGTGCATATTGTAAGGCACTTGGGAAGTCAGTGTAAGGACCAAGAGGGTAGAGTAAATTAAATCGTGATATTATTTTGTAAATATCTGCTTCTGTTTTTACAGGTTGTGAAATTTCTGTTACAGGTTTTTCGTTGAAAGAAAGAAGGTGAAAAGTATCCCCTAGTCTAACAAAGTTATCACAAATTTCTGTTAAAACTTTTGTATTTACTTCATCGTAGTATGGTAACATTGTTCCAGAATTATCTAAAAGAATTACCACGTCTGCTTTGCTTGAAGGTTGGTTAATGTTGGCAAATGCTAGAAAACAAAATAGTAAACAAAATATTAACAAAATGTTTTTTTTCATTTTGCATGCTCCCCTTTTTAGACAATAAGGCACTTTCAAACCTAGAATAAATTTTGAAAGTGCAATTTTCTCAATACATTATATAATGAAATCTAGGAGATGTCTAAAAGTTTTTTTTATCGTTGAAGTTTTTTTTCAACGATAAAATATAAATTTAAACTTTGTAGACAACTCCTTTTTTACTGTTAATTAAAAATTAGCTGCTTTAATTTTAACAACAGTATAAGCAAAATCTCTTTCATTAATTTTAAATGATAAAGAATCTCCTTCTTTACTGTTCAAAATTGCATTTCCAAATGGAGACATATAAGAAATAATCTTGTTATCTGGATCTGATTCCCAAGGTCCAAGAATTGTATATTCTTCGTTCTCATTTGTTTTGTCATTTTTAAGTGTAACAGTAGTACCAAAAGAAACTCTTGCTGTTGTAATAGTTGTAGGGTCAAAAATTTGAGCTCTATCAATTTCTTCCTGAAGTTTTGTTGCTGTTGTATTAAGTTGAGCCTGACGTTCTCTTGCAGCTTTGTATTCTGCATTTTCTCGCAAGTCTCCCATTGCAATAGCTTCACCAATTTCTTTGGCATTTTCTGGAATTTCAACAGAAATAATATGTTCAAGTTGTTGTTGTTTAAGAACATACATTTTGTTTGTAACAATAAGACCTTTTGCTGTAACAGTTTTTTCTTCTGTTCCGTAGAATTTGAAATCTGGATTTTTTTCAAGAATTTTGTTTCTCATTCTCATTTTAATAACTGGATCCAAATCTTTTACGTCATCAACAAGGGTATAAAGTCTTGTAATTGTTTCTGTATCATTTGAGAGAAGGTAATTTAACAATGTATCATCTTTGAATAACAAGTTTTGAATTTGCTTGTTAATTTTTTTGTTTTCAGTAGAATCACGATGATTTTCGATTTCTTTGAATGTAACATCAATAATATGAATCATTGTAATAAGTTGTTTTTCATAAGAGATATTTGTTTCTTTAAACCATTCTTCATCCTGTGCTTCTTTGAAGAAGAAAATAGCAGCTTCTCTGTAATCTTTGTAGTTTTCAAAAGAATTGATAGCAAGTTTTTTTACTTCTTCTGTGTGTCCTTCTGCTACTAGGATATCAATCATTTCTTTATGCAATACAGTTGGGAATAAATTGATATATACTTCTGCCCAGTTTGGAAGAAGGTCTTTTATACATTTTAGATAATCTTCTTTCAAGTGAGTATTTTTTGTATCTTTTAATTCTTGATACATTGTTTTTGGATTTTCAACTACTTCAAAAAGTTGTGCAAAGGTATATTGTTGTGGTTGTGATAAATGAGGATGCTCTGTCATGATTCTTCTAACAACTAAGAATGATGCCATAATTTGTTCATTTACAACGCTGAATGCTCTTAAATATCCTGTGAAGTAATTAAACATATCTGCAAATAAGTCTGATTCTGTATCAGCTTCTTTTGCAAATTTCATTAATATGTCAATTCTTGCAAAAAAGTTCTTTTGAGCTTTAAATTCATTTGCAAGTTTTTCTTCTGTAGAAATTGCTCTTTCTCTAACTGTATACATTGTAATATCGTTAGGATTTACACCAAAAGTAGAATCAGTTTCAATGATTTTTCTTGCTTTTGTACTCCAACTTGTCCATTCACTGGCTGATAAGATTGCTGGTACAAGTTCTAGTTTTATGCGTTTGAAATCACAGTTGTTTCCAAAACTCTTGATGATAACTTTTAATGCCCATTGAATATCTGTTTTTACAAGTTTTGAAAGTTCTTCTTTTGATTTAGTTGCTTTTAAAACCCAAATGTGATCTTTTGCTAAAGGTTGAAGAGCATCAACAGCCATTTTTAATGACATTTCTTTGATTCCAAATTTTTTACCAAAGTTGATAGAAATATTATCGTTTTCAACTTTTCTGATGATACCAACACCCCAAGAACGATGGAAAACAAAGTTTTTTGCATCAAAGGCAATGTGTTTTTCGAAATCTGAAATTGCTTCAAATACGTTTCGCCAACCCTGGTTTAAGTTTGAAATTCTGATGTAATCTTCAAGTTGACTATGAGAAGCATATTTTCCTCTAAAACAGTCTACGATTTCTTTTCTTGCCCAAGAATCTTTTTCATCAATGTTTAGTAAAAGTTTTAGAATATCAATTGATGTATCCCATTTCTCTTTATCTTTGTAGTAAAGATAAAGTTCTTGCATTAACAATGCACTTTTATCTTCGCTAATTGTTTTAGCAATTTTTCTTTGAACAAGATAGAAAAAGTCAATTTCTTCTGGAATCATTTTAACAAGAATAGACCAAACTTCTTTTATTTGGTTTCCTGATTTTTTTGCGACATATCTAAGAAGGGCTTTTTTGTAATAATCTATTGCCTCTTCTGTTTGATTTTCGCTTTCAAAATGTTCTGCAAGAATTTTTGCAATATCAGCTTCTTCGTAATCTAATTTTACGATAGCTTCATATATGTCCCAAATTTTTTCGTTGTTATCTTCTTTGTAACATTCAGCTAATGTTCTTAATGCAAATTTATTTGCTTCGTCTTCTGCAAGAATACTTTCGCAAAGATAAACAACAATTGGTGTTTTGTGATTGTCTTGAAAAATTGTAACTAGAGTATTTATTGAAGAATTGTCTAAGGTTTTTTGCTTTAACCCTAACATTCCAGAAATATATAGAGCTATGATACTGTTTTTTGTGTGTACTAAGTGTTCGTCACAAATAGCTTTCACTTCATCTACACAATTAGTATTTACTGCTTCTTCAACTTTTGCTGAAAGTTCAACTAAATTGTTTTTTGTATAGTTTGAAATAGTAGCTCTCGTCCATTTTTCTTCATTTAACATTTCCTGTACTGATTTAATCAATGTTTCTGACATAAAAACTCCTATATAAAATCTTATAACTGAATACTAAACTGTATACCTTTCGTAAACGTCTGCATTCAGCAATTTTATTTTTAACAAAATTTCATTTATCTTAGTTCTATCTTCCATTACTGTTGTGTAATGGTCAATTAGTCTAAAATAGTTGTTTATTAGTCGAGGAATTATCAAATCTGAGTCAACTCCTTCGTTTTTTAATTCTGTTTCTAGCGCATAGATGTTTTGTTTTAGTTTTCCTACTTCAAGAGCTCTAAGTTCTCTTTTTACATTCAGAACTCCTAATAAAACTCCTTCCACAGGAAACCATTCGGCTGCTACCTCATCTTTTTTGCCTGTTCTTATTACTTCAGAATAAAGTCTGCAAAAAAGTTCAGATTCTAACACAGAAATATCTACATCTTGTGGATTTATAAAAAATGCTTCTCTAAACAATATTTTAGAGGTTTTTTCTTCTCCACATAAGGCATAACAATCTGCCATTTCTGCTAAAATTGATGCCTTTTCAGGATTTTCCAAATTTGCTTCACCTAGAAAACGTAAGGCTGTATCGTAATCTCCTAATTGTTTATAACATAAACCTATTCGACCAACGATTGCACCTTTTTTGGAGAAAGTATTTTCTTGTAATAATCGCTGAAAAATTTCTAATACTTGTGTAAAAACACCCTTTTTTATGGAGTAAATACATTGTTCGTATCTGGATTTTTCATTGTCTATTAGGTATAAAAATTCTTTCCAGCCTGAAATTAGTTGTTCGCCCTTAGGAAATAAATTTGTTATTTCTGAAATTTGAGTTAATTTATTTTCCCAAAAACCTGTACACTTTAATCCAAAAAGAATTTCAGGGTTTTCAAGGTCATCTACAAGAATTTCACTTAAAACTTCTTTTGCAGATTGATAATCACCTTGTTTGAGTAAATCATAAACTCTTTTAATTTCATTTTCTGGCTGCGAACTCATAATTACATAAACTATTATACTGAAATACAAGGTTTAGTCAATTAAGTTATAAAATTTAGGTAAAAAAGGGCAATATATATACAGTGTTTTTATGTTTTAGTCAATACTTATTTTGTGGTTTTTTAAAAATATTTTTTATATTTATACTGTACAATATTCATCTTGTTTGTTACTATATAATAATGTTAGATTTTCCTGTTTTAGCTCCGTCGTTATTATCTGCGGATTTTGCTAATTTAGCACAAGATATAAAAAAAATTGAAGACTCTGGGGCATCTTTTGTTCATATTGATGTTATGGATGGAATATTTGTTCCTCAAATTTCTTTTGGTCAACCTGTTGTAAGCTCCATAAGAAAGTGTACAAAATTACCTTTCGATGTGCATTTAATGATTGAACATCCTGAAAATCAAATAGACACTTTTATTGCTTCTGGTGCCGATTACATAACATTTCATTATGAAGCGAGTGTTCATCATCATAGAATAATTCAAAAGATAAAGGAATCTGGAATAAAAGCTGGAATTAGTATAGTACCTTCAACTTCTGTAGAAACTATAAAAGAAATTTTACCTTATGTGGATTTAGTTTTAGTTATGACTGTAAATCCTGGGTATGGAGGTCAAAAACTTATTCCAGAATGTTTAAAAAAGATAAATCAATTAAAAAAAATTCGCCAAGAAAATGATTTTGGGTATATAATATCTGTTGACGGTGGTGTAAATAATAAAACTTTATCATCAGTAATTGAATCTGGTGCGGAAGTAATTGTTTCAGGTTCATCTTTCTTTTCTGGTGATTTAGATTGGAATGGAAAAATTTGTATTAATGGGAGCGATAAATGAAAAAAAATATAATTTTTCTCCTTTTAAATTTTATGTTAGTTTGTTCTGTTTTATCAGCACAGGCTTCTACAAATGATTATCTTGCTCAAGGTTTACAAGCCTACAAAGATGGTAATTGGAATTCAGCAATTCTTTTATTGAAAAATGCTGTTTCTTTGCCAGAATCTTCAACTCCAGAAGTTTTGTATGTTTTAGTAATGTCAGAAATGTTTAACGGAAACTATGATGATGTGCTAAAAGATGGACAAACTTTCTGTAATCTATATCCAGATAGCGAATATAAAGTTTACATAGATTATCAAATGGGAAGGGCTTTGCATTATAAAGGGAAATATACAGAATCAATTTCTCTTTTGCAAAAATTTTGTGCAGAAAATGAAGGCAACGAGCTTTTTCCATCCGCTTTATTTTGGATGGCAGAATCATTTTATGCTTCCTATTATTTTGATGAAGCAAAAGGACTTTACGAAAGAGTTGTTACTGATTTTCCGAATTCTGCAAAATATGTAGAGGCTTTGTATCGATTAGATTTAATTATTCAAAGAGAAAAAGAAGAAAAACTTTTATACCTACTTAAAGTTACTGGTGAAGAATATATTTCTTCAAAAGAAAATTATGATAGACAGATTAAGCAGTATAACACAGAAGAATCTATTGGTTTAAGAAATCAACTTAGAATTGCAAACGAAAATCTTAAAAAATCACAATCAGAATTGGAACTTGTAAAAACAGAAAAAGTTTCACTTGAAGAAAAATATGCAGAGTTAGAAAAATCCTATAATGAACTTCAAGTGGCTATTGAACAAGCCAATATCGAAAAAGAAGCTAGAAATGCTCAATATTTAAAAGATATTGAGGCTTTAAAACGCAAAGCTCAAATTATTCAAGATGCCTTGGATATTGAACTTCAAAATAATCAAGAAAATGAAGAAAATCAAAGTACACAAGATGATATTTCAGAAGGGGATGTAGATGAAATTAATTAAAAAAATTCCATTGTTTTTTCTCGTAATTTCTATCTGCTCTTTTGCTATGGCAAAGGATTTAGATGGAGTTTTTGGAATGTTTAGAGTTGAACTTCACGATAAGGCAGGAACTTTTACTTTGTCTGTTTTAGACTCTAATAGCGATAAATTTAAACCAATTTTGAACCCATTAGACAATTCTTCTGGAACTCTTTTGTATCTAAAAGCTGGTTCTAAGGTTTATCCTCTTTCAAAACTTGGTGGAGTTCCTGTTATTCAGAATATGACTGAAAGCAGTGCAACTATAACTTACAATATAAAAAATATAGCAGAAGTAAATTTGATTTTTTCTTTTGTTTCTTCAGAAACAGGAACTTTTACAGAAACAGCAGATTTAGTAGTTGTTGATGTTTTGGTAAAGAATATCAGTAAAAAAACAAGAGTTTACAGTTTACGAGGTGTTTTTGATACATTCTTAGGTGAAAATTCTTCGGTACATTTTTCAACTAACACTATAAAAGCCTTAAATTCTGAGGCTCTATTTAATTCAATGTATAATGATAAATGGATAAAATCATCAGATGGAAATAACTCAATTAAATTTTTACTTGATGGAGATACAATTACTAGACCTGCTTCTGTGGTTGTTGCAAATCGTGATGTTTTATCAGTAGATTCTTGGGAGCCAAAAATTGTTCCAGGGCGTGGATTTAATTCTTTGTTTTCTCTAAATAATTCTGCTGTAGGAATTACTTGGAGTTCTTACAAAATTGCTCCACAAAAATTATTTGGTATTAGATTTTATATTAGTGGTGCAACAAATTTGGAAGAGCCAGCAGATACAAATTCATTCTTCTTTACAAGTGGAAAAGCCTTGCAGTCTGCTTCTTTTGTTCATGAATCTGATAAATTAGTTGCAGAAGAAGTTATAGAGTATGTTGTATTATCAACAAAGGATGAAGAAGAAAAAGATACTTCTGAAGAAATTATAGTTGAAGAAGTTCCAATTGATACAACAAATGAATCTTCTGATGATGTTTCAGAAGAAATCCCAACAGATGAAGAAATTCCAGCAGAAGAATTTATCGAAGATGAAAACTTAGAAGAAGTTCCTTTAGAAGATGAGGTTGAATTAGATTATACAGAAGAAGTTTCTGATGGAAATCTTCCTTATGTTGAAATTACACCAGAAAAATTGAATTTAGAGTATGTAGAAGAACTTATTAAAGAAATTGAAGAATTAGAACAAAATCCTGAAATGTATGATGCAGGTAGGATTTTATATTTACATACAGAATTAGATGCAATTTTGAAAATATTGGAAGAATAAATGTCTAAAAGTTTACTTGATAAAGCTCGTGATTTTTTAAGAAAACGAGAATTTTCTAGTGTAATAAGATTGTTAGAACCTCATATTTTTGAATACAGGGATTCTTTTCAGTTTTATTATATTTTAGGAGTTGCGTGTTTATATCAAGGTAATATTGCAGGTTGTGAAGATTATTTTAAAAGTGCTCGTCGTATAAAAATAAATGATGTGAATTTAATTTTAGGTCAGGCGGTTCTTTTCTTAAAAAAAGGTAGAATTCCTCAAGCTATAGAATATTGTGTAAATGCACAAGAATTAGAACCTCAAAATCCTAAAGTGCATCAGTTTTTAAAATTACTAGAAAAATATGGAGATGTAGATACCATAAGCGAGTGGAATCATAATGGTAAAATTAAGATTTTTTATCCCGATTTACCAAAAAAATCTCCTGTAAAACCGATTTTAATTTCTGTTTTGTCACTTTTTATTGTGTTTACGATAATATTTTTTTCAACAAGATTTGTTAAGTTAAATGATAGAGCGGATTTATCAAGTTTTTCTCTTTCATATCAAGAAAAGTCTAATTTAACAGAAACTTCTACAGCCTCTTCTGTTTACAATTACATTCTTACACAATCAGAAGTTGAGCAATATTATGAAAAAGCAAAGAAGTTTTACAATGATTATAACGATAACGAAGCTCAAAAATGTATTAATGTTTTATTAAATTCAAATGCATCTGTTTCAATAAAACAAAAGGCTCGTCAGTTGATGGATTATCTTGAAGAACCAGTTTTTGATTCAAAATTAGAGCAATATACATTTCAAGAAGTTTCAAAAGATTTATCTTTGTATCAAGATTGTTATGTAATTTGGACTGGTAGAGTTACAAATGTAAATTCAAACGAAAAATATTTTAATGCCGATTTTCTTGTGGGGTATGAGGATATGAAAAAAATAGATGGAATTGCACCGTTGAGAATTTCATCTGAAATTTCTGTAAATCCAGAAAAACCATTGAAAGTTTTGGCAAAAATTTCTGTTGAAGAAGGAAAATTGCTTTTATTAGGAAAGGCAATTTATCAGCCTTTAACAGGAGAAAAATTGTAATTTTTTTTGAAAAAATTTTGATAAATGTACTAAAAAATTGAATTTTTCACCTATTATAACTATGGGAGGGTAATTAAGGTGGCAAAAGTAATGAATGATTTCAATGTATCAGACGATGCTTCAGAAAAACTAAAGGCTTTAGAGGCAGCACGCCTTCAAATTGAAAAACAATTTGGTCAAGGTTCTTTAATGAAATTAGGAACTTCTGCAAATGCTGAAGGTGTAGAAGTTGTTCCTTCGGGGTCAATTCTTCTTGATGAAGCACTTGGAATTGGTGGTTATCCAAAAGGAAGAATTATCGAAATTTATGGACCAGAATCTTCTGGTAAAACAACTCTTGCTTTACACGCTATAGCAGAGTCTCAAAAATTAGGTGGAATTGCAGCATTTATTGATGCAGAACACGCTTTGGATCCAGTTTACGCAAAAAATCTTGGTGTAAATATCGATGAACTTTGGGTTTCTCAGCCAGATACAGGGGAACAAGCTTTAGAAATTGCTGAAAGTTTGGTGCGTTCTGGTGCTGTAGATGTAATTGTTGTGGACTCTGTTGCAGCTCTTACTCCACAGGCTGAAATTGAAGGTGATATGGGTGATTCTCATATGGGACTTCAAGCTCGTCTTATGAGTCAGGCACTTCGTAAACTTACTGCAATTATTGGAAAATCAAATTGTATTCTAATTTTTATCAACCAAATCCGTATGAAAATTGGTGTTATGTTTGGAAATCCTGAAACAACAACAGGTGGAAATGCTCTTAAATTTTATTCTTCTGTTCGGCTTGAAGTTCGTCGTATTGAATCAATTGATGCAAAGGGCGAAGAAGATGCAGTTGGAAACAGAGTTCGTGTAAAAGTTGTAAAAAACAAAGTTGCTCCACCTTTTAGAAAAGTTGAGTTAGATATTTACTTTGGTAAAGGTATTTCGTATGTTTCAAGCCTTTTGGATTCTGCTGTAAAACATGGCTTTATCGACAAAAAAGGTGCTTGGTATGCAACTGCTACAGAAAAAGTTGGTCAAGGTAAAGAAAATGCTATTGCTTTCTTAGTTGAACACAAAGATTTTGCAGATGATGTAGAAAATCAAATTAGACAAAAACTTTTTCCGGGGCAAGTTCTAAAAAATAAAAAAGCTGACGAAAAATCAGATAAATCCGAAAAAAAAGCAAAGACTGAAAAAGCATCTTTACCTGAAGATGCTCCAGGTGGTTTGTTTTAATGAATAATCTAGTTGTTTTAGGTTTAGGTTCTAATTCTTGCTTGTCTGTAAATGAAGAAGAATTTTCTCCTGTTCAAATATTAAAGTTAGCTTGTCAAGAATTACAAAAAATTCTTAAGCCTAAAACGGCTAAATTTTCGTCAATTTACAAAACCAAGGCAATGTATTATGAAAATCAGCAGGATTTTTATAATATGGTTGTTTGCGGTGAATATGAAAAATCTGCCTTTGACCTTTTAAAAGAAATTAACCAAATCGAAGCTATTTTAGGCAGAAATCGTGATAAAGAAATTTTCAAAGGTCCACGAACTTTAGATATTGATATTGAGTTATTTAAAAATTCTGTTATAAAAACAAAAAAATTGGAAATTCCCCATAAAAATTTAACAGAAAGGCAATTTGTTTTGATTCCTTTACTTGAGATTTTACCAAAATGTGCCGAACCTATAAGTGAAGTATTTTATAGCGATTATTTGCAAAAACTTCCAGATCAAGGGGTTGTTTATTTTTCTTCTAGCCCTTTGTGATTTTTAATAAATTAACTAAGGGGAAATCTTATGGTTTCAGAAAATGAATTAAAATTATCTTCGCCTACTATTTCGAACAATGAAAAACAAAAATTTCAAGTTGCTAATCGTGAAGAACCGCTTGATGTTTTGCATTATTTAATCAAAAAAAATGAAATAAATATTTACGATATTCCAATTGCAGAAATCACTGAACAATTTTTAGAGTACTTAGATTATGCTGTAACCACAGATTTAGAAAATTTAACTGAATTTTATGCCATGGCAGCAGATTTGTTATATATAAAATCTAGAATGCTTCTTCCAATGGAAGTTTCATTTGACGGAGAAGAAATTGAAGATCCTCGTCAAGAATTAGTTGATAAATTGATTGAATATCAAAAATTCAAGAAACTTTCTAATCTTATGGAAGAAAAAGAAGAAGAATCTGAATGGAGTTTTGAAAGAAAGCGTATTCAAAGAGTTTTACCTTTTGAAGAAGAAGAATTATGGGAAAAAGTTGATACTTGGGATTTGTTAAAAACCTTTTCTAGTTTGATATCTTCTTATTCAGCAGAAAAAATTCTTGATATGTATGAAGAAATTTCTGTTAGCGAAAAAATCACTTTGATGAACGAACTTTTAGAAAATAAAGGAGAATGTTCTTTTACAGATTTAATTGTTCGTAAAGAAAATTTACTTGATATAGTTTGTGCTTTTATGGCCTTGCTAGAAGCAGTAAAATTCAAAATGGCTTCAATTTATCAAAATCGTATGTTTGGGGATATAAAAATTCGTCCATATCAGGCAGCATAAGTTGATAAAATAACTTGAAAAAGATTCAATAAAACGGATATACTGTAAGCCATGGAGTTTAACTTGAAAAAAGAAACCGCTATTGTTGAAGCTATTTTATTTTTAGATACAGAACCTCTTGATGAAAATATGATTTCAAAAATCTCAGAACTTTCAAGGGATGTTGTTGATATCGCTTTGGAAAATTTAAAAGAAAAATATTCTGCAGAAGATTCTGGTGTGGAATTATCACAAATTTCTGGTGGATGGGTAATTACACCTAAAAAAGAACTTTGGGGTTGTTTAAAAGAGCGATACGGAAAAAAATCAGAAGCAAAATTGTCAAAAGCCGCAATGGAAACTCTTTCAATTATTGCATATTCTCAACCTATTACTCGTGCCGAAATTGAAGCTATTCGTGGTGTTTCTGCTGATAATATGATTCGCCTTTTAGCAGATCGTAATTTGATAAAAGAAGTTGGTAAAAAAGATGCACCAGGAAAGCCTGTTCAGTTTGGAACAACAAAAGAATTCTTAAAGTTCTTCCGATTAAACAGTATTTCAGACTTGCCTAAACTTGAAGAAACCGAAAGTGAGCGATTTGAACTTGCAAGATAATAATGAAACATTACGATTGCAACTTTATTTAGCAAAATGTGGAGTTGCAAGTCGTCGAGCTAGCGAAAAAATAATAACAGACGGTAGAGTTTGCGTAAATGGAGAAAAAATAACCCAACTTGGAACAAAGGTAACTTCAAAAGATAAAGTAACTGTTGATGGAAAAATTATCACTTTTGAAGAAAATTTACGCTATGTTTTACTTTTTAAACCTGCTGGATATGTATGTTCCCTTGCAGACGAAAAAGGTAGGCAAGTTGCTGCTGATTTATTAAAACCTCATTTTACAGAACGGCTTTACAACGTCGGGCGCTTGGATATGTTTTCTTGTGGTTTAATTTTATTTACTAACGATGGAGATTTTGCAGCAAAAATTTCTCATCCATCTGCTCAAATTGAAAAAGAATATATTGTTGATACTAGCATTCCAATTCCTGATGATTTAGCTGAAAAGTTCAAAAAGGGCTTACGTGTTGAAGGTGTTTTTTATAAAGCCAAAGATGCAGAAAAAATTAATGCAAGAAGAATGCGTGTTGTCTTAATTGAAGGTAAAAATCGGGAAATTCGTAGAGTGTTTGAAAAATTTGAAATTGGAATTAAAGCTTTAACAAGAATTAGAATCGGGAATATAAAAGTAAATGGTTTACAAAGTGGAAATTTTAGAGAACTTTCTTCGGATGATGTAAAAGGTCTTTTATCTTTATGTGAAAGTTGTGAATAATTTATATATTTGAAAGAAAAGGAAGGAAAATTTTATGATAGTTGCCATTGATGGACCAGCAGGAACAGGAAAAAGTACAGTTGCAAAAATTATTGCGGAAAAATTAAATATTACTTTTTTGAATTCAGGTTCTTTTTATAGAGGAATTACTTTAGGTCTTTTGCGGGATAAAATTGATTTAAATAACGAAGAAAAAATCCTTGAATATGCAGAAAATTTAGATTTAGATTATGTAAATGAACATTTAATCTTGAATGGTGAGGATGTAAATCATTTACTTCATCAGGATATAATTTCTGAACATTCCTCTCCAATTTCTGCCATCGTAGAATTAAGAAATATTGTAAATAAAAAATTACGAAAAATTACTGAAAAACAAAGCGTTGTTTGCGAAGGTAGAGATATTACGACCGTTGTTTTTCCAAATGCTGAATATAAATTTTATCTTGATGCAACTTCTGAAGTTCGTGCCAAAAGAAGATTTAATCAAGGTGTTAGCGACCTTTCATTTGAAGAAATAAAGGCTGCAATAGAAAAAAGAGATGAAATCGACAAAAATAAAAAGGTTGGTGCTCTTAAAATTGCAGAAGATGCAACATATATTGATACTTCACTATTGACCATTGATGAAGTTTGTGAGATAATTATAGGCAAAATACACTTATAAGGGTTTAATATGGAACAGAAGGACGTGGTAATGGATGAAGGTCTAAACTCCAAAGACAACATTCAGACACAATTACAAGAAAAGTATCTAAAAAGTCTTGAATCTCTCGAAGAAGGACAACTTGTTGATGGTTATGTAGTACAAGTTACACCAGACCAAGTATTTGTTGACGTAGGATACAAGTCAGAAGGAAAAATCCCAATAACGGAGTTTTCGGAAGTACCGAAAGTTGGTGATGTGGTTAGTGTTGTTCTCGTTACAAAAGAGAATAAACATGGTGAAGTTATTGTTTCAAAGCAAAAAGCTGATTTTCAACAACTTTGGAAGAATGTTCGTCAGGCATACAAGGACAAAGTTCCTGTAGAAGGTACAATTGAAAAAATTGTAAAAGGTGGATTTGACGTAAATTTAGGAAGTGGAATTCACGCTTTTCTTCCAATCAGTCAATCAGACAGTCAGAAAGTTGAAAAAGCTGAAAAATTACTTGGAACAAAAAGCAAATTTTATATTGAACGCTTGTTTACAGACAGCAAAACAAATGTTGTTGTAAACAGAAGAAAATATCTTGAAGAGTCAATGACTCAAAATCGTGACAAGTTCTTTAATGAAGTTGAAATCGGTGCAACTGTTAAGGGAACTGTTAAGAGTTTTACAAGTTTTGGTGCTTTCATTGATTTAGGTGGATTTGACGGTCTTCTTCATATCAATGATATGAGTTGGGGGCATGTAACTAGACCTAAAGATTTTGTTAAAAAAGGTCAAGAAATCGAAGTTAAAGTTATTCGTCTTGAACCAGAAGAAAAACGCATCAATCTTTCATTAAAACATTTTTCAGAAGATCCATGGCTACATTTTGAAGACAAATACAATGTTAACGATGTAGTTAAAGGTAAAGTTACAAAACTTACTGAATTTGGTGCATTTATCGAACTTGAAGAAGGCATTGAAGGTCTTGCTCATATCAGTGAATTCTCTTGGACAAAGAAAATCAACAAGCCATCAGAAGTTGTAAAAATTGGTGACGAAGTTGAATGTATGATTCTTGGATATGATATTCAAAATGGTAGAGTTTCTCTTGGTCTAAAACAAGTTTCAGAAAATCCATGGGATACAATTACAGAAAAATATCCAGTTGGTTCAAAATTAACACGCAAAGTTGTAAAAATTACAAATGCGGGTGCTTTTATTGAACTTGAAGACGGAATTGACGGATTCCTTTATGTTGAAGATTGGTCATGGACTAAAAATACAAAGCATTTTGGTGGCGAACTTTCTGTAAATCAAGAAATTGAAGTTGTAGTAATCGAGAATAATCCTGAAACACGCAGAATTCGTCTTGGTGTAAAACAGCTTACAGAAAATCCATGGGAAAAATTTGCTAAAGAACATAAACCTGGAACAACACTTGAAGGTGAAGTTGTTTCAATTATGGACTTTGGAATTTTTGTTAAAGCAGCAGAAGGTATTGAAGGTTTAGTTAATAAATCTAATCTTTGCGAAAGCCGTGAAGAAACTTTTGAAGAAGCTGTTAAAAAATATAATGTTGGCGACAAAATCAATGTATTTGTTGTTGATGTTAACGTTTCAAAACAAAAGGTTGCTTTCTCTGTAAGAGAATATAAACAAAAACTCCAAAGAGATGAAATTTCACAGTATATGTCAACATCAAACAACAGTGATGATGAAGCTTATACTCCATTTGGTGATTTGTTAAAAAATAAAAACTAGTAATGTAGATGAGTGTATTTATGACTATCAATTCTTTTGATGATGAAAAGTTAAATACACTCATCAATATAGGTCAGTTGACAAGTTTTAATAGTCTAATGTTTAATGTGTTAGATTCTGCTATGAAACTTGTCAACTGTGAGTTTTCTTTTCTATTTCTTATAAATGATACAGATAAAATTAGTTTAAAATTTAAACTCGATGTTAATAAAAATTTTGCAAGTGAAAAAGTGGCGATTAAAGACCAAGGAAATGTCGTATCTTGGGTTGTAAATAATAAAAAAAGTTTAATTTTAAATGATATTACAAATGATAATAGGCTTAATTTATCACTGAATAATAATTTTAAAAATATTATTGCTGTTCCTCTGTTAGATGATTTTTCATGTTTAGGTGTAATAGTTCTTGTTAATAAAATTAATGGTATAGATTTTACAAATGATGATTTGAAGTTTATAGAAATTTTTTGTAAAAGTTCTGCTATTGCTTTTAAAAATTCTTTGGAATTTGATAAATTAAATAAAAAAGTTGACATTTTAAAAGAAAGTACAAAAATAAAAAATGATTTTTTTATTGCAGAAAGTTCTAAGACTAAAGATTTATTAGCAACTGCAAAAAAATTATCTTCTTTTCATTCGTTGATTTTTATACATGGTGAAAAAGGTGTTGGAAAAACATCAATTGCTAAGCAAATTCATCTAGAAAATATTAACAAAGATGAACCTTTCTTAAAAATTAATTGTGTTACAGATTCATCATTATTAACAGAAAAAATTTTTACTTGTGGCGAAGGTACTGTTTATTTAAATGAAGTTGCCTGTCTTTCTGTAGATTTACAAGAAAGATTACTTGATGTTATACGAACAAATAATTATAATGTAAGAGTAATAGTATCTTGTAGTGTAGATTTAGAGCAATTGGTACAAGAAGGAAAATTTATAAGAGAATTATATTATATGTTAACATCTTTCTCTTTATATGTTCCTCCGCTACGTCAACGAAAAGAAGATATCGAACCATTGGCTGTAGCTTTTTGTAAAAAATATAATGAAAATTTTAATAAAAATTTTTTAGGATTTACACAAAATGCTCTAAAAATGTTATATGATTATTATTGGCCAGGTAATATTTTAGAATTAAAAAATGTTATCGAAAGGGCTTGTATGTTAGGACAATCATCTTTTATTGAAAGTTCTGATTTACATTTAACTTCATCTAATTTTGAAGAAAGTCCTGATGTGGTAACTTTTAATTCTGATGATAAAACTTTAAAAACTGCTTTGCATAATTTTAAGAAAAAATATGTAATTCAGATTTTAGATGAAGTTTCTTGGAATCAAACTGAGGCTGCAAAAATTATGGATATTCAGAGAACTTATCTTTCAAAATTGATGAGTGAACTTGATATACGAAGGTAAATTTATTACTTTGTAATTTTTATGAAAAGGAATTTTCTTTTCATAGAGAGTTTGCGTTGCAAATTCTTTTTAACATAAATACTAATTTGGAGAAAATTATGGAAAAAACAAAAGATGAAAAAACATTTTCTGATACCTTAGGTGGTTTTTTTGAAAAAACACAAAAATTCTGGATTGTTTTTTTAATTTTATTGGTAGTTGCTTCTATTGCAATTGGAGTAATTACAACTGTTTCTAGTAAATCAAAATTAAAGGGTGCAAATTTTTTAGATTCTGCTGTGTTTAATTTATTTAAAGCAAAATCAACTTTATCTGGTGACGAAGTTGTTGCTGCTGAAGAAAAATTTTTAGCTGATGTAAAATCATTTGCAGAAACTAACGGTAAAAATGATAATACAGTTAGAGCATATATGATGGTTGCTGAAACATACTTTCAAAATGAAGATTGGAAAAATTCTTTAGATGCTTGGTTAAAAGCTGCTGAAAATGGAACTTCATATTTGACTGGGATTTCATACTATAATGCTGCTGTTTGTTGTGAACAATTAGCTGATGGTGTTAATGCAGAAAAATACTATAAACTTGCAATTGAAAATAAAGATTTTGAACTAAAACCTCATGCTATGTTCAATCTTGCAAGATTATTTGATACTCAAGGAAAAACAGAAGACGCTATTTCTGAATATAAAAACTTAATAAATGCTTATTCTGATTCAAATTGGGCAGATTTAGCTAATTCAAGATTAATCTTAATTGATAATACAGTTGTTTCTGAATAAAATGAAAAAAAACGCATATATTTTGTTTAAATTTTTTATATTTTCTTTAATTACAATTATGTGCGTTTTTTTTATGTCTTGTGGCTTGGATGTGTATTATATTCTATATCCACCATCTGAAGCAAAAGTTGTTAATGAAGAAACTGATGCTCTTGGTCGATATTTTTCGTTTAAAACGGCTGATGTAGAAAATTCAGATATGGATATTTTTACAGGAACAACTGTTTTGTACAAAATTTATAATAATCAATCTCAATTGCTTAGTGATAGTTTTTCTATAAATAATTATAACGAGGAATTATCAGAAAAGGGATATAATAGAGCATATGCTTTAGGCTACCAACAATTAAATATTTCAAATAATGATACTCCTTTAGTTGCTAAAAGTGGGCAAAATAGAACTGTTGAAATCAGATTATTTACTGAAGGTTATGTAAATAATCCTTACGAAGCTGGAATAAAAGTTTCTGGTCAATATATTATGGACGGCAATGATTATGCTATTCCTTTAAGGGAAAATAATACAACTTTTGCATTTTATTCTAGTAGTAAAAATACAGTTGTAAATGGTGTTCCTTATTCAAATAATATACCAAATCAAGAAGATATAGACGTAAAGTATACACAAGCTAGTTCAGAAGCGGATGATGTATGGTATGTAAATGCCTATGCTGTATCTGTGGGAATGACATCAGATTTTAGTTATAAACATAGTGCTTTAGAACCATTGGGTTATATAGTAATTGATAAATCAGATTTTAATAATTAATTTTATCAATTATGGCCGTATGTATTTGACTTTTTTTTTTATTTTTGATATATTGATGAAAGTTGATGGGATCGTAGCTCATCTGGATAGAGCAACTGCCTTCTAAGCAGTAGGTAGGGGGTTCGAGTCCCTCCGGTCCCGTAAAAAAGATTGAATTATTACTTTTTTTTGAGTTTTAATTCAGTCTTTTTTTTTGTATTTTTTGAAAAAAATGTGATATAATATTCTTTATGGAAACTTCAAAAAAAGAATTAAACAAATCTGTAAAATTTATTTCTGATTCAGCAGCAAAAATAGCAGAATCAATTATGAAAGTATTTAAAGGAAAGTCAGAGGTAGTTGAATTAATTTTAACTACTTTGTTTGCAAAAGGTCATGTATTGTTAGAGGATGTGCCAGGAACAGGAAAAACTGTTTTAGCAAAATCTCTTGCAAAGTCCATTGATTCTACGTTTTCAAGAATTCAATGTACACCGGACTTAATGCCTGCTGATGTGACGGGTAGTTCAATTTTTTATCCTAAAACACAAGAATTTCAATTTCGTTCAGGACCAATAATGTCATCAATGGTTCTTGTAGATGAACTTAACAGAGCAACTCCTAGAACACAATCTGCATTGCTTGAAGCCATGGCAGAATGTCAGGTAAGTGTTGATGGTAATACATATAAATTGCCAGAACCATTTTTCTTAATTGCTACAGAAAATCCAGTGGAATCGGAAGGAACTTTTCCTTTGCCAGAAGCTCAAAAAGATAGATTTATGATGTCATTGTCCATTGGTTATCCTGATTTAGAAAATGAAGCTATGATTATCGAATCACAAAGAAGTATTCATCATCCAATTGAAACTATAAAACCATGTATCACATGTGAAGAAATTTTAACTTGTCTAAATGATATTGTTGATGTTCATGTGGATAGGGGAGTTTTGGATTATATTTTACAATTAGTAAATACAACAAGGAATGATTCTTTAATAAAAGTTGGTGTTTCTCCACGAGGAGCAATTGCTTTGTATAAAGCATGTCAATCTTATGCTGCAATTCATAATAGAACTTATGTTGTGCCTGATGATGTTAAAACTTTAGTTCCTTATGTTTTTGAAAAAAGAATAATTCTTAATCCTGATTCTTTAATGAAAGGTTATTCTAATTCTGAAATTATAAAGCGAATTTTAGATCAACAACCAGTTCCTAACTATAGTACAAAATAAAATGAGCAATAAATCTGGAAATGAATTAAAATTTATTAAGAAACTCGTTTTAATAATCATTGGTCTTTGTGCTTTTTTATTTTCTGCAAATAAAATGATTCAAGTAATTTCAAGTTTTTTATTAATTTTATATTTTGTTTCATGGATTTATTCAAAAATACTTTATAAAAATATTGAAATAAAACGAACAGTAAAAGAATTTAGAATCAATAGAACTGATTTTTTTACTGTAACAATTGAAATTTGCAATAATTCTTTTTTGCCATTAATCTATTCCGAAGTTTATGATACTCCATCACCTTTACAAACTTTTGGTGAGGGTGCAAGATTTTGTGTTTCGTTGGGAGCTAAAAGAAAAACATTTTTAAATTATAATATTTCTGGAAGTTCTCGTGGTGAATTTTTTATAGGACCTCTGGTTTTACTTGCTTCAGATCCCCTTGGATTTTTTAAAATAAAAATCGAATATGAAGAAAAATGTAGAGTTCTAGTTATTCCTGCAAAACGTGATTTTGATTGCTTGATAAAAGATGGAATTCCACAAGGTGAAATTATTGTAAAAGATAAACGCTATGAAGATTTATCACTTTATCGTTCAATTAGAGAATATCAAAGTGGAGATGAATTTAAAAGAATTAACTGGAAAGTTTGTGCTAGGTTAGGAAAGTTATTTACAAATGAATATCAGGATTCACTTAATTCACCTTTTTTTATTTATTTAGATTTAAACTTAAATGATTATCCAAATCAGTTTAGGTATAAAGTAATTGAACATGCAATCGAAATAACAGCAGCTCTTTTATTGCATTCAAAAAAATTAAAACAAGAAAATGGTTTTGCAACTAACGGAATTATAAAATGTAATAATAAAGAAATTGATGGAGTGCAACCATATTTTCCTATTCGTGCAAATCAAACTGAACTTTTATTAGATATAACAGCTTTGTTGCAACCAATTGAATCAAAAGATTTTTCTTTGATAGATAATTTAAAAAAATCATTATGGAACTTAAATTCAAATACAAATTTTTATTATGTTGGTTTTAAAAAGATTAATCCAGAAGTTCAAAGTTTACTAATGTCTTTTGAAAAAAAATTAAATATAAAATATTTTTTATGTGAGGAACTTTCATGAAAATAAATTTTAAATATGTTTTTATACAAAAATTTATTTCAGTTTTCATTCCTCTGTTTTTAGTTTTTACTTGTCATTCTTTTTTATCAGAAATATTGCCAAATACATTTAGTTTTGATTTAAAATTTATTTTGATTTCATTTGTTTCTTTATTTTTTTCAACTCTAACTTTTTCAGTTATTGATGTTTTAAAATTAAAAAATGTTTCAAAAACAAGAATCGTAATTTTTGCTTTAATTTTTGTTTACTTAATTTTAGTTATTTTTAATAAAAAATCATTTCCTCAAAGATTCATTCTTGATGGAAAATCATTTTATATTTTATTTATTAATTTTATATATTGGCTTTTAGATTTTTATTTTGAAAGTACTTTTTTTGTGTGGAATTATTTTTTAGAAATTTCAGAAGGAAAATCTGGAGAATCACTTTATCGCACATTAAGAGAAGATGAAGTTTTAATGGAAAAATCTGTAAATGCAATTAGAAGTTTAAAAACAATTTCTTTAGTTTTCATTTATTTTATTGCGTTTATAATTTTAATTTCTTGGTTGAATTCATATAAATTTTCTTTAAGAAGTATTTGTTTTTTTATTTCAATGATTTGTATGCATTTCTTTTTAGTTGCATACATAAAAAATTCTTTAGACGAATTACGTTTTGGTGGAATGGGAATTGTTTCAATTTTTCAATTTGCATTGAAAAGGCTTATTGCTGTTTTTGTAATTCTTGCTATGTGTTTTTTGATTGCAATTACAATTTCTCCTGGAAAAAAAATAATCGATAAAAATTTTCAATTTCAGTTTGATGAATCTTTCATTGTAAAAATTATTTCTATTTTTTCAAATTTATTTCCTGATGGTTCAAATGAATTACATAAAACAATGCACGAAGAATTACCTGATGTGTTACTTCCTTCAATGGGAGATAGTGGAATAACTGACGAAGATAGAAGACAAATGTATGTAAACAATACAGATAATATCGATAATTTTAATAAAATTGTAAATATCATAATTATTTCTGTTGTTTCGATTCTTTTTATTTTGTTTTTATTTTTACCATTGTTTAGTAAAAAGTTTAGAAATTTTATTAAAGAAAAAAAATTGATAAAAATTCTTAAATCTTTTGTAAATAATTTTAAAGACTTTATTTGTAATTTGTTTAAAATAAAAAATAACAATGGAATAAAAATTCATTCAGAAAAAAAACTTTATTCTGAGTTTATTAAAAAGACTACAAAAGAAACTATGTCAAAAGAAAAGAAAAAAGAAATTGGTGAGTTTGCAAAAATATTTTTTAAACTTGTTTCTTTTGGCGAAGAAAATGGAATTTTACTTACTGAATCAATGACGCCTATGAATTATATTAATATATTGTGTGATAAATTTTTTGATAAAAAAGATATTCTTATGCAACTTGGATTTTTATTTGAAAAAGCTTTGTATTCTAAAGAATGTCTTTCGGAAGAAGAAAAAATTGAATACAAAAATAGTTATGAAAGATTTTGTGCTAATTAATTTTTTATAACAAATTTGTAGGGTCAACATCTACTTCAAGATAAACACCTTGTTTGTTTTTATAGTTGTAAATAAATCTTGCAGTAACTGATTGAATAGTTTTTATACTATCAGATCTTAAAATAATTTGATTCCTATAATTTGCTGCAATCTTTGATAAAGGACATTCACTAGGACCTAAAATTTCGTAATCGTCATAATTATATTTTTCTCTAAATGATTCTAAAATTTCAGCAGCAGAGTTTGCTGCTAACTCAGAAGCTTCTTTTATTGGAGAACGAAATACTAATCTTATTAATCTTGAAAATGGTGGAAAGTCTAAAATTTTTCTTTGCTGTAATTCTTCATCATAAAATTCTTCTATGCGATTTTTACATGCGTAATATATAGGGCTTCTGTTTGGAGAATAACTTTGAACAATTACTTTTCCGTCAGGAAAAAATCTTCCAGCACGTCCTGCAACTTGAACAATCAAAGAGAATGTTCTTTCTGAAGCTCTAAAGTCAGGAAGATGTAATCCTGTGTCAGCCATAATTACACCAACAAGTTTTAAATTAGGAAAGTTTAATCCTTTTGCAACCATTTGTGTACCAAGTAAAATATCAATTTTATTATTTCTAAATAAATCTAATTTTTCTTGTAATTCTTTTTGTGATGATAAATTGTCTGTATCAATTCTTTCTACTACTGCGTTTGGAAATTTTGCTTTAACTTCACTTTCAATAAATTCTGTTCCAAATCCAAAGTAACCAACATCTAAAGATTTACATTCTGGACATTGTGTTGGTGGATTTAATTGCCATCCACAATAATGGCAAATTAATTTTTTTTGTGTTTTATGATAAGTAAGTGAAACTGAACAATTTTTACATTTTAACTCAAATCCGCAAGATGAACATTTAAAAAAATGTGAAAATCCTCTACGATTTAAAAATAAAATTGTTTGTTTTTTTTCCTGTAAAGTATTTCTGATTTCATCTTCAAGTTTAGGTGAAATACAACCTTCTGTTTTTCTTCCATCTTCTGATTTTTCTGAAAGATTAATAATTTCTACTTTTGGTATTGCTCCTCCTGCTAATCTTTTTGATAACGTGTGAGTTTGTATTTTATTTTCTTTCATCAACTTCCATGCTTCCACTGAAGGAGTTGCACTTCCCATAATTAACGGAATTTTTTTGTCTGTACAAATTCTCATAGCAACTTGTCTTGCGTGGTATCGAGGAGTTGTTCCTGATTTATATGAACCATCATGTTCTTCATCAATGATTATTAATCCTAAATTTGGAACAGGAGCAAAAATTCCACTTCTTGCTCCAATTACAATTTTAGCTTCACGATTAATAATTCGCATCCACTCTTTTAATTTTTGGCTTCCTGTTAATCCTGAATGTAAAACTGCAACTGTATTTCCAAAACGTTTTATTACTGCTTCAATTACTTGGTGAGTTAAACTAATTTCTGGAACAAGATAAATAACACCTTTGTCTTGATTTAAAATTTTTTCTGCACAAGATAAAAATACTTCTGTTTTTCCTGTTCCTGTTGGTCCATATAAATAATTAAATATTTTTTTGTTTACAGGATTTAAGATTTCATCTATTGCTTTTTTTTGTTCTTCTGATAAAATTTTTTGAGTAAAAGTTTTTTCATCTTCTTCAAATGAAAGAGAAGAAAAACTTGATTCTCTTTTTCCTGAAGGCAACATTGTAAATAAAGCTTCCCCTTGAGAACATAAATAATATTTTGAAATCCATTCAGAAAGTTTTATTTGTTCTTCAAAAAATATAGGTTCATCATCAATTATTTTAATTATAGGTTTTATTTTTTCTTCTGAAACTGTACATGATGGAGGAATTGTGTTAGAAATATTTATTATACATCCAATCATTTTACGAGATCCAAAATAAATTTCACATCTCATACCAACTGTTGTAGGTTTGTATTTTTTATTTTGAGAATCTAAATTTTTGTAAGTAAAACTTTGAGGAAGAGGCAAGTTTACTAATACTTCCAAAAACGTAGACATAATTTTTCCTTACTTTATAGAATTTTTGTTTGTTGCAAGGTTTTGTAAACGAACATCTAATCTACTTCTAAAAAGTTTTAAATCTTCCCAAGCAGGGCGTTTCAAAGATTCATCGCGCAATAATGCACTAGGATGATAGGTCATCATTGCAGGAATTCCATGATAATCAAAAATTTTTCCTCGCATTTTGCTAACAGGTTCTGTTGTTTTGAATAAATTGTGAGCTGCAACTCTTCCCATTGCTAAAATCATTGTGGGTTTTAAAATATGAATTTGTGTTTCTAAAAATGGCATACAAGATGCACTTTCCTCTGGTAATGGGTCCCGATTTGCTGGTGGTCTACATTTTACGATGTTTGCAATATAACAATTTGTATTTCTTGATAAATTAATAGCTATAAGCATTTTATCTAAAAGTTGACCAGCCTTTCCAACAAATGGAATTCCTTGTTCATCTTCATCGGCTCCAGGACCTTCTCCAATAACCATTACTAGAGGATGGGTAACTCCAATTCCTGGAACGGCTTGTTTTCTTCCTCTACAAAGTTTGCATCTATCGCATTTTAATATTTTTTCGTTTAAAGTTTCTAAAGTTATTCCTGAAGAAACTTTTGAAACATTTTCTTGATGCTTTTTCACTTGTGATTTATCATCTGTAAAAAGTGGCATTTGTACAGAATTATCTTTGAATCCATTAAAATAGGATTGACTAATATCTAGTAAATTGTATAGATTTTCTTTGTCAGTTTTATTCATTTTTAATCCCAAGTATCTTTAAAAGATACAAAAATTATATATAATTAATTAGTATACAATAAAATTCTTTTTGTGTAAGTAGCAAAATTGGTGTATAATAACTTTTAGTAAGGATTTTTTTTATGGCTAAACGAAATTTTATGTTATTGTACTTAAATACAGGTGGAGGACATCTTGCTCCTGCTAAAGTATTAAAATCTCATATTGAACGTCTTTATCCAGATGCAACAGTTCAGCTTGTAAACGGATTTGATAAGGCAAATTTTGTTTCAAAATTGGTTTTTGAAAAAGGTTATCACAGTATGTGTACTGTTACACCTGGTCTTTGGCGGATTGTTTACGAACTTGGACAAAAACGTGCAATTCAAAAATTAACACAAAAATTCTTAAATCCACAAACGTCCCATTACTTAAAAGAAAAAATTATCAAGGATGATATAACGGATATAATTTCTTTTCATTTTGCTTTAACACCTTCCGCAAAGACTGCAATAAGAAAAAGTGGAAAGAAAGTAAATCTTTCTGTTGTTGTTACAGATCCTTTTACAGCTCCTTCTACATGGTTTTTTACAAAAGGAATAAAAACTTATGTTGCTTCTCAACAAGTAAAAGATTTTGCTATTAAAAAGTGTAAATTTAACCCAGATGATATTGAATTTATGCCGTTTCTGATAAACGAAAAATTTCTTCAAAAAGTAAATCATGATGATGTTGATAAATTGCGAGAAAAATACGGCATTCCTAAGGATAAACGAGTTGTTTTAATTGCAGGTGGTGGAGAAGGTTTGCCAGGAACATTAAATATTATTACTGAATTTGTTGCAAAAAAGGTTGATTTTTCAGTTATTGTTGTTTGTGGTAGAGGTAAAAAAACTCGTAAGACACTAGAAATGCTAAAAAAAGTACATCCTAAAATGAATTTGTTTGTTTTTGGTTTTGTTACATTTCTCGATGAATTAGTAAAATTATCTGATTGTGCAATTATTAAAGGTGGAACTTCTACTGTTTTAGAAATGTTAGCAGCAAATACGCCTGTAATACTTTCTACTTTTATTCACGGACAAGAATTAGGAAATGTTCGCTTTGTTTATGAAAACAATGCAGGATGGTTTATTCAAAAGCCGAAGGATATCAGTAATAAAATTTTCAAATTATTTTCAGATGACGAATATTACTCTAGTGTGAAAAAACAAACTGAAAATCTTAATTTAAACACTGATTGCACAGAATTTGTTCATAGAATTATGGCTCAGTAAAAAAAAATTTATTTTGAGCCGTAATTTTCTTCAACAAAGTCTCTTACCAAGAACTGTTTTACTTCTCTTTTTTCAAATGCTTCTTGAATCAAATCATCAACTTGCATTGCTTTGTAGAGTTCTTGTGCAACTTCAACTTTTGCCCTAATTACAGGATGTTTGGGTGAAAATAAAACGCAACAATCTTCGTAAGGAAGGATAGAAGTTTCGTAAGTTCCAATAAATTTTGATGTTTCTACAATTTCTTCTTTATCCATTCCAACTAATGGGCGTAAAAGTGAAAAATCAGAGCAACTTTCGGTAACTTCCATATTTTCTACAGTTTGACTTGCAACCTGACCTAAACTTTCTCCTGTGATGATACACTGACTGTGGATTTGTTTTGCCAACAAATTTGCTGTTTTCATCATACACATTCTAAGAAGTAGGGTGCTATAACTTTCTGTTTTTAATCCATCTGGAGCTTCTGGCATTTCAGAAGCAAGTTTTTTTATTTTCATTTGAACATCAGTAAATGGAATTATGTTTACGTGGGTTTCTAATCCGTAGTGACTGATAATTTGTGCCAAATCTTCTACTTTCTTTCTTGCTTCATCAGAGGTGTAAGGATATGCATGAAAATAGCAACACTCTACTTTCATACCTCGTCGCATCATTCTGTAGCCTGCAACTGGAGAGTCTATTCCTCCTGATAAAAGTAAAAGTCCTTTTCCGCCAGTCCCAACTGGTAAACCTCTACAACCTTTTATGGTGTCGCTATAAACAAAGCAGCGTTCTCTAAGTTCAATGTTTATTGTTACATCTGGTTTATGAACGTCAACTTTTAGTAAATCTTGTTCACAAATATCACTGGCAGCTTCGCAACTAAGTTCATAAGAATTTAATGGAAAATTTTTTTCGCTTCGACGAGATTCTATCTTAAAAGTTTTTGCACCCCGTTCTTTTGCAAATAAGGCTTCTTGCATTACAGCATCTTTTATAGAATCAATATTTTTTTCGCAAATTCTAGTTTTTGCCCAACCAGTAATTCCAATAAGATGAGAAAGTGCAAATTCAACTGCTTCGCATCCACTTGGCTCACAATCAATGTACATTCTTCCAGCACGCAAAGTTACTTTTGATTTTATTGATTCAAGATAAAGTTGTGTATTTTGAATAAGTCGGCGTTCAAATTCTCTTATATTTCCGCCTTTTAAAGTTAGTTCTCCAACTTTTGCAAGATAAGTAATCATTTCCATAAGTGTTATATTACGAAAAAATTGTATCAAAATCAATAATATTTTAAATAAATAATATTTTTAGTATTGCATAATGACAAAAAATGTGATAATGTCAAAATACAAATTGAAATTTCTGGGGGATTTATGAAAAAAAACAAAGAAATTACTATAGACAAAACTTTACCTAAAAATTTGCCACTAATGTTTCAAGATAGAGCTTATAATTTTGGAACATCAATAGTTCAATCAGCAAAAAATGAAAGCGGAAAATTTGAATTTTACACCTATAAACAAGTTTATAAAGAAATTATTGCATTTGCAGTTAAATTGCGTGATTTGGGTATTAAACGAAGTGACGCAATCGGAATTATATCAGACAACAGAAGAGAATGGATGATAAGTGATTTTGCAATTATGTCTTTGGGGGCATGTAATGTTCCTAGAGGTTGTGATTCAATGGGAAACGAAATTAGATTTATTTTAAGTTATGCAGGTTGTAAAGTTTCGTTTTTTGAAAATGCAAAACAACTTCAAAAAGTTTTAGATGATAAAGATGAAGTTCCTTTATTACACACAGCAATTTTATTTGATTCTTGTGACGAAGAAATAATTATAAAAGCAGCAAACTTAGGAATTAAAGTATATTTTTACAATGATTTACTAGAAGAAGGAAAAAATCTTTTAGATAAAGATCCTCACTTAAAAGCAATTATTGAATCAGAAATGCAAATGACTGATGGAGATGAAGTTGCAACAATGATTTTTACTTCAGGTACAACGGGAACTCCAAAAGGTGTTATGTTAACTCATAGAAATTTTTTAGCACAATTAGAAATTATTCCAAATGTTTTACCTGCAAAAGAAAATGAAATGTGGATGTCAGTTCTTCCTATTTGGCATAGTTTTGAACGTTGTATTCAGTATATCGTTATTGCACTAAAATCTGGAGTTGCTTATTCTAAACCAGTTGCTTCTGTAATGCTTTCAGATTTTGCAACAATAAAGCCCCAGTGGATGTGTGGCGTTCCAAGATTATGGGAATCTTTAGTTACAGGCGTTTATCGTTCAATGAAAAAAACTGGTGGAATAAAATACTCTATGTTTAAATTTTTTATTTCTGTTGGAAAAAAATACTCTTGGTTAAAAGCTCATTTAACAGGTAGTGTTTGTCAGTTTAAGAGAAGATTACGATTCTTTGATGTAATTTTTTCAGCAATTCCTTTTATTTTGTTGTATCCATTAAATGCTTTAGGCGATGTATTAGTATTCAAAAAAATCAGAGAAAAACTTGGAGGAAAATTTGTTGCTGCAATTTCTGGTGGTGGTGCATTACAAAAAGAAGTTGATGAATTTTATAGTGCAATAGGATTTAAACTTTTAGAAGGTTATGGAATGACAGAAACTGCACCAATTTTATCTTTAAGAAATTTTAAAAAGAACAGAAAAGGATGTGTAGGGGAAGTTCTTCCTTGTGTTGAAATAAAAATTGTTTCTGAATCTCATGGAAAAATTGTTTCATCGGAACCTTTGCCTCCTGGAAAAAAGGGTTTGATTATGGCTCGTGGGGATCAAATTATGAAAGGATATTTTAATCGTCCAGATTTAACTGAACAAATTATTGATAAAGATGGTTGGTTAAATACAGGTGATTTAGGAATGTTGAGTTATGATAACGAAATTAAAATTACAGGTCGTGCAAAAGATACTATCGTTTTACTTGGTGGTGAAAATGTTGAACCTGCTGTAATTGAAGATGAATTAAAAGCAAGTACTTTTATTGAAAGCGTTGTGGTTTTAGGTCAAGACAAAAAATATCTTGCTGCTTTGATTGTTCCTGAAAAAGATGCTGTAATGGAATGGGCTGCAGAAAATGGTGTTCCAAACGAATATTATGAAGGTGTTTTGGAAAGTGCTGAAGTAAAAAGTTTAATTCAGTCTGAAATTGATAATAAAATCAATTCTTCAAAAAGTTTTAGAACCTGCGAAAGAATTTACAAATTTGCTTTACTTCAAGAAAGCTTTAAGGTTGGAGAAGAACTTTCTGCAAAACAAGAAATGATGCGTTATAAAATTGCAGAAAAATATGCAAAACAAATTGAAGGATTATTTTCAGAATAGGGCTCTACAGAATTTTGTAAAAATAATTGGTACCAGAAAATTATGTTATTCTAAAAAAAAACAAACTGCATTGCTCCCTTGACACTTCGCTAGACGGTCGCACTACAGTTTGTTTTTTTTAGTCTAATAAGTTTTTGATTTAATTTATTTTTGCAAAGTTCTTTCGTTTGGGTAAAGCGAGCGAAATTGTGTACACCAGTTTTTTTTTCTGCACTGGTTGTGGTTTTGCACAGTTCTTTTATTTAGGTAGAGGTTGTGACACTTTTGCAATATAGATGCTGAATCAAGTTCAGCATGACAAATTTTCCGCACACCTTTATTATCAAGAGAAAATTGAATTTTAAATAAATTTTGAAGAAAAATTTTTATGAAATCTACTATAAAATTACAAAAAAACAAACACCTAGTTGACGGGGGGGGGAATTGTGATATGCTAGAATTAGAAATTTTTAATTTAAGGAGAAAGTTTATGAAAAAGCTCAATCTCAGTTTACTAATTATATTAGTATCAATCAGCATTATCGGTTTTGTAGGATGTAAAGACCCAGAACTAGGTAAAGACCCAGAACTAGCCCACGAACACGAATTTTCTGATTCATGGTCAAAAGATGAAACTCACCATTGGTATGCCGCAACTTGCGAACACACAACAGAAGTAAGCGATAAAGCAGAACACAGCTTTGGTGATTGGACTGTAACCAAAGAAGCTACAGAAGAAGCCGAAGGTTCTAGAGAAAGAAGTTGTACAGTATGTGGATATACAGCAACAGAAGCAATTGCAAAACTAGCACATACACATAAGTTTGCAAAAGACTGGACAAAAGATGAAACTCACCATTGGTATGCCGCAACTTGCGAACACACAACAGAAGT
>JAGBFB010000035.1 GCA_017936665.1 Spirochaetaceae bacterium | reverse complement strand
TGCAAATCCCTGTTCTGCAATATCATCATATAGGTAACTTGGTTTTGCGTTTTTGATTCCTTCAAGAATTACTTCTGGTGTTAATGCTTGAGAAACCCAAAATCTTTTGATTTTAGAATAATCAGAAATTCGAGAAGCTAAAAGACATTCTCTAGCAATGATTTCCCCTTCTCTATCTGCGTCGGTTGCAATTAAGATTTCATCATTTTTATGATTCTTAATATGTTGAATAACATTTTTTGCAACATCTTTTGTTTAAGGATTGATATCGTAGGCAAATTGTTGGGGAAAAATTGGAAGTTGCTTCCAATATTTGAAGCGTTCATCATAAAAGTCAGGTTGTTGAAGATTGAATAAATGCCCAACACAATGAACGATAGTGATTGCTCCATCACGACTTTTGTAGACTTGGTCGGATGCAGAAAAAGAACACGCAAGTGCTTTTGCAAAATCTTTTGCCACACTTGGTTTTTCAGTGATTATTAACATAAGACTCCTTCTTGGGCAGACAGAATCTTATGGTTTAAATATAGGTGAAATAAGAGATTTATGCAACAGTTAGTTTTTAAAGCGACACGTGTCGCTCTGGAAGAAAATAGTGCAAAGTGTAAATTCTGCACTTATCTAGCGTTCCGCAAGATAAAGGACTGTCCTACAAGGGCAGCTAAGTTTTTATTAGTCAATTATTTACTGGTGGTACATTGGTATTTGTTGTGGTACAAATAGGTTTTCTATTGATTTTGCAAATTTGTTTTGATATATTTTGAATGCCTATCAAATTCTGTCTGTCCATATTAAAGAGAAGGAAAGAATATGGACAAAATCAAATCAATCTTTAATTACGAAAAAAAAGATATTATTGAAAGAGACCCAGGTCTTTATCGATGGGAAAAGAAACCATATGTTAAAGATGATGTTAAAGTACTTAATAACTTACTTCATAAATTGTTAAAGAAAAATAGGAGCGACACGTGTCGCTTTAAAGATGAAAAACATTTCTTCGGAAGTTCATTAGTAAAATCAAATTATAAAAAGAAAGAGAACAATCAAAGAGTAATGTTCAAAATGTCGTATAGTAATTCTATGCGTCAACATAATAAGTACATTAAGTACTACATGCCACAAATGCAAAAAGATAATGTAATTGATAAACCTGAATTATTCGGAATAACTGATGAAGAATATGAGAAAAATAAAGTTGCAGGCCATTTTAAGTTTATAGTTTCTCCAGAAAATCAAAATGTAAATTTAAAAGTTTTAATTAATGATTTTATTAAACGAATTGAAAAGTTATCTGGTTATGAATTGTATTGGCAAGCTTGTATTCATACTGATACAGAGCACCCTCACGGTCATATTGTTATTAATAGAAAAGATAAAAACGGAAGAAAAATATTTTTTCCAAAACAAATGATTAAGAATACAATGCGAGAAATTCTTTCAGAATCAGCAACTAAATTAGTAGGTCCACGAAGTAAGTTCGAAATTGAGCTTGCTAAAAATAAGATGATAAGTGCAAATAGATGGACTGATTTAGATAAAAAAATAGAAAGCATAAAAGGGGTAATTTATCCAAACGCATTAGATGTTCCATTACAAAATCGACTTGCTCATCTTTCTACAATAGGATTAGCGAAATATGAGAATAACAAAGTAATTCTAAACAAAGATTGGAAAGATGTTCTTATGGTAACGGCAAGATATAACACATATTTGGAAGAATATTTGAAACAAGATAATTTGCCGTTGAAAATGTATGAAGGTGGTCTTTTGCAAGGAAAAGTTGATAGAGTTATTTCTTTTGATAAGGATGAAAGTTGGAATGATGCAATTATTGTAAGAACCCAAACTCACAGAATTTATGTTCCTGTTTATCAACTTCATAAGCAAAATCTCGAAGAAAAAACAATTTCAGTATCTGGTGGAGATGGTGGAATTACACGACAAATTACTGATAGGGATATAAAAGTAGTGTATGATAGAAATGTGGAAAGACATTAAAAATGATGTATAATTGAGAAAATTGGCAGTTTTTTCATTTACTGCCGATATTCTTATTGAAGTAATTAGGTTTTTGATGTATATTATTGTAGGTGAGAGTTTCGGCAGTTTTTTCATTTACTGCCAACTTTCTCTTAAAGGAGTATTATGAATACATCTGGAAATGTGAGTAAAACATTTAATTCTAGACAGATTCTCATGGTATTTACAGGCAATGTTCCATCATCAACAGCAGAAATCTACCGTCAGATAAATAAGCTTATTAAATCTGGTGAAATAACTAGGATAGAACGTAATTCATACGCATTGGGAAAAATAGATGTAAGTCCTTATTCATTTGATTATTCTGAAATAGCAGAGTCTGTCTCATCGATAATAGAAACAAATTATACAGATGTGAAATTTACGATTTTTGAGACCCGACAGTTTAATGAATTCATGAATCTTCAGATTGGTAAGAATACAATTATAGTTTCTGTAGAGGCAGGTCTTGAAAATTATATTTTCCAAGAACTCTCAAAAACATATCCAGGAAAAGTTCTCCTGAAACCAGATATAAAAACATTATGGACCTATCTTCAAGAAGATACCATAATTATAGAAAAACTTCCAACAGAGGCTCCTGTATCAGCTGTAAAAAAATGGATGACTGTTCCAGAGAAATTTTTAGTAGATCTTATTGCTGATAAAATCTTAAAAACTTTGATAACTCAGTCACAACTAGAATATATCTTTGAAGGATATCTGAATCATTATCAGATTGACATAAAAAAGATGTTACGTTATGCAAGACGAAGGACTTGCGAGGATGCTTTAAAACTCCAAATCAAAAAATATAAGGAAAAATAAAAATGCTTTCAAAGGACAATTTTTCAAAACAACATATTGATGAACTTAGAGCAAAATATAAAAGGGATCCTGCTCTTCTTGAACGTACAATTTATGCGTTTGGAATGTTAGAGGCAATTACACAGGTAAACCTTCCATTTATTTTCAAGGGAGGTACATGTCTTATGCTACTCCTTAATAATCCGTCAAGACTCTCAACGGATATAGATATCATTGTAAAACCTGGAACTGATATTTCAAAATATGTGAAAGCAGCCTCGAAGATTTTTCCTTTTACTGATTATGAAGAACAAATTCGTAAAGGAAAGAACAACATAGAAAAAAGACATTTCAAGTTCACTTATGTTTCACCTATCACTAATCGAGAGATTTACATTCTATTAGACGTTCTGTTCGAAGAGAATAATTATGCAAAACTGATAAAAAAAGAAATAAAGAATGACCTTTTGATAACGGAAGGAGAAAAAGTTGAAGTTACAATTCCCGATTTGAACTGTATTCTCGGAGACAAGCTGACGGCTTTTGCTCCGCATACAACAGGTATTCCATTGGGAGTTGGAAAAGACGTAGAGGTTCTTAAACAGATGTATGACGTGGTATCACTGATACAGGAAATAGATAACTTTGAACTTGTAAAGGAAACTTATTTCAAAACATTAAAGACAGAAATCGCTTATCGAGGAGAAACTCTAACAGAAAAAGACTGTCTCATTGATACTATTAAAACCGCTCAAAGTATTGCGTCTCACGGAAAACTTGAGGGAGATGAGTACATGAATCTTCTTGAAGGTGCCCGGGGGCTTGGTTCTTTCATCTTTTCAGAAACCTTTAATCCGGAAATAGCGGCAAAACGAGCTCCGATTGTAATGTACTTTGCTTCTTGTATTTTGGAAGGAAAAAACTTTGAAAAATATGACGGAGTACCTCTGACATTAAGAACTTGCACGCATTCAGAGTTCAAGGCTTTTAATTTTTTGAGGAAACTAAGTCCTGAGGCATATTATTATGTTTGTAAGACAGATGAAATCCTAAAAACGATTTAATCATTTTCTTGGGTATTCTTGGAACTTCAATCCGTAATACAGAAGATTTCTATCAAATAAGAAATAATTCTAGGATTGTAGATTTATGGGAAATAACTTATGTAAGAAATGGAATAGAGAAAAAACAACCTTAATATTTGGGTTGTTTTAATACATACATATTTTTATAATGTACAAATAACAATATTGACTAAACAAAAAAAATAACCTATATTATCTCATAGGTATCTGTCTGCCCAAAGGGAGATACTTATGAGTTCAAAAGTGTTTGTTCCGCAAGGTACAAATCAAACGCCTTTTAACCCACAATTACAGCATTTTGACTACATTTGTGGTCAAGTAATAAAAGAAAATCGTCTTCTTAAATTTATTGTTGTTGTGTCTGTATTGGCGTTTTTCTTATCTATCGGCATCACTATGTATGCTGTCTCACAACCCGATTCTATCCCAGTCTTAGTTACTATGAATGACTTTGGAGAAACTCAATACATCGGGCCAGTTTCAAGAAAAAACTATCAAAACTTTAATGTTCCAGAAGTCGCAATTCAAGCACAAGTAAAAGAATTTATTAGTCTTTCAAATACCCTCTCAACAGATAAAACTGTAATGAAAAATGCAGTAAACAAGACTTATCATCTTTTAACTTCTGTAACAGCTCAACGTTACTCTACTCTTGTAAAAGAACAAAATCCTTTTGCAGATTTTGGAACACGAACAAGAGAAGTCTTATTTCAGACAGAACCATTAAAAGTTTCTGCAGATACTTATCAAGTTGATTATCAATTAATAACAAGACAACTTTCAGGACAAGTAATATCAAACGAAGCATATCGAGCAGTTATCACAATCAAAATGCTTCAACCTGCAGAGGAAGATATTAAAGATAATCCGCTTGGAATTTACATTACTTCATTTGATATGAAGAAAATCGACAAAACAATAATCAATTCAAACAAATAACAACAAGAGGAGTACTTAATTATGAGAAAATTGTTTGTTTTTTTATTTGCACTAATGTGTATTAGTTTTTCATCATGTGCAACTACGATGGATATGGAGACATCAATAGATTTTGTAGAAGAATCTATGGCATCTTCATTAGAGACTGAAATGGCAGAAAATCAAAATGAAGTTGAAAACTATTTGATTCAAGAAGAATTAAAAGTTCAAGATGTGGAAGAAACTGTAATCTATGTTGAACGACCAGTTTATGTTCCAAAAGACACTTCAAACCCTACATTGGAAAAGAAAAATCTAAATGGAAAAGACGCTGTTGCTGATAGTTTGAAAAAAGCAGTTCAGACTCCAGAACAGTATAAACAGGGTACATTTTTTTATCAGTATGACGAAAACTTTGTATACGAAATTTATGCTCAACCTTATCACCTTACAGACATTATTTTAGAACCAGGAGAAGTTGTTATTGGAACTCCATTACTTTCTGAAGATGAATCTGTTTGGGAATTAACAGCTGGCGTTGCAAAGGATGCAGATACAGGAGCTGATATTCAACATTTGTTTGTAAAACCTGCGTATTCAAAATTGGATTCAACATTGATCATCATTACTGATAGACGCGTTTATAATTTTAGACTCAAATCTTTTGCTGATACACATATGGCAATGGTTAAGTTTACTTATCCTAAAACAAAAAATGTATGGGCAAAAAAGAATGATGAAACAAATGGTCGTACTGTAGAAAGTGAATTTATCAATATAACGAATCCAGAGTTTTTATCTTTTGATTATCAGATTAAATACAGTATTTTTAAAAAACCAGAATTCCTTCCTACAAGAGTGTATGACGATGGAAAATCAACATATATTCAGTTAGATGAAATAGTTTTACAGAAAAAATTGCCAGTTGCATTTAACGAAAAAAATGAAATAGTAAATTATTCCGTAAAGAAAAATGTCATTATCATTCCTCGATTAATCAATAAAGTAACTCTCCGACTTGGAAATGAAAAAGTAACTGTAATTAAAAAGAAAACAGTTATTGAAAACAAAACGGAGGTTGCAGATGAATGATGAAAAAGAAATTGAAACTACCTTGCCAGAAGACGAAAGCCTTATTGATTTGGAAGATATGGAAGATGAAGAACTTCCGCCTCCAGAAGAGGAAAATGAAGCAAGAGAAATAAATGTCGGAAACATCTTTGCTGTTATTTTAATTGGGATTCTTATTCTATTTTTGATTGCTTTTATTGCTGTGAATGCAAATAGCAAAAAGAAAGCTAAAACTGATAATTCAGAATTAGATAAAGCAGGAGTAAAAACTCACGTTAATTTTGATTTACCAGAAACAAATATTCTTCCAATAGAAGACTTTATTGAAGAGGAAGTAGAAAAAGAAAATGAGATAGAGGAAATAATTAATTCCTTGCCGCCAGAATTACAACTACCTGAACAAGGACAACCTGGAATTGCACCAGTATCTTCAGTAGGGAATACAGGGAGTTCTAGTTCATATACAGTAGAAAGACCTGACACTAGAAATTCTAAATCGCCAAGAAAGATTGAGGGTCTTGCAGGTTTAGAATATGGAAATCAAACATCTGTAGTAGATACGATTTCTAGTGTTATGAATGGGACCTATTCTTCTACAAAAATGACAAAAGAAGAATATATTGCTCAACAAATGGCTCAAACTCAAAGTATACAGAATCAGCTGTACGGTAACGGCTCAAATATGGGCTCAGATATCGGCTCAAACAAAGAAAACTTCTTTAATAATAATTCTGGAACAGTAGGAAATGGCTATTATATGAGTAAATCAAGTCTTTGGGATGGAACTATTATTTCAGCTGCATTGGTTACAAGTATAGATACAGCAAATCCTGGTGTTGTAATTGCTCGTGTAACAGAAAATGTTTATTCGAGTTATGACCATTCGTATTTATTAATTCCAGAAGGTTCAATGCTTTTTGCGACCTACAATTCTTCTGTAAGTTATGGTCAAAATCGAGTGCAAGTTGCTTGGAACTTATTGATAAGACCTGATAACTATAGAATTCAACTTGGCAATATGAATGGTGTTGATTCCCAAGGAGCAAGTGGATATGAAGGTCGTGTAAACAATCATACTTTTGAAACACTAAAAGCAATGGGTATGATTGCTATGTTTAGCATTATTCAGACAGAAGTAACAAACACGATAGATAATCAATCAAATGAATACATTCAAAACTCTTTAACAGATGTTTATGCCGAAGCAAGCATAATAGGTAATAAGATTCTTGATAGGGCTTTAGATATTCAGCCTACGATAAAAATAGGACACGGAAAAGAAATAAAATTAATAACAAACGGTCCTTTGGAACTTCCACCTGTAGAAGTAAATCAGGTAACACAAAAATATGTTAGAACACGCTAAGAGGAGTACAAATGAGAAAAAGCATATTTTTATTTATATCATTTATTACGATGTTTTTTATGTCTTGTAATTTCTTTACAAGCTTATCAGAAGATATTGAACCAAAAATAGAAATTACAAATCTTTCACTAAGTAAAACAAATCTAGAAGTAAGTGTTGGAAATATGGATTATGTTTCCGTTTCAATAAAACCAAACGGAGTACAAAAAGATATAATTCTAGATTGGAAATATGATGAAACTATTATCGACTGTGATTCGAGTTCATCTTGGGGCTTTACTTTCAAAGCTATAAAAGAAGGACAGACCACTTTGCGTTGTTCTTATAACGGATACGAAGCAAGTTGTTTAATCACAGTTTCCGGATATTCAGACAACTATGAAGCTACAACAGAACCATATATTTACTCAAACACTTCTATTCTCCAAACAGGTCCTGGAATAAGTGAAAAAGTTTTTGTTTCACTTTACGGAGGAGATGCTTCTGATATTGATGGATACTCTTGGACCGTAGATAACAGTTCAGTAGTTTCAATTCAGCCAACAGGTCAATATTGTGTAATAACTGCAAAAGAAGCTGGTTATGCAAGAATAAAGGTATCCCACAATAAAGCAACTTATCCATATTATATTGGTGTTTATGTTTTTGAAGATAATACTTCAGTGGGTTATATCACAACTTCAAACAACATTGTTACAATGAACAAAGCTGACGGTGAACAAAATATCTCAGTCTCACTTGTAAATGGAAAAGATACTAGTTCAGATTCTCAATTTAAATGGGAAATAATCAAAGAAAATGATTCAAGTGTTCCTATTGGTATTGCTTGGAACGGAAATAATGCGGTTATTACTCCAAAAGAATCTGGAAGCTGTACAATTAGAATCACTCATCCAGATGCACCTTATCCTTTGGATATTCTTTGTAGAGTTATCACCATTGTAAAGAATGTTTTTATTAAACCAGATAACACAGTTGTTACATTAAGTGGAGAAAATACTCAAACAATAAAAAGTACTCTTGAAAACCTAGAATCTGAAAATATAAATATAGATGGTTTTAATTATGTTCTTGATGATTATAATGTTGCAGAAATTGTTTCAATAATTGGTGATGAAGTTACATTAAAAGGAAAAGCAAATGGTTCTTGTAAGTTAATCATTTCTCATGAAAGTGCAGAATATCCTCGTGAAGTTCTTGTTATTGTAAATGGGCAATTAGCAGATGCTATTGATGCAAGTTGTTATATTACTACAAGTCAAAATTATGTTAGAACAAAAGTAGGAAGTGCAGAAACTGTCTTAAAAATATCCTTAAAAGGTGGAGAAGAAGGTGACGAAAAAGACTTTACTTGGAATGTAAAAAGTACATCAAAAGATGGCACTAATAGTGATGTAATTTCTCTTTCTACTACAAACGGTACTGCAATTCATTCAAGGGCGGCCGCTTTAACTTATGCCTACGGAGAGGCATACATAAATCCAATTTGCGAAGGAACTGCTGTAATCTCAGTTTCTCACCCAAAGATTCACTACCCTACTGAAATTCTTGTAAAAGTTTTATCAGAAACTGCCATACTTGAAGAACCTTTATATTTTATTGGAGATGGATTAGTCAGAGTATTAAATGGAGCTTCAACTGAATATACAGTTCAGTTAAAGAGAACTGGAAAAAATGATAGTGATGATAATGAAATAAAATGGAAATGTGATAATTCAAATATCAAAGTTTCTTCCAATGCAAATATTGCAGAAATTACGGCTCCACCTAAAGGAACTGGAAATACAATTTCATATTTGACAATTAGTCATAATAAAGCAGACGCTGATAAGAAAGTTATGATATTAACAGCGAATACAGAAGAAGAATTGGCAAATATGAAGGCTCTATATTCAGATAAATTGTATTTCAACATTGAAGTTGGAGAAGAAGCCTATTGTACGACAAATTCTGTAGGTTTTGATTCAGATTATAATTTTGCTTCTGCTATTTGGACAGTAAAAGATTCTTCAATTTGTTCTATTGAAAAAGACTCAATAAATCCATTGTCTTGTAGAATTATTGGTGAAAAGGCAGGAGCAACAAGAGTTTCTGTATCTATTACTGATAATGAAAACAAAACATATTCTTGTGATTATGAAATAACTGTATATCCATCTGGAACAGTTCAGACAGAACCAGAAGTATATTTTACTACAAGTCAAAACGTAATTAATCTTAATTCAGCAGGAAAATTTTCAAATGTAAATGTCTCTGCAATTAATCTTCCTTATTCAGAATATTCTAATATTGCATGGGAAAGTGAAGATGAAAGCATTGCAAAAGTTATTGGAAATGGAATTAATGCCACAGTTACTGCAATGAGTGAAGGTGAAACTGTAATTAATGTATCTCATGAAGACAGTCAAAATACATTAAAAATTTATATTCGTGTAGGAAGCGAGTATGTTATTCCTGAAGCAAAACCGATTGTTCATATTTCAAGTCCAGATGTAATTACTTTACTAAAAGACGATAATCCACAACGCTTAGATGCAATTCTTGTGAATTATGAAGAAGTAGATAAAAGAGGTTTTCATTTTTCAATTGATAATGAATCTATAGCGACAATTTCTAGTCAATCAGAAAATGGAGTTGCATATATCAAACCTGTTGGAAGTGGACAAGCTCAAATTACAATTCGGCATCCTATGTCCTCTATTGATAAGAAAGTATTAGTAGTTGTAGGAAACTCTGCTGAAGAACTAGCTGGATTTGTATACTTAACAACAAATACAAATGTTGTTGCTCTTGGGGAAGGAACAACTAAAAGTGTTTCTGTAAGCGTAAAAAATGCAAAAGATGCCGTAATTGAAGGGTATACTTGGACCTCGAATAACTTGAATGTAGTAGATATTACTTCTTCTGGTGCTAATGCATTATTAAAAGGAAATGGAATAGGAACTGCAATTGTGACAGTTACAAATAAAGAATGTAAATATCCATTATCAATAATTGTTCAAGTTGTTGATCCGATTTTAGCAAGTCAGAACCCTCATATTCAATTATCATCTTCTGTAATAACTGTTCCTGTAAGTTCTACTTATACTTCAGTAACCGCAGATTTAGTTGGTGGAACAGAAGAAGATTTCTCACAATTTTTATGGAAAGTAAACGACTCTAGTATTTGTGCTGTTTATGGGCAAAATGAAGTTGGAAAAATTCGGGCTCTTTCAGAAGGGCAAACTTATGTTACAGTAACTCATCCAAAAGCAACTTATCCTGCTCAACTACTTGTTGTTTGCGATAAAATAGAAGAAAGTGAATGTCATATCAGCGTTCCTTCAAGTATTATTTCAATGAAACCAAATGCAGCAGCTCAAACAATCACAGCTTCATTGATTAATGGCAAAGAGACAGATAAGTATTCGTTTAGTTGGTCTTTAGATGTTTATGATGTAATTGATTTCCAATATTCTGCGAATGTTTGTACGATTACTCCATTACAGACAGGAAGTGCTACAATCACAATTAGTCATCCTAAGGCAGCTTATGACCAACAAGTAATTGTAAATATACAAGAATATTCTTCTTTTAATTTTCCTCAAACAAATGTGACATTAAGTGAAGGAACAACTTCATTTTTAACAATGCAAGTTCCTACAACTAGTGTTTCAACTTATGTAGAGTATTCAGTAGATAACCCAAATATTTGTTCAATTAGTGGAACAAAAAATGTTGCACAATTAACAGGTGTAGGTGCTGGAACAACTACTGTAAGAGCAAAACTAATTGCTTCAAGTTCTGGTGTTGAACAAGCAAGTGCAGAAATGCTTGTTTATGTGAAAGAGGCTGAAACTTCTACAACCTACATTACTTCAAGTTCGACAATCTACACAGTAAATAAAGGAAAAAGCCAAACTTTAAGTGCAACTTTAACTGGAAACGGTGTTACTAGTGCAGACCAATATAATCTAAAATGGACCACAAGTGATTCGGATGTTATTACAATTACTGGAATTAATTCAGATGGAACTGTATCTGGTCAATCAATTTACATTACAGCAAAAAATCCAGGAGAAGCTTTAATTACTTGTTCCCACGAAAAAGCTGCAAGTGATTTACAGTTTTATGTTGTGGTTCCAGGAAGTGCAGAAAAAGTAATTACTTTTAATAAGACTTATATGACTCTTGTAAAAGGAAGTTCCGGAACATCTTTAAAAGCAAATATTGAAAATGCAGAAAGTTCAAATGATTACAATGAACTTGAATGGACTGTTCATAGCGTTGGAACTTCAGAAATTTGTCGTGTCATGGGTAGTGGGCAGAATGTAACAATTTATCCAATTAATGTTGGTGAGGCAGAAGTAATGGCACAACTTCCTAATAGTTCTTCTGTTGCAAAATGTACTGTTGTGGTAGAAGCGGGCAAAAGTTTTGTTCTAGAGGCTTCAAATATTTCTGTTCAACCTTTTGGAACACGAAAAGTAAAATATACAGTGAGTCCTGCAAATGCAAATTTAACTTGGACTATGGACCAAATAAATGATGTATTTACATATACAGATTTAGGATGTGATGAAAATGGAGTTGGGTATGTTCAAATTGAAGGAATAAAAGAGGGAACTGGAAATTTATACTGTGTTACAGATGGAAATGCAAAAGGAAATCTTTCTATCAAAGTTGCTTGGAACTATGAGTTCTCTTTAACTGGGAAAACTACTTTTAGTATAAGTCCTGCAGAAACTGCCGAAGTTGGTTTTAAGGTAAATCCGACTTATGCAGATATCACTGTAAATTCAACGAGTGATGCTTTTAATTATTCGATATTAAACAACGGTGATGGAACTGGAAAAATACTGATTACTCCAACAGCAGAAACAAGAAATAATATAACCATAAATGTTATGGCAACCAATCCAAATAATTATGATGAGGTGGTAGGTTCAAAAAATATTACAGCAAACTTTGTTTACAAAACAGTTACCCCTAAAATGTTCATTGTAAATAAAAGTGGAAACTTCTCTTATTTCCAAAATAATATTCTTTACATTGGAGATGGTGAAACAGTAACTCTCGGTGTTGATGTAACTGAAAAGAATGTTGATTGGATATTAAAAAATATTGATATAACTAAAATTGAGTCTGTATCGAATAATACAAAGGCAACTGTTTCAGGTTCTTCTACACAATTTAAGGTAATAAACTCTCAAGATGTAATTCTTCAAAAGTATTACATTCCAGAATTTTACGAACCATATGCTGTTTATGGAGGTCAAACATTAAATCTGGACCAATTCTATGTTGCAAAAAATGATGTTGGCTTCCTTGATACAACAGCCTATTACTATGTAGCTTACAAAGGATCTGTTCAAACAGGTTATGAAACAGATTCAAATGGAAATACAACATCTACACCAGTTTATCAAACAGGGGTTTCTTGTGGAGAATGGGGTGATAGTTACACTTTCATTGGTCGAAGAAGAAATCCTTCGAAAGATGGAACCTGGATGAATGTATCCGATTACGAAAAAGTAGTTTGGTATTACAGACCTGCTACAGGAAAAATTGAACAATGGAATGGAGATACAGCATATAGTGCAAAACCTGCTACTCAGCTTGCAAATCAACCTGCAACAAAACGTGTTATTGAGGATAAATCAATTGTTTCATCTGTAATGACAGATAAAATTGTATTTTATATCTCACATAACGGAATAGAACAACGTGTAGAAATTCCTGTATATACAGTGACTCGTAATTGTTATTGCACACAAAATTAAATTACAAGTTGAATGCAAAATAATGGCTGAAAAAATATAATCAAGAAAAGCACTTTCAAAATGAAAAAACTTTCTGGGTGTGTCATTTATTGGCACACCCAATGGTTTATACTTTTTTTATAAGGAGGTGCAAAATGCAAAGAACTCTTCAAGAAATAAACATTGAAATTGAAGCAACAAAAAAAGAATTTGAAACTGTGCATGGAACAGAAACAGAAGTTTATGCACGAATTGTTGGGTATTACCGTTCAGTAAGAAATTGGAATAAAGGGAAAAAGGATGAATACAACCAGCGAAAGATGTTTACTGCTGAAAATATTAGTTCTGCAAAAACAAGTACCCCTACACTTTCGCATTACGAAATTTTTATTCGTAAAACCTGTCCTAATTGTCCACCTGTAAAAGACTACATTTTAAGTACTAATTTAGATGGGAAAATTGTAGATACTGATACGGATGAAGGGTTAAGCCGAGCCTCAGAAAAAGGTGTTTTATCTACTCCAACAGTTATTTTTTATGATGATTCTAATAGAGAAATAAAACGATGTCATTCTGTTGAAGAGA
>JAGBFB010000034.1 GCA_017936665.1 Spirochaetaceae bacterium | reverse complement strand
CATTGGAATTCCTGGTTCTACCCAACCACAGAAATCACCAATTACAGCCATTTCTGTAGCAGCGTCGTCTTTGAATGTAAAGACAACTTCTACATTTGTGCCATGAGCATTGTATATATCCTTTAGATATTTTTGATTTTTATAAAATATGTTCTATTCTGGATACTTTTGTAATTTTCTTGCGTAGATTTAAGTGTTTCACTTTGTTTTTCTACGAAAAGTTTAGTTATTTGTAAAATACAAGGTGTAAATGAGTGATTTTATCTTTTGAATTTATTGAAATAAAAACATTTGTAATTTATCATAAGTGAAAACTAAAAAAAACTTGCAAAGATGTCACAAATAATATATATTTTATGTGACATGAATAATAATTACATGAACAACATTAGAAAGAAAATTGAGGAATCTCCTTGTGGTACTATTTTTTCTTATTCTGATTTTTCTGATTTAGGAATACAAGATTCTGCTACAATAAGACAAAATATAAATAGACTTGTAAAAGAAAATACTTTAAGAAAGATAAAAAACGGAATTTTTGAAAAACCTATTTTTAGTAAATTATTGAATCAAGACCTTCCTCCTAATCCTGAAAAAGTTGCAGAAAAAATTGCCAAAAATTTTCATTGGAATATTTTTCCTTGTGGTGATATTGCTTTAAATAAATTGGGACTTTCGACTCAAATTCCAGCAAGTTGGACTTATTTAAGTGATGGACCTTACAAAGAATATCAATTCGAAAATTTTAAAATAACTTTCAAGCACAGAACAAACAGAGAAATTTCTGGAATGTCTTATATAACAGTACTACTTATCCAAGCTCTAAAAACTTTAGAAAAAGATAATGTTGATGAAAATATTATAAAAATTCTAAAATCAAAATTAAACGTAGAAGATAAAAAGAAGATTTTAGCAGAATCAACTGAAGCTAGTGATTGGATAAAAAAAATTATTTACAAAATATGTGAGGCTTAATAAATGAAAAATATTGCAATGCTATCAAATTCAGAACAAAAGGAATTGTTTTTAGCAACAGCAGGAAAAATGGGAATTTCGGAAGCTATCGTAGAAAAAGATTTTTGGGTTTGTTTTATGCTTGACCATTTATTCAATGATAGTAAATACAAAGATTATTTTGTATTCAAAGGAGGAACAAGCCTTTCAAAAGCATATCATGTAATTCATAGATTTTCTGAAGATATTGATTTAATTTTAGATTGGAGAAAAATAAATTTTCAAACTGAACAAACTTGGCAAGAAAGAAGTAAAAATCAACAAGATATTTTTAATAAAAAGATGAATCAGATTGCTGCGGATTTTTATAAAAATGAATTTGTACCAAATTTAAATCAAGAATTAAAGTCAAAACTTGGTATGGATAATCTAATTAGAGTTAACGAATTTGATCCGATGATAGTTGAATTTGTATATCCTGTTAATTTTGATGATAATTATTTGCGTTCATATATTCAACTTGAAATTGGACCGATTGCAGAATGGCTTCCGTCTCATGTTGTATCGATAAAACCTTTTACATCAGAATTTTATCCTGATTTATTTACACAAAAAGAAACGTTTGTTCGTACAATAGATGTAGAAAGAACTTTTTGGGAAAAAATAACAATTTTACATAAAATTTCGAATTTTCCAGAAAATAAAAAATTGCCCAAAAGATATGCACGTCATCTTTATGATGTTTTCTGCATGACAAATTCAGAAGTAAAAAAATTAGCATTTGAAAAAAAAGAACTTTTGCAAAAAGATGTAATTTTTAAACAAAAATTTTATTATTCAAAATCTGCTCATTACGAAAGTGCAACATTAAAAAATGTTTGTTTAATTCCAAATGAAAAAACTATGAAAGAACTGTTTGATGATTATAAGGAAACTCAAAATATGATTTACAACAAAATTCCTAGTTTTGAACAAATCATTGCTTGTCTAAAATCCTTAGAAGAAGAAATTCATAATTTGTAAAATTAATATTTTTTTATAAATCCATCAGCACCACCCGTCAAACGGGTGGTTTGAACAAGCCTATAAGGCTAGGTTCTCAAGCAAAGACTTAAGTCCTTAACTTTCACTACGTTCAAGTCTATTGCTATTTAACTCGTCACTACACCTAAAGGTGTATTCGTACTACTTACAACCCTTAAAAGGGTCATCAAATTCTTTTACTGTTAGTTTATCCATCGCTATATCATGGGATTCTTGTTCTTGTATGTACTTCTTTATGGTTGCTTCATTTAATCCTACTGTACTTACATAATATCCTTCTGCCCAAAAATGTCGATTTCCAAACTTATATTTTAAATTTGCGTGTCTATCAAATATCATTAGGCTACTTTTCCCTTTTAAATAACCCATAAATTGTGATACACTATACTTTGGTGGTATACTTACCAACATATGTACATGGTCTGGCATAAGATGTCCTTCTATTATTTCTACGCCTTTATAATTACATAATTGCCTTAGAATTTTATCTATACTTTCCTTGTACTGTCCGAATATCGCTTTACGTCGATATTTTGGTGTAAATACTATATGATATTTACACAACCATTTTGTGTGACTCAATGAGTCTCTTATATCTGCCATTTTTTCCTCCTTAGCTTTTTACAATAGACTTGAACAATCTTATTGTACTGCTTTGGAGGATTTTTTTACTATAAGTTTTTATCTTCCACCCGCATAGCGGGTGGTTTTGTGTGAAAATGTTTCGCTACGCTTCTCATTTTCACGGACTCGCGAGTCCATAATAAAAAAAACAGCTGGCGATTTCTCGCCAACTGTTTCATTCAGCTATAAATGACTGAAATTAGTTAAATCACCAGATATTATTCTGTTACTTCAACTAAATATGAAGCAAAATCTGATGCATAAATTTTCCAAACATATGTTTTTCCATCACAATCACTTGGAATATTTACATTTAATGCACCACCACCAAATTTTGATGCATCAGCCCAGAAAACTCCATCTGTAGCTGGATTCAAAATTTGAATAGAAAGTGTAGCTGGTACAGATGTTGTGTGATCATAATCTAATTCAAGAACAGCATTTCCATTTGTTAAAGATGTAACTTTATTTGGTGTTCCTGCACCCCAATCATTATTTGGAACCCATCCTTCACAGAAAGCATAATAACCTGCACCACCGATTTCAGGAGCTCCTACAATTTCAATTGATTTGAGTGTGAATGTATATTCTACTAATGGAGTTTCGCCGTTTTTAGTCATTGGTTTTCCTGGCCATGCAGCATCATTTGCTCCATCTGCACATCCCCACCAATAACAGTTAGGTGCTGATGCAGCATTTGTGTAACACCATACACGACCTGCTTGTCCTGCTGGTTTATCACCTGGTTCAAATACTAAGTTATTACCTGGATTATCAGCTCCAACTGTTGAGTCCCATGCATAATAAATTGATCCACCTGAAACATCAATACCTGTAATATCACTTGACTGATTTCCACCAGCAATATTGAAAATTACATTTGCTGCATCTGTAGGTACATCATAGTAATACCATGTTCCGCCTGTAAATACTTCTGGGTCTTTATAGTCATGCAATACACCATTACAACCAACTAAACCAAAAATTGTAAGCACTGTAAGTGCTGTTAAAATAATCTTTTTCATATCTCTTAACTCCTTACCTTAGATGTCCCAGCGGATACCTACACGGCAAGCTGCATCACCATCAAAGTCTTCAACTCCATCACCAAGAACATAGCCGTCAAGGTCAAATTGTTCTTGTCCGTCGCCAAATCCCTTGTATGGATCCATGTTAAATACAAATTGTCCATAAATAACTGGTTTTTGTAGTGCATTAATTTTCTTTGCTACACCAACTGAGAAACCAAATCCGTTAAGTGCATCTTTGTTGTATCCTTCAGCAGCTTTAGTTCCTTTAACTGAGCGAAGACCCAATCCAAGATCAACATTAAAGTTTGCTGGGAATTTAACTTGTGCTAATAATGTGTTATATGCAAGTTTAGAGTTACTGTTGTCCATTCCGTAAATAACATCAAGACCTGTAATTACATCATTGAAAGCACCAAATCCAACTTTTACACCAACATTTTTGAACAAGAATGATGAGTCACTTGCTTCATAAACAAATTTTTTATCATTATCATAAGGATTTGTCATAGTTGTTAATGCAAGAGTTGTATAAGCATCAATAGAAGCATCAAATCCTACTAAGTCAAGAAGACTTAATTTAAATCCTGGTTTGAATTCAAATTCTGCACCATTTTCATATCTGAAATAGTGATCTTTAGGATACCAGTTCCAACATGTAGACATTGTTGCATAGTCTTCATCTGAAAGTTTTGCAAGTCTCATATCTGCTGATGCATTTAATGAGATGTCCATGAAATATAGAGCTTTCAATGTTGTACTTAAATCAAATCGCATACTGTTCAAACGTCCCAATGTATCAGAAAGTGTCCATACACCGTCGTCATGATTTTCTCTTAAGAGCAACATAGATGCTTGTGCACCACGAAGTCTGTATTGGAATGTAGCGTCAAGAATGTCGTCTGAATATGTAGCTTTAACAGTTCCTGCTAAGTTTTTAAGACCAAAATCTTTTGTTCTCCAGAAAACATCTGTTGAATATCCGAAATAGTCTTGTGCATTGTCAGCTTGTGTTGTAAATTCTTTTGTATGAATTGCAACTAATCCTTGTCCTGCAAGAGCTACTGGTCCAATATTTCCTTTTGCACCAAAGATAATATCTTGCTCAACAACATCTTTGAAGAATGTATCTCCGTCAAAAATATTATTGTATTGAATATCAGCTGTGATACCTGCAACTTCAAGTGTTGCATAGTTGAACATACCGAATTTTGTACCTTTTCTGTCTGCTGATTTGTTAGGTGCAATTGTTACATTAAGTTTTGCATTGCCAATTTCACGGATTGCAGCACCGTTTGAAATTTGTAAGAATCCACCAGCGTGGTTATATCCAGCATCCCATGCGTCACCGTCAACTGTTTTCCAAATGATTGCTTGGTGTGTTGAAGGTTTTGCATAGTTAAATCCTGTTAAAATTTCTACAAAATCAGTTGTGATTCCTAATTTAAGATGTCCAAGATATGGATTATCTCCACGTGTAGGATTTGAACCTGCTTGGTCATTTGCTTTTGATAAAGTTGCAATTGGTGAAGCAATTGTATTATTGATTAAATCAACAAATGCATCTTTGAATTCAACTGTATTGTTTCCGTATGCATCTTTTTTCATTAATGTGATAGCTGCATCATCGAGACCTGCCTCTGCTACAGCAAGTTCAACAAACACTGGCATACCAGGAACTGCATCTCCTGTAAATTTCATGTATGATTTAGCACCAAATTCAACAGTATCTAAATCCATTCCTTTTTTTGTAGGATCAGTTACAGATTCAGTAATGAATTTGCCTTGTGCACCAATCATAGACCAAGTCATAAAACGAACACCACTTGAACCAGCATTTGCTTGTGCCATAAGAGCAGCAGCACCAGCAGCATCACCTGAAGCAGCGAGTTCTGCTGCTTTTTGTTTTGCAAGTACTTTTGAAACTTCGATTAATCCGTTGTTTCCACCGAAACCGTCATCAATTTTGTCTGGTGATTTGAAGTCGTAAATATATGTTCCTTTGTACCAGAACTTATATTTTAGGACTCCGTCCACTGTTGATTTTACGGCTACTTCCCATTTTCCATCAGCATTTTTTGCCATTGGAATTCCTGGTTCTACCCAACCACAGAAATCACCAATTACAGCCATTTCTGTAGCAGCGTCGTCTTTGAATGTAAAGACAACTTCTACATT
>JAGBFB010000033.1 GCA_017936665.1 Spirochaetaceae bacterium | reverse complement strand
TACGGAAAGGATAAACCTATTTAATCCAGCTTCATTTTTAATTCCCTCGAATTCGGGGGAATTAAAATTAGGATTATACATTTCTTCCCAAATACCTAAAAATTCAATGGTATTTTTATTTCTTAACCATTTTTCAATTAATGCAGAACCGTTTTCAATATTTCTAACCATATCAGTCAAAGAAATATAATCTCTTTCATCAATTGAAATTACTGTAACTTCTGTATTTTGAACATTAATTTTTGCCATTTTAACTTTCTCCTTTTTTTTATTGTCATACAGATTTGAGATTTCTACGGATCTCTAGGAACAAACGGATTTGCGTAAAGTCTACAAAATTTAGGTAGATTTTTTATAACATATATCTGAAATCTGTATATTAGGTTTATGTACATCAAAAAGAGCATAACAATATTTACCCTTATTTTTTGTACTTTCATACTTAAAACCATCCAATTCAATTTCACATTCATTTTTTAAATAACTTGCACATTGTGCAAGAAAATTTGGTAACATGTATTCATCAGGATTATAATCTTTTGAATTTAATGATTTGTTACAAAACTTATAAACTAATCCACCACTCTTTTTTAAATCAATAATACGTAAAGATTTTTTTATCTCTATTTGTGCTACTTGAAATTTATTGGTATTCAATTCTAATTTTGCAGTTTCCCAATCTTCTGAAAGATATAATGATGGTACTCCATATGGATTAAATCTCCCTATATTTGGGATACCCGTATCGGGCTCTAACATAGATTCATCTGTTGAAAATATATTGTCATCTTTAAGCTCTCTTGCTCTGTAAAGATGTGATCCACTTTCAATAATAATACAATGATTCTCTGCTTTTTCTTTTAATCTATTAAATATCAATAATCCAACATCACTCTGTAATGACAAAAAAGGAAATTTTCGTAAATGAGAAATGAAATTTACAATCGTACTTAAATTAAGATCTGGAAATAATTGTTCTATTGAGGCAACATCTTTTATTTCACTTCCTTGTAACGTAAGTTCTTCTTTTTTGAATGAAATAGCAAATGTATCATCCTCTATTTGTAATTTCCAATCTTCAGTATTTTGAAATACAACTTCATAAATTTCATCATCGTAAAATTTTGGGTCATTATGTTCATATAGGAAATAATTTGGTATTTTTGACCGTAATTGATTAATACTATTAAATATATCTAATTGTTTTATAACTGTATTCAAGCTATCTCTACATTGTGAATATACAACATCACCCAATTTATTCATTTCTTGATGCAAATAATCATTCATAGAGATTGAAATTTTTGAAAATAAACCAATCGTTTTTTCTCCAATTGATTCAAAAATTTTTTGGCTAACAGAACTAAGATATTCAATGTTTTCTTGTGGAATAGAGTTTAAAATACTATTCTCTTTTAACTCTTGCATTTTTTCAATAGCATTTTTTATAGAAGAATCACTATTTATCCTTTCAAGAGTTTTCAATGCACCAGATTTTTCTAATTGTTCTTGAACTCTTTGTACTTCTTTCATAATTTCTTCTTGCTGTTTAATATCCATCCCACTACTTCCCCTCTGTCAATTTTTCGTACATCTTAAACAACTCCGCGACGATTTCACTTTCGGTTATGTCTTTTGCAAAACCGTAGGCTTCCATTACTGCACGGTCGTTGGCTTGGTGGGCTTTGCGGAGTTCTATTGGCATAAAAGTTTCATCATACAAATCTGCTAAGCTACTTTCTGGATATTTTGCTCGGGCGTCGAGAATTGCTTGAGCTGTCTGCTCAATTTTTACTTTCTGCTCATCGGTTGGATTACACCACGGGAAGTTGTTATAGACAATACTTGCGGAATAACGGTATCGACTTTCTAATCGTCCTGCAACAACTCTCATCCAAGCATTATGAACTAAAGATGTAAGAACTCCAAAATCAAATAATGTAGCATTTTGAATAATTAAACTTGCATCACTTGCAATAATTTCTGATGATAGAAATCCTATTGGAATATATTTTCTTTTTTCAGATGATACTCTTGGAACTAAAAGATATTTTCCTTCTTTTGGTTGGCGGATTTCTCCAAACAAATGTGGAATATCTGCAAGTCGTCGAGTTGCCTCACGATTGCTTGATTCACGAAGTTTTCTGACAGCACCGACTCTTTGTGCAACCAAAGGCATTTTTCGCATTTCTGAAGGACTTGCATTTTCTAGCCACAAACAATAGCGTTTTTTATTATTGATAAATTCTTCTGCACCTAAAAACTGGCGAATATATTTTTCTGAAGTTGGATCATTTTTTATAAAATCATCATATTCATCTGCTTCGATAATTAAATTTCGACCATCATTCGGCATACTGCCAAACAACATTGGATTCACATTACAAATTGGCTTTTTCCTATTTTCAATGAAAATACTTGGAGCATCATTTAAATATCCATTAATATTTTTTGCAACAGATTTATTTCCATCAGAATCAAAAATGATTTTTGCTTTGTCATTTTTGGCGACACTAAATCCAATTATTACACAATGAACGGCGGCCATATTTTTCTTATCAAGAGTTTCGTTTAGCCATTTGAAAGTTTGGTAGGCATAATCAAAATGTAGGCCTTTTTCAAAAAGTGGCTTCCAAAGATTGCAAACTGAACTTCCCTGTGTAATGGAATTTGTAGAAACAAATGCACAGCGAGTATTTTTATTCAAAATTAAATCGGCTGCCTTTTTATACCAACAACAAACATAGTCCAAATCTCCGGCGCCATTCCAATCTTTTCCAAAAGTAAGTAGTAAATCTTCTTTTTGGCGCTTATCCATAAATCTTGCACCCACAAAAGGCGGATTTCCCATTATATAATCGTAAGTTACAGATATTGTTTTTTGTGTTTGCAATTCTTCTACATTTTTGAACTCAACTTCTTTTGTAACAATATTTACTTCACCGTATTTTACAGTTGGCTCTGAAACTATAGTTGTATAATCAGAATCAATCTTGTAAATATTGGTTTTATCTGCGAAGATTACATTTTTAATTTCAGGAAGAACTTCAAATGTTTCCCAATTCATTCGCAACGCGTTGCCTTCCACAATAAAAGCGTTTGTTGTCAAAGGCAAAAAGTCTAAGTTCATTCCAATAATTTTTTCGGTTTCGGTCATCATTTGGCTTTCGGCAATCCACAATGCGGTCTTTGCAACTGTTACTGCAAAATCGTTTATTTCTATTCCGTAAAACTGATTGATTTTTACTTTTATGAATTCGTCAAAGCCTAAAACTTTTTCGCCATTATTTAGCACAGAAATTACTTTATTTTCCAAGCGACGAATGCTCAAATATGTTTCTGTTAAAAAGTTTCCACTTCCACAAGCTGGGTCTAAAAATTTGAGATTTCCAAGTTTTTCTTGAAATGCGTGGAGAGCTTCGATTTTTTGCTTTGGTGAAAGTTTCCTGTCATTCCGAACTTGTTTCGGAATCTCATTGTTTATAGATCCTGAAACAAGTTCAGGATGACAGTTTTGATTTTTAGGATGAGAAAATTGTTTATCTGGTAAATATCCTTCACAGATTTTTTCAAATTCGGCTTCCAATTCGTCCATAAAAAGTGGATCGATTACTTTGTGAATATTTTCGATTGAAGTGTAGTGCATTCCGCCAGTGCGGCGAGTTTCTGGGTTCAATGTTGATTCAAAAACTGCTCCAAAAATTGTTGGGCTAATTTCTCGCCAATCAAATGGAGCACAATCGTTTACTAGAACATCAACAATCTCTTGTGTAAAGTTTGGAATTTCAATATCTTCTGCGGCAAAAAGTCCACCATTTACATAAGGAAAAGGTTTTAGACTTGTGTCGTATTTATCGCGATTTTCAAGTTTTGTGTCTAATCCTTTGAACAAATCAATCATGGCTTTTCGCAAATTTGGTAAATTGAAGCTTTTGATATAATCTTCAAAACTTGTGCGAGTTTCAAAAAGTCCTGCATCCTCTGCATAAAAACAGAAAACTAGGCGAACACACAAAATATTCAAACTACGCAAACTGCTTTCATCTGGGTTGATGTATTCTTTTATAAGTGCGTCATAAAGTTTTCCAACCAAGATTCCCGCTTGTAAAGAGATTTCTTCTTCTCGGCGGATATTTTCATTTTTTATATCAACTAAAAATTGCAAACGGTAATATTCTTTTTCAAGATTTTCCAATTTAATAATTTCTGGTTCTGCGTGAAGATTGTTCATATCATGAACATGGATTTCTTTAAAATTGCTTACAACAATCCAACGAGGTTTTAAATCGTAAGAAAGTTCATCTGCATAGCGTTTTGCTTGTTGATATGGAGTGAGCATTTCTCCATCAGATTGTTCTTGAGGTTTTGTTAAATCAACTTTTGCACCTTTTTGTTCGATTAAAACTTTTGTGCTTGAAATATATGCGTCAATAAAACTTGTATGTTTTAATTTAACTTTCTTTTCAAACTCAATGTAGTTTGTTGCATTGGCAATTCCCAAAACATCACCGAGAAGCCCAATCCAATATCTTTGGCTCTCTTGTTTTTCGTCGCCTTTATCTTTCCAATATTCAAAAAAATCTTTTGCGTTTTGTGTTTGTTCTGTTTGTGTCATATATTTATTATATCCATAAAATTCAAAATTTTAAACAATTTGAAAACAAAAATATTTTACCAAATCAACTGTCTCAAAAAACGACACACTTAACGACGTTTCCACACGATAGCTCCAAATCTTGCGAAATGCAAGAAGTTTGCAAAATACACATACCGTGCAGAATAAAACAAGCGTAGACGAAAAAGAACCAAACGAAGCCTTGCAAGTGAAACGCAGCACTAGCGAGTTTGGGGATTTTTCGTCGAAAGCTTGTTTTCTTCTGGTACGAAATTTCCCCATTTTGCAAAATTCTGAAATTCTATTGAAAAATGGTGTTTTTATTGATAAACTGTTTTTATGAGTGATACAAAAGATTTATGCCCTTGTGGTTCAGGAAAACTTTATAGTGAATGTTGTGAACCTATCATAAAAGGTTCTGCAAAGGCTCCTACTGCCGAAGCATTGATGCGTAGCCGATATTCAGCTTATGTAAAACATGAAATCGATCATATTGCAAAAAGCTGTGTTCAAGATCCAGACAGAAATGAAATTGATATGGAAGAAACTCGCCGTTGGAGTGAGGAATCAACTTGGCATGGTTTGAAAATCCTTCGCACTGAAAAAGGAAAAGAAAACGACAAAGAAGGAATTGTTGAATTTTCTGCAACTTATACTCGTGGTGGACTAAAAGATGTTCACTTAGAAAAAGCAAAGTTTGTAAAAAAAGATGGTGAATGGGTTTATCACAGCGGAAGTTTAATTCCTACCACAATTGTTCGTGATGGAGCAAAAGTTGGTAGAAACGATCCTTGTCCTTGTGGTTCAGGCTTAAAATACAAGAAATGTTGTGGTCGATAAAATTTAGCCATGAAAATTATTACAGGCTTTCATGCCATCGAAGAAAAATTAAAATCTCTCGAAAAAAATTCTAAGGCAACTTTGTTTTATAGCAAACCTGGCCCTAGAGTAAAAAAGATTATAAGTTTTGCTCAATCATTGAGTGAATCTAAAAAAGTTTTTATTGAGTGCCGACAAGTAGAAAATCATGATTTAGAAAAACTTGTTAGCACTCTGCCAGAACTTGCCCGAGACCATCGTGGTATTGTTTTGCAACTTTCGGGCAATCAAAAAGAAGAATCTAATCAAATAGAATTTTCTGATTTAAAAATTTATCTTAATTCCAAACTAAAAACAAAAACAGAAAATCAAAAATCTGTGATAATGATTTTGGATTCTATTACAGACCCTCATAATGTTGGTGCAATTATCCGAAGTTGCGATCAATTTGGTGCAGATTTGGTTATTTTGCCAGCTCGTCGTGGAGCAAACACTGATAGCGAAATTATTGCTCGTTCTAGTGCAGGTGCATCTTCTTGGGTTCCTTATATGATTGTTCCAAATTTAACAAGAGTAATTGAATTATTAAAAGAAGAAGGTTACTGGATTTACGGGGCTGATGCAGGTGGTGAAAACCTAAACGAATTTTCCTCTAAAAGTGCCGATAAGGTTGCAATCGTTATGGGAAGTGAAGGTTCTGGAATGTCCCGAATCGTCCGAGAAAACTGCGATAAAATCCTTTCAATCCCAACTTGTGGAAAATTGGATAGCTTGAATGTATCGGTGGCGGCCGGAATATTACTCTACAGAATTTCGCAATAATTAAATTAGTCTCAAAACTATATGCTGTTCTAAAAAAATAAACTGCATTGCTCCCTTGACGCTACGCTAGACGGTCGCACTACAGTTTATTTTTTTAGTTAACAATGTTTTTTTGTTTTAATTTATGTTATTGCAAACTTCTTGCGTTCTGCGAGAAATATCTATGCAAAAATCTATTTAAAATTTCAATAAAACTACTCCAAAAAAATAAAAATATATAAAACTCCTACTTGACGGGGGGGGTAATCATGATATGATATAATCTCAAGGTGGTAGAAAAAAATTAAGACACCTTGAAAGGAGTAATTTTATGAAAAAAACTTTAGTAGTTTTGGCTTTGGTTTTTGCATTCGTATTGGTTGGATGTACAACAGTATCTCCATTAGCAGCAACTTCAAATGCCTTAGGATCAAAAGTTGGTGAAGCAAGTGCAAAATTCCTTTTTGGATACCTTCCATTATCTTTCGATATGGATTTAGGAATTCAAAAAGCTGCACAAAATGGTGGAATTACAAAAATTTCTACTGTTGATGTAAAAACTAAACAAGGATTTTTGGTAACAACAGTTTCAACAGTTGTTACAGGTGAATAATTTTTAATTATTCAAAAATGGGAGATTTGTCCTTATTTTTAAGGTTGAATCTTCCATTTTTTTTACTTGAGGGTGGTAAAATTGAAATTTTTTAAAAGTTTTTTTCTTTTCTTACTTTGTTTTCTTGTTTTTTCTTGTGTGACAGAGAGTGGAATTTATTCAGCAAATGTATCTGAAGATGTTCAACTATATTTTTTAAGGCCAACTCAGGTAACTGTAAAAGATAGTGTTTTAGAGTTAATTGATTTTGATTTAACTATTTATACAAAAAATTACGAATTAACTAATAAACCTATTTTTAATTACACACTTGTTGTTCCTGTTTCAAATATAAAAGATGCTGATAAGTTTATTGTAGAAATTACTGATGGAGTTGTGACTTTGTCTGGAAGTAATAAGTCTCAATTGTTAAAAAATATTATAAAAGATAAATTTCTTGAAATTAGATATAGTTGTAATTTAGATAATGAAGATTTATATGCCTTATTAAATAATTATTCTCAATGTAAACTGAAAATAACTTATCCAGATGGTGGCGTTCGTTTGTTTGATTCTGAAGAATTAAATAAAAAAATCAATGATTTAAGGATTTTAATGTTATGAAAAAAATAAATGTTGTATTGGTTGTATTGTTTTGTATTTTCGGGATTTTAGGATGCCAAAAAAGTATCCCTAAAATTGAAAATGATATAGAATCTTGTGAACAGCTTTATGGAACTTGGACTCAGACTCGGTTAACAGAAGGTGCTTTACATAATGATGAAGAAGATCCAACTTGTGTATCAGGACTTGTAACTTATAATACTTTTACAAAAGTCGTTTTTGATGAAAATCAAAAGATGCAAACTACGATTTCTTATAAGTTTGAATCTTATGAAAGTATAGATGAAGAAATTCCAGTTTCAATGGAAGAATTGCAAGAATATTTTAGCCAAGTTATGACTATTGAATCAAAATTTGTCGCATCATTTGATCAACTACAATATGAAAATGAACTTGTGATTATTGATGATTCTCCTATTTTGTATGATGAATTTATCTTAATGAATCCAAATGCATCTCCAAAAATTGAAACTGTATCTTGGAAAATAGAAGACAATAAACTTTTTCTAACTACTAAACTTGGTGAAGAAGTTATTGAATCGGTTTATTACAAAAAATAATACTCTACAGAATTTCGCAATAATAAAATTAGTCTCAAAAATATATGCTGTTCTAAAAAAATAAACTGCATTGCTCCCTTGACGCTACGCTAGACGGTCGCACTACAGTTTATTTTTTTTAGTTAACAATGTTTTTTTGTTTTAATTTATGTTATTGCGAACTTCCTTCGTTCTGGTAAGGGAATTTTGTCGCTTGCAAGGCTTCGCAGTTTCATTTTCGGCTACGTGTTTTCTTCTGCACTGAATAGTTATTGCGAACTTCTTTCGTTCTAGTAAGGGAAATTTGTCGCTTGTGAGGGGACCTTTAAAAATATAACTATGAACGAAAAAGTATTCTTGATGCTTGGTGCAAATATAGCTTACGATTTTATCGGCTTTGGTTTTTATAATGGAGACTTTAATTCAGTTGAATCAAATATATTTTTTGTTTCACCAAAAATTGGAATAGGATTTAAGTTGTAAACTTCAATCACAACAAAATGTAAATTAGCAAATCCGTGAAAAAATGCGCAAGCAAAAATTGACTCGCCGAAGCCTTGCAAGCGAAGCGCAGCACTCGCGAGACGAGGCAATTTTGGCTGAGAGCATTTTTTGTACGAATTTATTAATTACAGCAATTTATCATGTGATTTTTCAGCAAGTTTTACACTCTTGATTTTTTTGTCATTCTGTCTTATTGTTTATTATAAATTTTGTTAAAAGGATGGTTCTAATATGTCAGAAATCCAAACTATACAAGCAGAAGATGTTTCTCCAAAAAAGAAACTTAAAATAGAAGCAAAACAGAAAATTAAAGAAATTAAACTTCAGGCAAAAAAAGATATTGCAGAAACAAAATACAAACTATTTCTTGATTTAAAAAAAGATAACAAAAATGCTATCGATAAGGCTTGTAGAAAAATCGAAAAAAAACGCATGAAAGAAATTGCAAAAGCCGAATACGAATCAAAGCCAAAGCGATATTCTATTGGTGAAGAAATTTTCAATTCTATCACTCATGGAATTGGGGTTGGTCTTGCAATAGCAGGATTAGTTTTGTTGATTGTTCGTGCTGTACAAAAAGCTCCAGTTGAATTTCTTGGTTCTTATGTAACTGGTGTTTCTATCTTTGGTGCTTCAATGATAATTCTATATTTGATGTCAACTTTGTATCACGCTTTAACTCCTTATGGTGCAAAAAAAGTATTTGCAATTTTTGATCATTGTTCAATTTATATTTTGATAGCAGGAACTTACACTCCATTTTGTCTAGCATTTTTGCGTGGTGCTTTAGGTTGGACAATTTTTGGTATCATTTGGGGACTTGCTGTTTTAGGAATTGTATTTTATGCAATTTTTGGTTCTAGAATGAGAGTCTTATCTGTAATCACTTATGTTTTGATGGGTTGGTTAATAATCTTTGCTTTCAAGCCAATGAAAAACGCTCTTTCTCAAACAAGTCTTGCTTTCTTACTTTCTGGTGGCGTTGCTTATATGGTGGGTGTAATTTTCTACGCCATGAAAAAAATTAAATGGACTCACTGTATCTGGCACTTATTCGTGTTGATGGGAACAGTACTTCACTTCTTTTCTGTAATGTTTGCAATTTAAAAGTTTTATATTAAGTGGAATTTTGGTAAAAATTTTTTATCATTATTCCACTTCAAACTGTATTAAGAGTAAATAAAGTTCGTTGATATTTTTTACATTGAATTTTGTAAAAACATCGTTCATATCTTTTTTTACAGTTGATGTGCTTATAAAATATTTTTCGCTAAGTTCTTTATAACTCGATTTATTTTTTAGATAATCTTTTACAAATTTAATTTGTCTTTCTGATAATCCAAATTCTTCAAGCTTGATTTTACTTCCTCGTTCAGGTAATTTATCAATTATTTGTGAATCATTTTTTACAGGAATAAAAATTGAAAGTATGTGTTCAAGTTTTTTGTAAACATAAGCATAAAATCCGGCAAAGAAAAATGAAATTACAAACTCTAACAAAAATCTTTGAAATCCGAATGGTAACAAACTTAAGACTGTCAAAATCCATATTAAAACGAGAATAGAAACTTTTTTCTTTGCATTTGTTGTAAAAAAATTATTTACAAATAAAAGAAGAAACATTGCAGAATATAAAAATGCTCCAAGAACTTCGTATCCTGTAAGTGCTGTGCAAATTCCTTGTATAAATAAAATTAAACATTGAAGTCGATAATTTTCTTTTATAAAAAGAAGAATTAAACAAAGAAACGCTGACGCCCCATTTATTATTGGAACAATAGTTGTATGAAAAGGAATAACAGTTGGAATATCATTATCGTTTATGATGCTTAAAATTGTTGCTGTTAAAAGTACTGAAAAGGCAGAGATTAACATAATTTTTTCATACTTTTTTTTCTTGTAAAATTCTGATTTTCTTTTTTTATCTAAAACACTATCCATAACAAAAATTTTATCATACAAGTTTTTTTAACACAACGAAAATTTTAAAAATTCAAAATGTCCCATGGTTATTTTTTATTGAAGCCAAAAAGTTTAAAAATAACCGTGGTTATTTTTTTAGTAACCGCGGTTATTTTTAAACAAAACAGATTGACAACGCAAAAATTCCTCAAGATAATTGAATCATCTTTTGCAAAAGTTAAGTTTTATTGTGAGGTTTTTATGTTAAGGAAAATTTTAAAGAATTTGGAAGTAGGAATTACAAAAGTAATTTCAGTTTTTATGTCATGTAGCATTTTGTATGCTCCATTAACAGGATGTCAACAAAATACACAGCCACAAACAGTAGTTTATACTACTACACAAAATGTACTTTCTGATAATTCGGTTGTATCTAGTGTAAATAATGAAAAAGGTGGAGTTTCTGTATCAGGAAAAGTTGAAATTGAAACAGTAGAACAATCCGAGCAGTATTTTAGCAAACCAAGTGCTTCGATAGTATCAGAAAATAAAATGGTAAATTTAAACTCAGAACAAAAGAAAGTAATGCTTCAAAATCTAAAAGGACTACAAAGACGAAATTCTGATACAGAAGAAACAACATTGAATGATGTGAATTTTGAATTAGAAAATTCAAGTCAATTAACAGAAGCAGATAAACTTATTTATGATAAGATGATAGAAAATATTTCAAACTCAGAAAGTTTTTCAGAAGAAAAAATATCAGAGAAAATTGATGAATATTTATCATTTGATGGATTAGAAAGTGACATTGAACAAGCAGTTTCTGAAATTACTTTATCTCAAAATGTTGTTTCTAGAAGTGGTGATGTTCAGATATCTGAGGAAGACTTGGAGAAATTAACAAGTACTATACAGGAAGTTGTAAATAATCACACAATGGAAATGGCAACCATGACATTACCTGTAGCAGATGAACTTTCTGAAGCTGGTTTTGAAGTAATAGATGAAACACTAAATTCTACAAGTGAAAATTCAATTGTTAATGAAGAACTTTTACAAGCAGTAGAAAATACTATCCAAAAATATAATGCATCTCAAGTTCAACCACGCTATTTAGATGATAGTTCTATAATAGTAAGTGACAGAAAAGAATTAGGAACATTATTGCAGACAAGAGGTAGTTCAGTTTATAAAGCAATTAGAACAGGAGATATTTTATATGTTCACGGACCAGGAAGAGGTGATGTAATTACAGGTCATGCTGCCTTGTGGGATGCAAGTAAAAAAATGTTTTTTACAGCCGATAGAGAAAGTGGTAAAGAAAAATTAAAAACTACACATTATTCGATAAATCATCAAATAACAGATAAAACAGATGTTCAAAATCTTAAATTATTACATGTAAATTCTTCTAAAACTCAATCTGAGATACAAACTGCAATAGATAAAAATGTAAAAAATTATGATAACAGAGAATATGCAATAAAATTAAGAAAGAGCAATGATTCAAAAGGATTATATTGTTCTCAGGTTGCTTGGCTTATTTGGGACGATTTAGGTGTAAATATTGATGGTAGTTTTTTAGCTTCGAGTTTTACTGTTAGAAATATTGTTCCAAAATTAATGTCAATGACACTTTCTCTAGGTTGGTTTAAGATTACAATTGTAATTGTAGTATTTGTTGTAGTACTAACATTATTTACTTGTGATTTAGTATATCCATGGGATATAGTTATTGATGGAGATACAAAAGAATATTGTAGAGTTGGTAAAAAAGATCCAGGAGCATGGTAGAATGAAAAAAGTTATAGTAAATATTTTTTGTATACTAATGATATTTTCATTTGTAGGTTGTATATGGTTTAAGGAAGAAAGTTCTTTGCTAGATACAAAAGTAAAGCGAATAACACACAAGTTTAGTGTAAATGAAAATCAAGTATATTTTGGCTTTTGGACTGATCACTATAGTGATGAAAATTGGCAAATGTCAACTTTTGTAATAGATGTAGAAAAAAAAGATATAATATCTCGAATTGTCTATAGCGAAGATAAAGGCGAAAGTATGGCGATAGAAGCCGTACCTTATGATGGGAAACTTTGGTTACTAGGTGCTCCAATGAGTAAAAAGACCTTAGTATTCAATCCAGAAACTGGTAAAACAGAAAATGTAATAGAATATGAAGAATGTAATCAACAAAGAATAAATGTCTTGCCATCAATAGATAAAGCACTTGTTATGCATGGATATCATTATGAAGAAGGCTGTTCTGTAAGTGTAATTGATTTAAATACAAAGAAATATGAAGGGATTGTTTATATTGATGATTTGTTTACAGAGTTACACGATATAGAAGGAAAAATCTATGGTTGTGGAAATGATTATTTGTATGATGAAACAAAAGAAGGCTTTGGAACTTATGAGCTTAAAGGAAAAAAGTTAGAATTTACACCAATTTTGATTTCTGCTATGCAAGCTGATGAAGGACATATAGGTAATAGGGGGGCTTCTTCTTTAGTATTGCCAGATGGAACAATTGTAATAAGAGATAGAACTTACGGAATAACAATTCGAAATCCAGATGGAACTTTACAACATATTTATGCACAAGGATATGAATCAGAACATTACAGTTTGGGAAATATATACTATTCAGAAAAACTAGAAAGGATATATGTAAATGCTGGACTAGATCATAGTTATGCGTATTTGGAAAAAAATGGACAAAATGAATGGATATGGAATAACGAACATTTTTTAGATTTTGAAGAAGAATCTTATTCCAGTACTTTTTTAAAAAATGATATAATTATGATAGCAGATGACTATACAGAGACTAAAGAATATTATGTAAAATTCTACGATGCAGAAACATTTAATTTAATAAAAGAAGTTAGATGGAATTTATTTACGGATGAAAAAACGGTTATAGAAAAATAAATCACAAAACACAAAAGTACAAAATGTGTAATGTAAAAAAGTAAATACATTTTTAATTTTAAGGAGCATGGTAGAATGAAAAAAGTGATAATAAATATTTTTTGTATACTAATGATATTTTTGTTTGTAGGTTGTATATGGTTTAAGGAAGAAAGCTCTTTGCTAGATACAAAAATAAAGCGAATAACACACAAGTTTAGTGTAAATGAAAATCAAGTATATTTTGGTTTTTGGACTGATCACTATAGTGATGAAAATTGGCAAATGTCAACTTTTGTAATTGATGCAGAAAAAAAAGATATAATATCTCGAATTGTCTATAGCGAAGATAAAGGCGAGAGTATGGCGATAGAAGTTGTACCTCATGATGGTAAACTTTGGTTACTAGGTGCTCCAATGAGTAAAAAGACTTTAGTATTTAATCCAGAAACGGGAAAAACAGAAAATGTAATAGAATATGAAGAATGTAATCAACAAAGAATAAATGTCTTGCCATCAATAGATAAAGCACTT
>JAGBFB010000032.1 GCA_017936665.1 Spirochaetaceae bacterium | reverse complement strand
TAAATAAGAGAGCAAACTAAGAATTAGAATAGCTAAATTAATAGCCAACGAAATAATTTCGTAAATCGTCATCTTAGAGCCTCCCTAACTTCTTATTTCTAGCATCGCTAGATTGAGTTTGGGAGACGCCGCCTGAAACTGAGCATTTCCAATTATAATTATAAATAATCACTAGTATTTTGTAAAGTAAGAGGTACAAAATTAAGGTGTTTTTATCCTTCCACACCCAAAACTTCACACAAATTTTACACAAACTTCCTTCACATTTTACATCTTTCTTTTATTATTACATCGTTCAGGCAACCGAGCTTTTGTTTAAAATATTGACCTAACATTTTCAAAAGAATAAAATATCTACAAAACAGCGTAAAAAGTCAATTCCAAAACTGAAGTTTTGTTCATTGACTTTTTAATAAGGAAACAAAAATGATTTTTTGTGTTGATGATGATTCTGCAATTCGTGATATTGAAGTGTATACGTTGCAACAAACTGGTTTTAAGGCAAAAGGTTTGTCTTGTGCCGACGAATTGTTTTTGGAATTAAAAAATGTCATTCCAGATTTGATTATTCTTGACATTATGATGGCTGGAAAAGATGGCATTCAAATTTTAAAAGAGTTAAAATCAAATCAAAAATATGCAAATATCCCTGTGATTATGGCAACTGCAAAAGGTTCTGAAATGGATAAAATCTATGGGCTTGATTTGGGCTCTGACGATTATCTTGTAAAACCTTTTAGCGTTATGGAAATGGTTTCTAGGGTTAAGGCTGTTCTTCGTCGATGCAATAAGTCAAACAATCAGGAAGAAAAGACAATTCAAGATGGATGTTTAGTTTTGAATAAGGAAGAACATTCGGTTTTTATCAATCAGGAAAAAATCAATCTTACAATCAAAGAGTTTTCACTTTTGGAAATCCTTTTATCAACTCAAAGAAAAGTTTTTACTCGGGAAGGGCTTCTTTCAAAAGTCTGGGGAATGGATTTTGCAGGTGAAACTAGAACTGTTGATGTTCACATAAAAACTTTGCGAAAAAAACTTCATGAGTACGGGGCAAAAATCAAAACTCACGTGGGACTTGGCTACAGTTACGGAGAATAATCATGAGTAAAAAAATATTTCGGGCCATTTTTTTTGTAAGCACATTTTTTCTTTTAATCAGTTTTTTTGTAATTTCAGGGATTTTGTATAGCGAATTTTTAGAAAATGAAAAATCATATTTGCGAACAGAAATTAAGTTTTTAAAAGAATTATTATCAACACAAGATGATTTTTTGCAAAAATTCAAAAGTGATACATATCGGCTAACTTTAATTTCTGAAGATGGGGAAGTGATTTTTGATTCAAAAGCAAATGTCAACGAAATGAACAATCACATCAATCGTAAAGAAATTGAAAAAGCTATTGAAATTGGTTCTGGGGAAAGTTTGCGATATTCAGACACTTTGCTTGAAAAAACAATTTACATTGCAACACTTTTGCCAAATCAAAATATTCTTCGCATTTCTACAAATATCAACACAATTTGGGCAATGATTTTTGAACTTGTTCCAACTTTCTTCCTAATTTTTGTGATTTTGACAATTTGCTGTGGATTTTTATCAAACTATCTTGCAAAACAAATTATTGCTCCATTAAACAAATTGAATCTTGATAATCCTATGGAAAATCAGATTTACGATGAAGTTTCCCCTTTGCTTTACCGCATTCACAAGCAAAATAAAAAAATCAAAGAGCAAATGAAAGATTTACAGCAAAAGATTGATGAAAAAATTGAAATGCAAAAAGTAAAAGAAGAATTTAGTGCCAATGTGAGTCACGAATTAAAAACGCCCTTGCAATCTATTATTGGCTACACGGAACTTTTTGAAAATAATTTAGTAAAACCTGAAGATGCGGGAAAATTTATTGGAAATATCAAAAATGAATCTATGCGTTTGGTTGCTTTGATAAACGATATTATCCATCTTTCTGAATTGGACGAAATTGAAAAGGTGAAGTTTGAAAAGGTTGATTTAGCCGAAGTGATTTCAGAAACCATTTCTTTGCTCACAAGTTCTGCTTCAAAACGAAACGTAACGCTGCATTTTGAAAATAAAATCGGCACGGGGATTGTTCAAGGAGTTCCAAGTTACATTCAAGAAATTGTTTACAATTTGATTGATAACGCCATTCGCTACAACAAAGATGGCGGCAAAGTTTTTGTTTCACTAGAAAAACTTCAAAATGGCAAAATAGAATTTTCTGTAAAAGACACAGGAATTGGAATCCCAGAAGAATATCAACAAAGAGTTTTTGAACGATTTTTTAGAGTAGATAAAAGTCATTCCAGAGAAACAGGCGGAACCGGCCTTGGACTTTCCATTGTAAAACACGCCGCCAAAATCCAAAATGCAAAACTCACCCTAGAAAGCCAAGAAAACCACGGAACAAGGGTTTCGGTGGTGTTTTAGGGGGGGGTGAGGGGAGTACCGTACAAAATAGATTATTTATATAATTGTTTTGCTCTATATATTTTCCAGCAAATATGCTATACTTTTATAGTGGTAAATTAAAATTAGGGTGGATAGATGCAATTTACAAAATCCATAAAATTTATAGATTTATTTGCTGGTATTGGTGGAATCCGAAAAGGATTTGAACTTGCCTGTTCCGAATTAGGAATAAAAACAAAATGTGTATTTACTTCAGAAATAAAACCACATGCTGTTGACGTATTACAACAAAATTATCCAAACGAAGAAGTGAAAGGTGATATTACAAAAATAGAGACCTCTGAGATTCCTGAATTTGATTTTCTTCTTGGAGGATTTCCATGTCAAGCTTTTTCAGCTGCTGGAAAAAGACTTGGTTTTGAAGATACAAGAGGAACTCTTTTTTTTGAAGTAGAGAGAATTCTTCGAGATAAGAAACCTAAAGGTTTTATTCTTGAAAATGTAGAAGGTTTGGTGAATCACGATAAACAAAACCCGAAAGATAAAATTGGAAAAACGCTTTCAATAATTTTAGATCATTTATCTGAACTTGGCTATAAAGTAAATTGGAAAGTGTTAAATGCTAAAGATTTTGGAGTTCCACAAGATAGAAAACGAATTTATATCACAGGAACATATACTGAAACTCCAGATTTAGAAAATTTTGAAAAAAATAAATCAACTTTGTCCAATATTCTCGAAAAAGGTTTGCCAGTTTCAAATAGCAAATTTGTACAACTTGTTTTGTCCCATTATTCAGTGGAACAGCTTTATGGAATGTCAATAAAGGACAAGAGAGGTGGAGAAAATAATATTCATAGCTGGGATATTGATTATAAAGGGAAAACAACAAAACAAGAAAAAGATTTATTAAATCTTCTTTTAAAAGAACGTAGAAAGAAGAAATGGGCGACAGAATATGGAATCGAATGGATGGATGGAATGCCACTTGCAATTGATATGATTCGTACTTTTTATAATGCTAACAATCTTGAAGCGATGCTTGAAGATTTAGTTTCAAAAAAATACTTAAAGAAAGAATATCCAAAAAAGAAGGTTGGAAATAAACGTATTCAAGATGAATCATTACCACTTGGATATAATATAGTAGCTGGAAAAATGTCTTATGAAGTTTCGAAAGTATTGAACCCCAATGACATTGCCCCGACTTTAGTTGCTATGGATATGGAGCATCTTTTTGTTGTAGATGGAAAGGGAATCAGGAAACTTTCTCTACGTGAAGGTCTACGACTGTTTGGTTATCCAGACGATTTTAAATTTAATGTATCTTTGCAAAATGGTTATGATTTACTTGGTAATACTGTTGTAGTTCCAGTGATAAAACAAGTGGCTTTACGTGTATTAAAAATTATTTTTGAGGAGAATAAAAAAAATGAAGGTGAGTGCGCTTAATATATACGAAAAATTACTTAATGAAGATAAGTTACTTGAAATTGAAGGACAAATAAAATTCTTTTTGGGCGATGTTGATATTATAGTAAAACAGAAAGATGTTGTAGGTAATATTATTCAAGAATGGTTGCAGGGCTGGATGGATAAAAGAGGCATAAAATATGCTTTGAATGATAATACCCAAATGCCACCTGATTTCTTTTTAAATCCAGAGGATAGAACTACTGATTTACTTGAAGTTAAAGCGTTTAATCGTTCTGCGAGTCCTGGCTTTGATATTGCAGATTTTAGAATGTATGAAGAAGAAATAATTGAAAAGCCTTATATGCTTAATGTGGATTATCTTATTTTTGGGTATAATATGAGTGATGATGGAGTTGTTACAATAAAAGATTTATGGCTAAAAAAGGTTTGGGAAATAACGCGAAGAATGGATGGTTGGCCAATAAATCTTCAAGTAAAACAAGGGGTTGTTCATAAAATTAGACCTGGAGTTTGGTATAGTGACCGACCAGGAAATATTCCTATGTTCAAAAAAATGGAAGATTTTCTTGCAGCGATAGAAGAAACTGTGTATCAAAATCCAAAAACGCATGAATCAGCTGCAACTTGGAAAAAGAGTTTTATTGATAGTTATAGAGATTTTTATGGTGTAAAACTTGAAATTCCAAGATGGCAAGATATAGCATCGCTATATGATGTGTAATGTATATTAAAAATCAGATTCAAAATCAACTATGATGTTATTCAAAGTAGAGTTACCGAGATATCATTCAATCCCTCTCTCCTCTTATTTCCTACACACAAAATGCTAGGAAATATCCTTTTAAAACTTGTAAACTGTTAATGCAGTGGTAACTTGTGTTGCAAATATAATCGGTACAGTTATAACAGCGGTTTCGCAGAAAAATGCGAAAAGAAAGGGTGTACAAAGTAATTACAACAAGTTATATTTTAATCTTTACACTATACAAAATACACGTTATAATTTATTTATTGGAAATGCCTAAGTTCAGGCGGCGTCTCCCAACTCTAATCTAGTTTATACTAGAAATAATTGATATGGGAGGCTTGTTATGACTTTAGAATTAGTTAATGCAGTGGTAACTTGTATTGCCACCATAACTGGTACAGTTATAACTTTGCTCTTTTTCCTTAGAAGTAAAGATAAAGAGTAAAAAATAAAGCCGCCAAAGTCTTAACCCCACTTCTGACGGCTTTTTGTTAATCGTGTGGAGACGACCAAATGTACTTGGGCGTTTCCTCTTTTTTTAATATATCATATGGAAAACTATAAGTCAAATATAAAAAAAAGTTTTTTGCAAATGCTTTCCATTCAATCCCTCTCTCCTCTCATTTCCTACACACAAAATGAGAGGAAATATCCTTTCAAAACTTGTAAACTTGTGCAATAATTTTATTAATCAATAAAGCGAGGATTGTATGGATTTTGTTTACAAGAATTTTGTTGAAGAATATAATAATTTGTAGAAATAGATATATTCACTTGTTATGATTACGGAGGAAAAATGTTTTTTTGAAAAAGAAAAAAGAAAATAAAATTGAAGAATTTAATTATGTAGGATTTACAACGTGGCTTAATAAAATATTACAAAATTCTCTTCCTGAAAATACAAAGGCTGTAAATTTTAACATATATGAAGAACCTCAACCATATATTTATGGTATTCAATTTGTAGCAACTTCAAGTTTTGATTTAAATAATGATGACTGGGCTTGTGATGAAATTTTTAGTTCTAATGAAAATATGTATTTTTTTACTAATAAAAATGGTTGGGAAAATGCATTACAAGAAGTTGAAGAAAATGTTAAGTTATATTTGAAAAAAGAAGAATCTTCTATTTTAAAAAAATACGATGGAATTGGTCTTGGTTTTGTTGATGGTGACTTAATAATTGTTTATAGGAAATAAAAACTTGAAATCTAAAATTAAAACCATTTTATTAACTGTTTTAGTTTTTTCTCTACTAGAAGTTGTTGTTTATGTTGGTTATTCAATTTGGGATATCGAAGATGGATTAAGCGGTAATAGAAGTCTTACTGAACAAGAAATTTCTGATATATTAATTACATTAAATGATTATTTCAATAATCAAATGATAAAACCATACAAATGGGAAATTACAAATTCATATTTTGTCAAAGCAATTTATGATAATCCTATACCAAATCAATATATTGTTTATGTAGATTGTTTCTATGAAAATAAAATAATAAATTATGGATTTACATTGTTAAAGGGTTCTACTAAATTTCATGTAGATACAGTGGAGCAATATTATAAAAATTATTAAAGAATATAGGATATAAGATTTACCACACATCAACCCTACACACAATTTTTCTAAAAATGTAAACCCTATGTTACAAAAAATCATGAAAAATCACTTTGTGATTGGTTTTATAGGATAATTCATTGTGATATAATCTAAATATCAATTGGCCAATAAAAATCAAAAGAATAAAGGTGATTTTATGAGTTTAGGTTCAAATATTCAGTATTTGCGAAAATTAAACAGAATGACACAAGAGCAATTTGCAGAAAAATTAGAGGTTTCAAGACAAACTGTTTCTCGATGGGAAGCCGACGAAGTTACTCCCGAACTTGATAAATTGGTGGAGGTTTGTTCACTTTTTTCTTGCAAGTTAGATGAATTGGTCAAAGAAAATATGTCTTATAAAGAAGGAATTTATTCTAAAGTTGAACTTAGAAAAGTTCCTGCTTTTAAGATTGCTCGTTATGTGATGATTTCTCCTAATCCAGAAGATGATGTTCAAGCCTATATGAAAAACTGGGGAAAAAACAGCGGCCTTCTTGCTTCTCATCCTGATGCCAAAATGATTGGTTGGGATTTTCCCTTTGTTTCACAGGAGCAACAAACAAGATTTGGACTTCATGGATATGTGGCAGCTTATGTAATTCCAGACGGATTTGAAACAAATTGTCCTGGTGTTGAATATTACGAAAATCTTGAAGCTGAATATGCTGTAATAACTGTAACAGAACCTTTTGTTCAAGCCTTTGAGCGTATTCCCACAGGATATAAACACATTATGGAGTTTTTACAAGCAAACAGTTTTAAAGACAAACAATGCGACGGAATTCTTGGTTGGTTTGAGCATGAATATACAAAAGACGGAGTTTATTATATGGATATTTATGTTCATGCAGCAAGTGTTACAAAAACTGATGGATACTCAATGTTTAATTAAGGAAAATAACACGAGGCTATAAACTAGTCTCGTGGAAAAAAATCAAAAAATCTCTAATCTAAGCATTTTTTTACTTAACTTGCGTTTCCAATCTAAAGTTTTATTTTCTTTACAGGAAGTTCAAAAAGTGACTTTTTGTATACTTTATAGAAAAAATAATGATATTATTTTTAATTTAATTGGGTTAATTGTAATTTTAATAATTGTTAAAATTTATTTTCAAATTCGTGATCAAAGAAATGCTGTGTTTGAAGTTTGGATTCCTGTAGTGAAAAAATAAAAAAAAAGCAACCCAAATCAAGTTTTAATTTTCCGCCAAAAGTATAATGGTGTATAATATCGAAAGGCGGTAAGCAAAAAACTGCCTAAAATGTAGTCAGTTTTTTGCTTTGTTAGTTTGTGAGACAAACTAAATATTAATTGCTGTTTTTCACTTCGTTGCAAAACAGCGTAAAAAGTCAAATCGAAAATTGATATTTTCTCATTGACTTTTTAAGGTGGTGAAATAAAAAAAATGATGCTTTGGGAAAAAGGGATTCAACTAATAATCGATGAAATTGATTTTTGTATAAGAAATAAGTGTACGGAAGAAATTTCTTTGGGAATGTTGGCAAAAAAATTTGGATGCTCGGAGTTTCATTTTTCTAGAAAGTTTAGGGAAGTTTCTGGCATGAACTTTAGAGATTATCTTGGCTGTAGAAAGTTGAGTTTTGCTCTAAAAGAAGTGCGAGATTCTAATCGGGGATTTTTGGATATTGCGTTAGATTACGGATTTTCTAGTCATGAAAGTTTTACTCACGCTTTTAAAAATCTTTATGGGTTTTCGCCAAAAGAATATAGAAAAAATCCTGTTCCGGTTGCTCTTAGAACTATCATAAAACCTTTTGATTGTTATCTTTTGAATCACAATGATTTTGGAGGAAAATTTATGAAAGATTCTTTGAATGATGTAAAAGCCTATTTTGTTTCTATGCCAGCTCACAAATTTTTGCACATTAAAAATTACGAAAGTATTGGCTACTGGGATTTTTGGCAAAAACAAGCTGCAATTCCTGGGCAAGATTGCGAAACTATTTGTGGATTGTTAGAAAGCATTCCTGGAAAACTTGATGATTTTGGGGACGGCGAAAATAACAGTGGAAGTGGCCAGTTGATGGCTTGGCAAAATTGTGAAGAAGGGCGCATTTGTAGTTGGGGAATTCCTTTGGCAGAATGTTACGGCGTTCGGCTTCCTGCCGATTTTTCTGGCGAAGTTCCCTCTCAGATGATTTTGGAAGATGTTTCTGAAGGGGAATATATTGTTTTTGAACATGGTCCTTTTGATTACGAAACAGAAAATTCTATTGTGGAACAAAAAATTGAACAAGCCATGAAAGATTTTGATTATTCAGCAACACCATACACTTTAGATTTTACTCCAGGCAGATTTTTCTATTTTTACCACGATTGCAAACGCGGCTGGAAATATGTTCGCCCAGTTGTAAAAAAATTGTAGTTTTAGGTTATTTGCAGTAGGGATAGTAGGGGCGGCGAAGCCGTCGACCACAGGAGATAACTTGTTAGCTCCGAGGACGATGGAGCGCTTGACGCGGAACCCCGAATAGCCCGACCCACTCTAGCCGAAAGGCAGTTGAGGCTAGAGAGGGGACTGCCCATATGAAATTTAATAATTTGCATTTTTGTTAATGTCTATTTTTGAATCCTGTATTTACACAAAAATTAACATAGGATATCCTAAAAATATGACGTTGCAAAAACTTTACAGTTATACTCGACAAGCTATAAATGATTTTCAGATGATTCAGCAGGGGAATAAAATTGCTATCTGGATGTCTGGTTTGATAATAAAACTTTACAAAAATAGTAAATAAAACTTGACAATATGTTTTTTCTGAGTTATGATTCTAAATATGAAAGATATTTTGATAAAATTGCGTCAGGAAAATCGATATTCTCAGAGTTTGCTTTCTAATGTTTTAGGGATTTCTCGTCAGGCTTATATAAAATATGAATCTGGAGAAGTGGAGCCTTCTGTGGAAATTGTCCGAAAACTTAGTAAAATATACAAAGTTCCATATTCGGTTCTTATTGATAATGACATTCAATATCTTCAAAAGTCTAAAACCTATGTTATTCCAGAAGAAACATATCTTTGTGTGGCTGATTCGGGTGCTTTTTCATCTGGGGAAAAATCCCAATATTCTAAAAGTGAAACAGCATACGATTTTTCAGAGGATTATTCTTCAAAGGTGACAAGTCCTGCTGTTTCCTACGGAATGAGCAAGTTGAATACAGAATCAACTATCCAATATTTTCAAAATCAGTTGGAAAGTTTACAGGAGGTAATTATGGAAATGCGGAAAAAACTTAAGGATTTTGTTCTTTCAAAATCAGATAATGCAGTTGCTGAAAAATCTCCTTCTTACTCAAAATCTCGTAGCTTCAACAAAGAAGAATTTTTTAAACTTGTTGGTAAAATTAATTTAGACAGTTCTTCTGTTACTGAATTGCGGGAGAAAAGTCTTACATGATTTTGCTAGATACAAATGTAGTAATTGATTTACTAAACAATGAAGATGATTCTCGTTGGGATTTGCTGAACCAAGAGGATTGTGTTATCTGTGGAATTGTGATTTCAGAACTTTACAGCGGAATCCGAAGCAAAAAAGAAGAAAAGGCTGTGGAACTTTTTGTAAATTCTTTGGATTGTCTTTCTGTTGAAGAAGGTGATTGGCAAAAAATTGGTCAGCTTATTTCTCATTTTAAGAAAAACGGGTTGTCTGTTCCATTCCAAGACGCAGTTTTAGCTTATCTTTCAATAAAATATGGTTGTAAAATTCTCACTTTGGACAAACATTTTCCTATGATGAAAGTCTTGGAAGATAGAATTGGGCTGTGGAAAGTTTGCTAAGTTATAAGGAAATAAAAATGCACAAAGATTTTTCAGCATTAAACAAGTTGATGCAAGATAATCTAAAAAAACGAACAACATTTTCTGATGGCATAAAAAATCTTCTTCAACTTAGAAACAATTTAATGGAAGAAATTGTTTTGATTTTTAAGACAACTTCACAGGAAGATTTTTTTGCTTTACCGTTTCCAAAATCAAAAGGAAATACAAACGCTACAATAGCTTGGTCAATTTATCATATTTTTAGAATAGAAGACATTGTTTGTAATTCTGTAATAGACAGCAAAACTCAGATTTTTTTTGAGTACGATTTTCAAAATTCAATGAATTCTTCTATTATAACTACCGGGAACGAACTTTCAAATGAAGAATTGATTGAATTTTCTAAAAAGTTAAATATTCAAGAGCTTTATAAATATGTAAAACTTGTAAAAGAAAATTCAGAAAAAATGATTTTGGAAATATCTTACGAAGAGACAAAATTAAAAATTCCAGAAGAAAATAAAGAATATTTAAAATCATTAAACGTTGTAAGTTTAGATGAATCATCTAACTGGTTAATTGATTATTGGTGTGGAAAAAATATTTGTGGTCTTTTGCAAATGCCTTTTAGTCGCCACTGGATAATGCACGTGGAAGCGTGTTTGAAAATGAAAAAGAAGTTGGAGGAAAATAGATGAAATTAGACGGATTTGGAATTTTTGTAGAAGACATGGGAAATATGATTCGATTTTACAAAGATGTGTTGGGTTTTGAAATCAAAGAAGCTGAAGATACTTCAAATGTTTATCTTGTAAAAGATGGAACTTTGTTTCTTTTGTACGGCAGAAAAGATTTTGAAAAAATGACAAACCGAAAATACAAATACATAAAAGGCTTAAATGGTCATTTTGAAATTGCACTTTATGTAGACACTTTTGAAGAAGTAGACAGCGCTTACGAAAAAGCCATTTCAAAAGGTACAAAATCAGTTTTGCCACCAGAAACAGAACCTTGGGGGCAGCGAACTTGTTACATCGCCGACCCAGAAAACAACTTAATAGAAATTGGATCATTTAATCGACCTTTTGATGAACGAAATGGATAAGATAATGAGTATAAAAGAAGCCATAAAGGGAAAATAATCCAAAAAAATATTGAGTGATAATCATAAAAAACATTAAGCGACTAATCTAAAATTGATTATATCATCGACAACAACTGAATTTATGATATTATTGATAGAGATGTTACAAAATGAGGTTTGAAAATGCAAAAAGATTGGTTATTTTCAACAGATGAATATATTTGCGAGTTAAGAACTGTTGCTGTTTTAGTAAAAGAAAATAAAATTTTAGTACAAAAAGATAGAAATGGAAATGAATACGCTTTGCCAGGTGGTCATGTAAAAATAGGCGAAACATTAGAAAATGGTTTGATTCGTGAAATAACGGAAGAAATTGGTGTAAAAATCAAATGCAATCGTCTTTTATGGAGCGAAGAATGTTTTTGGGAGTGGAATGAAAAACAAGTTCATAATATTGCCTTTTATTATTTGGTAGAATTATGTGAAAATCAAGAAATTCCTGATACAAGAGATTTTGTTTCTCAAAAAGATAATTGTAATGTAGTTATTGGTTGGCTTCCAATTGAAGAACTTCAAAATGTAATTATTTATCCTGAGTTTTTGAAAAAAGAAATTTATAGTTTGGATGGACCAATGAAACATTTTGTTTCAAAAGGATAATGTAGATAAAATCTGATTTTTGGAACTGGTAAAAATAGAAATTTAGAGGAGATGAGAAAATGATAGATATTACAAATTGGATGTCAAACTTTATGCAGACATTAAATAAAACTTTTGAAAATCGTGTGTGGTTTGTTGGATTGCAAGGCAGTTATGGTCGTGGTGAAGCTACAGAAACAAGCGACATTGATATTGTTGTAATTCTAGATGAATTGTCCGCCAAGGATATTCAAATTTATAATGACATGCTAGACACGCTGTCTCATAGAAAATTGATTTGCGGTTTTCTTTCAGGTAAGAATGAAATTATGAACTGGGAACCATCAGACTTATTTCAGTTTTGCAATGATACCACGCCAATCAAAGGAACTCTTGATGAAGTGTTTGCTCTTATTGATGAAAATGCTATAAATAGAGCAATCAAAATTGGTGCGTGCAACATATTCCACGGATGTGTTCACAATATGCTTCATGAAAAAAGCGAAGATATTTTGCGGGGCTTATATAAATCTGCTTCTTTTGTGGTGCAGGCACTTGTCTTTAAACAAACTGGGAACTATATAAAATATCAGGAAGAATTACTTAAAGTTGTATCTTCTGATGAACTTATGATTGTTGAAAACTTTATGAATTTGAAAAATGGCGGAACGATAGATTTCAGTTTGATGTCTGAAACTTTGTTTGATTGGGCAAAAAAGTGGATTTCAGAAAACAGATAGCAAACATAATTACAATTAGTCGAATTTTAGGTAGTATATATCTGTTGTACAGTCCTGTTTTTTCCATTAGTTTTTACATCATGTACTTGTTTTGTGGAATTACGGATATGATAGACGGAATAATCGCAAGAAAAACAAAGTCTGTTAGTGAATTGGGAGCAAGATTAGATTCTGTTGCAGATAGTGCATTTGTAGCAGTGTGTTTTGTGAAAATACTACCGTTAATGGAATTTCCTACTTGGTTATGGAATTGGATTGTTATTATAGCAATCATTAAAATATGTAATGTTGTTTGGGGACTGATTTCTAACAAAAAGCTGGTATCCATGCATACCATTTTGAATAAAGCCACGGGACTTTTACTGTTTCTTTTTCCTTTTACACTCCGTTTTATTGAACCAATGTATAGTTCTGTGATAGTGTGTTCCTTGGCAACGGTGTCAGCAATCAATGAGGTGTATTATACAAGGATAGGCAAAGAAGTTTTTTAAACTGAATGAAATAGTAGGTGAACTTGAATGAATACATATACGACAAAGGAAGAGTATTTATGGAAAAATCAAAACTTGTATTAAATACACTTGCAAAATTTTTTGCAGGAATCATTCTAGTTGCTGTTTTGCTATTTTTACCAGCAGGAACTTTACATTAGTTTAATGGTTGGCTTTTTATTGCCTTGCTTTTTGTTCCAATGATGATTTTTTGGAATTGTTAAAATAACTTTTTCTGAGGAAAAATATTTACTGTTAATTTATGAGAGTTAGTATGATTTTATTTTTAGAATGTATTGTGGGTTGTTTACTTTTTACATTGATGATTTTGCCTGCACAGTATAAAGATCCTATCAAAATGATAATGTCTTATCCTCCAAATATTAGAAAAAGGGTGGAAGAATTACCTCAATATAGGGATTCAATACAAAAACGTGAAAAAGCTCACATTGGCAAAAAAATATTTGGTATTGTTTTTTTTGTCTTTGTGTTTTCTGCAGTGGCGTATTTTTCTGGTTGTAGAGATTTTAAATCTGCTTTTTTTCATGTTTTTATTTTGTTTTTTGTAGTAAATCTTTTTGATTTGTTGGTTTTAGATATTGGAGTTTTTTGTCACAGCAAAAAATTGAGAATTCCTGGAACTGAAGATATGGAAAAGGATTACAAAGATTATTTTTTTCATGCAAAAGGTGCTTTTATAGGAACACTTTTAGGAGTTATAATTGCATTAGCGTCTGCTGGAATCATAAAAATAATTTTATAAAACAGAGGAATCTTATGGCTCAGCAAAATATATATGACAACGAAATTTTTTTTGCAGGATACAAAAAAATTAGAGAAAACCAAGTAAACGCAAATAATCTTTTTGAAATTCCTGCTTTATTTTCTATGATGCCAAATTTAAAAGATAAAACAATTTTAGATTTAGGATGTGGATTTGGAGAACATTGCAAAGGTTTTGTAGAAAGAGGTGCTAAAAAAGTTATTGGAATTGATATTTCTGAAAAAATGCTAGAGATTGCAAAGCAAGAAAATACAGATTCAAAAATAACTTATATCAATATGCCAATGGAAAATATTTTTGAATTAACAGAAAAATTTGATATAGTAATCAGCTCTCTTGCATTTCATTATGTTGAAGATTTTGCAGGTGTTGTGAAAAATGTTTATAATTTGCTTAACGAAAATGGAGCTTTTATTTTTTCTCAAGAAAATCCTTTATGCACTTGTCATTCAGGTGGTCAAAGATGGACCAAAGATGAAAATGGAAACAAACTATATTTGAATCTTTCAAATTATGGAATTGAAGGTGAAAGAGAATCAACTTGGTTTGTTGATAATGTAAAAAAATATCATCGGACTTTTTCTTCTATTGTGAACACTTTAATAGAAGTAGGTTTTTCTATCAACAAAATGATAGAGCCGCTTCCTACAGAAGAAATTCTTTCACAATATCCAGATTACAAAGATTTATTTCATAAACCGGATTTTTTATTAGTAAAATGTACAAAGTAAAAAATTATTTGTAATTAAATAAATTTTTATGATAAAATATTCTTCACATAATAGAAAAAAGAGACAGATGATTTTTAGGAGATTATAAAATGAAAGATGTTTACGAGTTTTGCCCACAATTTGAAAATGAAAAATACTTGCTTCGCTTAATTGAAGAAAAAGATTTAGAAGATTTGCACAAAGTTTATTCTGACAAAAAGGCAGTTCCTTTTTTTAACGGGGATAATTGCAATGGAGATAATTTTTATTACCAAACAATTGAACGCATGAAACAAGCTGTTGATTTTTGGATTTTTTCTTACAAAGAAAGATATTTTGTTCGCTGGACGATTTTTGATAAATCTACAAATCAAGCCATCGGAACAATCGAGCTTTTTCATCGTGATTCAGAAAATGATGCATTTGATAATTGTGCTTTACTTCGATTGGACTTACGAAGTGATTACGAAAAATCAACAGAAATTGAAAATATTTTGTCTTTGATAATCAATCCCACTTACGATTTATTTTATTGCGACAAAATCGCTACAAAATGTTGGCAAAATGCAACCGAACGAAAATCAACTTTAGAAAAATTAGGCTTTGTTTTTTATGAACACAAACTTGTAGGAAACGACGGCACAGAATACGGCGACTATTGGGTAAAAGGAAAATAAATTCTTTGGAGGAACTTATGTATCATTCTTATGTTATGGGAATTGATAATAGTATTTTAGATTTGGAACAAGAAGGTTTTATTATTCAAAAAGATGGAGAAAACTTTACAGTTTCTTTTCCTGAATCTAAAGCAGATATGTGGGAAAATTTTATAAAAAATCATTTAGCATTTGAATATTGGAATGAATATTTAACAAAAGATAAAGTTGTATTTTCATTTCATTTAACTGACGGAATTAAAAGATTTGAAGTTGAAAATTTTTATAACGAAGAAGTTTTGCAACTTTGCGAAAAACTGTGTCAATGTAAATTTGAATCAATAAAGAAAATGCTTTCGGATAATTGGTTTTACAAAAATATTATTGGATAAAAATATAATGGATAATCTAAAAAAAAAATTAGCCTATGCAAAAGAAAACATTTCTTCCTTTGAAAAAATTTCAGTTTCATCAAATGAAATTTATGTTTTTAATTTTGAAGATAAAAAATACATTTTGAAAATTCCGTTGATGATAAAAAATAATTTATCACCTTTTTGGCTAATGATGAAAAATATTTTTTTATTCACTTTTGAAAAACAAAATTTACATCTAAAAAATTTATATGATGTACTAAAAAATAATCCTCACATAAAAATTGTTCCCTTTGTTGCTTCTGATGAATACGCTATGATTTATGAATTTGTTGAAGGCACTTCTTGGTCTGAAGATGAATTTCCTTGTGGGAAAAATAATGCATATACGCTTGGACAATATATTGGATACAATCATCAAGTTGCTCATAAAAATTGTGGAATAATCGGAATTGAAGATGTTGAAGATTTTTATTCAAGAGTTCTTTTACATGCTGAAGAATGTATAAATCAATTTTGGAATACAGATTCTTCTCTTGATAAAAAAGTTAGAAATTATTTTAAAAGCCTAACAGAAAATTATTTTACAAGTAGTAAAAATTCATTTATTATGGTAGATATATGTGCAGACCAATTTTTATTTGAAAACGAAACTGTTACAACCTGTATTGATTTAGACGGATATGTAATCGGACCTGTAGAATGGGAATTAAGTTTTTTGAAAACACAAATTAAAGATTGGGATAGTTTTAAATCTGGATATGAAACTTATCAGCCAATGCCTGAATTTGAAAAATATTCACAGATGTTTTTCTTTTTGATGGCATTAAATTCATATAATAATAAACAAGAAATGGAAGGAGTTTTTTATGGCAATGGGTATGAGAGGAATGAATAGAGGATTCCTCACTGAAGAAGAAAAAGCAAATCGTCCTAAGGTAACCTTTTCTTTATTAAAAAGAATTTTTTCTTATTTGATTCCATATTGGAAACAGATGATATTGATTTTTGTTTTCATTATTCTTTCTTCGATAATGGGATTATTACCTTCTGTATTAACAGGTCGTATCATTGATGAAGGTTTAATCAATCGTGATATGAAAATGTTGATAACTTTAATTTTAGTTTCGCTTGGGGTAACTCTTGGAGCAAATTTAATTCGTGTTGGAGAAAGTTTTTTAAATAACTGGATTGCACAACATATCACTTTTGATATGCGAAACAAAATGTATAAACATCTTCAGCAAATGTCACAAAAATTTTTTACTTCAAATAATCAAGGTGATATCATTACTAGAATGACAAGTGATATTTCTGGAGTTGAGAGAGTTGTTACTAGTACATTCACTTCAATTTTATCAAACACAATTACATTGATTGTAGCAGTTGTAATCATGTTCAAAGAAAATTGGATTTTAGCAGGAGTTGGAGTTTTAGTAATTCCTCTTTTTACAATTCCAACAAGATGGGCAGGAAAAACTCGCTGGGAACTTACTCAAGATGCTCAAGAATGTAATGACGAAATAAACGGAATTTTAAATGAAACATTATCTGTTAGTGGACAACTTTTAGTAAAATTATTTGGAAAAGAAGAATACGAATATAATCGTTATAAAAATGTAAATAACAAAATGATAAAACTCAACATCAAAGAAAGTATGGCAGGACGATGGTTTATGGTTATCATAAATACTTTTTCAAGTGTTGGTCCAATGTTGCTTTACTTAGTTGGTGGAATTTTAATGATGAAATATAATTCATCTCTTACTGTAGGTGACATTACTGTTCTTGTTGCTCTTCTTGGAAAAATGTATGGTCCTGTAAATTCCCTTTTGAATATTCAAGTTGAATGGATTAGAGCTATGGCATTGTTTACAAGAATTTTTGAATATTTTGATATGCCAATTGAAATTAAAAATCATCCACAAGCAAAAAAATTAGAACAAGCAATTGGAAATATTGAATTTAAGAATGTTCAATTTTCTTATGATGGTGAAAGACAAATTCTTAAGGATATCAATTTTGATTTGAAGAGTGGGGATAGTATTGCACTGGTTGGTCCTTCTGGATCTGGAAAAAGTACAATCGCAAATTTGATTCCTCGTTTGTATGATGTTTGCAACGGAACAATTACTTTTGATGGAGTTGATGTTCGTGAACTTGACCTTGAGTGGCTTCGTGATAAAATTGGAATTGTTAGTCAAGAAACTTATTTGTTTAACGGAACGATTAGAGAAAATCTTCTTTATGCAAAACCTGATGCAACTGATGAAGAAATTATGGATGCTTGTAAAAAAGCAAATATTGATGATTTTATTTTGAAACAAGAAAAAGGTCTTGATACAATGGTTGGAAATCGTGGTCTTAAATTATCAGGTGGCGAAAAGCAACGGCTTTCTATCGCACGTGTTTTATTAAAAGATCCTGTGCTTTTAATTTTTGATGAAGCAACTGCATCTCTTGATTCAATTTCTGAAAAGAAAATTCAAGATGCCATCAATCCGATTATTGATTCAAGAACAAGTATTTTGATTGCTCATCGTTTGTCAACAATTCTTGCTGCTGACGAAATTCTTGTTATCAAAGATGGAGTTATTGCAGAACGGGGTGTTCATACAGACCTTGTTAAATCTGGTGGAACTTACACAGAACTTTACGAAACTCAATTTTACAAACCAGAATAAATTGAAGCTGACATTTCAATGGAGAATTTTATGCAACATCAGAATCTACATATTTTAGTTGATATGTATGGTTGCCCAAACAGATGTAAGCATTGTTGGATTGGGCATATGCAGAACAAAAAGATGCCCGATAATAGTGACGAAATTATCGTGGATTATTTTAAACCTTATTTTAATTCTCTTACTTTTTATAGTTGGTTACGAGAACCAGATTTTTGTAATGACTATGAACAAAGATGGATAAAAGATAATCAACTTTCAATAAACGCAAACCCACAACGTTTTGAACTTGCAAGTTTTTGGCGTTTAGCACGTGATAAAAATTATGTTCACTTTCTAAAAAATGTTGGTGTAAAAAAAGTTCAGCTTACTTTTTTCGGCATGGAAGAAATCACTGATTGGTACATTGGTAGAAAAGGTGCATTTAATGAATTGCTTCTTGCAACAGAGATATTATTAAATAATGAAATTGCTCCTCGTTGGCAAGTTTTTATTAACGCAAACAATTCTTCTGATATTATCAACTTGTTGGCACTGAGTAAGAAATTAAAATTATCTGAACGCTGTAAAGCTTTTGGTCAAGATTTTAATTTTTTTATTCACTCTGGTTCCTGTGACGGTGAAAACAAAAAACTTTATACCATAAGAATAAATAAAGAAGATATTCCACCTGAGTTGATTCCGTATTATAATAATTTTTCTGAAACTAAAACTGAAAGTCAATTGTGTGAACTTTTGATAAATGATGAATCAATTTTTTATTATCATAACGAAGATGAAATCACTCTGAATGTTTCAAATAATTTTGATGTATATTTTAATTTTACACATATGCATCCAAGATGGAAAATCGGAAATATCTTAACTGATGATAGCAAAACTATTGTTCAAAAAATTATTGATGAGGATATTCCTGCTCTTAATCTTGCAAAAAAAAATAGAGTCAAAGATTTAGTAAAGCAATTTGGTAATCCTAAATCACATAAAATTTTTGATTGCATTGATGATTACAAAGCGTATTTATTAAATGAACTGATTGATTATGAAAATTAAGGATGTCTAAAAAAGTTTTGTCATTTGAAAACTTTATTCAAGGATGACAATCTAATTTATACATTGCACCGATACTGATAGCGTTTCTAATAGCGTCTACAAAAATTTTTCCATCAATTCTTGTTTTGTTTTTTCAAAAGGTTCATCGAAAGGTTTGTAAGTTCCTAGTTTATTTAATTTTTCGGTTGAACCTTTTTCTGAATGTTCTTTCATTCCTTCTTGATTTAACCAATAATAAATTCCCCAGTTGATAAAATCCCATTCAGGATTGTAATCATAACATTCATAATCGATACAATAAATTTTTTCGTCAGTTGTATAAATAAAATTGGTTGGAAAATAATCCACATGAATTCCAATCTCTTTGAACCTTTTGTGCATATCAAAAATTAATTTAAAGTGGTTATCAGTTAATCCATTTTCTTTTTTGTAACCGATTGAAGCTAATTCACTTGCACAAATTCCACTGATGTATTCTTTTACAAGATATTTTTCTTCTTCATTAAATTCATATAACATTGGAACTCCAATTCCAATTTTGCACATTCGTTCGTAACAAAATTTTTCGCCTCTAAAAATTTCTAATTGCTTTTCATAATCAGAAACATCTTGATTCATCTTCTTTAAAACAAATTGTTTTTCGTCTTTACAAACTAAATATGAAATTCCAGTTTTGCCTTTTCCTAATTCTTTTATTACTTCATAACCAAATAATTCTTCCATAAGATAATTTTACCATATTAATTAAAAAAAGTACAATTAAAAGATTTTCAAGTAAAAATACTACAAATCATATTGCATTTTAGGAATTAGAAAAATTACTTGAAAAAATATGTAAGTAGATGTATATTATAAGAAAGGATGCACCCGTTAGCAAACGGTCTGTCTCCACTAAATTATGGTCAGTCGCCAAGAGTGGTTCCAGCACATTGGCGACTTATTTTTTACTCTGTATTACTTCTGCTATTGCGGAGGTAACTAAGTAATTCAAGTAACAAAATTGCAAGGTTAATTGCAATCGAAATAATTTCGTAAATTGTCATCTTGCTTAGCCTCCTACTTTCATATTCCAATCTTTCGATTGGTAGAGTTTGGAGACAAAGTCGCACATTGCCAACGAGTGCAACTACATTATAAATTATAACTATTATTTTGTAAAGTATAACCTTTCATCCTTGTAAGTGATAAAACATACAAATACTAACAATGTCAATCGCTGATTAGTTTTTGTAAGTTAGTTATCTTAAATTTATTAGCATTGACAGTTACTATTCTTTAACTTAAAATTATCTTTATGAAAATAAAAGATATTTCACTTCTTTATGGATTAATCTTAGTACTTGCAAATGTATTAGCTGTTGTTTTTACTTCTACACTTGTATCTCAAGTTTCATTTGATTCAGAAGTTTTTAAAATAATGAATATAACTTTGTCAAATAATAAAATTTTTTCTGTTTGTACGGCAATAATTCCTTTCCTTGTGCCTGGTGTATTGTGTAGTGTTTATGCAACAGTAAATCTTAATCGCTACAATGAAGGCCAAAGAGGAAAAAAATTTTTAGTAAATATGCCTTTTGTTTATTCCGTTGTTGGAGTTTCAGGTTGGATAACAGGATTTCTTATCAATCTAGTTTTTATTCTTTATTTTAAATTTCAAACAGAATATTCTGTATTTAGTCTTATTTTAGGATTTATTTTTACTTATGTTTTTTCTATGATTTTTACTTTTATGGGAACTTTCTTTGTTTTAGAAACAATAAATAGAAAATATGTTCTTCCTCGTTTTTTACCAGAAGGTCATATATCTGAAATTAAAGGAGTAATAAATCCGTCCATTACTTTAATTTATATTTTATTGTACATCACAATTTGTTTGTTTCCTTGTTTTATTTTTTCATCAAATTTATTTAATAGTTCAGATTTTGTTCTTTCTGGTCAAAATTTAAAAACAATAATTCTTATTGGGATTGTTATTGCCCTAGATTTTTTATTGACTATTGTTGTTTCACGATATTATTCAAAACCTATTTTGCGTTTAAAAGATTGTGCTCAAAATATTGCCAACGGAAATTATAACATCCGAACAGAAATAATTACTGGAGATGAATTAGGTGTTTTAAGTGATACTTTTAATGACATGGCGGTTTCCTTAAAAGAAAAGGAACTTATGTATGATACTTTTGGTAAAGTCGTTACTCCAGAAATTAGAAATTGGCTTTTGCAGGGAAATACAAATCTTGGTGGAGAGATAGTTTGTGCCACAGTTCTTTTTTGTGACATCAGAGGATTTACGACTCTTTCTGAACAAATTAATCCAAAACAAGTTGTTAGTTTGCTAAATAAATATTTTTCCTGCATGGAACAATGTATTGTTAAACATAACGGAATTATAAATAAATATATAGGGGACGCAATTATGGCAATATTCGGTGTTCCTTTACAAAATGAAAATCAAGCTCTTGATGCTTATAAGTGTTGTCTTGAAATGCGAGAAACTTTAACAAACCTAAATAAAGAACTTGAAGCAGAAAATCTACCTCAAATAAAATTTGGAATCGGACTTCACACAGGAAATGTTCTTGCAGGAAATATTGGTTCAAACAGCAGAATGGAATATACAGTAATCGGCGATACTGTAAATGTTGCAAGTAGAATAGAATCTTTGTGCAAAGAATATAATTGTGATTTACTTCTTTCAGAAACAACTGTAGAAGGAATAGTAACTTGTGGTGGCTCTTTGCCAAAACTTGAATCCATGGGTGAAACACAAATTCGCGGAAGAAAAACTACAATAAGTATTTACAAAGGATAAAAATATGACAAACAATTTAAAAGAAATAAATGATGTTCAAAAAATCATTGATGAGATTCTATCTCTTATTGATGAAGCAGAAACTAAATTTAATAAAGCACGCAACTGGGGATTTTTTGATATTCTTGGCGGTGGATTTATCACTGATTTATTTAAGCATTCTAATCTTGATTCAGCAAGTGATATAATGAATAAAATAAACTACTTGCTAAAAGATTTGCAACGGGAACTTGATGAAGTAGTTACTCCAACAGATTTTTCTATGAATACAAATACATTTGCCTCTTTTGCAGATTTTATTTTTGATGGAGTTTTAGCAGACGCTTATATGCAATCAAAAATAATGTCTAGTTTAAAAGAATTAAAAAATCTTCGTTCAACTTTATTAAATATAAAAAGCAAACTTTCAAATCTTTCAAGTAATTATTATAAATAAAGATTTTTAGGAAATAATAAAGGAGTTTATGAAAAATAATTTAATTAAAATTTTATTATCTTTAGTTTTATTGATGTTTACTTTTTCTTGTAAACTTGATGGTGTTAGTAAAAAATTTATTAATGATATATTGCAAGAAGATAACACAAAAGAAGAATATGAAATATTACATAAATCATTTTTCGAAAAAGAAATCAACTTGAAAAAATAAAACTCAGGGGCATATTATGGAAAATCAACATGAAAAATTTATCAAACGATGTTATGAACTTGCAATTAGTGCAGGCAAAAAAGGATATGATACTTTCGGCGCAGTTTTAGTAAGTGACAATAAAATAATTAAAGAAGCAAAAAACACTTCTGATTATGAAAAAGGAATTTTTGGACATGCAGAATTTAATCTTGTTCATAAAGTTGCAAATAAATTTTCTGATAAAGTTTTTGAAAATGCAATTTTTTATACAAGTTGTGCGCCATGTGTTCGATGTTTAATGGCAATTGCTTCTCTTGGAATTAAGACAATTGTTTTTGGTGTTTCATATAAAAGTTTTGAAAAATTACTTCCATTTGAACAAGAAATTCCTAATTACGAAGAAATGTTAAAACAAATGAATGTATCATTTAAAATGGTTGGTCCAATTTTGGAAGATGAAGGAATGCATGTTTTTGAATATTGGGGAGGAGAATATCATCCATTAGAAGAATTGATTCGAGAGATGGATGTATTAAAAAAGCAAAAATGATAATACGAAACGCACAAAGCAAAGACAGTTTTTCAATTAGCAAAATTTGCAAGAATGATTTAATTCAACTTACTAATAAAGATGAAATTTTCAAAAATTATGAAATTTACAAATCTTGTATGTACATGCCAACAGAAGAAAAGTTTTGCAACTTAATTGAAAAATATTTAAATGAAAAATCTATAAAAATATTTTGTTGTAAAGATAAAAACAAAACAAATGGAATGATTGTAGTTTCTTTTATCGAAGATAATAAAATTGAAGTTTTTGGAATTGCAGTTGATACATTACACCAGCATAAAGGCATTGGTTCATTCATGATAAATAATTTGATTGAAAAATTTAATTTGAAATATATTCTTGCAGAAACTGATAATGATGCTGTAGGATTTTATAGAAAAAATAATTTTGCAATTACACAATTTGAAAAAAATTACAACAACACAAAAGTAATTCGATTCAAATGTGAATTGATAAAATAAATTTTAAGAGAAAAACATATGAATTTATCTTGGTCTGAATTAAATAAAAATATACAAACTGAACTCAAAAAGAAAGAAACTTTTTCACAAGGAATTAATTCTTTAATTTTTCTTCGTAACGAAATTTTTACAGTTGTAGAAAATTTATTTTCTGATTTATCCCAAAATGATTTTTCACTTTTACCATTTCCTAAAAGCAAAGGCAACGACAATGCAACAATCGCTTGGTCAATTTTTCATCTTTTTAGAATTGAAGATATAGTCTGTAACTCACTTATAAAAAATCAACAACAAATTTTCTTTCAAAATGAATACGATAAGCGACTGAATTCAAAAATCATCACAACAGGAAATGAATTTACAAATGAACAAATGATAAAATTTTCAAAAGGAGGCTTTATGCTAAAAAAAATTTTTTGTAATAAAAGATTTTCAGGAATTGTTTGGGCTTTTATTGTTGGCGCTCTTTTTATGGGCTTTTCAATTTTGGGAGTTACATTAATGCCAACAAATGTTTCTTGGTACATTTATAGTTCAGTTTTAAGAATTGTTTTTGGTTTTATTTGTTTATTTATCTTGAATAAATTTTTAGGCCGTTCAATAAAAGATGTGTTGAGTTTTAAAAATCCTAAACTTGCGTTTATTTCAGGTTTTGGTTTTATTTTTTATGTTGCATTTTTTATTATAACATACAAAATCGGATATATGGGAACAGTTGGATTGCCGCTTGGATTATTTTGGACGCAAATAATTTTTCAGCAAATTACAACAGGCTTTTACGAAGAACTTAATTTTAGAAGTTTGTTGTTAGAAGGATATTTTAACGGTAACAAAGATTTTAAAAATAAATTGTTTTATTCATTGTTAAGTTTTATTATTTTTGGTGCACTTCATGTTATAACTGATTTTAGTTTATCAACTTTTTTAAGTACAGGAAGTTTTGGTTTTGTAATGGCTGTTATTTATATGAAATCCAAAAATATTATTCTTCCAATGATTTTACATTTTGTTGAAGATGTTTTTGCAAATTTGTTTCCATACACACTGTTTAATAATTTACCTTTGTTTGAAAATCTTTTTGCTGCATTATGGTATGTAAATATCGGAATGATAATTTATTCTATTGTAATTCTTTTTATAAAAGATAAAAAAGAAATATAAATAAATTTTTAGGGAATTATATGGCTCAACAAAATATTTATGATATGCTTAATGAAAATGGAGTATTTCTTTTTTTACAAGAAAAAAGATAATAAATGATTTTACAAGGAATTTATATATGCAAGTTTTAGATTTTTATAAATTAGAAAAAACTCAACAAAATTTTTGGAAAGAAAAAATAAAATTAGCAAATTGGGGTGCAGCAGATTTTTTAATTTCATTAATTGATAAAAATGAATTTTACAAAACTCTTGGTGAAGATTCAAAATTATTTTTATTGACAAAAGAAAATGAATTGATTTGTTTTTGTACATACACAAATCAAGATTGTATTCGCGATGAAAAACTTTTTCCGTGGATTGGTTTTGTTTTTACATTTGAAAAATTTAGGGGCAATCGTTTTGCCTTTGATTTATTCGATTATATTTTTGAAACAGAAAGAAAAAAGCAAAATCCTGTAGAAAAAATTTATATTGCAACTGACCATGAAGGTTTGTATGAAAAATATGGTTTTACATTTTTAGAAAAGCGTATTGATGTTTGGGGTGATGAATGTAAAATCTATTTTAAAAATGTTGTTTGTCATCCTAAAATTGAAACTGAAAGAATGATTTTACGAATGTATAAAAATCGAGATTACGAACAAGTTTTCAAATGGACTGGTGATCCAAAAGTAAATAAATTCATGATGTATACACTTTACGAAAAAGCTAGTGATGTAAAAAAATGGTTTAATATTTTGTATCAAAATGAAAAAGAAATTGAATTAGCTTTTGAATTAAAAGAAACTGGCGAACTTATTGGTGGCGGTGGAATCGGATTTGATTCACAAAAAAATTCCTGGGTAATCGGTTATAACTTACGTCCTGAATTTTGGGGAAAGGGTTTTACAGTAGAAGCTCTTTCTGCAATGATTGATTACGCAAAAGAAAAATATGGCGTTAAAAAAATTGAAGGAACTTTTGCAATAGATAATATTGGAAGCCGTCGTGTTATGGAAAAACTTGGAATGACTTTTGAAAGAGATACTGAATATTCAAAGTTTGATGGTTCTGCAACTTTCAAGGCAAAAACTTTTTCAAAAATAATTGCAGATTAAATTAACATGTGATAAAATAATCTATATGATTAAGACAATGGATTTATGTAGAATTGTTTTTTGCTAGGAGATTGCCTTAGTGTAATTTTTTAGCAGTCTCCTAGTTTTATTTTTATAATTTTTTAGGAGAAATAATTTTAATGAAAACAAATTTTACAATTAGACAAGAAGAGTCTAAAGATTTTTTTACAGTTGAAAATCTAGTGCGTGAAGCATTCTGGAATGTTTATCAGCCTGGTTGTGATGAACATTTTATTGTAAATCATTATCGAAGTAATCCAGATTTTATCAAAGAACTTTCTTTAGTTTTAGAAGTTGATGATAAAATAATTGGATACATAATGTATTCTAAAGCACAGATTGATTGCAATGATGGAACTAAACTTGATGTTGCAACCTTTGGACCTCTTGCAATTCATCCAGATTTTCAACGACAGGGCTTTGGAAAAATCTTAGTTGATTATTCTTTAGAAAAAGCAAAAGAACTTGGTATTCCTTGTGTGCTTATATGTGGCAGTGGTGAGTTTTACGGAAAGAGTGGATTTGTACCTGCTACTACAAAAGGAATTCGCTATGCAGATGATTCTGAAGGGGATGCTCTTTACTTTTTGTGCAAAGAATTAAAAGAAGATTTTTTAAAAGATATTTTTGGAATTTATCATGATCCCAAAGGATATTTTGTTACTCATGAAAATCCAGAAGATTTTGAAAAATACGATTTGCAATTTCCCAAAAAAGAAAAACTAAAATTACCAGGGCATATTTTTTAGTTTAAATTTTTAAAAGTGTGGGGAAGTAAATTATTATTTCCCCATTTTGTTTTCAAGGATAAAATTTATGACAAAATTAAAATTATTATTTAACGCACTAACAAAATTTTTTGTTGGTTTTATTTTAATTTCCTTGCTTTTATTTTTACCAGCAGGAACTTTTAATTACAAAAACGCATGGCTTTTTATTGCTTTGCTTTTTTTTCCAATGTTTATTTTAGGAATTTTACTATTTATAAAATCACCAGAACTCTTAGAAAAAAGATTAGATGTAAAAGAAAAAGAAAAAACTCAAAAAGGAGTCGTAGGTTTTTCTGCAATTTTATTTATTGCTAGTTTTTTAATTTCAGCCTTTGATTTTAGATTTTCTTGGTCTAATGTTCCTTTTTGGTGTGTAATTTTTGCAAGCACAGTTTTACTAATTTCCTATGGAATGTATGCTGAAGTATTAAGAGAAAATATTTATTTATCTCGAACAATAAAAGTTCAAGAAAATCAAAAAGTAATTGATACTGGTCTTTATGGAATTGTTCGTCATCCAATGTATTTTTCTACAGTGTTTTTATTTTTATCAATTCCTGTAATTCTTGGTTCTTGGTGGGGTTTGCTTTGTATTAGTCCATATCCATTTTTTATTGCTATAAGAATTATGAACGAAGAAAAAGTTTTAGAAGAAAATTTAGATGGCTACAAAGAATATAAACAAAAAGTTAAATTCAGATTAATTCCCTTTGTTTGGTAATTAAGGAAAATTTTTATGAAAATGATTTTAACAGATTTAGATGAAACACTTTTGCATAGTGATAAAACAATTTCATCTTATACAATAGAAATATTTAACCGTTGCAAAGAAAAAGGGTTTCTTGTTGGATTTTGTACTTCAAGAGGAAAAGTAAATATAAAACCTTTTTTAGAAAAAATTAAACCACAAATAATAATTTGTAACAATGGAGCTTGCATTTATTACAATGATGAATTAATTCATACTGAATCTTTCACAATAGAAGAAACTAGAAAATTATTATCCACAGTTTTTAAAGTATGTGGAAAAAATTGTGAAATGACTTTAGACACTTTAAATAATATTTTCTGGAATCGTAAAGAAAATAAATCAGCCGTTTATGCAGATGATGCTATTTATAATGATTTTTTTGATTTTAATGAACCAGCTATGAAGTTTTGTGTAAATATGCAAGATAGCAAAAAAGCAAAGGAAATTGCAAGTTCAGTTTCTTCTTGCGATTATCTTCCATTTTCAGATATTCCTTGGTATAAATTTTCTTCTGGAAATGCAACAAAAGAATTTGCAATTAAATTTTTATCAAAACATCTAAACCTTCCTTTAGAAGAAATTATTTGTTTTGGCGATGATTTTAATGATATTGGAATGCTAAAACTTTGTGGGAAAGGAATTGCTGTTTCTAATGCAATTTTAGAAGTGAAAAATATTGCTGATGAAGTTACACTTTCAAATAATGAAGATGGAGTTGCAAAATATATAGAAACGAATTTATTTTAGTTCTTCTAAAACTTTTTTGAAGAAATTTGCAAAGCCATTTTCTATAGCATTTTTATCAACTGCAAGATTGTCATCTAAATCATTATAATATTTCTCAGTTTTTATATCTACAGAAAGTGAGTCTAATGGAAATCCTGAAGTAATTTTTTGATGAGGTTTATCTACAAGATAAAAAGGTTCAATTTCTAAAGATTTATCCATGCTTGTAAAAATTTTATCTTTGTTAAAAATTAAACAAATTGCATTTTTATATCTTCCAATAATTTTTCCACCATGATTAAAAGCCAAATTTGAATAATGTTTAATCATTTGTGCATCTTGTAATTCTTTGCCATTTATTCTTCGGATATGTGTACCTGGTTGTTCTTCTTCTGATAATTCATCAAAATACAATCCTGAGTCACAACTAAAAAGTGGAATTTGTAAAACTTCATAATATGCTTTAGCTTTTATGATTGCATTTTCTAATGGATTTTTTCCACTTTCATCAATTTGTGGTAATTTAATATTTTTAAACTCTGAAATATTTTCTAAATCTTTTAAACCAAAAATTTCTATATCAAGAGTATTTGCAATTCTTTGCATTGATTTTAATTTTGCATTGTTAGTTGTGGCATAAAGTAATTTCATAAAATAAATTTATCATATTATGAGAATTAAAACAATTCATCTAGTAAAATATAATAATTGATTTTTTCCCAATCAGGAATGATTTCTAATTTTTCAAAAAACAAATTTTCATCAAATTTATATTTTCCTTTTCCGTAAATTCCTACTGTATTATCTTTTAAACTTCTATAGCAAAGTGCAATATCATTCCATTTATCAAGAATTCCTGCTCTTCCTACATCAATGATTCCAAAATCAGTTTTATTGTTTTTATTAAAAAAAATATTGGGTAAACAAAAGTCCCCATGTGAAAAACATTTTTCTTCTTCTTTCATTGCAGGTTTATTTGCTTTTAACCAATTTAATAATTCTTGTGGATTTTCAAATTTTCCTTTTTTATCTTTTGTAGAAAAAGTGTCTTCTTGACAATCTTCAATATCGACTAAATTATTTTTAACATTAAATTCTGCTTGTAAAATTTTTCTATCTAAATTATGTTTTGCATTTAAATTTGTAATATCTAAAGACCAAATTTTTTTTAAAATTTTAGAAAGAAGTTCTATTAATAAAATATCTTGAGATAAAAAATATTCATCACAAGACATTACAAAATTATTTTTATCTAAAATTTCGTTTTGAATTTTTGTCATTAGAATATAAAGTTTGTTATCTATAATTTTTGAATCAAGTATTTTTGGAGAGATTATTTTATTAGATTTTTCTAGCCATAATAAAGTTTGTAATTCATTTTGAGCTTCAAAATTGTTTTCTTGAATTTTTAAAACCGAATCATCAAAGATTAAAATTTGAGAATTTGACTTACCAATTGTGTCAATAGAATAATTAGTGTTATTTAATTTTTCAAAAACGGTCATAAATTAATACTATCATAATTTAATTATTATATGCAATGATTTTTGTATTGCATAAATTTTTCTTTGGTATTATCATAATTTTTATAGGAGAGTGAGTTTATGAAAGAACGACAAATAGTTTTAAAACAAGATATTTTAAAATCATTGAATGATGTTGGATTACGAAAAGGACAAACAGTTATTGTTCATACTTCATTAAGCAGTTTAGGATTTGTTTGTGGTGGTGCTCAGGTTGTGATCGAAGCCTTAATTGAAACAGTTGGTGAAGAAGGTACAATCCTTATGCCTACCCAGTCTTGGAAAAATTTAGATCCATCAACTGGTGTTCATTGGGAAGAACCTGAAGAATGGCATGATATTATCAGAGAAAATTGGCCTGCATATAACAAGGATATTACTCCAACAAATACTATGGGTGCAGTTGCTGAGATGTTTAGAAAGTGGCCAGGAACTTTGCGAAGTGACCATCCAGCCCGTTCTGTTTCAGCTTGGGGAAAACATGCAAAGTATATTACTGAAAATCATGATTTATCAAATATTTTTGGAGAAGGTTCTCCTATTGCAAAAATTTATGAACTAGATGGATTTGTTTTACAAATTGGTGTTGGTTATGATAAAAATACTTCTATTCACTTAGCTGATGCAAGAGCAAATTATAAAAGTAAACATAATTGTATAGAACATAGCGCAATCATGGAAAATGATAAACGAGTTTGGAAAGTTTATGAAACACTTTTTGTTGATGGTGAAGATTTTGAAGAAATTGGAAAATCCTTCGAAGAAAATTGTTCAGTAAACAAAGGAAACTTAGGAAATGGAATTTTAACTTTTATGAAGCAACGAGATATTGTAGATTTTGCTGTAAGGTGGATAGAGAAAAATCGAAAATGAAAAAAATATTAGTTACAGGTGGAACAGTTTTTGTAAGTAAAATTGTTGCTTCTTATTTTGCATCTAGCAAATTCAAAGATGAATATCAAGTTTATGTTCTAAACAGAAATAATCATCCACAAGTTGAAAATGTAATTTTAATACATTCATCACGGGAAAATCTTAAAAATAAACTTGAAGAATATAAATTTGATGTTATTGTTGATATCACTTCATACACAAAGAATGATGTAAAATCAATTTTAGATTCATTAGGTGATACAAAAAACTTAGTTGAAAAATATATTTTATTAAGTTCTAGTGCAGTATATCCTGAAACTTTACCACTTCCATTTTCTGAAAATAATAATTTAGGAAAAAATATTTTTTGGAATGAATATGGTATAAATAAAATTGAAGCAGAAAAATATTTGCAAGAAAATTTTTCAAATTATTTTATATTACGACCACCATATTTGTATGGACAAGAAAATAATGTTTATAGAGAATCATTTGTTTTTGATTGTGCAGAACAAAAAAGAATGTTTTATATTCCACAAGATGGAAAAATGAAATTACAATTTTTTTATATCGAAGATTTATGTAAAGTAATAGAAAATATTTTAATAAATAATCCAAAAGAAAAAATATTTAATCTAGGAAATGAAGAATGTATTTCAATTTTGGATTGGGTAAAATTATGTTATCAAATTGTTGGTTCAGATTTACAACTAGTAAATGTTACTAAAGAAATTCCACAAAGAAATTATTTTCCATTTTATGATTACGAATATTATCTTGATGTTACAAAACAAAAAACAATTTTAGTAAATACTACTTCGTTAAGTATTGGCTTGCATAAATCTTATGATTGGTATAAAAATAATAAAGAAAAAGTAAACAAGAAAAATTATTTTGATTTTATAGATAATATTTTATAAGGAAAAATTATGTTTAGAGAATTAGTTAGAAAAAATAAAGAACTCTCAAAAGATGAATGTATAAAAATTCTTACAGAAGAAAAACGTGGAGTACTGTCTGTTTTAGGTGATGAAGATTATCCCTATGGAATGCCAATGAATCATTTTTACAATATTGAAGATGGTGCAATTTATTTTCATTGTGGAAATATTGGTCATAGATTAGATTCTCTAAAAAATCATAATAAAGTTTCGTTTTGTGTTTATGATAAAGGTTTTAAAAAGGAAAATCATTGGGAATTAAATTTTAAAAGTGTAATTGTGTTTGGTAAAATTGAAATAATTGATGATAAAGAAAAAATTATTGATATTACAACAAAACTTTCATATAAATTTATTCAAGATGAAAATTATATACAAAAAGAAATTGCATCTGCTTTAGATATAACTCTTTTGTTAAAATTACATATTGAACATATTTGCGGCAAAGCTATAACTGAATCATAATTTTAAAATATAAATTAGACTTTTTATAAAAGCCATGTTAAAATTATTTTTATGAAAAGGAAATTTATTTTTTATTTATTAGTTTTTTGTTTATCATTTTTTGGATGTATATCTACAAATGTTACTTCATCAGATTCTTTGTTATCTTTAGAAAAAGATATTGTTATTATTTACGAAAACGATGTTCATTGTAATGTTGATGGATATGCAAAAGTTTCTGCATTAAAAAACGAACTTATACAAGAAAATAATTATGTTGCTGTTGTTTCTTCAGGAGATTATATCCAAGGAAGTAGTTTAGGTGCAATTTCTCAAGGTGAATATATTGCAAATTTAATTAACTTAGTTGATTATGATGTTCTTACTCTAGGAAATCATGAATTTGATTATAAACTTTCTAGATTGTTTGAATTAACTTCAAAAATTGAAGCTCCAATAGTTTGTTCAAATTTTATAAACTTAAAAGAAAATGAATTAGTTTTTGAACCATATAAAATTATAAGTTATGAAGATTTTGGTATTGCATTTATAGGCGTAACAACCCCAAGTACCATTTCAAGTTCTTCTCCAATTCAATTTATGGATGATAACGGAAATTATCTATATAGTTTTTCTGGGGATAATTTATATAAAACTGTACAAAATAATATTAATGAGGCAAAAAAAGATGGAGCAGAATTCATTATTTTGCTATCTCATTTAGGAACAGAAGGTGTACTTCCTCAATGGTCTTGTCAAGAATTAGTAAAAAATACTTATGGAATTGATGTTGTTTTAGACGGACATTCTCATAGTGTAATTGAAAAAGAAATTATTAAAGATAAAAAAAATCGAGAAGTAATTATTAGTTCAACTGGAACAAAATTTCAAAATATTGGAAAACTAACTTTGACAAATACAGGAAAAGTTAAAACTGAATTGATTTCAACTGATACTTATAATAGTAAAGATTTAGAAATTGAAAAATATATTAAGAAAATAAATGATGAGTATAAAAAATTAGGTGAAAGATTTATTGGGGAAAGCAAAGTAAATTTAATTACGCATAATAGTGAAGGTAAACGAATTATCAGAAATTCAGAAACTAATCTAGGGGATTTTTGTGCAGATGCATTTAGAATTGTAACAAATTCTGATGTTGGTGTAATTAATGGAGGTGGAATTAGAGCTCCTTTAAATTCAGGTAAGATTACATTTAATGATATTTTAAATGTTTTTCCATGGAATAATACTGTTTGTGTTGCAGAAGTAAGTGGTCAGCAACTTTTAGATTTTTTAGAATTTGTTTACATGTCTTTACCTGAAGAAAATGGTTCTTTCCAACAAGTATCTGGAATACAATGTGTTGTAAATACAAAAATTCCAACAAGCGTTGTTGTTGATGAAAATGATGTTTTTGTAAAAGTGACAGGTACAAGAAGAGTTTCAGATGTGAAAATATTAAACAAAGAAAATAATCAATATGAACAAATTGATAAAAACAAATTATATACATTAGCATCTCATAATTATTTATTATTAGATAAGGGTAGTGGAGCATCTATGTTAAATAATTCAAAGATAATTGTTAATGATGGAATGTTGGATGTGGAATTACTTGAAAAATATATAAAAGAAAATCTTAATGGAACAATTACAGAAGAATATTTAAATGTACAAAACAGAATTTTAATTAAATAAACATTATTTAAAATAAAAACAACTCGTGAATGATTCTCCTTCACGAGTTGTTTTTTTAAATTTAGTGTTTGAAAAATATTTTATTCTTCAGCAACTAAAATTAAACTGTCTTCTTTTGTAAAAATAATTTCTTTATCTTTTGGTGGATTTAATACAATTTCAAATTCTCCATCAAAAAGGATTTTTTTATAACCTATTGCAATTTCGCCATATCTATTTGCTGACGCACAAACTGTATAAAAATCTACAGGTTTATCACACACAACATATCTATGTGCAACTTTCATATAAAGTTCTGAACCAGTATCAGAAAGTAAATCGTCAAGAATTACAAATTGTTCTCTTGTTTGAGAAATTTGTGTCATCATTAAAGCTGTAATGTTGCTACTGATAACAAAGTCTGTAACTTTTGTTACTTCTGCAAGTTCTTGATTTTCAACACTGCGCATTTCACTTGTAATTGTAAAATGATAAGTATTTTTTCTTGTAATATCTCTAAGTTGTAAAAGAAGTAATAATGTTTTTGAATCTGCTGTTTCATCATCATCTTCTTGATTAGTTAATATTAAAATATTATTAGGATTTACAGAAACAATTCTTTCTAATTCATTTCTATCAAAGATGTTACAAATTTCTTTTGTAAGTTTTAATTTGTTTAATTCTTCTTGAGTAGGAATAAATTCTTCTGAAAAATTTTCTTCTGTTGTTGCAACTATAATTTCTGAACCAGCTGGAACATAACAGTCAAGTTCTGTGATAATTTGTTTTGTTAATTCGTTACAACCAAAAATTATTGTTTTTTGAGGAACTGGTTCATCTGCTTTTCCTTCTGCAAATAAAGATTGATTGACATTAGCCGAAGTTTCGTTTGGTATTGAAATACCATCATCTTCTGCAATTAAAATAATTTTATCTGAATCAAGAATTTTTGTTGTAGTTGGTGGATTTAAAAGTGGTTTATCGTTGCGGATAAGTCCAATAACTGTAGATTTAGGAAATAATAAATTTAATTCACCAAAATTTTTTCCTACAAGACCTGAAATTTTTTCTACATAAATTTCATCGCCTGCATAACTTAGTAAGTTTGTAAATACAGTTGACATTCCAGGTTGACGAGAAGTATGGGCCATAATTCTTGCAATAGAATTTTGATAATAGAAAACTTCTGCTTTTCCATTGCCAGCGATTTTAGCTGCTTCTGCATTTTCTTCACTGTGAATTAATGCTGTAATGTATGCACTTTCGTTATGTGATTCTTCTAAAATTGTTGCACTGGCAAGAACAGCTTTTATGCTCATAAAATCATTTTCTGCATTTACAATAATTGATCGACAAGTTTGTGGTGAACAAATTTCTACATCAGAAATACTATCAATGTTTCCACTTCTGCAAATTATTCGTGTATTTTTTGTTTCAGGAATTCTTTGACTGATTAAATCTTCCATTTCAGTTTTATCTTGATTATCCATCACAACGATTACACCTTTCTTTTGGTTTTCGTTTGCGATAATTAATTCACGAATAATATTAATTGCATTTTCATTGAATCCTAAAATGATAACATGATTTTTTTCAAGAACAAGTGAATGTCCTTTTTGTAGTGATTCCATTTTTGATTCAAGACCTGTACTGATTACACCAATTAACATGCTTGTAATAAATAAACCACAAATAGTTACGATGGACATCATTACAATAAAAAGAATGTTACTTGTATCATCACCAGCAATTGTACCTGCATCTAAGGCATGCATCAAACTCATCCATGCTGCTTGGAAAATATTTCCGTTCGCTTCTGGGTCTGAAATCGAAACAACAATTCCTGTGATAAAAACAACAAGAATAGTAATAACTGCCAAAACGAAAATTAGTGACAAAGTTCCTTTTGACATTAAGTTATCAAACCAATAACTCAATTTTTGTTTTAAATTTGGTTTCTTCATAATTATTCCTTAATAAAAATATAATTTAATCATTTTAACAAAATGATGTTTATCCAAAAAGTTTTCCCCACTTCATCATTAAAGTTACATCTCCCATAACTTTGTATTTTCCTGTGATTAATGCCTTCATTCCATTTAATTCACCACGAGAAATTGCAACCCAAACTTCAAAAGGTGTTTCAATCCTAGTTGTATATTTTGTAGTAGGATTTTCAATTACAGAACTTCCTTCGGCAGTTAATATTACTTGATATGTTTTATTTATGTCAGTGTAATGCATTTCTAAGATTCTATCTTTGCCATCATAATTTTTTGTGTTATATAAAGCAGCCATTTGTTTTGTAAAAATTAATGATTCATTTTTTTCTGTAGAAGATTCGCTAGAATTATTTTGTTCGATTCCCCAAGAAGCATCTGCCATTTTCTCAAAAACTTCTTTTTCAAAAAGTAGAGTTTTTAATTTGTCTTTTGTTTTTTCAGTAATTTTATTTTGTGAAGCAAATTCAATTCCTGCTTGTTTTACATTTTTAAGATAACTATCTGTTTTTTCGGATAATTCTTTTATTGAAAATAATTCTCCTTGTCCACAGAAAATTGTTTCAAAATTATTTTTCCCACAAATATGATTAAACATAGAAACTACGCTATCGTAATTTTTTTCAGCAGTATAAAATCCACATGTTGAAATTAAAACATATTTTTTATTATCCATGTTGTATCTTAATTGATGACTTCCGTTACCGATTCCATCTGTTCGTTCACTCATAAAAGGTAAGCTCATAGGAAGTTGTCTATCAATTACATTTTTTAAAATTCCTGGTACATTAAAAAAGTAAAGAGGAAAACTAAAAATGATTATATCTGCCCAAAGTTGTCCTTCAATAATTTTTGACATATCATCGTTGATACAACATTTGCCTAGAGTATTTTTCCAACAAGAAAAACATCCAAGACAAGAATGAATGTTCATTGTATTTAAAGTTGCTTCTCTTAATTCTACAGTTTGTTTAGACTTTTCAGAAGCGTTTTTTATTCCATCAATAAAAGAATTTGCTAATTTTAAACTATTACTGTTTTTCCCTTTTGGGCTTCCATTTATTAAAAAAATATTCATATTTCTACTATAACATAGATTGAATTTATACGCTAGATATTTGTAAAAATTAGTGTTATCATATTTATAGTTTATTTTCATTTTACATGAGGATTTTTTATGAAAAGAAAACTTTTTGTTATATTCCTTTTCACTTTGATTTATTCAGCTGTTTTTGCAAATTCATTTTTTAATTCTGAATTAAAAGTTTTAAGTACAAAATATTTTGATATAATCTATCCAGAAGAATCTAAAGAAGCTGCAAAACTTTTATACGAAAATGCAGATAATTATTACGAAATTTTAAGTCAAAAATATAAACTTGAGCAGGTCTATCGATTTCCTGTTACATTAATTCCAAGTTACGATTCTTTCAATGCTTATTTTTCAACTTATGGTTACAATCGTATAGTAATGTTTGATACAAGATGTAATGATGAAATGTTAGTTTATAAAGATGATTTTTTGAAAGTATTTTATCACGAATTAACTCATGCAATAAATTATAATATCAGAAATAAATTTTGGTACGGATTTCGTAAAGTTTTTGGAGATAATTCTATTGGTGCAAGTTTTGTTGCAAATACCGCAATGGCAGAAGGAACAGCTGTTCTTGAAGAAAGTTCAACTGGTGAAGGTAGATTAAATAGTGAATATGCAAATCATATTTTTAAGCAATCTTTAATTGAAAATGTAAAAATAAATTATAGTGATATTCCTGGTGTTAGAGATATTTATCCAAGCGATTTACAATATAAATTTGGATCAAAGTTTTATCAGTGGGTTCATGACAAATATGGAGAAGAAAAATTTACTGAATTTTGGCACAGGTGTGTAAATGTAAAAAATCTAACTTATACAAGAGCATTTAAAAAAGTCTTTGGTGTTTCAATAAAAAAGGCATGGAAAGAATTTATTGAAGAACAAAATTTTGCTCAAGTAAATTCAGAGCCTTGGCAAGAGGAAGAAGTTGATTTAGTTTTCAATGAAAAATATGTAAGTCGTTATAGTGATTTAATAAAAGTGAAAGATGGATTTGTTTTTTATGATAAATACAAAAATGATATTTTATATACAGAACTTTTGCAAAATTCACAAATGCAATTTAGTAAACCAAAAAAACTTTTAAGTTTTTCTTCTGTAGAAAATATTTCTGTTTCAAGTGATTATAAATATTTGGCAATAGATTATTATGATAAAAATAAAACTCTTCCAAAACTTAAAACTAAAATTTATGATTTAGAAACAAAAAAACTTTTCTCGGTTAGTGAAGAAGGAATTTCAGATTCAGTAATTTTATCATGGGAAGGTAATCATTATTTAGCAACAGTAAAAGTTGTAAGTCAATTTATTTCTACAAAGATTTATAAAATAGAAAAAGATGAAGAAGGAAATATTAAAAATATAAATTTTGTTAATGAGTTTGATAAAGAATTTGGTAAAAATAAATTTTCACTTTGTGATGGTGGCAATGGAAATCTTTTGTTTTTGTACAAAGATGGTTTAGATTTTTCAATTAAATTATATAATATTAATACAAAAAAACAAAAAGAAATTAAGATGTTATCAGAAGATACAGTACTACAAGATATATCTTGTTATGATAATAAAATTTATTTTTCATATACACAAAAAGGCACAATGCCAAGACTTGGAATAATAGATTTAAATAATTTTGATTTAAATAATTCAATAGAACAAAAATTGCAAGCAAAATTTTTAACAAAAGATTTTTCTGGAGGATTTTATAATCCAATTATTTTAAATGAAGATAAAATAATTTATATCGCATCATTTTTTAATCACCAAAGAATTTTACAAAGTGATTTGTCAAAATTAAGTTTTGAAAATGTAGAGTTAAATGTAATTGATGTAACTAATAATCAATCAAATGATATTCAAAATTATATTTCAGAATCAAATTTAAATATTAAAGATTTAGAAAAAAAATATAATCCATTTAATTTTTTGTTTAGAGCAACAATAATTCCAAGCTTATATTTTCCTACATATAAAATTTCTGAGCAAGAAGATTCTCTTGAAATTGCTTCTGAAACTGGAATTGGTTTTACTCTTTCTACTTTATCTCCATACGATAGTTATAGTTTAGATTTTAGTTTAGGATATATTCCTCAGTCAGGTTCTGGCTCTGCAAATTTTAAAATTTATGGTAATGCTCCAACAGATTTGTGGTCTTATAGTTTAAGTTCTTCATTAGAGTTTGATAAATTTGGTTTTAAACAAACTTACAATGAATTAAGTGGAAGTTATATTTTATCTGGTTATAATTCTTCTTATTTAGGATTTGGAAATTCAGCAAGTATTTTTTATGGTAGACAATTTTCAGTTGCAGAAGAGTATTTAAGTTTTATCGAAAATTTCACAACTCCATTTTATAGTTCTACAAAATATGATATGACAGATAGACTTTTAGTTTATAATCAATCAAGAATAGGTGTTGGAATAAGCAGAAAAGAAGGTATAAATATTTTTGAAACTTTTGAAACAAATTTATTTTTAAACGTTGATATTTTTTATAATTATAATGATAGCAATAAAGATAAAAATTTGTTTTGTAACTTTTATCCAAGTGTAAAATTAAAAGTGCCAAGGTTGTTACCAATTCCATCAACAACAGTTGGATGTTTTGGTTTACCAACGGAATTTAATTTTGCTGTTCTACCAACATCAAAAAAACTAATAAATTTTTCTACCAATATAAAATTAATTGATATTGAAATTCAAAAAAGTATAAGTTGGTTTTCTGTTTTATATCTTAATAGATTTTATGTTGATGTTGATTATAATGGAAAATTTTTAACACTAAAAAATAAAAATAATTCTTCTTATGAATTTACAAAACATTTTTACGATTTAATTTACGGAAATTTTAATTATTATGATGAATTAAAACTTGGCTTTTCTTTAGAAAGTAGAATTGGTTTGGGTAATCTTCCTGTTGTTCCAATAATTTTAAAATATAATTTTGTTTATAGATTTTTTCCAGAAAAAAATCAAAGGCATTTTGATTATGGCTTTAGTATAACAAGCAGGCTTTAATTTTTTTACCAAAGCCTGCAAATTCTTATTAACTAAAATTAAGTCTTAAAAATTTATTTATCAAATTTTCTTTCATATAGTAATGCCGCTATCATAACAACAAAAACTGAACCAGCATTATGTACTAATGCACCTGTTGTTGGATTAAGTAATCCTAAAACAGATAATGCTATTGCAAGAAAATTTATAAACATTGAAAGTGCAATACTAAATTTAATTGTTCTTACAGTTGCATTTGAAAGTCGTTTTAAATAAGTAATTTTAGAAATGTTATCACTCATTAAAGCTATATCAGCAGCTTCTATAGCAATGTCACTTCCTATTGAACCCATTGCAATTCCAACATTTGCAGTTTTTAATGCAGGAGCATCATTTACACCATCACCAATCATACAAACTGTTTTTCCTAAATTTTGTAAATCAATAATATTTTTAACTTTGTCTTCTGGTAATAATTCATTGAATACTTTTTTTATTCCAACAAGATTTGCAAAATATTCACTTGTGGTTTTGTTATCTCCAGTAAGCAAAATTGATTCAGTTTTTAATTTTGATAATTCTTCAATAATGTTTTTTACTTCTGGTCTTAAGATATCAGATAACGCAATTATTCCTATGCAGTTATTATTTTTAACTACAAGTAAGGTTGCTTTCCCTTGTAAGCGTAATTCATTAAGTTTTTCTTTTATTTCATTTTCGATTTTAATATTTTTTTCATTTAAAAACTTTTCATTACCACAAAGAATTTCATCATTATTTACGATTGCAAAAATTCCTTTGCCTGCTTCCATTTTAAATGAAGTTGATTCATCAAGTAGGATGTTCATCTTTTTTGCATGTTCAATTATTGCTTTTGCTAAAGGATGTTCACTTTTAGATTCTGCAGAAGAAACAAGTTGTAATAAATTTTCTTCAGATAATTCTGAAAAAGAAATTATATCACTTACTTCTAATTTGCCCAAAGTAATTGTTCCTGTTTTATCAAATGTAATTGTATCAACTTTTCCCATCTTTTCTAAAGCTTCACCAGATTTAATAATTATTCCATGCTTTGTTGCTTGACCAATGGCTGCCATAATTGCAGTAGGTGTTGCCAATACCAAAGCACAAGGACAAAATACAACTAGAATTGTAACTGCTCTAGTAATATCTTGTGTTACGAAATAAGTTATTATTGCAAGTAATAGTGCCACTGGAACTAAGAGACTTGCCCATTTATCTGCAATTCTTTGAATTGGCGATTTTTTGTTTTCAGCTTCTTGTACCATTTTAATTAATTTTTGAAAAGAACTATCTTCACCAACTTTTGTTGCTTTTATATCTATTGAACCAAATCTATTTATTGTTCCACAAAAAACTTCATCATTAATTGTCTTATCAACTGGTAAAGATTCTCCTGTCATAATTGATTGGTCTATTGAAGTTTCACCTTGAATAATAATTCCATCAACAGGAATTATTTCGCCTGGTAAAATTCTTATAATATCATTAAGTAGAATTTCATCAGCATTGATAATTATTTCTTTTCCGTCTTGAATCTTTCGTCCTTGTGTTGGAGTAAGTTTAATTAAGTTTTTTAATCCCTTCTTTGCTTTGTTAGTTGTAATGTTTTCTAGAATTTCTCCGATTGCCATTATGAAAGCAACTTCTGCCCCTGCAAATAAATCTCCAATGGAAATTGCTGCAATCATTGCTATTGAAATTAATAGAGCCGATGAGATTTTGCTTATTCCTTTGTTGTTGATTAATTTTTTTATTGCACTATACAACAAGGGAATGCCACTAATAAAAATTGTAATCCAAGCAAAGTCAAATATAAAAGTTATACCTAGTTTTGATAAAATAAAACTAGCAACTAAAAATATCCCTCCGATTATTGTTGCGGGAATTGATTCTAATTTTTCAATAAATTCATGTAACATAAAAACTCCTATTGTCTTGATAAATAAAGTAAATTGAAATACAATATATTCAATACAGAACAATTTGTTTTGTAATTACATAATAATTTAAAACATAATTATTACAAGAATTAAATTTAGATTATGTTCAATACTGAACATTTTTTTTATTTTGTTCAGTAATTTTTAGGAAATTTTATGGATAGAAGACAAAAACGCACTAGAGAAGCAATTTTTAACGCCTTTACTTTGCTTTTATCAGAAAGAAATTATAATCAACTTTCTGTGCAAGAAATAATTGATAAAGCAAATATTGGAAGAACAACTTTTTATTCACACTTTGAAACAAAAGAATCTTTGCTTGAAGATTTGTGTACAGAACTTTTTGGACATATAATAGATACAGCAAAAGGAATTCCACATGGTCATTATAATTTTTCTTGTGGAACTTCAAATGATTCTGTCTTTTTGCATCTTTTAAGACATCTACAAGAAAATGATTATAATATTTTGCAACTTTTATCTTCACAGAATAATGAAATTTTTTTGCAATATTTTAAATCAAATTTGCAACATTTAATTCAAATTCAATATGCAGAAAAAGGATTATTAAAAAAATCTACATTACCAGAAAATTTTTTAGTACATCATATTGCTTCTTCTTTTGTTAATACAGTAAGTTGGTGGATTTCAAACAAGATGAAAGAATCTCCAGAAAAAATTGCAGAATATTTTTTAACTACAATACAATCTTTAGTTTAGGACATGATTATGAAAAATAAAAATTTTGAATTTTATAATTCCAAACCCTTAAAAGTATTTTTTTCTTATTACAAACCTCATTGGAAAATTTTTGCCCTTGATATGTTTTGTGCAATTATGATTTCTTTAATCGATATAACTTTTCCGATGATTAGTAAATTTACGATTGATTCACTTTTACCAAATAAAAATTTTAAAGCATTTTTTATTTTAATCTGTGCGTTAGTTTTTGTTTATATTTTAAGAAGAGTTTTTACTTGGTTTGTTAATTATTGGGGACATTATTTTGGTGCTTGCGTTGAAACAGATATGCGTCGTGATGTTTTTGAACATTTAGAAAATCAGTCTTTTAGTTTTTATGATAAACATAGAACAGGAAAGTTAATGTCTCGTGCAACAACTGATTTGTTTGAAATTACAGAACTTGCTCATCATGGTCCAGAAGACTTTTTAATTTCTATTTTAACTTTACTTGGTTCATTTTTTCTGTTATTAAAAATCAGATGGGAACTTGCTGTAATTGTTTTTATCTTTGTTCCAATAATTATTGCAATAATAATGATTTCAAGAAAATCTCTTACAGAAAGTTCACGAAAAGTAAAAGAAGCAACAGCAGAAATAAATGCAGTTTTAGAATCAAGTATTTCTGGTGTGCGTGTTACAAAAGTTTTTACAAATGAAGAATACGAAATTAATCGATTTGAAGAAGGAAATAAATTATTTAAATCTTCAAAGAAAAAATTTTATAAACATGTAGCAAGTTTTCATGCAAATGTAGAATTTTTTAGTAGTGTGCTTAGTATTTTAGTTTTAGCAGTTGGTGGATTTTTTATCATGCAAAACAAAATGCAAATTTCAGATTTGGTTGCTGCAAATCTTTTTATTGCTGCTTTCTCATCTCCAATTCGCAGATTATCATTTTTAGTTGAACAGTATACAACTGGAATGGCTGGATTTAAAAGATTTCTTGAAGTTATGCGAATTGATACAAGTATAAAAGAAAACCCAAGTGCAAAAGATATTTTTTGTGCAAGAGGAAATATCAATTTTGAAAATGTAAATTTTTCTTACACTGATGGAATTGAAGTTTTGAAAAATATTAATTTAAAAATAAATCCTGGACAAAAATTTGCTTTGGTTGGACTTTCTGGTGGAGGTAAAACTACAATTTGTAATTTACTACCTCGTTTTTATGAAATAACAGATGGGAAAATTTTTCTTGATGGAATTGATATAAAAGATATTACTTTAAAATCTTTACGCAAACAAATTGGAATTGTTCAACAAGATGTTTTTTTATTTGCAGGAACTATAAAAGAAAATATTGCTTACGGAAAAATTAATGCCACAGATGAAGAAATTGTCAAAGCTGCAAAACTTTCTGAAATTCATGATGATATTATGAAGATGCCACAAGGTTATGATACTTTAGTTGGTGAAAGAGGAATTAAACTTTCTGGTGGACAAAAACAACGAGTTTCTATTGCAAGATGTTTTTTAAAAAATCCTCCTATTTTAATTTTGGATGAAGCAACATCAGCCTTAGATACAGCAACGGAAATTAAAATTCAAAAAGCATTTGATGAACTTTCTAAAGGAAGAACAACTTTGATTATTGCACATAGACTTTCTACAATTCAAAATGCAGATTGCATTGCTGTAATTGATGATAAAGAAATAAAAGAACTTGGAACTCATCAGGAACTTTTATTAAAAAATGGTATTTATACAAAATTACATAACAGAAGTGTATAAATAAAATTTTTACTTTAAAAAATATTAATATTAATATAAACTTATTTAGAAAGGAAATATTTTTTATGCAAATACAAATTTTTGGAACAAATAAAAACTTTGATTGTAAAAAAGCACAGATGTGGTTCAAAGAAAGAAGGATTCAATTCCAATTTATTGATTTAAAAGAAAAACAAATGAGCCGTGGAGAATTTGATTCAGTTGTTCAAGCAATTTCAAAAACAGAAGGAAGTCGACAAGATGCAGTTCTTTCTATGATAGATAAATCTTCAAAAGATTATTCTAGTATTGCTTACCTTGATGAAAGTGACATCGAAGAAAAACTTTTTGAAAATCAAAATTTATTAAAGCAACCAATTGTTCGTAACGGAAAAAATCTTGCAACAGTTGGTCTTGCAACAAAAATTTGGGAAACTTGGAAGTAATTTGTATTTTGAAAAATGGAGAATATAAATGAGAAAAAATAAAATCGGACTTGTTTTAGAAGGTGGAGGACATAGAGGAATTTATACTGCCGGGGTTTTAGATACCTTTGCTGAAAATAAAATTTCTTTTGATGGAGTAATAGGAGTTTCTGCTGGTTGTGTTCATGGTGCAAGTTTTTTATCTGGACAAATTGGTCGCTCAATCAGGTACACAACAAAATATTGCGATAACTCAAATTACATGGGGATAGGGTCCCTTATTACTACAGGAAATTTTTTCAATGAAAAATTTTGTTATTATGATCTTCCAGAAACTTTAGATCCATTTGACAATGATTCATTTGATAAAAATCAAACTCAGTTTTTTGCTGTTTGCACAGATGTGAAAACAGGAAGTGCAATTTATCATGAGTGCGAAACTTTGAAAGGTGAAAAAATAAAATGGCTTCAAGCTTCTGCTTCTATGCCTCTTGTTTCTAAGATTATAAAAATCGAAGATAATCTTTTACTTGATGGTGGAATTGCAGATTCTATTCCAATAAAAAAAATGCAGGAATTAGGATTTGAAAAAAATATTGTAATTCTAACACAAGAAGCAGGTTATCGAAAAAATCCAAATTCACTTTTACCGATAATAAAATTAGTTTATAAAAAATATCCCAAATTAATTGAAGCTATAGAAAATCGTCACATTATTTACAATCAACAACTTGAATTTTTAGAAAAACAAGAACAGTTAGGTAATGTGATTATTATCAGACCTTCAGAAAAACCAACTGCAAGTCGTACCGAAAAAGATAAAGAAAAAATTTTAGATACATATAATCTTGGTAAAAAAGATGCTTTATCTATCATTAAAAATATTATAGAATATACAAATTAAAAGGATGGTAATATGAAATTTTTTGAAATTGGACAAGAGATTGAAACTTCAATCGTGGCAATTACTGATGATTGTATTTTTTTAGATCTAAATGCAAAGTCAGAAGGAATTTTAGAAAAATCAGAATTGACTGATGAAAATGGAATTGTAAAACAAAATGGCAAAGAACTTTCTGTAGGTGATAAAATAAAAGTTTTTTATCTAGGAAACATCAAAGGTGAAATGCGTTTTACAACAAAAATTGCTGGTGAAAAAGCTGATAAGTCAATGTTAGAAAATGCTTGGAAAAATGAAATTCCAGTTGAAGGAAAAGTTGAAAAAGAAATCAAAGGTGGATTTGAAATTAAAATTGGAAATTCAAGAGCCTTTTGTCCATACTCACAAATGGGTTTTAAAGAAAAAGAAGAAGCAAGTTTTTATGTCGGAAAAGTTTTAACTTTTAAAATTCAAGAATTTAAAGAAGACGGAAAAAATATTTTAGTTTCAAATAAACTTGTTGCTCAAGAAGTTTTTCAAGGTAAAATAAAATCTTTACAAGAAAGTATCAAAGAAGGAATAAGCGTAAAAGTAAAAGTTATTTCTTTGCAAAAATTTGGTGCCTTTGTAAATTTTGTTGGTGATGAAAGTGGTTTCAAAGCCTTACTTCCAATTTCAGAAATTTCTAGAAGTCGAGTTGATGATATTGAAACTGTTCTTTATGTTGGACAAGAATTAACTGTTAGCGTTTTAAAAGCAGATTGGAAAAATGAAAAAGTTTCAGTTAGTTTAAAATCATTGTTAGAAAATCCTTGGGATAATGTTGCAAAAAAATATCCAGTAGATTCAAAACATGACGGAAAAATTTCTCGCATTGCTGATTTTGGTGTTTTTATTCAATTAGAAGAAGGTGTTGATGGTTTAGTTCACATTTCTGATTTGGATACAGATAGAAATACTAATCTTAGAAAAGTTTACAAAGTTGGCGACAAAATGTCGGTTGTAATTAATTCTGTAGATGCTGATAATGAAAGAATTTCTTTAAGACCAGCATCTTCGATAGAACAAGATAAAACAACTGCAAAATATCTTGATAATCAAGATGATTCTGCTGGCGAAACTTACAATCCATTTGCCGCCTTGTTAAAAAAATAGTTTTATCTAATAAAACTTGTGCGTGTTTTAGAAGCTACAGGAGAAGGTTCTTTTAAACTTTCTTTTGTGGCTTCTCTCATTTTTAGCATCCAAGCCATATTTTGTCCAAGGTTTTCTAAAATCTGCATACCTTCTTTATCTTGTTGAATTGCATCTTCTGATGTTCCATGTACAACATTCCAGTAAATTGAAGGAACTACAAGAGCTTCAGCTAGATATAAAAAATGATTTAATTGGTCAAAAGTTGCAACTCCTCCAGCTCTTCTAACAGAAACTACAGAGGTTGCAACTTTGTGTCTAAGATTACTTGCTCCTGCGTAAAAAAATCTATCTAAAAAACTTTTCATAGTTCCGTTGATTCCTGCATAATAAACTGGACTTCCTAAAATTAATCCGTCTGCATTTTTTAATTTTTCAATAGCGATATTTACTTCATCATCATTAAAAACACAAAGTCCATTTGTGCTACCTTTTTTACAAGTCCCACAACCTTGGCATCCTCTAATTGATTTGTTTCCAATTTGCAAAATTTCAGTTTTTATTCCTTGTTTTTCAAGTTCTTTTGCAACAATATTTATTGCTTGAAAAGTTCCTCCCTCTGAGTGAGGGCTTCCGTTAATTGCTAAAACTGTAAGTTCTTTCATAAAATCCATCCTTGTTTCAATTTTATAAAAATAAAAATTTATAAACATTATATCAATTAGTGGATAAGTTTTCTATAAATGTATATAATATTAGTAAATTAAGTAACACTTTTTTTCGTAGAAAGTGTTATAATATATGAGGAAATTTTAGCATTATGGAAAATATCAACTCGCTTTTTGAATTTATTGAATCAAAAACATCTAAAATGATTGAATTACAAACACTTCTTACTTCAAAACCAGCTCTTTCTCCAGAAAGTGAAGGAGATGGAGAACTTGAAAAGTGTATTGCCCTTGAACAATGGCTTAAAAATGAAGGATTTTCTGATTTACAACGCTTTGATGCTCCTGATTCTAGAGTAAAAAGTGGAATTAGACCAAATTTAGTTGCAACAATTCCTGGAAAAGATACTTCAAAATCTCTTTGGATAATGACTCACCTTGATGTTGTTCCTGTTGGAGAACTTTCTATGTGGCATTCAGACCCTTGGAAAGTTATTGAAAAAGATGGCAAACTTTATGGACGAGGAGTTGAAGATAATCAGCAAGGTTTAGTTTCATCAATTTTTGCAATTCTTGCTCTCATAAAAAATAATGTTCAACCAAAATATAATGTAAAACTTCTTTTTGTTGCAGATGAAGAAGTTGGCTCAACTTACGGAATTCAATATTTGCTAAAAAATCATAATCTGTTTAATAAAGATGATATGGTTGTAATTCCAGACGGTGGAGATTCTCAAGGAAAAACAATCGAAGTTGCAGAAAAAAATCTTTTATGGATTCGCTTTCATGTGCAAGGAAAACAAGCTCATGGTTCTCGACCAGATGAAGGAGCAAATGCCTGTTTAGCTGGTTATGATTTAGCTTTGCGTGTGAATAATCTTGAAAAAGTTTTTAATAAGCGTGATGAATTATTTGAACCACCTTATTCAACTTTTCAACCTACAAAAAAAGAAAGCAATGTACCAAATATAAATACAATTCCAGGTGACGATGTTTTCTGTATGGACTGTAGAATTTTGCCATGTTACAAACTTGAACAAGTAAAATCAGAAATTGATAAACTTGTTGCTCAAGTAGAAAATCAATATGGTGTAAAAATTGAATATGAATGTCCTCAGCAAGTGGAATCTCCTGCAACACCAAAAGATAGTGATGTTGTAAAACTTTTATCCAGCGGAATTAAGGCTGTAAAAAATATTGAATCAAAAACTATCGGTATTGGTGGTGGTACTGTTGGTTCTTATCTTAGAAATGAAGGATATCAATGTGCAGTTTGGAGTACGCTAGATGAAACTGCACACCAACCTGATGAATATTGTGTTGTCAAAAACATGGTAGAAGATGCAAAGGTTTTAGCATACATTATGCTATAAAAATATTTTATATTACAGAGAGGTTTTTATGATTAAAAAATTATTTGTTGTTTTCAGTGCAGTGGTTTGTATTTTTTCTTTTGTAGGATGTATGTCTGTAAATTCAAGTGGACAATCTGTCGAAAGAATAAATCCTAACAAACAAACTGATTTAAGTGGTTACTGGAATGATACTGATGTAAGAATTATTGCAGAAACTTTAGTTGAAGAATGTGTAAATGCACCTGCTATAATTCGTTACATAAAAGAAAATCAAAAAGAGCCAGTTGTTCAATTAGGAAGTTTTAAAAACAGAAGTGACGAACATCTTGATACAGAAATTCTTGCAACAAAATTTAAGGTTGCTTTGATAAATAGTGGAAAAGTAAAATTTTCAGCAGAAAAAGCTGTAAAAGAAGAACTTCGTGAAGAAATTTTAGCACAGCAGGATTGGGCTAGTGAAGAAACAGCAAAAATTCTAGCAAACGAAACAGGTGCAGATTTCCTTTTAATCGGAAGTGTTAGAACTATTATTGATTCAATCCCTGGAGAAACTGTACGAACTTATCAAGTAGTAGCAGAATTATATGATATCGAAACTTCAGAAATTGTTTGGAGTGGAGAGAATATGGATATAAAAAAACATCTAAAACAATCTTCTATTAGATGGTAAAAATTTTGTTTTGCTAATTTCATAATTGATTAAGATGAAAAAAAAATTATTTTTATTATTAATATTTTTTATTTTCTCTTTTGTTTCTTGTGTTTCAAATTCTCAATTACATACAGTATTTGTAACCGAAGCTCAAAATGGAAATTATGAATTAGCATATACAAATATACAAGATGCTCCAAAAAACTTATACTCATCTTATGATGATGTTTTAAAAATGCTTGATTTAGGTTTACTTGCCCATTATTCTGGATTAAACCAAGAAAGTGTGAATTATCTAAATCAAGCAGAAAATTTGATTTATGAAAAATATTCAAAAAGTGTAACCCAAAATATATCATCATATTTGCTAAACGATAATGTTATTGATTACTCTGGTGAAGAATATGAAGATATTTATGTAAATCTTTTTAAGTGTTTATCTTTTATCGCTGAAGAAGAATATGATTCGGCTTTTGTTGAAATTCGTAGATTTAATAATAAATTAAAAACTTTATCAGTTAAATATCAAGAAAAAATTTATGAAGTAAAAAACCATGCTAAAATTGAAACAGAGGCGTTAAATCAAGATGATTATAAAATAAATTTTTACGATTCTGTTTTTGCTAGATATTTAAGTATGCTTTTGTATTTATATGAGGGTGATATTGATTCAGCAAAAATTGATTATAATTATTTAATATCTGCTTTTAACACACAAAAAAAATTATATGATTTTTCTTTTCCAAAACAAATTGAAGAAAATTTTAAAACAGAAAAAAATAAAGTTAGATTAAATGCCGTTGCATTTTCAGGAATAGCACCAAGAAAATACGAAGAAAGTATTTCTAATATATATTATGGATTTAAAATTGCACTACCTGTGATGAAAAATGTAAATTCTAATGTTGCAACTATTACTCTTATGATAGTCAACCAAGAAACTGGAGAAGTGTATAAAAAACAATTTGAAAAAATTGAAAGTATTAGTAATATTGCAATTGATACTTTTAAACAAAAACAATCTTTAATTTATACAAAGTCAATTGCAAGAGCAATTTTAAAAACTGGAACAACTTCAATGTTAGAAAATTATAAAGAAGAAAAAAATTCACCTACTTTAGAAATTTTACACGCTATATCTTTAATTTCAAATCAGATTACAGAAGTTGCCGATGTAAGAACTTCAAAATATTTTCCTTCTAGCGTCTATATTTCTGGCATAGATTTGTTCCCAGGAAAATATGATATTTGTGTAAGTTATATGTCATCTAGTGGAACAGAAATTTATAGAAAAGTGTTTAATGATTATGATGTTTCAAATAAAAAATTAAATTTTTTGGAGGCTGTATGTTTAAAATAAAAATTCAAAGTGTATTTGTAATTGCATTATTATGTTTTACTTCTTGTGTTTCTACAAATATTTCTTCAAAAGGAAAAACTCCTAGTTGGGTAACTGAAACTGAACATGAATATACAAAAAATAATTTATGTGCAGTTGGAATTGCAACTACTTTGGATCAAGCAAATTCTATTGCAATTTCAAATATTGGAAAAATTATTAAACAAAAAATTGAATCAGAAATTACAGTTGTAAATTCAGAAAAATTAAATTCAACAGGTAATGCAGAATTATCTTCTTCTATAAATCAAATTGTAAGAACTTCTGCTTTGATTGATAATTTAGTTGGCGTTGAAATTGCTGAAACTTGGATTGATAGAGATGGAAATTATTATTCCCTTGCAATTTTGAATAAAGCAAAAACATATTTATATTATTCTCAAAAAATTTCAGAAAATGAAAAGATAATTAAAGAAAACATAAACTTAACTACAAGTGATAAAGATAAATTTTACATTTACGGAAAATTACAAAATGCAATTAAACTTGCATTGGACAATGAATCGTATTTAGATATTATTTATGCAGTAAATAAAGCTTCTTATACGGTTACGGCTAAAACCATGACAAAATCAAATGACATAGAAAATATTGCAAGCGATTTTGCAAGAAAAATTTCTATAACAATTTCTGGTTTGGAAAATGAAGAACGAATAAAAAATTATTTTTATAAATATTTTACTAGTAAAGGGTTTTCTGTAAATGCACCTCAACAAGATTATGTTTTTGAAATTGATATGAAAATTGAAAATACATCTTCAGGTGAATTGTATTATGCTCGCTATAATTTTAGTGCAAACTTAAAAGACTTACAAACTGATTCAATTATTTATTCATATTCTGCATCTGAACGAATTGCTCATAAAACTATTGCAGAAGCAAATCAAAAAACAATTCTAAGATTAGAGAAAAAATTGAATAAAGAATTTGATTCAGATTTTATAAATTCAATGAATGCAAAATAGATATAAATTTTTAATCTATGAATTTACCATCTTTTATTTTTATGATTCTACGACAATGTTCCATAACCATTTTATCGTGTGTTGAAAAAATAAAAGTTGTATTATGAGTTCTATTTAATTCTTGCATGAGTTCAATTATGTTCAATCCATTTTTTGAATCAAGATTTGCAGTTGGCTCATCGGCAAGAATAACAGAAGGTTTTTTTACTAAAGCTCTTGCAATAGAAACTCTTTGCTGCTGACCTCCAGAAAGTTGGTTTGGTTTTCTATTCTGTAATCCGTCTAAACCAACTTCTTTTAAAATTTCATAAGCCATACTAGAAATTTCTTCTTTGGAATATTTTTTAAGTAAGTCTAAAGCAAGTTCAACATTTTCTTGTGCTGTTAAAACTGGAATTAAGTTATAACTTTGAAAAATAAAACCAATTTTTTGTTGCCTAATTAAATTTTTATCTTGACTTGTCATTGTAGAAATGTCTTTATCATCAATAAAAATTTTTCCAGATGTTATTGAATCTAAACATCCAATAAGATTAAGCATAGTTGTTTTTCCAGAACCAGATGGTCCAGCAAAGGCTGTAAATTCACCATCTTCAATTATTGCAGAAACATTATCTAATGCTTTTGTTGCAATTCCTTTTTTATCTTTTGGATTTTCTTTTTGTTCATATATCTTTGTTACGTTTTCAATTTTTACCATAATAAACCTCTGTAACAATTATACTCTAAATAAAATTTCTGCATAATTTGGGAACGGCCAATATCCAGAAGGAATTTTCTTTTCTAACTCATCACAAAAATCTCGTAAAGCATTCATTACTGGAATTACTTTTTTTGTGTAAGTAGTTGCTCTTTGTGTTGCATCATTAATTTTTTGAGTTTCAAATTTTAATTCACGCAATTTATTTAATTGCTCAAAGGCTCCATCAATAAATTTTGAAATATCTTTTTTTATTGAAGTTGCGGCTTTACAATTTGATGAACCAATAATTTTTTCTGATTCAGAAATTTCTTTTAAATATTTTATACACGCTGGAATAATTTCTTTTTCTGCTAAATCCAACATTGTTTTAACTTCAATGTTTACTAATTTAGCATATTCTTCCATTTGAATTTCGTAACGAGCTTTTACTTCTTCTTCTGAATAAATTCCATGCTTTGCAAAAAGTTGGATATTTTCTTTTTTCAAGAAATAAGGAAGAGCTTCTGTTGTGGTTTTCAAATTTAACAAACTACGCTTGTTAGCTTCTTCAATCCATTCAGATGAATATCCGTCGCCGTTAAAAATAATTCTTTTGTGTTTATTTAATGTTTCTTTTATGAGTTCGTTTAAGGTAAGATTAAAATCTTTTGCACCTTCTAATTTTTCTGCAAACTCCTGAAAAACATCTGCAACAATTGTATTGATAATTACATTCGGCCCAGAAATTGACATTGAAGAACCAAGAGAACGAAATTCAAATTTGTTTCCAGTAAATGCAAATGGAGATGTTCTGTTTCTGTCTGTGTTATCCTTAGGAAAAGCAGGAAGAGAATCTACACCCAACTTCATAACTTCTTTTGCTTTTTTGTCGTAAGGTTTTCCTGTCATTATAGATTCTAAGATTGCAGTTAATTCATCTCCTAAGAAAATTGAAATAATTGCAGGCGGAGCTTCATCTCCACCAAGGCGTAAATCGTTCCCACGAGAAGCAACAGAAAGTCTAAGTAAATCTTGATGTTCATCAACTGCTTTTATTATTGCAGTAAGTACCAAAAGGAACTGTGCATTTTCTTCTGGAGTGTTTCCTGGTTCAAGTAAGTTTTCTCCAGTGTCAGTTGAAATTGACCAGTTGTTATGTTTACCACTTCCGTTTAATCCATCAAAAGGTTTTTCGTGCAAGATACAAATCATTCCATGTTCTTGAGCAACCTTTTTCATAATTTCCATTGTAAGCTGATTTTGATCTGCTGCAAGATTTGTTGTTGTAAAAACAGGAGCCATTTCATGTTGACAAGGAGCAACTTCATTATGTTTTGTTTTAGAAGGAATTCCTAATTTCCAAAGTTGCTCATCTAAGTCTTTCATAAATTCTGCGATACGTGGTTTAATTGCACCGTAGTAATGATCTTCTAACTCTTGCCCCTTTGGAGGCTTTGCTCCAAATAAAGTTCTGTTACAAAAAATTAAATCTTTTCTTTTCTGATATAAGTTTTTATCTATTAAAAAATATTCTTGTTCAGCACCAACTGTAGATGTAACTTTTTTTACTTCTTTACCAAAAAGTTTTAATAATCTACAAGATTGTTTGTCTAATTCTGCCATTGAACGAAGTAGGGGAGTTTTTTTATCAAGAGTACTTCCGTCGTAAGAACAAAAGGCTGTTGGAATACAAAGTGTTCCATCTTTTATAAAAGCATAACTTGTTGGATCCCATGCTGTATATCCACGGGCTTCAAAAGTTGCACGTAATCCACCTGAAGGAAAACTAGAACCATCACCTTCGCCTTTGATAAGTTCTTTGCCTTTGAATTCCATGGTAATTTTTCCATCTTCAATAGGATGAATAAAACTATCGTGTTTTTCGGCAGTAATTCCTGTCATTGGCTGAAACCAATGGGAATAATGAGTAGCGCCTTTTTCAATTGCCCATTCTTTCATTGCTTTTGCAACTTCGTTTGCCACGTTAGATTCTAGGGCAGAACCTTCTTCCATAGTTTTTTTCAAAGAATTAAAAATTTCATTTGGAAGTCTAGCTTTCATAACTGTTTCATTGAAAACCATACAACCAAAATATTCAGGAACGTTACTCATTTTATCCATTAAATTTTTTCCTAATAAAAAAGATTATCTAATTTTAAATATGATTCCTAACAATGCTATTGTAATTAGAACTTGAAGAATCATAAATTTTATTAAAACTTGAGTTGGAGACCAACTTCTAGATTTTCTCATGTGGTCATGTAAAGGAAATCTAATGTTCTTAAAAACATGAATTTTGAAAAATCGTAACAAAAAAACTTTGAGTAATCCCATTCCACCATTTATAAATATAATAGAAGAAGTTGCGATAATCAAAAATGGATTTCCAGAAACAATAACACATACACCGATAAAAAATCCTAAGGCTCTACTTCCTGCATCACCCATTAAAACTTTGCTAGGAAATGCATTGTGCCACAAATATCCCATTAAAACGCCACTTAAAGCAAAACACATTAAACCCCAAGTTGCGCCATCTTTTAAATGCGGAACAAGAAGATATGCGGAAATTTCTTTGTGTCCAAGTATGAAGTAAAAAATTACTCCCATGGTGATTAAACCGATTAAAACTAATGTACTAGATAATCCGTCTACGCCATCGGTACAGTTTGTTGTGTTAATTGACATCCATAAAAGAACTGTTGAAATCGTAATAAATAACCAAGGTGCGATTGTTACAGGCTTTGTTACAAATGGAAGCCAAAATTGTATTGATTGTCCTTGTTGTACTCTATCATTGAGAAAATATAAAACAAAAGATGCTGCAACACAGATAATTAAGTCTAGTGCGCCCTTGCGATATTCTCCCCAACTTGTTATTGCTCTATCATCAAGAAATCCTGTAAGCATGGTCAACCAAGTTAATATCAAGATTGAAATTTGTAATAAATCAAGAGGTACAAAAATAAAAACCGTAATGACAAAAATTGATATAAAAACAACTCCTCCACCAGTTGGCTTTCCTTTGGCGGCTTCTGCCGTTAAAGTAAATTCTCTACCTCTATCACTTGGCAAAAACTTGAAAAATTTTGGAAGAAAAAAGTAACTTAAAGTAAAACCCACAAACAAAGATAATCCAATCAATACAGTGTAAGATTGAAGTAACCTTGCAGGTCCAAAAGATTCAACAAATAACGAACCGAAATAATATAACATGGTTTAACCCTTGCTTAAAAATTTTAGTGTTTAAAGTGTCTTGCTCCAGTAAATACCATTGCAATACCAAGTTTATCAGCAGCATCAATTGATTCTTGATCTCTGATAGAACCACCTGGTTGAATAATTGCTTTAATATTAAATTTTGCTGCTTCTTCTACGCAGTCTGCAAATGGAAAGAAAGCATCACTAATAAGAACTTCTGCTTGAGATGTTCCTAATCTATCAGTAACTTCTTTTGCACGGCTTAATGCTTGACCAGCAGCCCAAATTCTATTTGTTTGACCACAACCAATTCCAATTGCAGTTTTATCTTTTACAACTACGATTGCATTTGATTTTGCAAACATTGCAACTGTCATACCAAAAGCCATTTCATCAATTTGGTCTTGAGTAGGTTTTGCTTTTGTAACAACATTCCATTTTTCAAAAAGTTGATTATCACGGCTTTGTACTAAAAGACCACCGTCAACACTCATTGAGTCAAAAAATTCTGTTGCTTCAATTGTTGCTTTTATGATTCTAAGATTTTTCTTTGCTTTAAAAACTTCCAATGCTTCTTCTGTAAAATCAGGAGCAACGATAACTTCCAAAAAGCATTTTACCATTTCTTCTGCAGCAGCCTTATCGATAGTTCCACTACATCCGATAATTCCACCAAAGATAGAAACTGGATCACATTCATAAGTTTTTTTGTATGAATCAAGAGCATCTTTCCCTAAAGCAGCACCACATGGAGTGTTGTGTTTTAATGCAATAGTAAAAATTGAACCTTCAGTTCCTGCAAAGTTTACAGTAGAACCATCATCTGATTTTACGCTTTCTGCATTTTTTACAAATTTATTGTAAGCACTAACAGCTTTCCAAGCCACATCTAAGTCGCGGATATTATTGTAAGAAAGTTCTTTTCCTTGGAATTGTTCCATTCCTCCAAAAGCACCTTTGTGGTCAGCAGTTAAATAGAGAGCAGCTTTTTGATGAGCATTTTCGCCATAGCGTAATTCCTGTGATTTTTCTAAAGGCATTGTGTAGTAGTGTTGCAATTCATTTTCTTCAGGATTTTCGCTACCAAGCATAAAGCGGCTAACAGCAGCATCATAAGCAGAAGTTAAATTGAAAACTTTGCCTGCTAAATATCTTTTTACTTCAACAGGAACATCACCTGTTTTTAAGCCTTCAATTACAACTTCGTAATCTGCTGGATCTGTTAAAACGATAACATCTTGATAATTTTTTGCAGCAGCACGAATCATTGTAGGTCCACCAATATCGATAAATTCCACAGTTTCTGGGAAAGTAAGCCCTGCTTGTACTTTTTCAAAGAAAGGATAAAGATTTACACACACTAAATCAATTGTGTTAATGTCTAAATCTTGGATAGTTTTCATATGTTCTGGATTATCTCGACGAGCAAGTAAACCTGCGTGGATTGCTGGGTGAAGAGTTTTTACGCGTCCATCAAGACATTCTGGAAAATTTGTTACAGAACTTACATCAGTAACTTCAATTCCATTTTGTGTTAAATATTTTGCAGTTCCACCAGTAGAAAGAATTTCCCAATCAGCACTTTTTAAGTACTGAGCCAATTCAAGTATACCATCTTTTACAAAGACACTCATAAGTGCTCTTTTTTTCATGACAACCTCGATATGTAAATAAAATTAAATTTGTACAGATTATAGCATAAAATGACAGTGTATGCAATTAGAGTAGAGATTTAGCAAGGACTGGAAAACTTAATTTACAGGTACAACCAATTTAATATGAGTTCCAGTTTCTTCATCAGACTGAATTTGTAGATTTCCATTTAGAAGAATAGCCCTAGATTCCATTCCCTTTAGTCCAAGTTTTGTACTTTTTTCTATGCCAATTTCTTTGACTGTTTTATTATTAAAACCACATCCATCATCAGTGATAAAAAAATTTATTAAATTATTTTCTAAATCTTCTCTAACAACAACTTTTATTTCAGTAGGATTTGCGTGTTTTGCTGCATTTGTCATAGCTTCTTGAACTATTCTATAAATATGAGTTTTCTGTTCAATATCAAGCTTCTTTAAAAGAACATTACTATTTGTGTAAAAACTACATTGAATTTCTCTTGTATATAGTTTAGAAATTCTGTAATGAGTAGAAGTGCATAGAAAAATAGTGCGTTGAACGCACAGGTTTTTTAGTTTTGAAAATTCACAAGCCAACTATAGGCACTTATTACAGAAATATTTTGATTTTCCTTTGTAATAGAATAATCATCATGGTTTGTTATTAACAAAAGATTTGTACAACCTGTTTTTTTTGATGCAAGTAAAAGTCCGTTTATTTCTCGTTTTAATGTTTTAGGTGAAGATATATCATAACTAACTTGTATTAATTGATAAACTGTTTTACCTTGGCAAATTACAAAATCACATTCGCCAGAAGTTTCGCTATAATAGTAAATATCGTATCCTTGGTTTTTGTATCGTCGGAGTAATTCAATGTATATAATTGTTTCAAGCCTCCAACCAAAATTTTCTCCTGCAAAAGCATTTTGTCTATTATTCATAAGAGCAACATCTACTGCATATGTTTTTTCATCACGAATTCTAATTTTACTTTTTGCAGAATATTTATGCAAACCACAAATTAGATAGGCATTTTTACAGTAATTTACATAGTTTTCAACTGTATGGTCAGACTTAAACCCAAAGGTATTTTGTAAGTCTTTATAATTCATTGTAGAAGGAGCATTGTTTAAAAGATGGTGTGCAAGTTGTTCAAAGGCAACTTTATATTTTATAGAATAACGATTTTCAATATCATTTTGTAGAATATTATTAACAAGTGTATTTATATAAGTTTGTTTTCTATTTTCTTCTAGTAGTTCAGGGAACCCACCATCTTTAAGATATTCCTCAAAAACCGCTTGTAAAAGACCTTTTTCTTTTGTTGTTGAATAAGAAGTGTTAATTTTTTTGTACTGGCAATATTCTTTAAAAGAAAAAGGAAATAATTCAGTTTGAATATATCGACCTGTAAGATGTGTGGCTAATTCTCCACTTAAAAGTTTTGCATTTGAACCAGTAATAAGTAAATGCATTCCAGAACGCAAAAGTCTGTTTACAAAAAGATGCCAAGAATCAATATTTTGTATTTCATCTAAAAATAGATGATTGAAGTCACCGTAAATTTTATATAGACATTCAAGAATAACATTTAAATCTTCAGAACTAGCAGAAGAAAATCGTTCATCATCAAAATTCACATAAGCAAAATTTATGTTTGATTTTTTTATTACATTCATACACAAAGTTGATTTTCCGCTTCTTCTAATGCCAATTACAACTTGTGCTAAATTACTATTTAGATTTATTAAAGATTCTTCTGCACGTGAACAAACATTCATGTTCTTCTTTGTTTCAAATTCCTCTTTTTGTTCATGCAATGTTATTTCTATAGATTCTCTTGTCATAATTATATACTGCGATATTTTAGAGTTTTTGTCTAGTAAAACTGCGATATTTTAGAGTTTTTACCCTGTAAAACTGCGATATTTTGGTAAAAACAACAGCATCATTACAACAGGTTCGACTGTGGTTTATAAAATCATATAAATTGTTATTGATCCTTTCTCATAATAATTATTTCTATACCTAAGAAAACATATATCTAAACCCAGTTGTTTTAGTCCAGAAACAAAATCTTTATTTTTTCCTCTAAAATTATGGTCACAGTCTATTAAACTTTTATATTCAATGTGATAATCGTAATATTTTATTTTATCAAAAGCATTTGTTTTAGAAACAGTCCAGTATCCATTTTTTGCCTTTGGAAGTATGCTAGTTCCTTGCATATATTCACTAAAAGATGTAACTTGTTCGATTATTTCAACAGACATGGGCTTCTCCTTGAAAAAAAACTTTAATAAGAAAGATTTAAATAATATAACAAAACAAAGTAAAAAAGTTCAATTTGTCACCTTTTTATCTAAATTTTTACAAAAGAAACGCCATATAATATGGAATTGTTATTTTGTTTTCAACAACACCAACGTTGTTTTCTGAAAGTTTATAGCATATATTCACATCATATTGAGGATTTTTTAAAACGGTATTTGCAGATTTTGTATTTCCTGTTGTTGCTTTTACTTCAATAAGTGAGATTTCATTCTTTATTTTTGAAACAAAATCTATTTCAAGACCAGAGTCTTTATGAAAATAATAAAGTTTTTTATCTTGTTTTGAAAAACTGTCAGCTATGATATTTTCAAAAATAGCACCTTTATAAAATCCTAAATCTCCAGAAAGAATTTTTGCAGCACAATCCCGATCAAGCATTGAAATAAATAGACCTGAATCCTGCATATAGATTTTAAAAATACTATCTATTTTGTTTCCTTCAAGTGGGTCTGAAATATTACTAAGATTGTAACAAAGATTTATAATTCCAAAATCACACAACCATTGAATTGCAGGAAGATATTTTTCTGAACGACCTTTTTTTTCCAATGCAGAAAATACAAATTTTTTATTTTCCTTTGCTAACTGAGCTGGAATTGAATCAAAAACTTTGTTTATTCTACCAAGCAAAGAAAAATCAATTTCTTCATTTTCGTTTTCATCAAGATGTTTACCAAAATCATCTTTGTATTCTTCAATAATATCATGTTGCTCTTGCCAAACTACATTCATATCATTTGTAGAAATAAATCTATCAACAATATAAGGTAACCCACCAACACAAATATATTCTTTAAAATATCTAAGCATTGCCTGATGAGTTGCTTCGCTTACAGGAGTTTTAGTTTCGTAACATTCACGAATATAAGCAATAACATTTTCATTTATACCTTTTGCCCATAGAAATTCTTCAAAATCCATAGGCTTCATATAGACAACACGCTCAAATCCTGTTGGAACGCCTTTTCCTTTCTTTTTATTATATCCTTTTATTCCAAGAAGAGAGCCTGTAGCAATAATATCGAATCTTCCATCTTCGCAAAAAGGTTTAATACTGGACCGAGCATTTGCACACTCCTGAATTTCATCAAAAATAATTACAGTATTTCCTTCTTCAAATCGAGAATTTGGAATTAATGCAGATAAATCTATAATTATTCTGTTTACATTCAAATCATAATCAAAGATTTTTTTAGCACTTTCGTTTTCTTTAAAATTTACATACACAACATTTTTATAATTTTCTTTTGCAAATTCTCGAACACTATAAGTTTTTCCAATTTGGCGAAGACCTTTTATAACAAGAGCCTTCTTTTTTCCACTAGAATTCTTCCAGACTTCTAGTTCTGCCATTATTTTTCTTCTAAACATAAAAATCTCCTAAGACACTTTTTTTAGGGAGTTTTTGATAAAAATTACACTTTTTCAAGCGAGTTTATGTTAATAATATACACTTTTTCTATGGAGTTTTCAACACTTTATACCAGTCAATAAAAGTGGACAAAAATACACATTAAAACCTATGTGTATAACTCACTAAAAATTGAGTAGTAAATACTCACTACAGCAAGAAAATTTAGGTATATGATGAACTTAAATGATAAGACTTTTGTCTTATTAATATAATACCTAAAAAATAAGGAGTAAATTATGGGTATATTAAATAAAAAAATTCCTTTTTGCGATATGTATAGGCAAAAAAGATGTAAAATGTGTAAAACTCTCAGCTCTCAATGTGGTATGTATGATAAAAAAGGTAGGTGGGGGGGGGAGTGATTATCAATATAGAATTTTTCCGTTATTATTTGTAGGAAAGTATTGTTCAAGACAATGTTTTGAATTAGATAATCCAGGAAAAGTTGTGGAACATGATCAACTTACAAAAGCTGGTGAAAAAGCGATGAAAGCAAGAGAAAAAGAAGCTGCTACTGCTGCTGCCGCAATGGGGGGGGACCTACAGATGGTACTCCAGTTGTTTCATCAGAAGCCATAGCTCAAGTTCAAGCTGCTTCCCAAGCAGAATTTGATTCTGTTGTTGTATTAAAAAGATACAAAAAACTTCTTGATGAAGGCGTAATTACACAAGAAGATTTTGATGCAAAAAAGAAAGAAATTTTGAAGATTTAAATTTTTCGTTAACAAAAGGTACTTGGAATGTTTATATTTTAAGTGCCTTCTGTTTTAATTTAGGTTCTACAATACTTGGAGAACATAAACAAAGATGAGTCAAGGGTTTAACTGAAATGTCCCTTGACCACCTGTATTCTTCAAAATAGAAGAATCCAAACCCCCGTCATTCCGAACTTGATTCGGAATCTATACAACAATATTTTTAAGACATTTCAAAACTAAAAATACCTTGCGTACTATTAGTAATTTTTAAGAAAATTACTTTGCGTACTATTAGCGAATTTGATAAAAAATACTTTGCGTACTATTGATTTTACAGAGCAAACAAAATCAGTGAACAGCGTTATCCTATGAATAAAGCCACGTGGCATCTTTTTTGTGTGAAATTATCAAAAATACTTGTTTTTATAGTAAGAATTAGTATAATTATAGTGTATTTTAATATAAATGAGGTGTAATTATGGCTAATCTAACAATTAGTATTGATGAAAATGATAAAAAATATATCAGCGAATTTTGCGAACAAATTGGAATTTCAGTTTCTGGCTTATACAATATGTTTACAAAACAAGTTATCAGAGAAGGTAAAATTCCTTTTGAAATAGGAGTTGAGCATCCTAACCGTAAAACAGTTAAAGCTATGAAAGAAGGCGATAAATTAATCAATGATCCAAATGTAAAAAGTTATACATTTGATGAATTTGCGGAGGAAATGAAAAATTGGTAGAAAAAGGACCTATATATCAAATTCGTTGGACAAATCAATATAAAAAAGATGTAAAATTAGCAAAGAAGCGTAATTATAATATTTCCGAACAAAACTTATAAATTTAGAAAAAAACAAATTATACGCTATTTTGAAAAATGGCTAAAAAAACATTATTACATTCCATCAAATTGCAAAAAAATAATCAAAATCAGTGAACAGCGTTAGCTGTGAACAAATCCGCGTGGCATTTCTTTTTGAAAATTTATCTGATATTTAGTGATAACTCTTCAAAATAGAAGAATAACTACAAAATATCTAAATATTTCTTCAAAATAGAAGAATTAAAAACTTGACAGCTAAAAAAAACTGTATTATCGTTTGTATATGAAACTTACAGAATTTCATACAGATGAACAAATTTTGCAAGAATTAGGAACTAGGCTCAAAACGGAACGCATCCGTAAAAAAATGACGCAAGAAACTTTTGCAAAAAATTGTGGAGTTGCTAAAAGCACAGTTGAGCGTTTTGAAAAAGGCGAAAGTGTGCAACTTGCAAATTTATTAAAAATGCTTAGAACTTTGCATCAACTTTCTGGAATTGAACTTCTTTTGCCTGTAACAGAACCTTCTCCAATGGAATATCTTTACGCAAAAAATCCAAAAGAGCCAGAACGTTACCGAGAAGTCCGAGAAAAAACTCCAGAATACGGTAATTCTTCCTCTGTAAAAAATACAGAAAATTTTATTTGGGGCGAAGATAAATGAACACAACTGCCGAAGTTAAAATGTGGGGAACTTCAATTGGTGCTGTAACTTTGCCTGAGGGACAAAAATACGCTTCATTTGAATACAATCCGTCATTTGTGCAAACAGGAATTCAAGTTTCTCCAATTACAATGCCTTTGGGCTCTGGTATTTTTCGATTCCCAAACCTTTCTTATGAATCATTTTTCGGGTTGCCAGGATTTTTAGCTGATTCTCTTCCAGATAAGTTTGGAAATCATCTTATAAACGCTTGGCTTTCAAAACAAGGGCGTCTTCCAGAAAGTTTTAATGCTGTAGAAAGGCTTTGTTACACAGGAAATCGTGGAATGGGGGCTTTGGAATTTTATCCACTTTTACAAAATCAAAATGACTTAAGCGAAGTGTTAAATGTTCAAAATCTTGTGGAATTGGCAAGTCTTGTTTTACAAAATCGTCAAAACTTAAAATCTGTTTTAGATGAATGTGATAAAAAAAACTTAAATCAAGAATTGGCAAAAATCATAAAAATTGGAACTTCTGCAGGAGGGGCAAGGGCAAAAGCTGTTATTGCATTTAATCCTGTAACAAAAGAAGTGCGCTCTGGTCAAGTGGAAACTGAGAAAGGCTTTGAATATTGGCTAATAAAATTTAGCGGCGTTTCCGGCAACAAAGACAAAGAAAATGATGATGAACTTGATTTTGGTCTTGTGGAATATGCTTATTACCTTATGGCAAAATCGGCAGGTATTGATATGAGCCAATGTTATCTTTTAGATGATGGCAAAAATCAGCACTTTATGACAAAACGCTTTGACCGTACAACAGACGGCAAAAAACTTCATATGCAAACTTTAGCAGGGCTTTGTCATTTTGATTTTAATCAAGCTGCAAGTAATAGCTATGAACAAGTTTTTTCTGTGATGAATCGCTTAGAATTATATTATCCAGAAAAATTGGATTTTTTTAAACGAATGATTTTTAATGTAATGGCTTGTAATTGCGACGACCATGTAAAAAATGTTTCTTTCTTAATGGATAAAACTGGTAAATGGAAACTTGCTCCTTTTTATGATGTTTGTTTTGCCTACAACCCAGCAGGCAAGTGGACAAGTCGTCATCAAATGACCATAAACGGAAAAACTAGCAACTTTATAATAGAAGATTTTAATCAATGTGCAAAAATCGCTAGTTTACGAAAAAAAGATGTAGCAGATGCAATCTATCAAGTTAAAAGTGCAGTTTCAAAATGGCAAAACTTTGCAGAACAAGTTGGCGTCAGACCAGAGATGTCTAGTGCAATAACAAACTTTTTTGTAAAATATATTTAACATAAAAATTATTCTGTAAATTTTTCTTGACAATTGCAAAATCAAATGCTAATCTATAATCATGAAAGATTCAATAAAAGCCTTGCGGGAAAAACACAATTATTCTCAAAGTTATTTGGCAACTTATCTTCAAGTTTCTAGGCAAATGTACATCAAATATGAATCTGGTGAAGTTGAGCCTCCTGTAAAAGTTGTGGTTGCTTTGGCAAAATTGTATTCAGTTTCTTATTCTCAAATTATTGATGATGAGTTTTCTCCTAACAAAGAAAAAGTTTCTTACAAAATCCAACAAGATACAGAAAGTTATGTTGCATCTCCTTCTGTGAAATATGGATTTTATGATGATAATTCAAATAATCAATTGGGAATCTTAACGGCGGCTTTAAAAACTCTTTCGGAAGAAGCGCTTATTTCTGTTGGGGCTTTTATAAAAATGCTACAAGCCGAGCAAATTGTTGCAAAATCCTCTGTTCCAAAATCAAAAAAAGCCTTCTTCGACTTAGCAGGAAAAATCTCTCTTGATTCCGACTCTGTAACTGAATTTAGAGAGGCAAGTTTAATATGATTTTGGTAGACACAAACATACTGATTGATTTTTTGAAAAATCCTACTAAAGAAAAGGAATCAATTTTTCAAGAAAATGAAATTGCAACTTGTGGAGTGATTTTTACAGAACTTTTACAAGGTAGCAAAAATCCAAAAGAAAGCGAAAAACTAAAAATTGCCCTAGAATGTTTTGAATATCTTTCCTTTGAAAAACAAGATTGGCTAGAAATTTCTTCTTTGTTTGCAAAACTGAAAAAAAACGGACTTACAATTCCCTTTCAAGATGGAATAATTGCCTATCTTGCAATAAAAAACGATTGCCAACTTTGGACAATGGATAATCATTTTAAATTGATACAAACAGTGGTTCCCGTGTTAAGACTTTTTTATTGTTGATTTTTATAGCAAGTTAATTGGGATAATTTTGATACAACAAGTTTTCCCACTTGAATAAAACTCAATTTTCCTATAAACTTACATTAGATTTCGGAACTGCCGGAGTTATGAGGAGGTGAAATTTTATGGCAACAATCATGGTTGACGATTCAGAAAACCTTGAAAAAGCAATCAAACGCTTTAAACGCATGGTTGAAAAAGAAGGTATTGTTCGTGAATTCAAAAAACGTGAATACTATGTAAAACCTTCTGCAATTAATCACCAAAAGAAAGTAACTCTTGAACGCAAACTTTTAAACAAAAAACGCAAGTCTGACAAAAAAGAGTACTAGAATTAGTTTTTAATTGAAATTTACAAGCTGAAAATTTACTTAGTGTAGATTTTCAGCTTTTTTTATTTTTTGACACTTCCAAGAATAGTTTCAATATCTTTCTTTAGGAATTTATACAAATCTTCTTTTAGTTTTGTATAAAGATTTTCAATAATACTTTGTGAAATTTCTGTGTTTTTATTTTCTTTCAAGCTATCAGTTTTTTCTTGTTTTTGAAAAAGTTGAAAGGCTTCAATATCCAAACATTGACAGATTTTTTCAATCGTATCAGGAGAAGGAAAATACTTTCCATTTTCGATACTGTTGATGTAGTTAGAACTTTTTCCAATTTCTAGTGCTAAATCAATTTGACGTAAGCCTTTTTGTTTTCTAAATATTTTTAAATTAGTTATAAACAATTGTTGTAGATTACCCATACATTGAAATTATCTTAATTTTTAAATCAGTATACATTTATTTTAGCAATATTTTTCTAATAATTGTTTGACAAAACATCTTATATAGATGTATTATATACATTGAAAATGCTTTATTTATAACAAAAAATTATAAAATATATCTAATTTAGATGTATTTCATATATAGATGGGGGGGGGTACTCGTTACCCCTCTCCATATTTTTTAACTTGGTTTTCATAAATATATTTGGAGGTAGAAGTATGAAACTAGGAAAAATTTTGGGAACATTGCTTGTTTTATTAGCAATGTTTGTATTTGTAGGTTGTGGAGAAGACCCATTCGAATTTAGTGGAGATGATTTTCATGTTTGGGTTGAATGTTATGATGATAGTCATGAGAACACTGATGGTATTGTTTATGCTCACGAGGGAGATAGTTATACTGTTTCATTGCGTTTTGGTTCTTTAACATGGAGTAACGATGCTGATGTAAAATATGAAATACATGAAAAATCAGCAGGTGTTGTAAAAAGTTGGGATATTGCTAATGGTAGTGATATTAGTTATACAGTTGATATTGGTTTTGATATGGTAAATGCTGGTGAAACTAAAGAATTTGAGTATTGGGCAACTGTAGGTGAGTATTACACATCAGAAAAAATAAAAGTAATTGTTAGTAATTTAGAGCCTTTAATTTTAGTAGAACAAAATGAAATGCAAATATACGACTTTCCTGGAAAAGTAAAAAATAATGAATATTCATATGTTTTTGATTTGATTTCTCATAATAAAAATTCTGTGAAATTTACTAAAGATACTGAAATTAAACAATTTACTCGTTTAAAAGGTGACGAAAATTTTACAGAAAAAACTGTTACAGGAATTTATACTTCTAGAAATTATTATCCTAATGGACATGTAGAAGTTACTTTTGATTTTCCAGAAGAATATGTAAATAAAGAAATTGAACTTTATTATGAATACGAAGGATTAAAATCAAATATAATTACAGTAAAAACTTTAAACTATTATTTTGATATTAAAGTTACAGATGTTCGTAATCATGAAATTTCTGATGAAAATCCTTTAGTTGTATATGCTGATGCAACTACATCTCTAAAATTTGACATTTCATTATTTGGACCAGATGGTGAAATTGAAGATTTTGAATATACCTTTACAGATATGTTCGACGATTCAGAAATAAAAAATTATTCAGGCTTCATTTATGAATTACCTGATTTTGACGAATATAATGAATGGTATAAAAATTATCTTTCTACTGATCTCACAGAATATTCTGATTATAATCAATGTAGATGTTCTTTAAGGTTTAAATATACAATCGAATCTGATGAATATTCTGGTGATATTTATTACTTAATTGATTTAGGTGTCGATTATGGAAATAAACATGCTCCTGTTTATTATTGGTATATTCCTGCAGTAGAATCTGCAAGAGCATTATTTACGGGCGGTACTTCAACTTGGCAAAAAGCTGATTTTTTAACAACTCTTACTCTAACAGCTGATGGTGGTTCATTAAATTACGGAACCTTTGTTAATGACTGTCTTGATGACAATTATGATTTTGAAGGAACATATATAATTAATCCTTTAGAATATACTGCAAAGGCAATCGTAGAACTAGATGGCGAAGAAAAAACTTTTGAAATAGAACTTTTGACATATTATGATAGTGATAAGGAAATAGGTCTTTACGATACAGCTTTCTCTATGGATTTATCATCGCTGGGATTGAGTGAAAGTGAAATCTTTATCAAAAAAACTACTACAACACCTGATATAAATGGTGAATATTCTTTGTATAGCGATGACAGTTTTTCTTTTACAATTGATAAAAATACAATGTCATATAGATTTAGACAATCTGATGAAACTAAATCTTTAGGAACTTTCACTATAGAAGGAAATCAAATTACTTTAGATCCTCTTGGTGATAGACCTGAATTTGTTGGCAAAAAAGCAATTTTTTCTAAAGTTGGAGTTGCACTTCAATATTATGATTCTTCGCTAGAGGAAGATGCTACAGTATATTTACCAAAATCCTCTGATGCAAATTTAGAACTATGGATAAACAATGAAAATACGGAGTGTGGTTTTGATTGGGAATCTAATACTGCTCTTCTTAATGATCATGAAATTAGCATAAAGAATAAAACAGATGATGGGTTTGATCTTGACTATTCGGGTGAAACAGTTCCTTGTTCTAAAATAGAAGATGATGTTTACGAATTTGATCCGACTTCTCTTGGTGGGGTTATTTCTTATTTTGTAAAAGCTCAATTTGAAGATTTTGATTTTAATGGAACTTGGACTTCATCTGATGGTGCTACATTGATAATTGATGATACAAAAGAAACCGAACAATTAGTTTTAACTGTTGGTGAATATGAGATATCAAGTACATATTTTTTACACAGTGGAAATATGTATAAGTGTGGTACAGAAAATACAAATTTTCTTAGCGAAGGTGTAGTTTCTGCTTCTGGTACTCTTTATATTTCTTATCAAGGTGAAGATTTTGATACAACTCATGAGTTAAGTTCTTTAATCCTAACAAAACAACAATAATAGAACTAATTTCCTCTCCTCGTTAAGATATCTTTCTTGACGAGGAGAGAATTGTGATAGTTTACAAATAAGTTTCATAAATGCGAGGAGGAAAAATTTTATGAAAAAAATTAATTTAGGATTTGCAATTTTAATGTTTGCAATTTTAGTTTTCACTGGGTGTGCTTCAACAGGTGGATTAACAGAAAGTCAAAAAGTGGGTGCAAAAAATTCACCAGCTGCATTGGTTACTGTTTTAGTAAGTGATAGAGCAGAATGGATAGAGTTAACAGAAGATTCCTATGCAAAAATGAATGATGGTAAAAAATTTTTGAGTGAAACTGGTAGTGTAAAAGCACAAGTAATTCCAGAAGAATTAATAAATGCTTCTGCAATAGAATTAAAAAATGGTCTTGAACAAGCTGGTGGCTTTACTTTTGTAAATGATAAGGTTGTTAATGATGCTCTTGCTAAAGCAATAGAAAAAGCAGAGAAGAAATCTGGTTGGAATAAAGCAAAAAAAGTTTTATCAGGAGATTTAGGTGGAATTTTAACAGATGCTGCTGCTAATGTTGCTGGAGCTGCAATTACTGAGGGATTGCAAGCTATTGGTATGAAAATGTTTACAGTTACAACTCCTGCTGGATATTATGAAGCTACTCCAAGTGATGAAGATTTAACAAAAGCTGTTGTAAGTGCAGCTAAAAAGAATAAGCAAAAAGCATCGTCACTTGTTTATGCAACAGTTGAATATTCTATACAACCATTTCCTGCTACAAATGTTCCTACAAAAGCATACTGTTTAACAACAATTTATATCACTGATGATAGCGGAAAATTGCAAAAACAAGTAAATGGTGTTGTGTTTTCAAGTCCTGTAAATTGGAATGAATTTATTGCTAATCCAAGTATTTTGATAAATAAATTTCCAATGTTGATGAAAGAATCTATTGAATTAACAACAAGTAATCTAAATGTAAAAACAAAATTATTTGAGGTTCCAAAACTTGAAGTTACAACAGAAAGACTTATTTCTGATAGTTCTTTCGGATTCCATCCTGCAAAAAAAGCATTTACTGATGGTGGAAAATAAAATTTATTAAATCTGAATTAATATCTGGTTATTTAATTTTGTCTTGATTCCGATGTCTATTTCTTATGGATTAGATATCGGAATTAATTTCTTTTTATAGGAGATGGTTTATGAAAAAAAATAATTTTATATTTGTAATTTTTTTTATATTAATAGTACCTATTTTAATATTTACTTCTTGTGACAATGGTACAATCACACCTCAAGTACCAGAAAATCCTAACACACCACCTGTAGATACAGATGGAGAAGACGATAAAGAGGATGACAAAACACAAGATGAAGAAAAAGATGAAGTTATAAATCATCTTGTGGGCGAATATATAATGGACAAGTTATTTATAACTTGTAAAATTAATGAAGATAAATCTTTTGAAACTATAGTAGAAATCGATGAAGATACAACACAAAACTATGAAGGAACTTATGTTCTTGGTGAAGATGGTAAAAGTGCAACTGCAACTGTGAATAATGTTCCAACTGAAAATGGTGAAACTATAACTGCAACTGTTACGATGGAAATGCTAGAAGGTGAAAGTGATGTATTTTCAATGGATTTAACAGCTTTTAATCTAGGGAATGCTTGTACTTTTGTAAAAAAACAATCAACATCTCCAAATTTTGTTGGAACCTGGTCAAATGAATGGTGGGACATTTTAATCGATGAAACAAACTATGCTGTTATAGGAAGAGAACAAGTAGGAGAATATGCTGGTGTAACTACTTCTGAAGGTGAAATTAGAATTTATGAAAATACAATTGAATTAATACAAAATGATGAATTTGGAAGTATTGCAACTGGTGTAATGTCAACAAACGGAAAATCCTATGTAAACTATTATCATCAAACAAGTTCCGCCGATGGTACATGGAAATCTGATGTATTTACAAGAACAAGTACAGAAATTCCAGAAATGCCAGAAGATAATTCAATTTTAGATAAAATTGAATATATTGGAGAAATTTATAAAGATATTACGCCGTCTAATGTAGAATCAAAAATCACTGAAATTGTTGAGTCTGGAGCAACAGAAGCAACTCTTTTTCTTAGGGATTTTACTAATGATGATGTGGTAAATGGTAGTGTTTTACAGTCTGCTATTAGTAACTATGAAGAACAATTAAATGTTTTTTTAGTTTTTTCAAATGTAGATAATCCTAATTTAAATACGATAGGAAGTTATGCATTAGCAGGTTGTGGAAATATTGTTGGTGTATATTTTTCTGAAAATGTAAAAGTTATCGAAAATAGTGCCTTTCAAGCAGCTACTAAGTTAAAATATGTAACTTTATCTAAAGGATGTCAAATTATAGAAAATAATGCATTTTACAATACTTGTATTGAAAATATAATTTTGCCAGAAACTTTGACTACAATTGAAAGAGCCGCCTTTTTGAATACAGAAATATCTTCTATATTCATTCCTGCTTCTGTTATTTCTATCGGAGAGGGACCTTTTGCAAGTGGTAAATTAAGAGAAATACTAATAAGTGAGGATAATAAATCCTATAAAGTTATTGATAATGTTTTGTATACCAATGATAGTAAAACAATAATTCAATATCCAAGTCTAAAAGAAGATATAAATTATACTATTCTAGATTCTGTAGAAAGAATAGGTGAATATGCTTTTTATAAAAATACTTTTCTTACTTCTGTTACTTTACCTAGTGAATTAAAATCTATCGGTTATAGTGGTTTTGGTTATTGTGAAAAAATTGAATTTTTAGAAGTACCTGATTCTGTAAATTCTATTGAAGGATATGCTTTTTCTAATATGAGTGCTCTAGAAAGAATTGAATTACCAGAAATTCTTGATAAACTAGGTAACGGTACTTTTAGTAATTGCAGTTCACTTAAATCAGTTTCTATTCCGGCGGGAGGAACTGAAATTTTGAGATTTACTTGTAACGGATGTAGTTCATTAGAAAGTGTAAAAATCCCAGATGGAATTAAAGAATTACCTAGTACATTTTCAGGTTGTGCTTCATTAATTTCTGTAATAATACCAGACAGTGTTATCAATCTTAACTCTACATTTTTAAGTTGTAAATCTTTGACGGATGTAATAATTGGAGAAAATGTAGAACTTATAGAAGAATTTGCTTTCCTTGGATGTGATTCTTTAAGTTCTGTTATTTTTAAAAATACAACACAATTCTATTGTGCTTCTAAAATAGAAGATGCAAAGCAATTTAAAAATGGAGAATATGTTTCTGTTACTGACCCTGAATTAAATGCAAAAAATTTAACACTCTTATATGAGGATGAAAAATTTTATCATGGATTTGATACATGGTTTAGAGAATTATAGTTTAATTACTTTTGCCCAATATCAGTCTTAAAAATTGATATTGGACAAAACTTATATTATAAAACCTATTTTTTTGGAGGTCTAATTTATGAAAAAAATAATTTTTCTTCTATTAATTACAATTTTATCTTTCAATTTATTTGCTCATACAAAAATGTTTTATGGTGGAGCAGGAGCGTTTTTTCATTTTGACAAAACTTATATTGAAGATGAAGAAGATGATTATTCATACAATTATGACTATCAAGATGAACCCGAAGATGAAGCTTTATTAGATCAAGCTACTGGACTTAATTTGTTTGCTGGTCAGACTACATTTTTTGATCATGACGATACAGACGATATTTTTATGCCTATTTTTGATTTTTCTTTTGGTTTTTCTTTTCATGGAACACCTGCTGATTTTGGAGGAGTGGGAATTTATACACAATTTTTGGGTGGGTTTAGTTTTAGACCAGTTTCTTTATTAATATTAAATCTTGCTGTAGGTGCAAAACTTACAGGAGTATATGGTGGAGGAAATATTTTAATTCCAGATGGCATAGCAATAGATGGAATTGTAGATGCAAGTCTTAATTTCAATTTTTTCTACATTGTAGGATTAAAACTTGGTGCAATATTAAATTTTGGATTTACAGGATTTTATGCAAATCCATACATATCAATTACTACTGCTTTAGAAAATATTGGATTAAGAATGTAATTTGATTTTATCGCTTCTATAAATGGATAATATCTGAAATGAAAAAACTTATTTTTATTTTATTTGCAATTTCAATGATATTTGCAATGCAAAGTTGTGATTTTCTTTTTGAGAAAAAGGTTGAAACTTCTTGGAAGTGTTTAATCCACTATGAATGTTACGAAGAAATCACTTTTTTTACAGATTCTACTTTTGAAGCAAAATTATGTACAACAGATTCTTATGATATAATAACCGATAAATATGATTATAAAGACGATAACAAGTACGGAAACCTTGTTTCTTTCAAAGGTAAGATAGAGTCTTGTGAACCTAAAGATGCGAATACAAAATCAGATGATGTAACTGTATACTTAAATGTTCAAGAAGCTCTAATTGAAGGAGAATGGAAACCTCTTGGTCTTGTTGATGGATTAAGATATTATTTTATAATTGCAGATGGTGATTATGCTAAACTCAGTGATAATGATTATATAGATATAAAAGATAAAGGTTTTACAGAAATAGAAATAGAAGAATAAATTTTAAGGAATTAATATGAAACAAAGAATAATTTGGTTACCAACTTTAATAGTTTTAATTTGTTCAACAATGTTAACTGGATGTGTTAGTTTAGATAAACTTTCAGACGACGAGTTTCTAAAAGAAGCAGGAATAACTGTAGGTGTTTTAACAGTTGTTGGAATTATTTCTTTGTTCAAAAAAGATGATTCTAAAAAAAATTCAAGTGATAAAAATCAAGTTGAAAAAGTAAATCATACAATTTCATTAAATAATTATCATAAAGAAATGGAAGATATAAATTTTTCTAGTAAAGGAATAAATACAATAAAGCTAACAGGAACTTACACAGAAGATAGTTTTAAAAGCTTTGTTTATTCCATTAAAAATGTAAACAAAGTTACTTTAGATTTAAGTAAATTAAAAAATATGGAAGAAGTTCCTGCAAAAGTTTTTAGTGGAAATAATAATTTAGTAAAAATATATCTTCCAAAAACAATAGAGAAAATAAATACAGAAGCATTTTATGATTGCGAAAATCTTGAACAGATTACTATCCCAGAAAATACAAAATTTATTGGAGAAAATGCTTTTAATGATTGTTCTTCTTTAACAAAAATTACATTACCAAACGGTCTTGAACAAATAGCACCTTCAACTTTTGAAAATTGCGAAAACCTTCTTTCTATAGAACTTCCAAAATCTGTAAAAAGTATTGGTTCAAATGCATTTAAAGATTGTGCAAGTTTAGAAAAAATAAAATTTAATTCTAATCTTGCTGTAATAAAAGATTATGCCTTTTATAAATGTACTGCCTTAAAACAAATCTCACTTCCTGATTCTGTAACAGAACTTGGAAGAGAAGTTTTTTCAAATTGTTCAAGTCTTGAAAAAGTAAAACTTTCAAACAAATTAACGCAAATTTCATCGGGTTTGTTTATAAATTGTTCAAGTTTAGTTTCTGTAAATATTCCAAATTCAGTAACTGAAATTCAATATTCAGTTTTTTCAAATTGTGTAAGTTTAAAAGAAATTTCAATTCCTTCTTCTGTTGAAAAGATTGGTTCTTGTGCTTTTGAAAATTGTGAAAATCTTACAAATGCAAAAATTGATGGTTGTGTAGAGTTTTCTGGCTCTACTTTTGAAAATTGTAAAAAATTAAAAAATGTAACATTCCCACCAGAAATAAAAAATTTAGGATATGATACTTTTGAAAATTGTACAAGTTTAAAAACAATTACAATACCAAAAACTTCATTTTCGATAATTGGTGGTATTTTTGAAGGTTGTATAAATTTAGAAAAAGTAATTATTAATTCAGACATAAAAGAATGTAGAATCAATGGTACTGGATTTGCAGATTGTAAAAAATTAAAATCAATAGAACTTCCTGCAAGTTTAGAAAAAATAGAATCTGATTCAAATTTTTATTTTGAAAATGTTTCAAAGGATTTTAAATTTATTTTAGATTCAAAAAATTCTTTTTTCTCTGTTTCTACTGATGGAAAAATGCTTACATCAAAAGATGGTAAAACTCTTTACGCTTGGATTGGTGCATCAGGTGATATTACAGTTCCAGATGGGCTTACAGCGATTGGAAATAATTTTTTCTCAAACAATAAAAATATTACAAGCGTAATAATTCCAGATTCAGTTGAATCTGTAAGTGATAATGCTTTTGCAAATTGTACTAATTTAACAAGTGTTGTTTTTCCTAAAAAATTAAAATCTGGAAAATTTTATAGTGAATATCACGATTCAACATTTGAAAATGAATATATTAGTTTAAATTTTTCTGGTTGTGAAAATTTAACATCTGTAATTTTACCTACAAATATTACTTTTGTGGATTTTAGTGGTTGTAAAAAAATAGAAAAATTAGTTTTACCTGCTAGTTCTACAGGTGTATCTGTTAAAGAATGTGCAAATTTAAAATCAATCGAGTTTGAAAATGGAGTTAAAGACTTAGCATTTAGTTATAATTCTTTTAACGGTTGTACTAATTTAGAACTGATTAAATTTCCTGCTTCACTAGAATTTATAGGTTTTAAAAACGATAAACATCCTGTTTGTTTTCCAAGTCTATGTGATAGCCCAAAATTAAAATTTCAAGTTGATTCAAATAACGAAAATTTTTCTACAGCTGATAACGGCAAAATGCTAACATCAAAAGATGGTAAAACTTTATATGCTTGGGCTGGACTTTCTGGTGATGTTACAATTCCAAAAAATATTTCCATCATAGAAAATTCTTCTTCAATTATAGAAGGATATGACATAAAAACTTTAACAATTCCAGAACATGTTGAATTTTTGGGTGGATATTCTTTTGCTAATGGTAACATAGAAAAATTGATAATCAATTCAAAAGAAATTAAATTTGCTGAGAGTGTATTTTATAATTGTAAAAATTTAAAATCTGTAGTTATAAATGGTAATTTAACAAATAAATATTTTCCTGGTCTAGGTTGGAGAGGATTTGATTATGGACATTCTGCTTTTACTGACTGTGAAAATTTAGAAAGTTTTGAGTTTTATGGAAAATTTATTAATTACGAAAATACAGACGAAGTAACTCTTTCTAATTGGTTTTTAAACTGTAAAAATTTAAAAGAAATTTCAATTCCTAAAGATATAAAAACCTATTCCTCAATGTTTGATGGCTGTTACAATTTAAGAAAAATTGATGCAAGTAAAAATCCAAATTTTGCTGTTTCAAAAGATGGAACAATGTTGTTATCAAAGGATAAAAAAACACTTCTAGCTTATCCTTCTGCAAGTGGAGATGTAATTATTCCAGATTATATTACGACAATTGGACATTCTGCATTGGGTTGGAATGAAAATATTACATCAATTACGGTTCCAGATAATGTAACTGTTATTGAACCAGGTGCATTTACAGTTTGTAAAAATTTGAAAACAATAACTTTGTCTAAAAACATAAAAAAACTTGAAAGTATGTTTTCGTATAACACGGTTAAAGAAATAAATTATCCAGGAACTGAAGAAGAATGGAATGCAATTGAAATTGATGAAGACGCAAAATCTGATTTTAAAAATGTAAAAATCAATTTTAATTACAGAAAATAAATATAAAAAAAGTTTTAATAAAATAAATTCTCAATCGTAAAATTTTACGTATTGTCTAAAAACTTGCTAAGAAAGCACGGTTTTAAACGGCTTTGTATTTTAAATTATTAAATTTTGAATATCCTACTTGACGGGGGGGGGTATCATGATAAACTAAAAAAAGATAGTTTAAAATTTTAATTTTTAAACTTAATTTTATAATTTCAGGAAGGATGAAAATGAAATTAAGAAATTTTTTAGTTTTATTTGTGGTATTTGCAGTGTCGTTAATCTTTGTTGGCTGTGGAGGTACTGACCTCTATGATTTGACAGACTGGGAAAGTACAGAAACTCAAACAATTGAAATTGAAGGCTTTTTAATTCCAGTTACAATTAGAACACATTTAAGTTTTACTAACCATGATTTTTACTTCTCACGAACTGTGGGAAATATTGAATATGATTATCATGAATCTGAATCTTATAATGTATTGTATTGGATAGAAAAAATTCCAAATTTAAATGTTCGAATTTTAGATAATGGTAAAGTTATTGAGGATACAGCTATAGCAGAAATTGATGGAGATGTTTTAAATTTTACTTTCTATGGTAAAACTTATAAATTAACACGAGCCCAATACTAAATTTTAAGGAGTTTTTATGAAAAAAATAATTATTATTTTGTCTGTATTTTTTATATTATTTTTTGTCGGTTGTGGTTTAAACAGTAAACTAGAAGGCACAAAATGGGAATCTGTAGTAGTTGATGAAAACACTAATTCAAAAGATGTTACAACTTATGAATTCCTACCAAATGACAGATTTATTATTCATTATGTGCCTTACTTAAATAGCGAACCTCAGTACAAATTTGCTATAATAACAACAGGTACTTGGTGGGTAGATAGTATTAATGAATTATCCTTAGCAAGTCCTAAAATAGAATATCCTAGTTACAAAGAAGTAGAAAGTGTAAATTATACTATTGAATATTCTAAAGAAAAATTAGTTTTGTCAAATGCTGATGAAACTATTACACTAACACGTGTAAAATAATTTATCCAAAAAAAAATTTGTAGGAAAACTTTTTTACTAAAATCTAGTATTTAAGTTTTCCTTATTTTTGAGATTATGAAAAAAAATTTATTTTGTTTTATAACTATAATCTATTTTTTCATTTTTACAAGTTGTACATCCGTTGCTTATCTTTTTATGTCGGATAAAGAAAAAATAGATAACGAATTACAAAAAATTACTCCTGCTGTTTTAGCTACAATTAGGTTTAGGGATGAAGTAAGATATTCTTATTACAATGAAAAACAATTGGATAAAGAAGATAGAGGAAAGTTTTATTTTTCGTTACCAGATACAAAATATTTAGAACTTTCTCAGGAAATGGTTGATAGAATATCTAATTCGATAAAACAGACATTTTCAGAAGAAGGAAGAATTGCTTTTGTAGAAATCTCTGAAACCGAAAAAGCATTAAAAAAATATTATAATTCACAAAAGGTAAGAAAATTTTTTTGGCCATTTTTGACAGAAAATTGGTTTACAGAAGATAGATATGATTATTCGCCATCAGCATTTAGAAAACGATATGTTACTACAGATTCAAACAATAATGGAATATACAAAACTACATCAGAAAATTACAGACTAATAGAACCTGATAAAAAATTAGTTCGACGATTATTAACTAGAACACAATCAAATGCGGCAATTTTTTTTGTAGTTGATTTTGGTGTAATGAAATTGCATAAAGACGGTTTTAAAGCCCAAGTTTATGGGGAAGTAAATATGTGTATAGTAACTTTTTTTGATACATACTTTCCTATGTCATGGCAATGTATATCATCATCAATAAGTTATAGAAGATTTCAAGAAAATCCAGATTTAGCATTAAGAGAAATTGAAGCACAAATTGAAAGAAGTATTGAAGCTTTAGTTCGTACTTATTTAGATTCGATGGTAAAAACTTTTGAATTTAGATAATCTTTGAATAATAAATAATTTTTCACTCTTTTAAGTAACATATTTCTCATTAAAATTACGCATTCTCTTTTTTCATTCACTATACTTTTATAAGAGTATAGTTGTACTTTTATCTTATTTTTCATATCGCAAGGAGAGATGTTTTATGAAAAAAATTTGTTTAGTATTGTTAATTTTATTATCAATATTAGGATTTTCGGTGTTTGTTTCTTGTAGTAATGATTCAAATGCTGTTATTCAATCAGAAAGATTTATTGGTAAGTGGATTCAAGATAGTCTTGAAAATGAAATTGTGATTACAGAATCTGGCGTTTTTACAGTAAATTCACTTGATGAAGGTTTTACCAGTGCTACTGGAACTTTTGTTGCAACTGCAACAGGTGCAAATGTTTCTATCGATGGAATAGAAGAAGTTTTTCAATTAACTTTTATTGAAAAAGATGTTTTCAAAATTGAACTTCCTTTAGAAATGGGAGGAGAAATATTTTTTATTAAAAGTCGAGATGGAAAATTCAATTTAAACGGGACTTGGAAAAATTCTGATAAATCAATTACTACTGTAATGAATGATGTTAACAATTCTTTAGTTTTTAGAATTTCAGTGGATGATATTATAATTTCTATCAATGGAAATTTTGAAAAAGAAAACAATGCTTTTATTATGTTTACTGAAGATATTGATGATGAATATTTATTTCAAGAAATTGGAAGTGGTGTAATTTCTGCTTCAGGAAAAGCTTATGTATTCTGTATGGATGCAAAAGGAAAATGGTCATCAACTGTTTTAACTAAATCAGGAGAATAACAATGAAACGTATTTTCCTTGTATCATTTATTTTTGTATTTGTAACTTTTAGTTCCTTTGCACATACAAATCTTTATTCCTTTGGAGTTGACATGAAGTATTTCATTAAAAAAACTGATGTTGCTTCATTTGATATTTTTGCAGGTGCTACAAGGTTTTATGATAAGGATGATATAAAAAAACAAATTGTTCCAATCTTTGATGGTCAAGTAGGTGCATCTTTTACAAGTTCTGGTATTGGAGTTTATACTCAACTTACAGGTGGAATTAGTTACAGACCTATAGAATTACTAATCTTTAATACAAGTTTGGGAGGAAGAGCAACTGGATTATGGAATAGCGATTTTAGTTACGTAATTTTTCCAGATGTTTTTGATTTTGATGGTATTTTAGATACATCTATTACATTGAACTTTTGGTATTTTATTGGAGTAAAATTTGGGCATACTTTATTTTTTGGAACGTCTGGTGCTGGTGGCATGCCCTACATAGCAATTACTACAAGCTTTAAATAAATTATCCTAACATAGCCAATTTTTGATGCACTTCTAAAATCTTTGCATGAAGGTAATGTTCTATGGCAGTTTTTTCAGCAACTCCAAGGACGTTACCTTCTTTGTCTAAAATTGGTAAAGCGTCTACATCATGTTCTGTAAAAAGATTCATCACTTCTGGAATTGGCATTTCTGGTGTAACAAAAATTTCTGTAGGAACCATAATATCTTCTGCCATCATTGCTTCGTAAAAATCCATTATTAGCAAAGTTTCTTTTAAGTATTCCAAAGTGATAATTCCAGCAAGTTTATTATCTTCAGTTTTTACTACATAGTTTTGATTATGATTTTTTCCAAAAGAATTTATTAAAGAAGGCAAACTTTCGTTTTCTAAAATAATTGCAGGGGAATTTTTATCACAAATTGCAATACCTCCACACTGAACATCAGAAAGTTTGCATTGTTTCATAATGTCATCTTCTGTAATATCAAGTCCACATTCTTCTGCCTTTGTAACTCCATATTTTACACAAATAGGTCCAATTATTTGAACAATAAAAGTTGTGGCAGTAACAATCAACATTATTGTACTTCCGATTGTATCTTGAAATTGTTGTCCTGCTGCAATTGAAAGTCCGATTGCAACTCCTGCCTGACTTAAAAGACAATACGGAAGATATTTGTAAACTGTGATTGGAGCCTTTGTAAGTTTTGCTCCGATTTTTGCACCGATAGTTTTTCCGATAGTTCTGCACAAAACATAAACGATAGCGATTATTCCTAAGAATGAAGTAACATTCCAAATATTTAATTTTGCACCAACCAAAACAAAAAATAAAACATAAATTGGAGGAGTGTATTTTTCAATAAATTCAAAAACAGCTCTGATTTTTGCTGGTGCAAAGTTTACAAGAAAAAATCCAATTGCCATTGAACAAAGAATGTTATCAAGATTGATTAAGGCACAAATTCCTGTGGATAAAAACAAAAATCCTAAAGAAAAAGATAAACTTCTTCCTTCGTTGTTCATAATATTTTTTAGTAAAAGGCTAAGTATAAAACCGATAAAACATCCCATTAAAATTGAACCAAAAATATCGTAGGCTAAAGTTAGAAGTTGTGTTCCCAAAGATAAACTTTGCCCACCTAAAAGATTTGAAGCGATAGAAGATGTAATTGCGTACAAAATCAATGCAACTGCATCGTCCATAGCAACAATTCCTAAAACTGTTGTGGTAAGTGGACCTCGGGTTCTGTTTTCTTTTAAAACATCAGTTGTAGCAGCTGGAGCTGTGGCGGCAGAAATTGCGCCTAAAATCAAACCTAAGCAAATTGCTAAAACAAAATCTTTTGTAACAAAAAAAGTTATCAAAGTTACAGCGATAGAAACAACCACAAATGGTACGATGGATTCAAAAAGCAAAATTCCTGTAAATTGTTTTCCGTATTTTTTTATTACCGAAGTTTTTAATTCTGCTCCAATTAAAAATCCTATCAAAGAAAGAGCAAGTGAATTTATTGGGTCAAGTGCAGTTATCACTTGTGAACTTAAAATCTGAAACCCTGATTGACCAATGATAATTCCAATTACGATATATCCTACAACTTGTGGAATTTTTAGTTTTTGAAAAAGGCGTCCACCAATTGCACCTAAAATTAAAATAAAACCTAAAAGTAAAATTAAATTTGCAGAATCTACAAAGTTAAAATGCATAAATTCTGGAACTATATCAGCAATAACATTCATAACTGGATTATAATAATATTGGAGATTTTTGTAAATAAATGTTAACTTATTGTTAATTTTATTATTATTTGTTGACAAGTATATAAATGTTGTCATATAGTATTACTATGAAAAGGGTTAATATTATTTTATGTTTATTTTTCATTTTATTTTCTATCTCTTGTAGCTCTGCTATATCAACAAAGAAGACGTACCAAATAGATGTTCCATTAATTTATCAAGAAACAAAAGTGTGGTGTTTACCTGCTTGTACTTTGATGTGTGCCGAGTTTTTTGCTGATATTGTTGGTTGGTCTGATGAGGATTTTTTAGATGGATCAAATTATGAAGTTCAAGAGTACATAAGTGATTTTTTTTGGATGACTTACGGTTCTTCGTTTTATCCATATTCCAATGATGGTGCACCTCAGTCTATTTCTGCATTTATGCGTTATCATATAAATATTACTAATGACGATTTCGCAGAATTGAGTTCCGATTTTTCATGTAATTCTGGATCAATGTTTCAAATTATTCCTGAAATACAAATAGATAGACAACCTTTAATTTCTGTTCTTGGGTATAAAAATATAAATCCTCCACATGCAGTAGTTGTAACAGGATATCAAAAAGATTTAAATACTAATAAAACTACAAAAGTATATTATAACGATCCTTATTATGGGGAAAGACATGTTAGTTATGAACAATGGGAGTTTGAATCACTTGTAAATGATAGTGGATATTTGACATTGTTTTTTAAGGATTATAATTAGGAGTTTTTATGAAAAAATTTAGTTTATTTTTGTTATTTTTAGTTACAATATGTTTTATGGCTTGTAACAATTCAGAAAAAGAAATTGCTAAGCTTTCTTTTATCACAGAGGAATTTGCAAAGGAAGTTGTTGCAAAAGATATTATGGAATCAGATTATTATCAGCAATTTTATGTTCTTTCTTCTCCTAAGTTTGATGAAAGAGTATATGACATAACTTGGGGTGAAACTGTATTTATTTCGGTTTTACCTGATGGAAAATTACATAAGGAAAAAAAATTTTACTATCTTATAACAGGAGTGATGCCTGATGGCCAAGTTCTTGGTATACAAACTGTTAATGCTATTACTGGTGAATTAGAAAATGGAGCGTTATTATTAAATTCTAATTCTAATAAGATGTATATGGCTACTCAAAAGCAATGTTCTGAATATGCGTCTTCTCTAGGATATATAACAAATGATTTAGAGGCAATTTTTTACTATGATGGATCTATAGAATCTTTTGATCCAATTTATTCTTGGAAATATTGTATAAATACAAAAAATTCACGTTCCGTTCTTGATGCTGATAATTTTGATAATTATGTTTTTATTGACCCATGGATAAATGCAACATTTTCAGATGATTTAACATTGCGTTCTGATAATGTAACTTTATCAAGAGTAGGATTTAATCACAGAGCTTTTGTATTAAACAAAGAGGTTAATTCAAGAAATACTAATTCTAATGCAACGACTTTTATTCCAATTGATTAGAATCATATGAAAAAAAAAATATATATATTCTGCATGATTTTAATTATTTTTTTATTTGGATGTTCAAACTCCAAAGATACTTTGTGTATTGGAGATAGTTTATTTTCAGGATTTATATTATCTAATAATAGTTCTGTTGTTCAGATTGTTAATAAAGAATTTGATTATCGTATAATTGATAGTTGTGTATTGGGATACACAGCGAATGTTTGTGTAAAACAACTTAATAAGTTTGATTTATCAAATATTAGTTTTGCAATAATTGAATTAGGTGCAAATGACTTTTTATTACGAAAAACTGCAAAAGCTACAAAGGAAAATTTGTTAACTATAATTAACTATCTACAAGAAAAAAAAATAAAAGTATGCCTTGTGAGTTTTATAGATTCATCAATGTTTCTAACTATTGATGAATTACAAAATAATGAGATGTTAGTTGAGTATCATGAAGCATTTGAATTTTTTGAAAATAACAATATTTTAGTAATCTCAAATATTTGGAATGGACGTTTTTATGATGATACTCTGAAAATTGACGATTACCATCCTAATGAAAAGGGTGCAGAAATTATTGCTTCTAAAATAATAACAGAATTAAAAACAAAAAATTTTTTTGATAAAAAACATTGATATATAAAATTCTTCGTACTTTAAATTTACTTGCAAATATGTTAACATTTCATCACAATAAGAAAAATCCATAAAAATATTTTAAGGGGAATTATGAAAAGCTACGCACAAATAGTGCTTCGCTTTTCAAATCAAGTTTGCTAGAGCAAACTTGTGATATTAACTGTGGTTTCTCATTACATTACGAAACCACAACTAAGAAGTTCCTTCGGAATTTGAAAATTCCTCAGTTACTTCTTATCGGAGAAATTATGCAAACTATAAAAGATTTAAAGCAGTATACTTTTCCTGCTTTGTTAAACAATACTTTATCAAAGTTCTCAAGTAGACCAGCTTTATCCTTTGTAAATGGAACTCCTCTAACTTACGAACAGATTGGAAGCAAAGTAAAAGAAGTTTCTGCTTTGTTACACAGTTTAGGTATCAAAAAAGGCGATAAAGTTTCAATTTTTAGTACAAGTATGCCAAACTGGGGGGCAAGTTATTTTGGTATTGTAAATATGGGAGCTATTGCAGTTCCTTTGTTGCCAGATTTTAGTGCAGTTGAAGTAACTTCAATTTTAAATCATGCTCAAGTTTCTGTAATGTTTGTTGCCGAAAAATTATGGAACAAAGTAAAAGACTTGTCAGAAGATATTCTTCCAATCGTGATTAAACTTGATGATTTAACTTTTTTAAGAGGTGAACCGGAAGGATTTACAATTTCAGAATTTGTTAATGATGTGGAAGTTTTGGAAGAAGATACCGCTTCTATCATTTATACTTCTGGAACTACAGGCCGTTCAAAAGGTGTTGAACTTACTCACAAAAATTTAGTATGGACTGCAATTCAATGTCAAACTGTTCATCGTGTAAATCAAAGAGATAAATGTTTATCATTTTTGCCACTTTCTCATGTTTATGAATTTACAATTGGCTTTGTTCTTATTGTTTTAAATGGTGGATGTATTTATTATTTGGAGCGACCACCAACGGTTTCTTCTTTGTTACCAGCTTTCAAGAAAATTAGACCTACAATTGTTTTAAGTGTTCCAATGATTATGGAAAAAATTTATAAAAATAAGGTTTTTCCAACATTAAACAAAACTGAGTTTTCTAAAAAATTGTACAAAAATCCATTTTTCCAAAAAATAATGCACAAAATTGCGGGAAGTCAATTAAAGAAAACTTTTGGTGGTAGAATTTGCTTTTTTGGAATTGGTGGCGCAAAAATTGATACTAAAGTTGAATATTTCTTAAAAGATGCAAAATTTCCTTATGCAATCGGTTATGGATTAACCGAAACTTCTCCTTTGCTTGCAGGATCTTCTCCTAAAGAAACAATTCCAGGAACAGTTGGACCTATTTTACGGGGCGTTGAACTTGCAATTATTAATCCTGACCCAGAAACAGGAATTGGCGAAGTTGTTGCTCGTGGACCAAATGTAATGAAAGGTTATTACAAAGAAAGTGAACTTACAAAAAGCGTTTTTACTACAGAAAATGATTCTGTTGGAGCAGGTTGGTTTAAAACTGGAGATTTAGGTTTGCTTCATAACGGAATGTGGCTTGAGTTAAAAGGTCGCCTAAAAAATATGATTTTAAGTTCTTCAGGCGAAAATATTTATCCAGAAGATATTGAATTTGTATTGAATCAACATCCTTTAGTAAATGAATCTTTGGTTGTGGAAGAAGAAGGAAGTCTTGTTGCTCTTGTTCAACTTGATGGCGAAAAACTTAAAAAAGATGGAACTATTATAGAAAAATTACTTGCAGCAGGAAATGCTGTTGGGGATGCCGTTCACGATTTTACAGAAGATATACTTTACAAACGGGATGCTTTAATTTCAGAAATAAAATTCTTTGTAAATGAAAAAGTAAACAAGATGTCAAAGATTTCAACAATTAAGTTTATCGAAAATTTTGAAAAGACTGCTAGTCAAAAAATTAAACGATATGTTTATAGCAAAGATAAAAAAGACAAAAACGATAAAAAGGATAAATCTTAATTTGTCTTGCTGAATTTATTTGACAATCTACTACTCTATATAAAATATTTTTCCTCAAATAATCTACAACCTAATTATTTATATGGTATAATAAATAGGTGCTAATGTGTACGATAAAGAGGGTCTTTCGTGTACTATAAAAGAGGTATATGGTGTACACGAAAACTCCTCCATTGTGTACACATTAGTGTGTGTTTATAGTACAGCAGAGAGATTTTAATGTGTGCATATATTTCTTGTATGATAAATAATTTAAATATTTTTATAAAAAAATACTATTTAGTACTTGACAAAACTTATCGGGGGGGGGGCATAATAGGAGACAGGAAATACGCAAAATTATATATCTAAAAAGTTTTGTCATGCTGAACCTGTTTCCATATCTACACTATGTAAAGTGATACGATTTTGAAACATTTTCGGAGTGACATTATGGTTTGTACTTATTAGATATTTTAACAGGAGGCAAAGTTATGAAAATAACAGTAAAAGAATTTGTAAAGTTAGATTTAACAAGTTTGATGCAAGTAAACGGTGGCACAAGTGCTTGTGGTAATTATACACAAACCCAACCAGCAACACCACCTTCAGGTGGGAATGAAACAAATAATGCACCATCAAATAATGGAAGCGACACACCATCAAGTTATAGCCCAAGTTATTCAAACGGAAGTACAACAGGAACAAGTACAGGAACTTGTGGAGGAACAAAAACGCCAGAAAATCCACCAGCAACAGGCGATAATCCTGCAAAAGATGATTTAGGTGGTGGAAATAATATATCACCAGATACTGGAACAAAAGTTTCTACAGGAGGATGTAGCTCTTTAAATGGTGGAAATGGTAACGG
>JAGBFB010000031.1 GCA_017936665.1 Spirochaetaceae bacterium | reverse complement strand
AGTTTGGGAAATATATACTATTCAGAAAAACTAGAAAGGATATATGTTTATGCAGGTTTAGATCATAATTATGCGTATTTGGAAAAGAATGAGCAAAATGAATGGAATTGGAATAAAAAATATTTTTTAGATTTTGAAGAAGAATCTTATCCCAGTACTTTTTTTAAAAATGATATAATTATAATGGCATTTCATGATAGAGATTCAAAACAGTATGTAGTAAAATTCTACGATGCAGAAACATTTAATTTAATAAAAGAAGTTAGATGGAATTTATTCACAGATGAAAAAACGGTTATAGAAAAATAAGTTACAAAACACAAAAGTACAAAATGTGTTATGTAAAAAAGTAAATACATTTTTAATTTTAAGGAGCATGGTAAAATGAAAAAACTGATAGTAAATATTTTTTGTATACTAATGATATTTTTGTTTGTAGGTTGTATATGGTTTAAGGAAGAAAGTTCTTTGCTAGATACAAAAGTAAAGCGAATAACACACAAGTTTAGTGTAAATGAAAATCAAGTATATTTTGGCTTTTGGACTGATCACTATAGTGATGAAAATTGGCAGATGTCAACTTTTGTAATAGATGTAGAAAAAAAAGATATAATATCTCGGATTGTCTATAGCGAAGATAAAGGCGAAAGTATGGCGATAGAAGCTGTACCTTATGATGGGAAACTTTGGCTTCTTGGAGCAGAAATGAGCAAAAAGATTTTAGTATTCAATCCAGAGACTGGGAAAACAGAAAATGTAATAGAATATGAAGAAGCAAATCATCATACTTTTAATATTTTGCCAAGTATGAATAAAGCACTTGTTATGCATGGATATCATTATGAAGAAGGCTGTTCTGTAAGTGTAATTGATTTAAAAACTCATCAATATAAGGGGATTGTATATATTGATGAATTAGCACCTATAATGCAAGAATATAATGGTATAACTTATGGCTGTGGTAATGGATATTTATATGATGAAACAAAAGAAGGCTTTGGCACTTATGAACTTAAGGGGAATAGATTAAAATTTACTCCCATTTTCATATGTAATCCACAGCCAGATGGTGGACATATTGGGAACAGAGCAAATCCTTTTCTAATATTGTCAGATGGAACAATTGTAATACGAGATAGAACTTACGGAATAACAATTCGAAATCCAGATGGAAGTTTGCAACATATTTATGCACAAGGATATGAATCAGAAAAGTGTAGTTTGGGAAATATATACTATTCAGAAAAACTAGAAAGGATATATGTTTATGCAGGTTTAGATCATAATTATGCGTATTTGGAAAAGAATGAGCAAAATGAATGGAATTGGAATAAAAAACATTTTTTAGATTTTGAAGAAGACAGTCATAGGAGTTCTTTTATTCTAAATGATGTAATTATAATGGCATTCCATGATAGAGATTCAAAACAGTATGTAGTAAAATTCTACGATGCAGCAACATTCGATTTAATAAAAGAAGTTAGATGGAATTTATTCACAGATGAAAAAACTGTTATAGAAAAATAAGTTACAAACAGGAAAGTACAAAATGTGTAATGTAAAAAAGTAAATACTTTTTTAATTTTAAGGAGCATGGTAGAATGAAAAAACTATGTGTGTTTATTATAGCCTTATTGTGTCTTGTTTGTTCAACTTATGGTTTACAATTAGGAATTTCTGTAGAACCTATTGGCCCAAAATTATCTTATACTTTTGAGGATGCAAATTTACATCTTTCTGTAGGACCAACATCACTTTTTTCATTAGGTTTAGATTGGGAATTTTATAGAATTGATTTAACACCTGAGAATTTTTTTAACTTTGGATTTCAATTTGGAGCAGGTACAACTCTTTTTATTATTCCAATAGATTTTTTATGGCTAGTACAAACTATTTATCCTATTGCAGGTATTCATATGGATTGGAATTTTAAGAAGATGACATTAGAATTTTTTCTACAATGGGAACCTTGTATGTATATAGATTGGTTTAGTCTAGAAGGTGCTACTTGGTCTGATTTTTTTGCTCCCGAACTTTTACTTTGGAATCAAATCGGTTTTAGATTTAGATTTTAATTTTTTATCCTATAGCAAACTAAAACAAGCCTTGAATAACACTCTTATTTACAGTAAAATTATCTACTATGGAAAATATGAAAAGAACTGTAACTTGTGGTGATTTACGCAAGGCAGATGACAAAAAAACAGTAATTCTAAATGGATGGATTCACCGTATTCGTGAACATGGTGGAATTTCTTTTATCAATTTAAGAGATAGATATGGAATCACTCAGGTTGTAGTTGATTCTGATTCTCCAGCTGAATTAGCAGATTTTGCAAAAAATCTTAGGATGGAATTTTGTATCGCTGTAGAAGGTGTAGTTCGTGCTCGTCCTGATACAATGATAAATCCTGATATGATAACTGGCGAAATTGAAGTTGTGGCAAAAGCAATCAAGGTTTTATCAAAAAGCGAAACTTTGCCTTTTATGATTGATGAAGTTCAAAAAGATGGAACTCCAGTTATTCCAAACGAAGATTTACGCTTAAAATACAGATATTTGGATTTGCGTACAGAAAGAATGCAACATCACTTGGCTTTGCGTAGTAAAGTAACTCTTGCAACTCGCAATTATTTGTGTGATAAAGGATTTTACGAATTAGAAACTCCTACTTTTATAAAATCAACTCCAGAAGGTGCTAGAGACTATCTTGTTCCTTCAAGATTGTATCCTGGAAAATTTTATGCACTTCCTCAATCTCCTCAGCTTTACAAGCAAATTTTGATGGTTTCTGGATTTGATAAATATTTTCAAATTGCTCGTTGTTATCGTGATGAAGATGCACGAGGGGATCGACAGCCAGAATTTACTCAAATCGATATGGAAATGAGCTTTGTTGAACGAGATGATGTTCTAAATCTTACTGAAGGATTGATGGCTCATATTTTCAAAGAAACAATGAATGTTACTTTGCCAGAACATTTTGAACGCATTGCTTATGATGATGCTATCGAACTTTACGGAACTGATAAACCAGAACTTCGTTTTGATATGAAGATGCAAGATGCTGCTTTCATGGCAGATTTAGGAACTTTCCAAGCATTCAAAGATGCAGTTGCAGTTTTACCAGACGAAAAAGGTGGCTCTTTAAGTGGAGGTTCCGTAAAAGCCTTAGTTGTTCCTGGCATGGCAGAAAGTTATAGTCGTAAAAAAATTGAAGAACTTGAAGCTGTTGCAAAAATCTACAAAGCAAAAGGTCTTGCTTGGATGAAAGTTACAGGAACTGAAACTGAACCAAACTTAGAAGGTGGAATCAGTAAGTTCTTTGAAGGAAAAGCAAAAGATGTTTGTGCTACTTTAGGTGCAAAAGCTGGCGACCTTCTTTTATTTGTTGCAGATACAAAAAAACGAGTTGCTTGTACAGCCTTAGGTGCAGTTCGCTCAAAACTTGGTAAAGATTTAAATCTTTGCGACCCAGACAAATGGGCTTTTGCATGGATTGTTGATTTTCCAATGTTTGAATGGAACGAAGAAGAAAACAAATGGGATACAGCCCACCACATGTTTACAATGCCACAGTACAAATATCACGATACTTTAGAAAGCAATCCAGGAGAAGTAAAAGGTGATTTGTACGACCTTGTATTGAACGGTTACGAACTTGCTTCTGGCTCAATTCGTATTCATGATCCTGAACTTCAAAAACGGATTTTCAAAATCGTTGGTTTTGATGAAGAAGAAGGTCAGAAAAAATTTGGTTTCTTAACAGAGGCTTTCAAATATGGTGCTCCACCACACGGAGGAATTGCTCCTGGTCTTGACAGACTAATTATGATTATGTGTAGAGAATCTTCTATTCATGATGTAATCGCTTTCCCAAAAAATAGTTTTGCAATTAGCCCAATGGATGAATGTCCTGGCGAAGTTGACCAAAAACAACTTGATGAATTACACTTAAAAATAGTTGAGTAAGATGCTGAAACAAGTTCAGCATGACGAGATTTAGTTTGCATGACATGATTTAGTTCAGCATGACGAGATTTAGTTCAGCATGACGAGATTTAGTTTGCATGACATGATTTCGTTTGATGAAGATATTACATTTCGAATTTATCAACTGTCATTCCGAACTTGTTTCGGAATCTATAAATAGGAGCGATTTTTGTGACAAAAAAAGGATATATTTACTTTATGACAAATATATCTAACACAGTCTTATATATTGGTGTAACAAGTGATTTAAAAAAACGAGTACACCAACATAAGAGTCATGAATACAAAGGATTTACAGATAAATATAATTGTACAAAACTTGTATATTATGAAGAATGTAATGATATTAACGCTGCTATTGAAAGAGAAAAACAGTTGAAGAATTGGCGACGTGAATGGAAAAATAATCTTGTAAATAAAATCAATCCAGATTGGAATGATTTGTCAGAGTAGATGCTGAAACAAGTTCAGCATGACGAGATTTAGTTTGCATGACATGATTTCGTTCAGCATGACGAGATTTCGTTTGATGAAGATATTGCATTTCGAATTTATCAACTGTCATTCCGAACTTGTTTCGGAATCTAAAACTATAAAAGCGGAGGTAAGTTTTGATTCGTAAATTTATTTTTAGGAACAAATTATTTACTTTCGCTTTTTTTATTTTTATAGCGAGTGTTTTATTTTCATCTTGTCAAAAAACGCAAAGTACCCGAACAGAAGTTGCATTGGGAACATTTTGTACAATTTCTCTTTTTGAAAACGCTTCGAATAAACTTTACGATAGAATTTTTGAAAAAATCAATCAAATTGAAAAACTAATGAGTACTTCTATTTCCAATTCTGAAATTTCAAAAATAAATCAGAATGCAGGAAATCATCCTGTAAAAATTTCTTCGGATACTTTTACTGTTTTATCTTGTGCAAAAGAAATTGCAATTCTTACAGAAGGGGCTTTTGAACCAACAATCGGAAATTTAGTTGAGCTTTGGAATATCAATGCAATCGTAAATGATGAAACAGGCAGGATTCTTCCACAGATTCCTTCGCAGAAGAAAATAGAAAATGCTCTTTCAAAAACTGATTTTACAAAATTGATTTTAGATGAAAAAAATCAAACTGCTTTTTTATCACAATCGGGAATGAAAATTGATGTTGGTGGAATTGCAAAAGGATATGCAACTGATTGCGTTGTAAAAATTTTGCAGGAAGAAAAAATCAATCGTGCTTTAATTGATTTAGGCGGAAACATTTACGCTTACGGTTATAAAAATCAAAAAGAAAAAACTCCCTGGAAAATCGGAATTAAAAATCCTTTAAACCCAACAGGAAGTCCAATTGAAATTATCCAATGTGAAAATTCTTCTATCGTAACTTCAGGAGTTTACGAACGCTATTTTGAATACGAAGGGAAAATCTATCATCACTTGCTTTCTGCAAAAACTGGCTTTCCAGAAAATAACGGAATTTTATCTGTTTCAATTATCTGCAACAACTCAATGCTTTGTGATGCTCTTTCTACAGCCTGTTTTATTTTAGGCAAAGAAAAAGGAATTGAACTTATTAAAAAAATAAATTGTGAAAAACTTATTTCAATTCCTCACGATTTTATTCAGTATGTTTTTGTTTTAGAAGATGGAACTGTATTAAACAATTTAGAATAATGTAAATTTTGGAGAAAATTTTATGAAAAAACTAATCGTATTAACAATTTTAATTTCAATGTTTTTATTTGTATCTTGTACACCTGTAGAATTTTTTCATTCATTTTCTTGTTCAACGGATAAGGATGTTTATCAAATTGATGAAAAAATTTGCTTTAATGTAAAAGGCGAAGTTCCTTCAAAACTTTATAAAGATGGAACCTTGTATGTTTATTTTTCAACAACTGAAGAAATTGTTGATATAAATGAATTTGTCACACATTATGAAAATCTCAACAGCAAAAACATTGAATTTACAGGAATAGAAAATAATCATTTTGTTTTTAATGTTTCTTCAAATTCTTATGATGACATAGATGAAAAATTATTTTTTTCAATTTCTAATGCTGGTGAATATACTGTTTCCTTTCAGTTTCATGCTGACAGGATAAGTCCAACGCTTTTTACTTATTGGGGTGAAGGTACAGATTTTTGCAGTTTTAGTATTTCTGAATAAAAACTTTATCTGAGTTTTAAATATGGTATATGATTCAAAATAACCAAGGTTATTTTGTTAGTAACCGCGGTTATTTTTAAACAAAATAGATTGACAAATAGAAATTTTGCTTTAATAATGCAGATAGTTACAACAAAACTAAAAGTAGAGCGTTCTAAAAAAGGGAAGAAAAATGAAAAGAAGTATTTTTAGTAAAATCATAGTTATTTTAGCTATGATTGTGACATTGGGATTTGTCAGTTGTAAAAATGAGATAGCTGATGATTTTGAAATTGATAGTTATTCTCAATCCATAATTGATTCGTATTCAAATGTAGGAAAGGAACATAATATAATGTTAAATGATTTTTTTTCTACTTTTGAGGTCAATCCTAGAGCAATATTAAATGATGATTTGTACAATGAAAGATTTAGAGAATATTTTGGTAATGATGTAAAGATATCAGACTTTGCAGGTTTTTCTTCAAGGTCTAATACTCAGTCTGATGTTAATATTGAGAATGCTATTGTATATGTCAATAGAATTGATTCATTGCTAGATTCAGAATCAATATCAACAGAAAATTTTATAAGAGAAGTAACTTCAATTGAAGTTGAAGCAATTGCTAATCTTTCAGATGATGAATTACAACCTTTTATGTGTTATGCAGAAGTTGCTAAAGCTTCTTGTGAATTTTGGAATGGTAATGTAGGTGATGTTTCTCCAAGAGTAAGTTTAGGGAAAAAAATAAAAGCTTGTATTGCTTCCGATGCATTAGGTGCATTATTTGGAGCAACTGCAACTGCTACTTTAATAGTTATGGATCCTTTATTGTACGGCATTGTTACCGCAAATCCACCTGCTTTCCCTATAATGGTTTCTCTTGGTGCTGTTATATGTAGTGCAGCTTCGTCAGCAGAAGGATATAGAACTGGTACAAATGTATATGTAATTCCAGAGTCTAAGGTTTTAAGTAGTTTAAAATCAAAAAAATATTAATTTTGCTGTCTAAAATATTTTTCTAGATTTATTACTAGTAGATATATTTTAGACAGAATTGGAGTTTTTATGAAAAAACTAATTACAACATTGCTTTGTATTTTTGCGTTATCAAATTTTATTATTGCACAAGAAAATGAAATTAAAATTGAAGAACCGAATTTTTATAATTTAATTTTGTATAAAGATACAGGATTGTCTCATTCTTTTTGTGATTATAGCGGAAACATTTTAAGTTACAAAGTATTAAACCAAAAATTATTAGAATGTCCAGACAATGAAACTATTGTAAAACAGGCTCAAGGTTGGATGATTGCAGACGGAGTTTTTATGGGGCTTGCCTTAACCAGTGGAATTATTTATACCCTGTATACAGTTTTTCCAGAATGGAATAACTCAGAAGTTATAAAAGAATGTAGTATGAGAATTTCTTTGACTTCTTTGTTTTTACAACTATTGTCAGGAACAATTTCTTTGCAGAAATATAATGAAGCTTGTGATAATTACAATTTATACATTCTTGGGATTCCTGTAAAATAAGTTAATTGGTACAAGAAGATTTTTTTGATTTTCTTGTACCTTTCTTATTAGAGAAAATTTTATGAAAAAACTAATTATTTTATTTTTACTTTTATCATTTTGTTTGTTTTATACTTTTTCGCAACAAGAACAATATGAAATTATTTCGGAACAGAAAATTGAATATCGTGATGTTAATTCTGTTTATTATCATAGTCCAACTTCTGTTGTTTCATATCAACAGATTGTAGAAGATATTGATAATTTAAAATACCTATTGAAAACTTGTTATGCCGGATATGAAGATGCCTTAGCTCGTGGTCTTGATTTAGAAAAGTTTGAACAAAATATTTTATCTGAATTTTCAAATTCTATTTATGATAAAAATTCAATTAGTACAGATAAAATTTGTGATGTTGTTTATAATGAACTAAAAAATTATGTAACAGATAATCATTTTTCAATTTATGGTGCATCAACAGAATGTATACTAAGTAATGTAAATAGGGTTTTGTATTCAAATATTTATGTAAGAGAAAAAAACGGAAAATATTTTGTTGTAGAATCCGATATTCCAGAAATCAAAAAGAAAAGTGAATTTACAGGAAGTAAAGAAAATTTGTTTTTATATCCTGCAAAAGGAAAAAATATTTATAGAATTGGGTATGTTAAAACTGTAGAAAATTCAAAGCAAAAAAATATAGAAGAGATAATAAAAATAAATTTTGATAATTACGAATTTGATGTAAAAGTGAAAGATTATGATGCAATAGAAATAAAAAATGGTTGGTACTTTGGAGAACAGGAAACAAAAAAATCAGTATATGTTTCTTCATCATCATTTACAGAGCCACCTAAGATGAGTGCATATAAATCCTACTTTGATAAAGCAACTAAAAAATATATTGATGTTGCAAAAAATTTTATTTCTAAGGATTATGTAATTATCGACTTGCGTTCAAATAATGGTGGTTTTGCAAATTATTCACTTGAATTATTTTATAAAATGTATACTGGGCTTTATAATGAAAATCTTGAGTATCAATACGATAGAATCAGGGATCATTTTGAAAGTAGATATTATTTAGACTCTGTTGGTGTTGTGAAAGCTAAATATGTTTATCTTAAAAATTTAAATCCTAAAGATGAATTTTTAAATGAATATATAAATGCAATTAATGATATGTCAAAAAATCCTATTAGATATTTATTAAAAGAAAAAACTGAAAAGATTTTTATTGGTGAAAAAAAATATAATGGCAAAATAATTATTATTGCAGATAGAAATACAATGTCTGCTGCAGAAAGTACTATTATATGTGCAAAAGCTTTGTTTGGTAATAATTGTTATTTAGTTGGAGAAAATTCTAATGGTTGTCATGCATACGGAGGTGTGTATACTTATCAATTACCTAATGGAAGTTTAGCTGTTAGATTGTCAAATATCAAGTATGATTTTATTTTAAACAATAAAGTAATAAATATTGAAGGAATCGGTTTTACTCCAGATTATTGGTCAACAAATGAAGATTTGCTTGAAACTTTAGTTGCCATTACAGGTGATAAATCTTTACGAAAAGTTTTGCATGGTATTGAAGTTGGGTTGAAGTAGAGTGTTTATTTTTTGCAGTTTTAGTATTGTCGAATAAAATCCTTCTCTATAAAAAAAACTCGTGAAAAATCATTTTGGATTCTCCACGAGTTTGCTTTAATAACCAGAAGTTAGTAATTTATACAATTACAACTGAGTTGTCTGTAAAAGAAAATGGTGCTGGAACATATTTATCTGCTGCCCAGTCGTTTTCCCAATGTTTACCGTCTAAAAGATATCTAAATTGATATTCCTTGCCTGTTTCTAGTGTCAATTTTACAGAAAAACTTCCATCTTTGTGTTTTTTCATTGGAGTGTCGATGGAACTCCAACTGTTAAAATCACCTGCTAACCAGACTTTGCTTGCACCTTTGGCAGCTTCTGCTGAAAGCTCAAACGTTACAACACAAGTTTTTTGTGTTTTGTTATATGATTTGTAAAGTGCCATGTACCCTCCTAGGTTTGTGTTTTATAGTACTTGAATATCTCTCGTGTAAAGTATACTATAAAAACAGAATTTTGTGTATACTATAAATATATTTTTTGTATTTTATTGTATAAATTACCGATTTTTGGAGGTTTTATGAAAGATAATCGATACCTTTTTACTTCAGAATCTGTTGGAGAAGGACATCCAGATAAATTATGTGATCAAATCTCAGATGCAGTTTTAGATGCATGTTTGACAAATGATTCTTCAAGTCATGTTGCTTGTGAAACTTTTGCTTCTGCTGGTATGGTTTTAGTTGGTGGCGAAATCACAACGAATGATTATATTCCAATAGATGAAATTGCAAGAAATGTTGCTCGTGAAATTGGTTATACTGATTCAGATTATGGTCTTGATTATAAATCAATGGCTGTAATGAACATGATTCACTCACAATCTCCTGATATTAACCAAGGTGTTGTAGGTAAGGGGTTAAAAGAATACGAAGGTCAACAAGGTGCTGGAGACCAAGGAATGATGTTTGGATTTGCTTGTTCCGAAACTCCAGAACTTATGCCAGCTCCAATTATGTATTCTCATAATTTGCTTAGAAAAGCAACTGAACTTAGAAAGAATAAAACTTTGTCATGGCTCCGTCCTGACGCAAAAAGTCAAGTTACAATAGAATACGAAGGTCATAAACCTGTTAGAATTGATGCTGTAGTTATTTCTCATCAGCACGATCCTGATGTTTCAGACAAAGATATCAAAGAAGGAATTATCGAGCAAATTATTAAGCCGGTATTATCTCCTACTGGTTTACTTGATGACAAAACAAAATATTTTATAAATCCTACTGGTCGCTTTGTAATTGGTGGTCCATTTGGTGATACAGGTTTAACTGGAAGAAAAATCATTGTTGATACTTACGGTGGAATGGGACGTCATGGTGGTGGAGCTTTCTCAGGTAAAGACCCATCTAAAGTAGACCGCTCTGCTGCTTACATGGCTCGTTATATTGCAAAGAATGTTGTTGCAAGTGGTCTTGCAGAAAGATGTGAAGTTCAACTTGCCTATGCAATCGGTGTTCCTTTTCCTGTTTCTATCATGGTTGATACTTTTGGCACAGGAAAAGTTAGTGATTTTGCTATTTCTGAAGCTGTAAAAGAAGTTTTTGATTGTTCTCCTGCTGGAATTGTTAAAACTTTAGATTTATTAAAACCTGTTTATTCAAAAACTGCTTCTTATGGTCATTTTGGTAGAAGCGAATTTACTTGGGAAAAAACAGATAAAGTAGATGAACTTAAAAACGCCATCAAATAAAACTGATGATTTAAAAGTTTTATCAAAGGATAAAGTGATTCTTCTTTTTGAACGATTTAAAGAGAAGAATCCTAAGCCTACAACAGAACTTATTGCTCCAAATAACTATACCTTACTAGTTTCTGTAGTTTTATCTGCTCAGGCAACTGATAAAAGCGTGAATAAAGCTACAGAAAGTTTATATAAAAAAGTTGATACTCCAGAAAAAATGCTTGAACTTGGTGAAGAAGGTCTTATTGAATATATCAAATCAATTGGGCTTTATCGTGCAAAAGCAAAAAATGTAATTGCTCTAAGTAAATTGCTTGTAGAAAATTTTGCTAGTTCTCTTCCTCGTACCAGAGAAGATTTAATGAGTTTGCCAGGGGTAGGAAGAAAGACTGCAAATGTAATTTTGAATGTAGTTTATGGCGAAAAAACTATGCCAGTGGATACTCATTTATTAAGAATTTCTCCAAGGATAGGGCTTTCTTTTGGAACAAATCCAGAAACTATTGAGCAAGATTTATTAAAAATCATTCCTGATGAATATATGGAACATGCTCATCATTGGCTAATTTTGCATGGGAGATATATTTGTACCGCAAGAAATCCAAAATGTGAGGATTGTCCTATAAACGATATTTGTCAGCAAAATTTGTAATATACTTAAAATATAAGTTTTATTACGAATTGGCAGGTATTTTTTATGGAAAATTCTTTAATTAAATTGATAAAAGAAACTTTTACACCAAAATTAATTTCTAATATTATTTCTGTTGTGGTTGGTTTAGTAATTTTTATTCTATTGTATTTGTTAATATCAATGATTTATAAAAAGTTTGCAAAAGAAAAATTAAAAGCACAAACCTTTAAATTAATTGCAAAAATACTAAAATATTCTTTTTTTGTCTTAGCTGTAATTTATGTTTTGGGAATATTTAATATAAAAATTACTGCTCTTTTAGGGGCGGCAGGAATTGCTGGTGTTGCTATCGGGTTTGCGGCTCAAACTTCATTTAGTAACATCATAAGTGGATTTTTTATTCTGTCAGAAAAATCTCTTAAAATCGGAGATTATATTACCATAAAAGATGTTTCTGGAACGGTTGATTCTATAGATATGCTTTCGGTAAAAATTAAAACTCCTGATAATCAAATGGTACGAGTCCCAAATGAAACGATTATAAAAGAAAACTTACAAAATACTTCGTTTTATCCTACAAGGCGATTAAATGTGAATGTTTCAATTTCTTATGATGATGACATGGAAAAAGCCCTAGAAGTTCTTTCTAAAGTACCAGACAAATGTCCTTGTTTAATAAAAGATAGTGAATCTTTTGCGTATTATGATGGTTTTGGAAATTCTGGAATAAATCTTGTTCTTTCTGTTTTCCTAAACAACTCGGATTTAATAACTGCAAAAAATCAAGTTTATATTGAGATAAAAAAAGCCTTTGACCAAGCCAATATACAAATTCCATTTGCGCAACTTTGCGTAAAAGTAAATCAGTAGGTTTAATAGTGAGGTGGTCTTACGTTAGGAATTTCGCCTTCTTGATTGTCGGATAATTCTTTGATTTTGATAGACATAGCTTTATTTTCTGATACAAGTTTATCGATAATTTTTCCATGTTCAACGGTTACTTCTTGTAATTGATTCAAAAAGTCTTCAAGATAAGCAAGTTTTGTTTCTATATAAGTTATTCGTTCTTCATTCATAAATTGATAATAGCATTTTATTTTAAAAAAGAAAATTGCCCAAAGAATTTTTTTTCTCTGGGCAATTTATAAAAACTAAACAACTTTAGTTATACAAGTCACGTTTTGTGTAAGTTGTATGTAACAAGTGATGTGATTTTTCGCTGTTTGGTTGACCAAAATATTCATCATAAATTTTTGTGATGAGAGGATTTTGGTGTGAACAACGAATTTCGTGAGTTTCATCATCTTGATAAAGTGCTGCGGCTCGTTTGATACGAAGGTCGTCATTGTGTCCGTAAGGTTGTCCACCTCCAGTTACACAACCACCTTTACAAGCCATAACTTCGATAAAGTCGAAAGGTCTTTCTTTTCCTTCTTCGGCAGCTTTTCGGATTTCTTGTACAACTGCATCAACATTTCCCATTTGGTGAATAACTGCAAGTTTTACTTTTGTTCCGTTTAAATCAACTTCTGCTTTCTTTACACCTTCAAGTCCACGAACTGGAGTATAATTTACGTCTCCTAATTCGTTACCTGTAACAAGTTTGTATGCTGTTCTAACTGCTGCTTCCATAACTCCACCAGTTGCACCAAAAATAGTTGCTGCTCCTGTGTATGGTCCGATTGGACTGTCTGCTTCGCTTTCTGGAAGATTTACAAAATCAATTCCTGCTTGACGAATTACAGAGGCAAGTTCTCTTGTAGTTAAAACTTTATCAATATCTTGATAACCTGAAGATTTCATATTGTCGTCACGGCGTGCTTCGTATGCTTTTGCTGTACATGGCATTACTGAAAGATGGAAAATTTTACTTGCGTCAATTCCAGCTTTTTCTGCCCAGTAAGTTTTTGTGATTGCTCCCTGCATTTGCTGTGGAGATTTTGCGCTTGAAAGATTTGGCAAAAGGTCATGATAATTTTTTTCTGCGTAATCAACCCAACCTGGACAACAACTTGTAAACATTGGCAATGCACCACCTTTTGTAAGGCGAGTTACTAATTCAGTTCCTTCTTCCATGATTGTAAGGTCTGCTGCAAAGTTTGTATCAAAGATATATTTGAATCCTAACATGCGTAGTGCAGTGTAAAGTTTACCTGTACATAAGGTTCCTGCTGGAAGTCCAAATTCTTCTCCGATTGCGGCTCTAACTGAAGGTGCAATTGAAACTACTGATGTAATTTCTGGGTCTGCAACTTTGTCAAATACTTCTTCAAGTTTGTTATGAGTTGTGATTGCTCCAGTAGGACAGTGAGCTGCACATTGACCACAACGAATACATGGGCTATGAGCTAAATCGCTACCTGCAACAGGTCCGATAACAGTTTTATCTCCACGACCTGTGTATTCCATTGCCCAGACATTTTGCATAAGTTGGCAAGCTTCTACACAACGACCACAGTTGATACATTTGTTTCTATCTAAAACAATTTCTTCGTAAGAATCATCTGTTGGTTGATTTTTTAGTATTTGAGTAAATCTTGGAGCTGAGCGTAATCCAAAATCCATTGCTAAGTCTTGTAATTCACACTGACCACTTCTGTTACATTGTAAACAATCCTGTGGGTGATTTGACAAAACCAATTCAAGAACTGTACGACGAGCCTTGTTGATTTCTGGATCATGAGTGATAAGTTTCATTCCAGGAGCAACTTTTGTTGTACAAGCACGTAGCATTTTTGGTGTTCCAGCTAAGCGTACAATACAAATTCCACAAGAAGCCCAAGCTGGTAAATCATCATTGTAACAAAGTGTTGGAATTTTAATATTCAACATCTTTGCAGCTTGGAGAATTGTTGTTCCTTCTGGAACTTCTATATCAATTCCGTTTATATTAACATTAACCATCTAATTCCTCCAATTCCTTATTTTTTGATGATTGCACCAAATTTACAAGTCTTTTCACATTGACCACATTTTAGACATTTATTCTGGTCAATTACATGTCTAGATTTCTTTTCACCTACGATACAGTTTGCAGGACAGTTTCTAGCACACATTCCACAACCAATACATTTTTCTGTAATTTCGTAAGAAATAAGTTTCTTACATTTTCCAGCAACACATTTTTTGTTTACAATGTGATCAATGTATTCTTGTTCAAATTTATTTATTGTAGAAAGAGTTGGGTTAGGAGCAGATTGTCCTAAAGCACAAAGAGAAGCAGATTTCATTGCTTGTCCAATGTCTTTAAGTTTTTGTAAATCTTCTAACTCACCATTTCCTCGTGAAATTTTATCAAGGATAGTGTGCATTTGTCTTGTTCCGATTCTACAAGGAGAACATTTTCCACAAGATTCATCTACACAGAATTCCATGTAGAATTTTGCTACATCTACAACACAGTCGTCTTCGTCCATAACAATCATACCACCTGAACCCATCATTGAGCCAAGTCGTGTTAAAGCACCAAAGTCGATAGGTGTGTCTAAGTGTTCTTCTGTGATAATTCCACCTGATGGTCCACCAGTTTGAACACCTTTGAATTTCTTTCCACCTTTGATTCCACCACCAATTTCAAAGATGATTTCTCGTAAAGTTGTTCCCATTGGAACTTCTACAAGTCCAGAGTTGTTGATTTTACCTGTTAGAGCAAAAATTTTTGTTCCTTTAGAATCCTCTGTTCCGATTTTATTGAACCAATCTGCACCTTTTGTAAGGATTACTGGGATGTTTGCCCAAGTTTCAACATTGTTGATAACTGTAGGTTTGCCCCAAAGTCCACATTGTGCTGGGAATGGTGGTTTTGGAGTAGGCATACCTCGTTGACCTTCGATAGAACGAAGAAGGGCTGTTTCTTCACCACAAACGAAGGCACCAGCACCTAGACGAATTTCAATATCAAAATCAAATCCTGAACCTAAAATATCTTTTCCTAAAAGACCGTTTTCTCTTGCTTGAGCCATAGCAACCTTTAATCTTTCGATTGCAAGTGGATATTCAGCACGGATGTAAACAAATCCTTTATTTGCTCCGATTGCTTTACCACAAATTGTCATTGCTTCAAGGATTGAGTGTGGGTCTCCTTCGATGGTTGAACGATCCATGTAAGCACCTGGGTCTCCCTCATCAGCGTTACATACAACGTATTTCACATCTCCTGGAGCTTTCATACCTGCTTCCCATTTTAATCCAGTTGGGAATCCAGCTCCTCCACGACCTCTAAGACCAGATTTTTTGATTTCGTCAACGATTTGTTCTGGAGTCATTTCAAAAAGTGCTTTTTCCAAAGCAAGATAACCGTCACGAGCGATGTATTCTTCAATATTTTCTGGGTTGATAACACCACAGTTTCTTAAAACAATACGAAGTTGTTTTTGATAGAATTGAATTTCTTGAACTTCTTCGATACTTTTCTTTTCTTTATTGTAAAGAAGGCGTTGAACTTCGCGACCTTTTACGATTTGTTCTGCAATAATATCTTTTGCATCTTCTGGTTTTACTTCTACATAGAAAGAATCTTCTGGTAGAACTTTTACGATAGGTCCTTTTTCACAAAATCCGAAACAACCAGTTTTTACAATTTGAACCTTGTCTTCTACACCAAAGTTTTTTGCTTCTGCTTGAAGGTTTTTGTAAATAAGATCTGCATTACTTGATTCACAACCTGTTCCACCACAGACAAGAATATAATGTGTATATGCCATCTATTTTTCTCCTATTTTACGATGTCGCCAGCTGGACGATCTAAAATTAAATTATCTACAAGTTTTTTATTGATGATGTGATCTTCAACAATTTTTGCAACTGCTTTTTCATCCACATTTCCATAAATTACGGCTGGCATTTCTGGAACAATCACTTCAACTGTTGGTTCGTTAGCACAAAGTCCCATACAACCTGTTTGTCTAATAATTGCGTTTTCTGCAATTCCTTTTTCATCTAAAAGTGCAATAAATTTGTCTAATGTAACTTTTGCACCAGCTGCAATACCACAAGTTCCCATACCTACAATTATCTGGATACTTTTTCCGTCTGAATCTCTTTTTACAAGATCAGATTTTACAGAATTGCGTAATGCTCGTAATTCTTCTAGTGTCATTTTTGCCATATAATTTTTAGCAAAGGTAAACGCCTCTGCTCCTCCTTTAGTTATTCATATTCTTCTTGGCTTTTTAGAAAATCGCCTAGTAATGAAAGATCTGCAACTGTTTCTAGTCCACCAAGGGCTTCTACGATTTCCGATTTTTTTAGTTTATAGTCAAGCTGAATTTCATCTGTGTTTTTCTTTCGGATAATCGTCATTTCAAAATTGCCTGTAAAAGTTAAAACCTGACGAAATAAATTTGAAACGTCTCCCAAGGGAGGAGTATCAATATTTGCCAGATTAAAAAATGCATAAACTGTAGTTCCAATTCCAAGTTCCGAAGTGATTTTGTAATCCCCTTCTGTTTGGGTAACGGTTTGAATTAAAAAGGGAATTCCCATTCCAATTTTTCTGTTTGGATGTTTTATTCCATCTGTGTAAAATGGATTTTGAACTTTTTTCAAAGTTTCTTCTGACATCCCTTTGCCGTTATCTCGGATGTAAACTGTAAGCCCTGTCTGAGTTTCATCAAGTTCCAAAGTGATTTGACTTGAATCTGCTTCAACTGAATTTTGTACAATATCTGCAATTAAATCGGACAAGGTGTAATGCATTTGTTTTTAAGCATCTCTATATTTATCGATAATTCCTGCAATCTGATTTTTTGTTAATTTTCCGTAAACATCACCGTTTACAGACATAACAGGTGCAAGACCACAACATCCAATACATCTAACTGGTTCAACAGAGAATAATCCATCATCGGTAGAGATTTTATCATCACCTAGCCCTAGGATACTTTTTGCTTCATCGATAATATCTTGTCCACCTTTAAGATAACATGCAGTTCCTAAGCAAACACTGATAGTATTTTTTCCAGGACGTTGTGTTTTGAAAAAGTGATAAAAAGACATAACACCATAAACTCTTGCAAGGTGTGAATTTGTGCGCTTTGCAACTTCGCAAGCTGCTTCTTTTGAGATATAGCCTTGTTCTTCTTGAACTTTGTGCAAAATCATGATGAGATTTCCTGGTTTGTTTTTCCATTCATCAATAAATGCATCTAGTTCTTTTGAAAAACCAGCATTTGCCATTTCAGCCATTTAGACCCCCGTTTATTTTCTTTTTTCCTCGTAAGTCTATTTTAAGGGCAAAATGTCAAAAGTGCAACAAATAATTTTATGAGAAAAATATGAAATGTTAGTAAATAGCAGTGTATTCTACTGTATTCAATGAAATGGTATGAATTTTTTTTAAAAAGTGATTTTAAAAAAAATTACATCTTGTTTACAAAGTAATTTGTAAAACGGGATTTTGATATTAGCCTTTTTGTCTGTAAAAGTTGTTGTTGCAAAACCATTTTCTGAACTTTGAATATCTTTTATTTTGTTTAATGTATTTATATTGATAGAAATATTTGTTTTTTCAAAATCTTGTGCAAAAGATTCTCCATAAACTGAAGCAAATAATTCAAGATATTCAGATTCAGAAATTTGTTCTCCTGTATAAATTGGTGCCATTAACAAATCTAAATAATCAGAAATTTCTGGTACAGAAGAAAGTATTTCAATTAATTTTGAAGGATGAATTTCTAATGCAAAATCTTTGTCAGTTATAGAAAATAATGTAGGTAAAGGACTTTCTGAGTTTACTAAGGTATTGTTAAGTATTTCAGCAGAAATTGATAAATCTGCATTTTTTCCTGTAGTAAGATTGATTTTAGAAAAACCAAGGTTTGTTAAACTTTCAATTAAAGATTTTTCGTCGTAAAATTTTTCTTCATTAAAATCCATAAAGGCAGAGAAATTTGCAAAAAAACTTTCTGTATTTGTTAAATTTAAATAAAAGTCTGAAGTATTATCATTTTTCATTTTAATAGAAAGTTCTGGAGAACAAGACAAAAGTGTAAAAATTAAAGAAATTGTTACAAAAATAAAAATATTTTTTTTCATCAAACTATCCTTTACAAAAAATTAATTAAAATAAATATCAAGTCTTAATCCTGATTGAAAAACTAAACCAGCCACAATGGAATCTACAAAATTCAAAGCAGAATTGTTTTCTTTATTGAAAATTGTGTAACTAATATCTTGCACAAATCTAAGTCCAGTTTTTCCAATTTTGATGGCTGGTGTTTGCCAAGAAACTCCCAAAATTCCAGGGAAGATTGAACTTCTAATTTCTTGTTCAGATCCAATCAACACTGGCTTTCCAAAAGTAAAAACTGTTCCTGCGTAAATTCGCAAAAAATCTTTTGGAGAAAGAGAAAAGTACATAGGAATTTGGAATATATTCATTTTAGGTTCATATTTAAAGTCAATTCCAAATCCGGGATGTAATTTCCACTTATTATAAACACCGTGAACTTGTAAAGTTACACCTCTAATATTGAAAAGAAATTGGTCGGTAGTAAAAAGGTTCCAATTCATAAAAATTGAAGCATCTAAATTAAATGTGTTTGTTTTTTTTTTACTTTCTGTGTATGAAACTGTGTTTTCTATATTTTCTGTATTTTCAGATTTCTTATCAGATGCGATGTAAGATTCAGAAGTATTAAGTTCCACAGGAAAATATGTTCCAGCTCCTGCGTATTTAGTTTTCCAATAATTTTCTTTTAGTGAAGAAACTATAACTCCTGTGTTTGGTCCATCACTTACAGAGTGAATAAATTGATTATTTCCGATGTAAACTCCCACATGTGAAATTCTGGATTCTACTGTTTTGAAAAAAACTAAGTCGCCTTTTTGTTTTTTATCTTCAGGGATAATTCTTACAAAAGAATATAGAGCTTTTACTGTTCTAGGAAGTTGAATTCCTGTGGAATCTCGTATTGTTGTAAATACAAAACCTGAACAGTCAATCCCGTCTTTTGTTAAGCCTCCGTATAAATATGGAGTTCCTATATATTTTTTGCATTCTTCAACGATTGCATTTCTTTTAGCTTCTATTGGAATAACATCTTGAGCAAAACAAAAATAAGTTACAAAAGTGATACAAAGTATCAAAAACAAAGTTTTTATTTTCATCTTTGGTAGTATATCCTAGAATTGTGTTTTTTTCTATCATTTTTACAAGTTTTTGCATTTTTTATGAAAAAAAAGTATAATCTATATGCAACCTTATTTATATTAAAGGTGTCTAAACATAAGGTATATTATATATAAAGGAATAAATTATGGCAAAAAAACAAAAACCTCTTCCTTGGGCATTTTTAGATGAATTTAGAGGAAAGTCTTTTACTGGAGAGTGGCCAACACTTCCAGAAATGTTTTCAATTACAGTTTCAAGATATCCAAACAATTCTTGTTTTACAGATTTTGAACCAGAAAAAATAACTCTTAGTTATTCCCAAGTTTTAGCAAATGTACAAAAATTAGCAAACTGGATGTTATCACAAGGTGTAAAAAAAGGTGATAGAGTTGCAGTTTCAGGTAAAAACTCTCCAGAATGGGCAACTGTTTATCTTGCAACTTTGTTTGCAGGTGGAATTGTAGTTCCTATCGATTACGGTCTACATGATAAAGAAATTTGTAACTTGTTAAACGCATCAAAACCTGTTTTATTCTTTGTTGATGAAGAAAAATATGGATATTTTTCAGCAAATCCACAAGGTATAAAAATTTTCTCTTTAAGCAAAAAATGTCCAGAATTTTATGCTTACAATTTATTAGAAGAAAAACAATTTACAGCAGAACTTCCTACAGAAGATGATGTTGCTGCAATTCTTTTTACATCAGGAACTACAGGAAATCCAAAAGGTGTTATGTTGACACACAAAAACTTAGTTTCTGACTGTTATATTGCACAAACAAATCTTACAGTTTATCCAACTGATGTTTTCTATGCACTTTTACCAATTCATCACTCATACACAATGCAAGCTGTATTTATTGAGTCAATGTCTACTGGTGCAGAAGTTGTATTCGGAAAATCAATGGCTGTTTCAAGAATGCTCCGTGAACTTAAAGAAGGTAAAATCACAATGCTTCTTGGTGTTCCATTGTTATTCAATAAACTTTTGGCAGGTATTCTCAAAGGAATTAAAGAAAAAGGTCCTATCGTAAACGGATTAATGAAATTTTTAATGGGAGTTTCATTTTTCTGCAAGAAAGTATTTAAAGTTAATCCTGGTAAGAAGATTTTCAAAGCAGTTCTTGAAAAAGCAAGTATTAGTACACTTCGTGTAGCAATTTGTGGAGGTGGACCTCTTGCTCCAAGTGTATTCCGTGTTTATCAGGAATTAGGTATTGATTTTATTCAAGGTTACGGATTAACAGAAACTTCTCCTATTATTGCTTTGAATCCTGTTGAACACTTTAAAATTGAAAGTGTTGGAAAATTCTTTGCTCCATATATGGATATGAGAATTGCAGATCCAGATGAAAATGGTGTAGGTGAAGTTCAAGTAAAAGGTCCAATGGTAATGAAAGGTTACTACAACATGCCAGAAGAAACAGCTGAAGTATTTACAGAAGATGGCTGGTTCAAAACTGGAGACCTTGGAAAACTTGATGATGAAAACTACTTGTATCTTGCAGGTAGAGCAAAAAATATGATTGTTACAGAAGGTGGAAAAAACGTATTCCCAGAAGAAATTGAAAATGCTTTCCAATTGTTTACTGATATTGACCAAATTACAGTTCAAGGTTACATTATGGATGAAGCAACAAAATCTGAAGGAATTGAAGCTTTAATTTATCCATCAGATGATTTATTCAAACGATTAAATGTAATGCGAAACACACCTGAATCTGTAGATCCAGTTCAGTCAGCAATTTCTGAAATCGTTGAAAAAGTAAACAAAAATCAAGCTTCTTATGCAAAAATTTCTAAAATTACAATTTTGGAAGAAGCTCTTGAAATGACTACAACCAAAAAAGTAAAACGAAATTACAATAAATAGTTTTAGTAAAATTAGATGTTACAACAAGGTTTAGAAGAATTAGGGTTTTCGGCAGAACTTATTGAAAGAGTTTTGCCAAAACTCAATTCTTATGTAAATGAATTAGAATTATTTAACTCCGCTTATGACTTGGTGGGAGCCGATTCCCATCAAGATATTATCGTTCGGCATATCCTTGATAGTTTAGCTCCATATCATCAAATAAAAGAACTGATAGAACAAGCCAAGGAGTCAACTTCAGAAATTATTGAAATTGCAGATGTGGGTTCAGGTGGCGGTTTGCCAGGAATTCCTTTGGCGATTGTTTTTGATGATGTTCATTTTAACTTAATCGAAAGAATGACAAAACGATGTTCTTTTCTTGAAAATTGTTGTGCAGTTTTACAATTAAAAAATGTTACTGTAAAAACACTAGAAGCAGAACGAGTTCCTCAAAATAGTTTTGACCTTGTGGTTTTTAGAGCTTTCAGACCCTTAGAAAAAAAGATGATTCGTGTTTTACTACGAATTTTAAAACCTAACGGAAAATTAGCAGCATACAAAGCAAAAATGGAAAAAATTCAAGCTGAAATGGAAGGCATTGCTCAGTGGGCTCCCAAATGGGATGTTCTTCCGTTAAAAGTTCCTTTTTTACCAGAAAACGAAAGAAATTTAGTTGTAATTCCAAAACCCTAATTTACAGTGAATTCATTTCAAGTGAAGATAAAATTTTTGCAAGTTGTGTTTTTTCAATTAAGTCGATTGGACGACCTTCAATATATTTTCTTGCTTCATCTGAAAATACTCCAGCAGTAAAACAAATTCCTCGTCCAGCTTTTTCATCTCTGATTTTTGCGTGGAAATCTCTTACATAAAGTTCTCCAGTAGAGCCTGTAGATCTGTAAAATCTAAAAGTGATAACATCTTGCCATTTATCAGTATTGATTTCTGTTAAAAGTTCTGCATAATCTGATGAAACATTTATATCAATAACCTTTGTCCTAGATTTCTTGAAAAAAGTAGATGCAATTTTTCTACAAAGGGCAACAAATTCATTTGAAGTTCCAATCATATAAGTACGCAAATTTGAATTTTGATTTAATTCCTGATATTTTGTAATTAAGGCAGGAACATCCTTGTAATTTGGAGAAATTAATTGAATACTTTTTAATAGGGAAAGGCTTGCTGGCATATTATTTGCCTTAATATAACACTGTGAAAGTCTATATTTTATATTCAATAATAAATCTTGAGGTGCATTTTCATGCTTAATTCCAATTTCGTAGTCTTTTATAGCTGCTTCATTTTGATTACATCTTGTATGATAAATTCCTGCTGCAAGGCAACTTTGTGCTCCATAAACTGGATCTGGGCGTAGGTGCATAAAAACTTTAATTGCTCTATCTGGTGTTCCAGATTCATTTAAAGCGTCTGCCATAGAAAAAAGTAAATCTTTATCTTCAGGATTACTATCTAATGCTCTTCGCAAGTAAGGAAGAGATTCTTTATATCTTTTAGAAAGATAATATGCTTTTCCTATTAAGCCATAACATTCTGGAACATCATTGTTTATAGTGATTGCTTTTTTTAATAAAGGAATTGCTTTTTCATATTCTTTTTGTTCAACAAGAACTTTTCCTAAGTAAAAGTTTACATCAAATACATCAGAATTTAATTTTCTTGCTTCTAAAAGGGCTTTTAATGCTTCTTGATGTTTAGAAAGATTTGCAGCACAAACTCCGTATCTTAATTTTACTTCTGCTAAGTTAATCCCTACTCGTGTAGAAGAAAGATTTACAAGGGTTGCATACAAAGGATAGGCTCCTTGCCAATTATGTTCCTTGTAATACAAATTACTTAACTCAGTTAATGCTGGAACGTTGTGAGGATCAGATGTTAATTTTTTAGTTGCATCTCTAACGATGCTTTGTCGTTCTTTACTTCTTCCTCCAGATTTTTTGACTTTATTTTTTGAACCAAATATAAGAGAAAGAAGAATACCAAAAACTGCAACTACTATTATCGCAATTAAAATAGGGAACAATGCTTCCATATTCTTTATTATGTCAATCCTTTTGATTAGTGTCAAGAAAAAAAGCGTTGACAAGATTTGATAAGCATAATACCATTAAACTAAGGTGAATAGTATGGAAAATTATAAAATTGGGATAAAATTAGCAGATGGTTCTTTTTATCCTATCTTAGAAGAGGGGAAACCTCAGGTACAAACAATAGAACTCACAACAGTCCGAGATGATCAAACAACAGTCCAGTTAGATTTGTATCGTTCTTCTTCAGATAATATGGAAGATGCAGAATATGTTGATACTTTATTAGTTGAAAATTTACTTCCACGACCAAAAGAAACGCCTACTTTGAATTTAAAAATCGAAATTGATTCAGAGAATGTTTTATCAGCTTCTATCGAAGATTGCGAATCAGGAGAACATAGTGAGACAAAAGTTTCTCTAGTAACTTTGGATTCTTCAGAGAGAACCATTGTTCCAGATTTTTCTATGATTGAAACAGAAGATTCCGATAATATAAATGGTGATGCTCTTCTTGATGAGTTCGCTGATAATACAATTGCTACTCAGGAGGAAGTTGTGGATAACGAACTTTCTAAAGATGATGAACTTAATCTTGATGATTTTGATGATATGGATGAACTTATTACAGAAGATAATTCTGAAAATGTAAATAATTTTATCGAGGAATCAGAAGTTTCAGAAGAAATTGATGGAATGCCAGCATTAGACGATATGCCAGATTTTGCAGAGGACACAGAAGAAGTTTCAGTAGAATCTTCAGAAGAAGTGGAAGAAATGCCAGCATTAGACGACATGCCAGATTTTGCAGAGGATACAGAAGTAGAATCTTCAGAAGAAATTGAAGATATGCCAGCATTAGACGACATGCCAGATTTTGCAGAGGACACAGTAGAAACTTCAGAAGAAGTAGATGAAATGCCAGCATTAGACGACATGCCAGATTTTGCAGAGGACACAGAAGAAACTTCAGAAGAAGTAGATGAAATGCCAGTTTTAGACGACATGCCAGATTTTGCAGACGACACAGAAGAAACTTCAGAAGAAATTGAAGCAATGCCAGCATTAGACGATATGCCAGATTTTGCAGACGACACAGCGGAAACTTCAGAAGAAGTGGAAGAAATGCCAGAATTAGACGATATGCCAGATTTTGCAGATGAAACAGTAGAAACTTCAGAAGAAATAGATGATATGCCAGAATTAGATATTCCTGTAACAGATGATATTGATGAATCTAATGGATTTCAAAGCGATATTATGCAAGATTCTATTCTTGATAATGATTTTAACTCAGAAGAATCTTCACTAGATGAAGAGGAATTCCCTGACTTTGGTGATATTGCAACATCAGAACCAGAAGAAAATCAGATTGATGATGATAATGACGATGGATTTTTTGGAATTGGAAACGATTTTGGAAGTATAGATGAAGAAATTAATCTTGATGAATCTGATGATGTCTTTGCAGCAAATTTAGATACATCAGGTGATTTAGATGAATCTATACCTAGTCCAGATTTATCATTCTCTGATTTATATGTTGATACAGAAGAGGACAATGACTGTCCAGAGAAAAAACGCTGTTCAATTCCTGTGTTGATTTGTAGTATTTGTGCTGTAATTTGTGTAATTGCTCTTTTATTGATTTTGTTCTTGACTCCATCAAAGCTGAAGGATAAAAACGTTTCTGAAGAAAACTCTATTTGGGAAAAGGAAGAAACTTCTGTAGAAAATGTAGTTCCTGTTCCAGTAGAAACTGAAGTTGAGGAATCAAACCAAGAAATTGATGAATTTGTAGAAGAACAAGCAAAAGAAGATGAAATTGTTATTGTTGAAGCTCCGACTGTTACCCCTGTAGAACCAGAACCTATAAAAGAAGAAGTTAAAGGTGTAGAATACAAGGTTAAATGGGGTGATACATTATGGGATATTGCTGGAACATATTACAAAAATCCTTGGTTATATCCTGTAATTGCAGAGTATAATAAATTAGAAAATCCAGATTATATTATTTCTGGAACAATAATTACAATTCCACCAAGATAATTTTATGATAATATCTGTAAAAAAAATATTCTCATTAATTTTAATTAGTACATTCTGTTTTGCAGGATGTACTAATTCGTCCGAGTTTTATGTTCAAGGTTTAGTAAATTTAGAATCTCAACAAAAAGAGAAAGCTACTAAAAATTTTGAAAAGGCAATAAAAAATGGTTCGAGTATTGAGGTGTTATTAAGTTTAAAAGAATTAGAAAAATTAAATATTCCTAAATCTAAAATGTTAAAGTTATCAAAACTTGCAGTAAATTCAAAAAAAAATCCAGAAGCAGAAACTTATAATTATTATTTACAATCTCTAGTTGATAATCAAAAATTTAATCAGGTGATAGAACTTGCATCTAAATTACTTTTAGAAAAAAAAGAAATAAATGTTGATTGGGCAAAATATTGTTATGTATTTTCACTTGCAAAAAAAGAAAACACTTTAGAAAATTCCATAATTTTAAATTGGCTTACAGAAGAAAAATTTTCAAAATATCAAATTAAATTTTTTGAAGAATTTGCATCTGAAAGATTTTTTTATGATACAGAAATTGGAAAAAGAACAAATTTAATTTTGCAATTTAGAATTGAATTATTCAACAAAAATTATAATTTTGCTTTAGAAAAACTATCTGAAATATTTGAATCTTTAGATGATATTTCTAAATTTTCGCCACAGATGATTTCTGATTTTGGAAAATCCTTTTTATACGGAAATTTTGAAATCATAAAAACTAATTTTAATATTGAAACAAAAAATGAATTTGCACAAAAAATAAAAGTAATTGCAGATAATTTGAATCTTGAAAATAATAGTAAAGTTCAAAAAGAAAAATTATTTTATTTATATTTTTATGCAGGAAGACTTTTTGATAAAACAGGAGCACAATTTTACAACAATGCAAAAGAATGTTTTTTGCTTGCTTCTGAAAATGCAATTACAAATGAAAATTATGATAATGCAATTTGGTATTATTTAAATCAATCAAAAAAAGAATCTTATTCATCTCTTATGAATGGAATAAAAAAATATGGAAATTTCTGGAAAGATAAATTTTATTATTCAGATTTATTAAAAGATTTAAAATTGCATTTATTGTCAACTCGTCAGTGGACTGCTTTTTGTAAATTTTATCCAACCATTGAGCAAGTTGCAGATGAACAAATAAAATCAAGTTGGGCTTACTTAACTGCTCGTTTGATAAAAGAAGAATTTGTTTCTTCACAAAATTTTGCTTCTTATCTTCCAAGTGAAATTTTTAGAAAAATTTTTGAAAATACACACTCATCAATTTATTATCAGATAATGTCTGCATGGCAACTTGGTCTTGAGCCAAAAAATATTTTACAAAATATGTGTCAAGTTTCAGATTTTTTTTCATTGGATGAAAATAAAACAACTGTAATTTGTAATTTGTTAGACGCTTGTATAAAATATAAAAAAATTCAATCTATGTATAAAATCATTCAGCAATATAAAAAATATCTTAGTTCTGATGTTTTAAGTTTTTACGCAAAAAAACTAAATCAAGATTTTATTTCTGATATAAATTTGTATCCAACAATTTTACGTGTGGCAAGTTCTGCTTTTTCTAGTGATGGGAGCGGTAAGGATGAAGAACTTTTAAAATTATTTTATCCTTGTTATTTTTATGATTTAGTAAAATTATCTTGCAAAGAATTTAATCTTTCAGAAAGTTTATTGTTTGGTTTGATTCGTAGCGAAAGTTATTTTGATGAAGATGTTTTTTCTAGTGCAGGAGCAGCAGGATTAACTCAATTGATGTCTCCCACCGCTTCTGATGTTGCTAGAAAATTACGAATTAAAGATTACGATTTACTTGATGCAAAAACAAATATTACTTTTGGATCATTTTATTTAAGTGATATGATTCGTTTGTTTGAAGGTTCAACAATGCTTTCTGTAATTTCTTATAACACAGGTAGAGCAAGAATTAGAAGTTGGGTAAAAAAATATCCAAATGTTCCAATGGATATTTGGATGGAAATGTTGCCTTACGAAGAAAGCCGAGAATACGGAAAAAAAATTTTATCAAGCACGTTTATTTATGAGTTACTTTATTATGGCGAAGACTCATATCACACTGTACAAAAATTTATGGAATATTAGTTTATACAAAATTATTTTTCAGTTGCAATCCAAATTCCTTTTAAATTTTCTTCAACAGGAAGTTTTGTAGAATTACATTTTTCAAAATATTTTTGAGCAACTGGTAATTCTTGAGCAATGGATTTAAAACATAATTTAGCTTTTTCAATTTCACCTTGATAAAAGAAATTTCTTCCTTCTTCAAATTTATTCCAAAGTAATTTGTTTGCTGTGTAATCTTCTTTTTGCATTGGATTAAAAATTTTTACTGCAATGCTCTTACCAACAACTTGAACTTTTGCAATTTCAACAAAAATTAATTTACTACCAAATTTTTCTGCTTGTAATTTTGTTTCTTCAGAACATAATGTGTAAAGTCCAAATTGTTTATTAATTCCTTCTAAACGAGATGCTAAGTTTACAGAGTCTCCAAGCATTGTGTAGTCAAATCTTTTTGAAGAACCCATGTTGCCCACAACTGCAAATCCTGTGTTTATTCCAATTCGTGTTTTGATTTCTGTGTTACAAATTTTTTGTAATTCATTTTTATTTTTTTGAATTTCTTTTTGGCATTTAATTGCTGTTTCTATTGCTCGTTGTGCGTGATTTGATATTTCCGTTGGTGCATTCCAAAATGCAATAATGGCATCACCTTCATATTTGTCAATTGTTCCACCAGATTCTAAAATTATATCAGTGATTTTTGAAAGATAGACATTTAAAAATTCAGTAAGTTTTTCGGGACTTAATTTTTCTGAAATAGAAGTGAATCCTTGAATATCAGAAAAGAAAATACTGATTTCTCTACGTTCTCCCCCTAATTTCAATTTATCTGGATTTAAAATTAATTGTTCAATTACTACTGGACTTAAATATTGTTTAAATGCTTCTTTTATGTATCGTTTTTGTTTTCCTTCTGTGTTGTAACTTACAAAAAAAGTGATTGTATAAGAAAGTATGATTGAAAATAAAATACTTACAAATGGTAACCATAATCCTAATCTAAAAGCATAAAAACAAATTGTTAAATATGATAAAATTAAAATAATAATGAATAAACTACTAAATAAAATTGTTCGCTTGATTCCAAATTTTCTTTCAAAAAATTGAATTAAGAAAGTTGTTATGAAAGCTGTAAATAAAATTAAAAATAAATTTAATATTATATGACTTTTATGAATAAATTCATTTTGTAAAATATTATCAAGAAGTGTAATGTGAACTCCCACTCCAGGATAAGTTGAAGAAAGAGGTGTAGAACAAATATCAAATAGACCTGGTGCGTAATAACCAAAGAAAATATATGAATCGGTAAAATCTTCTGGATATAAAATTGGTTCTTCGCCTTTTTGTATTGCGTAATAACTTTGCAAAATATCACTTGCACTATAAGGAATGTAAGATTCTAAACCTTTTTTATATTTTAACAAGACGCTGTTATCTTTATCTGTTTTAATTTTTTTTAGATGTTTATATTCTTCGGTTGATTTAAAATTATCTTTTGAAAAATTTTCGCTTCCTACAATGAAAGTACTTGATGCAAGTGTTGGAAATTCTTCATTGTTTCGGTTGTAAAATAATCTGCATCTTCTTATGATTGAGTCTGAATCTGGAATGCTATTTATGTTTCCTTGCAGGGCTGAATTTGAATCGATTTTTGAAATTGAAGTAACGGGAATTTCTGGATTGTTTGAAGCACTATCATAAAATTGAATTTGTACAACTTTGCCAAAATCTTTACAGGCCTTTGCAAAGTTTTCGTCATCTTCTTTTCCGTAAATAGAATCTTCAGAAAAAATTACATCAAAAGTTACAGCTTTAGAATTAGCCAAATTAAAAAAATTTACGATATCACCATAAGCACTTCTTGGCCATGGCCAACTCCAATTCATTTGTTCGCTAGCCCAATCAAGACTGTTTTGGTCAATTAAAATTACAAATAATTCTTCTGATGTTGAATTGCTTGCAGTAATTTTTGTTCTAAAATCATAAGTTTTATTTTCTAAAAAAGTAAAACCACCTAATAAATTTACACAAAAAATAAATGCACTAGTAATTATTGTAATTAACAAAATTCTTTTAATTTTCATTTTGCCTCTAAAAAATTAAAAATATTGTTTGGCTTGTTCAAATCGAGAAATTCTACTTTCTTCGTTATAGTTATCCATTTGTTTTATTTTTCTTAGAACTTTGTTTGCTTCATTGATTCTTTGTTGTGGAGAAGGGTGAGTTTTCCCAAAACCTAGAGAGTAATTACTGCTTGTGTTTTTTTGCAAATTTTCTAACATTGCTAACATAGCATTTGGATTATATCCAGTTTTATTCATAAGTTTTATAGCATTTTCATCTGCTTCAAATTCTGTATTTTGAGAATATCCAGAATCTAAAAGAGTTGTAGTCATGGAAGTAAATGCGTTAGATAAAAATTCGTCTTCAAAAGGAGATGCGATAATATTTGAAATTCCTGTTGTCCATGCATTGGATTGAATTGCTTTCATATTGTGTTCAAGTTGAATATGACTTATTTCGTGAGCAATTACTGCTGCAAGTTCATCTTCTGATTTTACACTATTCAACATACCTTTTGTAATTAAAATATGTCCACCTGGCGTTGCAAAGGCATTGATTACATTAGAATCAATTACACCAATATAATATCCCTTATATGGATTTACTCCATCAGAATTTATTACTATAGTTTGACAAATTGAATTTAAGTATTTGTAAAGTTCTTCATTTGTATATAGATTGTTATTTCCTATTGCACTGGCTGCAACAGCTCTTCCTAAATTATAAGTTTCTTCTGGAGTAAAGTTATATGCTTCTGCAACATTTTTACCACCTTCGAAGGTTGCAACTACAGCTTTCTGAATTATTTCATTTTTATCTGCAAAAATAAGTTCTCTCAATGAAACGCAAGAAAATGAAATTGATAAAAATACCAATGTAAAAGTAAAAAATAAAATTCGTTTTATCATATTATTCAACATTTAATTTTCCTTCGGTAATGAATTGTTTTAATTCCTCATTTGATAATGTATTTTTTTCAATTACATCAACGGCATCAAAGTTTTTTACTTCTAAAGAAATATCTCCTTCTGAAAAGCCTTTTCCTGCTAAAGCAATTTCTTTGCTCGAATTGGAATTGTTATTATAATCATTTATCACTCTTTTCTTTGTTACATTGGATGATAAAATCCAACCACAATTTTCATTATTGTAGTCTTCTGCTACCTTTATCCATTTGTCTTTTATCGAATTTTCTAAAACAATAAGTTTTGTTCCATATTCTACTTGTGCAACTTTACTTGCAAAAAAGCCTGTTCCATCTTTAATTTCTGCTTTTTCTACAGAAACATAAACATATCCTTGAGCAAAAATCGGAAAGTTCATGCATAATAAAAAGATAATTGTAAAAAAATAAATTTTTGCTGTTTTCATTTGCTTTTATTCCTCAAAAATAAATTAATTAATTTTTTTTAATGAATTAAAATTGTTATTGTCAGAATTTGATTTTTCTATTGAAGAACCTTTCCCAGCTAAGGCTTGTTCTTTTTCAGCAGAACTTTTGTTATTCAAAAATCTTACAATTCGTTTTTTTGTTACATTTGAAGAAAGTATCCAACCTGAAATGCTTTCATCTTTTGTATGACAAACTTTTATCCATTCGTCTTTTATAGAATTTTCTAAAACGATAAGTTTTGTTCCATATTTAACTTGTGCAACTTTATTTGCAAAGAGTCCTATTCCTTCTTTTATTTCTGCTTTTTCTACAGAAACATAAACATATTCTTGTGCAAAAATTGGCAAACTAATGCAGAGCAAAACGAGAATTGATAAAAATTTGATTTTTGCTGTTTTCATTGAAACCTCCTCTTGAACAATATTCTCAAGTAAAATTATTACATAGAACTTGATAATTGTCTATGAATTGTATGTTTAAAATATTAAATTACACCCGAATCTTGTGTGAAGAATTACTTAGATTTTACATTTAAATACATATATTTTGTAATTTTCTTTAAAACAAACACTTTATATAAAATTTTTTGTTACTGTAAGTTTAAATTTTTTACAATTAATTTTTCAAGAGCCTTTTTTACTTCGTTGATGTTTGCAAATTTATCTGTTTTTACAAGAGAATCTTCTTGAATTTCCAAATTAAAAGTTCTTCTTGCAATATGTTCGATGTAATGGGCGTCTGATGATGATGTTAAGGGATAAGTGGATTTTATGTGTTCTGGAGCATTTTGTAAATTTACTAATTCTACAGCATCCCAGTTTCCGTCTGTAATCATTCCAAACTGGCTTGTTAATGAAAAAGCACTTCTATCGGCGTGGGCAGGAATTGCAATTCCTCCAAGTTTATGTACAAATTCAACTGCGTCATCGATAGAAAGGTCTGCCGAAGTTACAAGGTATTTTTCTACTTCCCCAAGGATGTTTTCTTCAGAATCAACATAAACTTGATCCCCCATTTTTTCAGGATTATTTGGAATTGGTGGAAGTAAATCATAAATTTCATTGCTAAACTTTTCTGAAATTTCAAGATTATCAAAAAGACATAAAAGATGAATTTCTTCTTGAGTTTGAAGTTCCATTCCAAAAAGAGGGATTATATCATTTTTTACACAACATTCTGCAAAGGCTTTACAATTTAGCGATGAATTATGGTCTGTTAAGGCAGCTAACTTTACATTTCTTTGTTTTAAGTAATCAACGATTACACTTGGAGACATTGATAAATCGCCACAGGGAGAAAGGCAAGAATGTATATGAAAATCTGCTTTTATAATTCTTCCCATAAAATTCTACCTTAGCTTTTAAATGGATTCTATAAGGCTGTACAATTTTCCAGAAATTTGATATTGATTCATTTCAGTTCTAAAAATTGAAATTTCTTCAGATTTTGCAGCTTCAATCATATCTTCTGGGATGGGTCGATTATTACAAATGATGATTGCTTTACTTTCTTTTAAGGTTGCAACTGCAACTGTGTTTTTATGGGCTTGTATTGTAACTAAAACAGAATTTTCAGGAGCATTTCCCATAATGTCGCTAAGAAGGTCTGAGGTGTAAACTTCTGTAATTTCAGAATTTTCAGAATCTAAAGAAACTCCTTCTAAGTTTAGTTTTTCTTGCATTTGTTTGATTGTCATTATTTTTCTCCATTGAAATATATAGTAGCAACTGCTCTAGTTCCAGTGGTAGAAGATTCAAGGGTAAATTCGTCTGAAACTCTTTTTGTGTTTGGAATCCCCATTCCTGCTCCAAAACCCATGGAGCGTACTTTTTCTGAAGCAGTAGAAAATCCTTCGGTTAAGGCTTTTTGTATGTCAGGAATTCCTGGCCCAATGTCTACTGCTTCAATTATAACTTTTTCGTCATCAATATGATAAATCATTTTTCCACCAAGGGAATGAATAACTTGATTTATTTCTAATTCGTAACTTGCAATTCCAATTCGTCTTATTATTGAAGAATCAATTTTTAAAGACTTCAGATGTTTTTTTATTTCTGTAGAAGCAAATCCTGCTTTTTCAAAATTAAAAGGCTCTGAGTCAAATTCAATTATTGTTTCGTTACGTTCTTCTTTCATTATTTAATAAAAATTAATCCTAAAATTCCAAGTGGAATGAGATAGTATGCAAACCACTGTAACTTACCTTTTTTGATAAGCTTCATTAACATTGTAAGGGATACTACTCCAGATGTAAAGGCTGCAAGACATCCTAATGCTAAAGGAAGTACAGAAATTGTTTGAGTTAAAGTTCCTAAATCTTTTGCTTCTAGGATGAAGGCTCCCAAAATTGCAGGAATAGAAAGCAAGAAAGAAAATTCTCCAGCAGTTTCTCTATTGATTTTTGCAAAAAGAGAAGCAGAAATTGTAATTCCACTTCTAGAAATTCCTGGCAAAGTTCCAATTCCTTGGGCAAATCCTACAAAAAGACCTTGTTTTACAGATATTTTGCTTAACTCTGTGGAATTTTCGTCTTTTTGTTCTTTTTCGCTTACTTTACTTGAAAAAATCAACAAAAATGCTGTGATAATAAAGCCAACAAAAATTAATTTTATAGGAAAGTCAGGTAAAAATTTACTTGCTACAATTCCCATGATACCTGTTACAAATGTTCCAACTAAGATTGCAACTATCATAGAAAGTTCTATTGAATCTTCTGGTTTAGTTTTTCTTGTAATCCATCTGCCAAAAACGCAAAGTAAAGACCAAATTCGTTTTCTAAAAACTAAAATTACTGCTAGTAAAGTTGCTAAGTGTAAGCAAACATCAAAAACTAAAGGAAGTTCTAGCCCAAAAAGATTTTGCACAACTGCAAGATGTCCAGAACTTGAAATTGGAAGGAATTCTGCAATTCCTTGTAAAATACCTAAAACTAATGCTTGAAAAATACTCATGATTAAAAGGATAACAGAATGTATTTAAACTAGCAAGATGTTTAATAAATTGATATAATTGTTTTATGAATAATGAATTAGATTTAACAAGTGCAAATGATTTTACAACTCCTGCTTTGGCTTTTGAGCGACTATACAAAATCGTACAAAAACTTAGAAGTCCAGAAGGTTGTCCTTGGGATAGAAAACAAACTCCACTTACAATGCGTCAACCTCTTATTGAAGAAACTTTTGAAGCCGTAGATGCAATTTCTGCTGGCGATGCCAATCACACAAAGGAAGAGCTTGGGGATGTGTTTTTGAATGCTTCTATGATTGCAAGTATTCATGAAGAAAATGATGATTTTACGATTGTTCAAGTTATGAACGATGTTTGTGATAAAATTATTCGTCGTCATCCTCATGTTTGGAAAAATTCAGAAGGTAGTTCTACCTTGGTTGAAGGTTCACAAAATAATGCAGACAAGGTTTTAGAACAATGGGAACAAATTAAACAAAAAGTAGAAGGAAGAAAAAAGAAATCTTCTTTGGATGAAGTTTCTTACGGATTGCCTTCGCTTTTAAGAGCCTATAAAATTCAAAAAAAGGCTGCAAAAAAAGGTTTTGACTGGAAAGATGCAGAAGGCCCTTGGTCAAAAATTCAAGAAGAAATTGCTGAATTAAAAGAAGCAAGTTTGACAAAAACAAAAGATGAAATTGAAAAAGAACTTGGGGATGTGCTTTTTTCTGTAGTAAATTTAGCTCGTCATCTTGATGTTGATCCAAATTTAGCTTTAGCTTCTACCAACCAAAAATTTATGAAACGCTTTGCCTATGTGGAAGAAAAAATGGAACTTTCTGGTGAACAAATGAATCCAGAAAATCTTGAGATAATGGATAAATTTTGGGATGAAAGCAAAAAATTAGGTTTTTAAGAATTTTATATGTTAAAAAAACTATAGACTATCATCAAAATTTTTCATATATTTATAATGTATATTTGTGTTGTTTTTTGTTAAAACAATATTTTGGAGTAGTAATGAGTATGAAAGAGTTTCATTCTGTGTTTGAATCAGATGAATCAGAAGAAAAAAAATGTAATGATTCTAAAGGCTCAGATGCTTTATCAGAAAAGTTTTTAAAAACACGTCAAGTTTTACTTTCTGGTGGGATTGATAAAGAATCTGCTGAAAAAGTAATTCGTCAGTTGTTAATTTTAGAAGCTGATTCAGATAAACCAATCTATTTATTTATCAATTCTCCTGGTGGTGATGTTTCATCTGGTTTTGCAATTTTTGATACAATCAGATTTATCAATGCCCCTGTTTACACAATTGGAGCAGGTGATGTTGCAAGCGCAGGAGCATTAATTTTTCTTGCAAGTCCAAAAGAACGACGATTATCATTGCCAAATAGTAGTTTTTTAATCCATCAACCATTAATTAGTGGCGTTTACAAAGGTGTTGCAACTGATGTAGAAATCTTTGCTAAAGAGATGGAAAAAACTCGTGCAAAAATCAATAAAATTATCTCTGAAGAAACTGGAGTTGATTTAGACAAAGTTAATCAAGATACAGAACGAGATTATTGGCTTGATGCACAAGAGGCAGTTGATTATGGCCTAGTAGGAAAAATTATTACAAATCGTTCAGAAATTACTACTGACTGAAAATTCTGAATATGATATAATTTGAGTATGGAATTTTCCTTATCTGAAGAATTAGTACATGATATAATTTTTGCGATGGAGAATCAGACTTCAGATTTTCTATTTGATTCTCAAGAAGAAAAATGTTGTTCACTTTCGGAATTAACGAAAACTGAAAAAAACATCGACAAAAATAGATATTATGAAATTCCTCAGTGGAATTCTGCAAAAGGATTTAGAATAATGGAACAGTTTGTTTCAGAACTTCATAATCCAATTGCCAGAGAAGAATTAAAGAATGTACTTTTTTCAGGGAAAAGTGTGTTCAAAAATTTTAAAAAAGTTCTTCACTCTTACCCAGAGTTAGAAAAAAAATGGTTTTCTTTCAAAGAATTGAGGATGAAAAATCTTATTTCAGAATGGTACGATACTTTGAGAGAATCTTGGGGTTTAGAAAAACTGAGTGAAGAAATTGAAGACTATCCTGAACTTGTTCATGATGGTTTTGTTTTTAAGGAAGGTTTGGCAAATAACTTTATTGAGCTTTTTGAAGAAGTTAAAAATAAATTTATTGCAGAAGTTGATGATTTAGATATGAATGGCTTAGAAAAAGCCTTTTCTCATTTAATTAAAATCAATTTTTCATCTTTTGATGATTCCAATGCCTTTCTATTGTTTGCAGAAACTGAAACTGGTGATTTTGCTGGTGCTATTTCAATGGTATCTTGTCCGGGGCAAAATAAGGAAATTGTACAAATACCTTTTTTGTTTGTGGAAAAAAAATTTAGAGGTTTTGGTTTATCAAAGGAATTGATGGAAAGATGTCTTAATATCTTACGAAAAAAATCAATTCGACATGTTTTAATTGCAAGTACAATTTTACCACAACCATTCATTTCCGTTTTAGAGCAAAATGGATTTTATCAAAGTGGAACTTGTTATGTTGCAGATTTAATTAATTTTTCTTAATCTTTGCTATTATTTTTTTGTTTGCAAAGAATTTTTTATGACATTTTATAGGAGATTTTTTTTATGTCAACAAAGAATGATTTTCAAATTAATGAAGAACAGTTTATTGCATTATTAGAAGATGCTGTAGCAAAAGTAAAAACTGAAGAAGATCCTGTTGTTTTAACAGAGTATAAAAAGATTTTCAAAAAAGTAGTTCCTTTAACTCTACGCAGTTATGTAGCAGCCTATCTTGCTAAAAATTCTTGTGGTGGTTTTAGATACAGACCTAGAAGGGATAGATTTGTAGGAAAAGATAGAAGACATCATGATGATTATGCAAGAAATTCTGGAGATGAAGAAAATGTTACTAGACAAAAAACTCCAAGACTTGTAATTGATGAAGCAGATGCCACAACAATCTTTATTGGAATTGGTAGAAATCGTCATGTTTTTCCAAGAGATTTGGTTGGATTGATTGCACAAGTCGTACAAATTGAAAGAGAACGTATTGGAACAATCAAGGTTTTGGATAATTATTCTTTTGTTCAACTTTATAAAGAAGATGCTGATAAGGTTATAAATACTTTAAATGGATTTGACTACCGTGGAAGAAAACTTGTAGTTAGTTTTTCAAGAAAGCGTGATGAAGAAGAAGGAGAGCGTTTAGATAATGCAGATTATTCTTCAGAATCTGACTCAATGGAAAATTATGATACAAATGATTTTTCATCTACTTCTGAACCAGCTTCAGACGAATTTTTGGTATAACAATGCTTGATATTATCTGTCTTACCCTTGGAGATTTTGGTGTAAATACTTATTTGTTTGCACATAAGAATGGACTTTGCATTTTGGATCCAGGGGATAAGGCAGATATAATAAAACAAAAAGTAGATTATTTACTGCAAAAAAACAATTTTTCTGATAATGAGATTTCTATAGTATTAACTCATGGTCACTTGGATCATGTTGGTGCTGTAGAAGGTTTGAAAAAATTCTTTCCTAATGCAAAAGTCTTTATCAATTCTAAAGATAAATTATGTCTGGGTAAAAATTCCTATAACTTTCAATATGAAGATTTTGCTCGTTCTGGCATGGGCTTTTATGTAGAAAATATGCTACCTGATGAAAATGATTTACCAGATGCAGATAACTTTTTTTCAGATGGTGAAGTTCTTTTTGAAGGTTGGAAAATTTTAGAAACTCCAGGTCATACTTTAGGTTCTAGTTGTCTGTACAACGAAAAAGAAAAAATTTTATTTTCAGGAGATACTTTGTTTTGGAATTCCTACGGAAGAACTGATTTGTATGGTGGCGATGGGCTTAAGATGGTAGAAAGTCTAAAAAAACTTTTATCACTACCAGATGATGTAAAGGTTTTTCCAGGTCATGGAAAATACGGCTTTACATTATCTGATTTATCATTTTACTAATTATTTTGTTTGGCTCAATGATTCTGAAATACTAAAAGCATGGTCTCCCATTTTTTCGATATGTCTGATAACATCCAAATAAAGAAGTTCTGCTTTAACATTTGCACCTTCTTCAAGGCGTTTTCTTGCAATCTTTTTAAGATTTTTTCTAAACATATCAATTTGATCTTCCATAACTTCTGCTAAGCGTAATTTTTCAGCATCAAGTGGCTTATTGATATTTTCTTTAATAAACTCAAGGAAATGTTGAACAAGTTCCATATAAGGATCCAGTCTTTCCATATCTTCTGTTGCAAATTCCATTTTCTTTTCTACGCTACGCTTAAGTAAAACTGCTATGCTGTAACAATCATCTGTTAGACTTTCTAGGTCATCTACAATTCGTAGCATCATAGAGACGTTATTTCTAAGTTTATCACTTAAAGGAAGTGTTTGACATTGAACTAAGAATTTAGAAAGTTCTTCTTGCATCTGGTCTGCATAATCTTCAGAGGCAGAAAGTTTATCAATGTTTTCGGCGATAAAATCTTGGGTTCGCTGTGCAAATCCTTTTTGGATTCTGGTAAACATATCAATTACGATATCTGTCATATCAGAAATTTCTTTTTCTGCTCTGATTACACTTGCTTCAGAATTTTCTCTAATTCCTACAGATGTAAATTCAAATTTGTAAACATCAGGAGTTTCATCTTTATGAGGTTTTATAACTTTTTCTGTAAATTTAGCAAGTTGATTTACAAATGGCAAGAAAATTAAAGTGTTAACCAAATTGAAAACTGTGTGTAGCATTGCTATATGAGTTGTAATTGAATCAATTACTGGTCCTGGAATAATAAAATCTACAAGACTTAGCAAAGGCTTAAAGAATATGATAGCCAAACAAGTTCCGATTACGTTAAATAATACGTGAACTAAAGCGGCTCTTCTTGCGTTGACCTTTGTACCGATAGCTGCCAGAATTGCATCAATGGTTGAACCAATATTACTTCCTAAAACCATTGCGGCTGCAAATTCCCAAGGTAAAATTCCGTTGTAACTCATAGTGATAATGATTGCAGTTGAAGCACTAGATGAATGTAACAAGACGGTTACAATAATTCCCGCTAAAACACCTAAAAAAATGCTTAAATATCCATTTCCAGTGAGGTTTGATAAAAATCCCATGCTTTCTGGATCAACTGTTGGAATTACACTTGAAAGAAAATCAAGCCCTAGGAATAACATACCAAAGCCCATAAAGGCTTCGCCTAAACTTTGTTTTTTTAATTTTTTGAAGAAAGTAATGAAGAACCCAATTCCAAAAACTGGAATGGCTAAAGCAGAAATATTAAAATTAAAACCAAAAAGGGCAACAATCCAAGCGGTAATAGTAGTTCCAATGTTTGCTCCAAAAATAACTCCAATGGATTGGGGCAAAGTCATCAACCCAGCGTTTACAAAAGATACAACCATAACAGTAGTTGCACCAGAGGATTGAATAATCATAGTTACTAACATTCCTGTTAGTACAGCAAATACTCGATTACTTGTCATAAGTCCAAGTATTCGATGTAAACTTTGACCAGCACTTTTTTGGATACCATCACTCATCAACTGCATTCCATACAGAAGAAGTCCAAGGCTTCCTAAAAGTTGTAAAATCATTGAAACTATATCCATTCCCAAAAGATACAGTAAAAGTTCTAAAATATCAATACTAGAATAAATCTAGAGGTTATGGTAGAATTAACGACGTGAAAAATAGTTTTTTTAGACAAATTATATTTTTTGTTTTATTCATTTCTTTTGTTAGTTTTAATTCTTGTACAAAAAAAGAAGTTGTAGAAGAAATTCCTGTTCAAAAATGGACACCTGTTGAAAAGCATATTGCTCTTCTTTTTGGTTATGGATACAACGATAAAGCTTTTGTGGATTCAATTTGTTCTAAGTTAGCAGAAGAATACGGACTTGAAAAAGAAAATGGTTTAATTCTTCCATTAATTTATCCAGATGATTTTTTGGTAACAGGTTCTATAGCTAGAATTTCAAATTTATCTTCCATTGTAAAAGATAAAAATTGTAGAGCTCTTATTACTTTAGGGGCTCCTGAATATACACACAGAGCTTTAGCAAAAATTCAAGATGAGAATTTAAATTGCACAGTAATTTCCTTATTTTCTCAAGATGATATTTTAGGAACAGAAGCTGGTTCTTTTTTAGTTTTTGATTTTGCAGAAGATGAACTTGTTTTGTCTGATGAAACTGAAGATGAATCTATAACTGAATTTGAGGAAGAAGCAATAACATCATTGACAAATGATACTGAATTAAAACATCTTGATAAAATGAATTTTTTGGTTTCAAAAGTTGTTGAGAGTTTAAAAAATCCTTTGGAAATAAAAAATAAAGAGATTTTACAAGTCGCAACTGGAATATTTGGAAAAAACTGGGAAGTTTCATCTTTCCTTGACACTGATACTGGATTGAGAGCAAAAAATCATTTTGTGTTAAATTATGTTGAGCCAGTTGTCGTTGAAGAACCTGAAGATGAAAAAGCAAAAGCAAAAAGTTTTTTTGAAAGGCTTGGCATAAAATAGGAAATGATATGAATAGTTTAACTCAGCTTGCATCTAATTTAATTGGTTCCCAAGAAGATATTTTAGCTTTAGAAGAAAAATCCTCTGCAAATATTCTTGTAATTTCAGATACTCATGGTGATTATGATGTTTTATGCGATATAATTGAAGAATTTGGTCATATTTCAGATGCACTTGTTTTTTGTGGCGATGGTGTTTGCGATATTTGTTCCTACATACAAGATTCCTATGTGGATGAATCTTTACAAGAACATTTACCACCAGTTGTTGCTATTGCTAAAGGTAATGGTGATTCTGAAAAAAATCAAATTATAAAACCAAAAACAAATGAGCTTCCTGCAAGTCGAAAAATTATTACTGCTCCTAACAGTATTTCTTTTACAGTCGCAGGTCGAAATATTTTTGCTGTTCATGGTCATCGTTTTTCTGTTGATTATGGTTTAGAAAATCTTTCTTTAGCTGCACAGAATTTAGATGCAGATTTAGTTTTTTTTGGACATACACATCGTCCGTTTAGATACGAAGATTCAGGAACTCTTTATTTAAATCCAGGAAGTTGTTCTCGTCCAAGAGGTGGAAATCCTGCAAGTTTTGCCTTTGTAAGTTTTCCAGGAATGAGAGAACGCTACGATGTTTCATTTTTTGGGATTCGTAGTGAATTATTTGGAAGATTTAGTTTTTATCCAATCAATTTGTAAAATTATAAGTTGATTTTTTGAATTATTGTTATTCGCTTTCTTCCTTTCGTAAAATTATTGAAGCAGGAAAGTTGTTTTCTGTAAATGACTGTGTTGATTCAAGATATTCTTCTGGACCAATAACCTCTCCAATACTTTCTGAAGGTAAAGTTCTTTTTTCAGAAATTACTAAACCGAAAGCAAGTTTTTCAAATTCGGTAATTGGAATTGGTTTTGAAAAATAATAACCTTGAATCATATCGCATTTTGCATCTTTTAAAAATTCAACTTGATCTTTATATTCGATTCCTTCTGATACGGTTTTCATCTTTAATTTTCTTGCTAAGTCAATTACACTACGAACAATTGTATCGCTTTTGATAGAATCTGAATTTTCGCCAATGAAAAATCCTCTGTCAATTTTAATTGTATCAACAGGAATGTTTTTTAAGATATTTAGTGATGAATAACCTGAGCCAAAATCGTCAATAGAACAACTGTATCCTAAATCGTGAATTAAATTGATTATGTCGGTCAACAATCCCATATTTTCAAAAACTACAGTTTCTGTAAGTTCTAATTCAATGTATTCGGCTGGAACTCCATATTTTCTACGAATTTCTTCAAATTTACCTAGGAAGTTGAAATCATTTAGATATGCTCTTGAAAGATTAACTGAAAGTACTACAGGTTGTATTCCTTTATCAATCCATTGTCGTAATAAATGGCAAGTTCTGTCAAAAACATAAAGGTCTAAATCTAAGATAAATCCATTACTTTCAAAAAGTGGAATAAAATCATTTGGTGGAATTAAACCCCTTGTTGGATCAGCCCAGCGAACAAGGGCTTCAGCTCCTGCAATTTTGTTTTGTACAATATCATATTTAGGTTGTAAATAAATCTGAAATTCTTCATTTTTTAGGGCAGATTTCATTCTATTTTCTATGATTTTATGATGAATCATTACAGTTAAATCCCATTCATCAAAAAATCCACAGCGAAGATAAGAATCTTTAATTGGTTTTGCTGTTGAAAGGGCGATGGCACATCTATCGTAACAAGCAAGTAAGTCATATTTTTTTGCGTTTTGGGTAGTTTTATCCACGCTATTTTCAATAGGGCAAATACCACAAACTATACAAATAAAAAATTTACTATCATCATCAAAGTTTGCATTAAATTTATTGATATTTATAGACCATTCTTTTAATCGTTCAACACATAATTGGTCGTTATCATACTTTATCAATACTTTGAAATTATCAGAACTTGTTCGAGCGATAATTTCGTTTTCATGCAATGAATCTTCTATAGTATGATAGATGTGTTTTAGGGTACTGTCTCCCTTATCCCTACCAAATTTATCGTTTATGATTTTAAATTGATAAACATCCACAGTTACAATAGCATAATTTATGGAAGGATTTGCATTAATAAGTTCTTCTGTTTTTCTTGTGAACCAGTTTTGATTTCCTTCTCCTGTAAGAGGATCTGTAAAAGCAATAGTTTGTAATATTTTATGATTTCTGATTTGAAATAAAGATAATCCTACAATGAAAATTAATAAAATTATTCCTATTAATAAGCAAAGAATCAAATATAAATGTGTATGTCCAACATTTTCCATCACATTTGAAGGTAGCATAGAAAATAATACCCAATCATTATATTTAATTGGTGTATAAATTGATGTAAAATTGTTCTTATATCTAAAAACACCAGACTTACGTTCTTTGATAATATTTTCCATACGAGATTTTGCAAATTCTACATCATCCCAGTTTTTGTTGATTTCATCGTAAATATTTTTTTCTGTGAAATCTTCGCTATCTGTTGAAATAACATAATTACCATTTTTATCAATAATTCTTGTAAAACCATTATTATTAAAAGCATGAACTGCTAAATTCTCTCGTAATGATTTTACACTTTGAACTCCTAGTAAAACTCCAGTAATTTCATTGCCATTTTTTATTGGTGTAGAATAAACGATGATATTTTCGCCTGTTAATCTTGAAATCAAAATATCTGAAACAGAAGAATTACCTTTTAATGCTTCTTGAAAATATGTTCGTGAACTTACATTTATAGTTTTTCCATTTTCTGTATAGTTTCCATTAGGTTTAATAATTGCAATCCGAATTAAATTGTGTTTAATTCTTTCTGTTTTTAAACTTTCTGAAATTTCTTTACTTTCAAAATCTTTTGTAATTCCTATCATTGTTGAAATTGAATTTATTAGAACTTGATTTGTGTAAATTCGATTATCAATTGTAGTGGCAATTTGTTTATTTATTTCAGACAAGTAGTCGTTGTTTTCTTTCACATGAGATTCTATCATTTTTTTTGAATAATGATTCATAAGAAAAATTGCTGTACAAAATAGAATTAGAGTACAAATTCCAGGAATGAGAAAAAAGCGTCGTTTAGAAAATTTGTTCATTCTATTCTTTTCCATAATGTAAATATTTTAACATGAGAATTTTCTGCTTGCAACTGAAAAAATAAACAAAATTTTATACTTGACAAAAATCTTAACTTTCTCTTACCATTATCTAGATGTCGTTAATTGAATTAAAAAATATTACTAAAATATACAAATTAGGGTCTCAAGAAGTTAAGGCATTAGATGGTGTTTCACTTAAAATTGAAAAAGGTGAATTTGTTTCTATTGCAGGTCCTTCTGGCTCAGGAAAATCTACAATTTTAAATATTCTCGGATTGATAGATATGCCAAATTCTGGAGCAATTTTTATCAATGATGAAAGAGTTTTTTCAGAAAAAGACCATCAATATTATGTAAAAACAGGAAAATTATCTCGAATGGCAGATGGAAAAGTTTGTAAAATTAGAAAAGACACGATAGGATTTATTTTTCAGAGTTTTAATCTTTTGCCAGTTTTGAATGTTTACGAAAATATCGATTATCCCCTTCATCTTGGTGGAAATCTTGCAAAAACAATGACAAAATCAGAAAAAAAAGATTGGATAATGTATCTAATTGAAAAAGTTGGTCTAACAAATTGGATAACTCATAAACCTTTTGAACTTTCTGGAGGACAGCGCCAAAGAGTTGCTATTGCTCGTTCGCTTGTAACAAAGGCTCCTTTGATTTTAGCTGATGAACCTACTGCAAACTTAGATTCCAAAACTGGTGACCAAATTTTAAAGCTTTTACAAGATATCAACAAAGATATGAAAACAACTTTTATTTTTTCAACTCACGACTCTAAAATTATGAATTTAGCAAATCATGTTATAAGAATTTTAGACGGAAAAATTGTAGAAAATTCTTATTCAGTACTTTAAAAAAAATAATAATAGTGCTATAACGGATTTATGAAAGATTCAGAAATTTTAGGGCCTCATGATAGACCCAACTTGGCACGCTGGATTCCTTTGAGTTTTCAGCACGTTTTTGCGATGTTTGGAGCAACAATTCTTGTTCCTTTATTAACTGGATTAAGTCCATCCACAGCACTTTTTACTGCTGGAACAGGTACTTTGATTTACATTTTGATTACTGCTGCTAAGGTTCCTGCATTCCTTGGTTCTTCTTTTGCTTTTATTCCTGCTTTAATTGGAATTTCAGAGCAATATGGAATGGCTTACGCTCTTGGTGGTGCAATGTGTGCGGGACTTTTCTATGCGATTGTTGCTGGAATTATTAAAGTTGCTGGAAAAAATTGGCTTGATAAAGCTCTTCCTCCAGTTGTAATTGGTTCTGTAATCATTGTAATTGGTTTGAATTTAGCACCAACAGCAATGAATTCTGCAATGTTAAACAATGGTGAATATTCCCTTGTTTACTTTTCTATCGCTATTGTAACTTTGGCAATCGCAATTGTGGCAACAATTTTCTTAAAAGGTTTTTTCAATACAATTTCAATTCTTATTGGTTTGTTAGGTGGATATTTTTTCACTCTTATAATGGGATTTTTCTTTCCTGCTTACAAACTTATCGATTTTACAGCTGTTAAAGAAGCCTCTTGGTTTGGACTTCCTTTCTTGCAACAAAATGCAGATGGTTCATATTTTTGGCTAGCACCAAAATTTGCCCTTGTTCCAATTTTAACATTTATCATTGTTTCTTTAGCTACAATTTGTGAACACCTTGGAGATACATTAGTTACTTCAAAAGTTGTTGGAAAAGATTTTTACAAAGATCCAGGTTTGCACAGAACTCTTTTAGGTGATGGTATTGCAACTGCTTGGGCTGCTCTTTGGGGAGGACCTCCAAATACAACTTATGGTGAAAATGTAGGTGTTATGGCAATCACAAAAGTTTACAGCGTTTGGGTTATTGGTGGTGCTGCTGTAATTGCTGTTCTTTTATCATTTGTTCAAAAATTCGGTGCAATTATTCAAACAATTCCAGGACCTGTAATGGGTGGAATTTCAATGCTCCTTTATGGATTGATTGCTTCTAGTGGACTAAGAACAATCGTAGAAAGTGGTGTTGATTATAAAGATAAACGAAATTTAACAATTTCTTCTGTTATCCTTGTGATTGGACTTGGTGGTGGTATGTTACAGTTTACCATTGGAGAAAATTTTACATTCTCTCTTGGTGGGGTTGCTCTTGCAACATTAGTTGGAATTCTTCTTAACTTAATTATACCAAATACTAAAAAGATAGATTAAACTTAATATATATTGATTTAGGTGGATTTATGAGAGTAATAATTCAAGAAGATTATGATAAATGTAGTGTTTGGGCTGCAAATCATATTGCTAAACGGATAAATGATTTTAATCCTACAGCAAAAAAGCCTTTTGTTTTAGGCTTGCCTACAGGAAGTACTCCTTTAGGAACTTATAATGAACTTATCAAACTTTACGAAGAAGGGAAAGTTTCTTTTGAACATGTTGTAACTTTCAACATGGATGAATATGTTGGTTTGCCAGAAGATCATCCTCAAAGTTATCACAGATTTATGTGGGATAATTTCTTTAGTAAGATTAACATAAAAAAAGATAATGTTCATATTTTGAACGGAATGGCCCAAGATCTTGAAGCCGAGTGTGCAGCCTACGAAAAAGCAATCGCTTCCTATGGAGGAATAAAACTTTTCTTAGGTGGAGTAGGTGTGGATGGTCATATTGCTTTCAATGAACCAGGTTCATCTTTAGTTTCTCGTACAAGAGTAAAAACTTTAACACAAGAAACAATTCAGGTTAACTCAAGATTCTTTGACGATGATGTTACTCAAGTACCAAATACAGCTTTAACAGTTGGAGTTGGAACAATCACAGATTCTGAAGAAGTTGTTATCCTAATTACTGGACATAACAAAGCTCAGGCTTTACAACACGCAATTGAAGAAGGAATTTCTCAAATGTGGACAGTTAGTGCTTTACAAATGCACAAAAAAGCAGTGATTGTTTGTGATGAGCCAGCTACTGATGAATTAAAAATGAAAACTGTAAAATACTTTCTTGAAATTGAAAGTGATAATTTGGATAATTCATTTTAATCTTAAAATTTTACTGTAAATCCAGATGATATTTCAAAAGTGATTCCCTTAGGGGAGTCACTTTTTTTTGTGTTTTGGTTGCTAAAATTAATTTCAATATCTGTAAAATTCCCACTTATCCATAAAGTGTTCCAAAATAATTTTATCTTGCAAGATAAATTCATCTTATCATTTTTTAAGTCTGTTAAAATCTTTGATGACAATTCATTATTTATCACACCAAAATCAGTGTTTATGTTTGTACTTAACTTTGTTCCAAGAGAAAGTTCTGTTTCTTCTGCAAGTTTTGATGAAACAAATTTTATCCAAAGGGAATCTGATAGTGAAAATTTATTTGTTGCAAAAAAATGAAAAAATGCGGAATTGTAAAATTCAAAATTCTGTTCAGTTGGAATAAAACTTGCTTTTGAAGTAAAATTCCAGTATAAAAATTCTATTTTGAAGGCAAATTGATAACAATCTTCAATGGATTTTACTTGTTCTTTTCCTTTTGAATATGAAAGTGCATAATCGTAACCAAATGCAAAAATCAAATTACTTGTGCCAGTATTAAAAGTGAATTTTGGTAAAATTGCAAAACTAAGTGGTTGTTTTAAAATCTTACCTGATAAAGTAATAAAATCATTTTGAGAATAAAAAAATCTAGCTTCGGTTTCATATTTTAATTTTTTTGTGATATTAAAATTTAAAGTTAAATCATTTCTTGTGTAAAATTTAATTTTTTCAAAAGGGTCAGATGAAAATTCCCAGGCAGAATATAAGCAAACATTTTTTGTAAGAAAATTAATTTCTTGTAAAAATTTATTTATTCTCTGATTATCAAAATATTGTGATTCTAAATACCAAGAAGTATCATTGTTTTGTATAAAATTTGATGCAAAGGATGAGGATAAGTTTATTTTTGTTTTTTCAAATTGAAATGGAATTATCAATGAAGTTAAAACCAGTCCTCCATTTTCTTCTGGCGTCCAAGTTGTACAAAAATCTATATTTTCAATTATTCCAAAAATTCTATTTTCAAACTTTGGGTTAAATTTGGCGAAAAGACTGTAGTTTTGTGAATTTGAAATTGTATTTGGAAGTTGAGTTGTTAAAAAAAGTTTTGGAACACTAAAGATTCTTAAAGGATTAATTTTTGTCCATAAGGGATTGTTCAGTCTGCTTTTAATTCCAGAAAGACTAATATTTCCAACTGAAAAGTTGAAGTAACTAGTATTTTGTTTTATTCCCCAATTTTTAATTTGAGGTTCTGGATAGGCTTGAACAAAAATATTTGAAGAAATATTTTGATTCCTTATGGATAATCCTAAATCGTGATTTTTAGATTGTTCTTTATTTTCAAAATTATGAACAACAGAAAAATCCGAATTTGCAAAAAGATTATTGCAAATCAAAAAAACAAAACTAAAAAATAAAAAGGATAGCATATTTTTCATATACTATCCTTATAGACAAAATTTTAATAAAAATGATGTAAACTTAAAAAATTTTTTAAAAATTTTACAAAATTATTGTTTTTTTGCAGAAGAATCTGTTATGTAAGTTTTTGAAGAACTAAACTTATCAATTAACGCAATTCTTGATTGCCAATACTCTGCTTCGCTTTTAGTTGTGTATGGTCCAACTCTTACGCGATAAAATAATGTTCCATTGGAATCTGTGTATGTAAAAATCTCTGAAGCAATTTTTTCAGCTGATAAGGCATTTCTTGCTTCTTCTGCATTTTTTTTGCTACTGTATGATCCTGCTTGAATCCAAAATTTGTGTGTTATAGGTGCAGGTGTTGTAGTTTTTGCAGAAGCAGTTTTTGTTGTTGAACTTGCTTTTGCTGTAGTTGTATTTTTTGTTGATGTTGTTTTTGCAGATTCAACTTTAGCAGTTGGTGAACTTTGTTTATTTGAAGTTGCCACTACAGTTTTTTCTGTTTGAGAAGTTGTATTTGTATTTTGTGTAACTACAGGTTGTGTTGTGGAATTTACAGTAAGCCCTGTTAAATCAATGGTTGTGCCACCACTTGTGATAACTTTTGTGTTTTCTGAAATTACAGTAACATCTTTTACCTGTTGTTGTCCCACAAGTGTCATAGAATCGCTTGGAAGTACATTATTTCCATTTGGTACTGAATATGGTTGATTTGGCATTCCTTGAAATTGAGGAGTTTGTTGTCCCATAACACTTTGTGTAGGATTCAATCCTTGTTGAACTTGTGTACCATCTAAATTAACGGTGTTTTCTAAAGGCGTTCCTTGTAACATAGATGCTTGATAGTTAGGATTTATTGGAGTTACATTTTGTGTAGATGCCCAAATATCATTTGTTGATTGATTGTTAGTTATTACAGGGTCTTGTCGTTGAGTTGGAGAATATAAAATCAATGCAAATCCTACAACAACTAATAAAAATAATCCAACTGATGCTACAATCCATAAAATTCTTTTTTGTTCCATAAAATGCCTCTATAAAAATATTCCTTATTTAAGAATAGATTTTTTTCAAAACATGAAGCAATTTTTGCTCAAGTTTTTGTTCAGAAACAAAGTTCCTTACTTTGTAAATATCGGCATCTAAATTTTTATATTTAGCAAAGATGTTAAATTGTGCAAAAAATCTTTTAAAAATTTGCATATTTTTCATTTTATCTCGCTTTTTTGCTCTAAAAAATCGTAAAATCCAAGGACTTGTGATAAAAATTATTGCATCGCATTTTTTTATGATGGGAGTTTTGTACAAAACTGTGGCGTTCAAAATCACCGTTTTATCAGAATTTTTTTTGATAAAATCTTCCATCATTTCATTTACAACAGGATGAACTATAGATTCTTGCTTTTTAAGATTTTCTTTAGATGAAAAAACGATTTTTGCAAGTTCCCTTCGGTTGATTGAACCATCATCATTTAAAATCCTGATATTTTTTTCTTTTGCATCTTTTTCAAAAGCGAGTAGAATTTTATCTTTTGCTTTTTCTATTGCTTCATGAGCAAGAATATCCGCATCTACTGAAATACAACCTGTTTTTTCTAAAATTTTTGCTGCAAGATTTTTTCCAGAAGCCATTGGACCTGTTAAACCAATTATCAATGAAATTCTCCCCAACGCTTTCCAATTTCCACAGAAACTTTTAATGGAACACTTAATTGAGTTACAGATTCCATTGAAGTCTTCATGATTTTAGCAACTTCTTCGGCTTGATTTTCTGGGCATTCTACAATTAATTCATCATGAACTTGGAGTAATAATTTTGCTTCTGGGAACTTTTCCGATAATTCAGCGTGTACTTTTATCATTGCTTTTTTTACAATGTCTGCGGCTGAACCTTGAATTGGCGTATTTATTGCAATTCTTTCTGCTGCTGCTTTTTCGCTTTTGTTTGCACTGTTGATTGCTTTAATGTATCGTCGTCTTCCGTTGATGGTTTCTACAAAACCTTCTTTTTCTGCTTGCTCAATTGTGGAATTGATAAAATCTTGAACTCCAGAATAAGTTGCAAAGTATGAATCTATGAAAGATTTTGCCATTGTTCTAGAAATTCCAAGTTGTCTTGCAAGTCTAAAAGCACTCATTCCGTAGATAACACCAAAATTGATTGTTTTGGCAGTTCGGCGCATTTCTGGTTGAACTTCTTCTGGTGAAACTCCAAAAATCATAGCGGCAGTTGCTTTGTGAACATCGTTTCCTGATAAAAAGGCGTTACATAAATTTTTGTCTTTTGAAAGATGAGCCAAAATCACAAGTTCAATTTGTGAATAATCGGCAGAAATTAACAATTTATTTTTTTCAGCGTCAAAGGCTTTTCGGATTTTTCTTCCGTTTTCATCTCTAACTGGAATATTTTGTAAATTTGGATCCCGGCTTGAAAGTCTTCCTGTTGCAGTTCCAGTTTGTATGAAATTTGTATGAATTCTTCCGTTTTTGTCTGTTAAGGAAGGAAGTGCGTCAACATAAGTTGAAAGAAGTTTGCTAAGTTTTCTAAACTCAAGGATTTTTGCAGGAACTGGGTCTTTTTCTGCCAATTCTTCTAAAACTGCTGTATCCGTAGAATATCCTGTTTTAGTTTTCTTTCCTGTTTCTAAACCTCTTTCAATAAAGAGAACTTCTTGTAATTGTTTTGGAGATGCGATATTAAATTCGTGTCCTACCAAATCATAAATTTCAGATTGTAGTTTTTCAATTTGACTAGATAAATCCTTTGAATATTCAGCAAGTTCAGATTTTTCAATGTGAATTCCTGTCATTTCCATTTGTGCAAGAATTGGTAAAATCGGCATTTCTAAATCTGTAAAAAGGGAAAATAAATTATTTTTCTTTAATTCTTCTTCAAAAATTTGCCAAAGTTGCCAAGTAAAATCTGCATCTTCTGAACCATATTTAACGGCAGTTTCCAATGGAACATCTGTAAAATTTTTTCCTTTTGGAACTATTGAATCAAAAGAAATTGTTTCGATAAAAAGTTTTGCTTCTGTAAGTTTTTCTAGCGAAAATGAACTTCTGTCTGGATGTAAAAGCCAAGAAGCAATCATTGTGTCATAAATTGTGCATGTAGGATTTTCTTTTAATCCATTTGAAATTAAAACTTCATAATCAAATTTTCCATTATGCATAATTACAATGACATCAGGATTAAAGAAAAGTTTTTCTAATAAAAAAATTGCTTTATTTTTGCTAATGTAAGCCGGAGCTTCTTCAAATAGATTTTCAGAATTGCTACTTTCTGATGTAATCAAAGGAATGTAATAAGAAATTCCTTTTTGATAACAAAGTGAAAATCCTGCAAGTTTTGCAGTCATTGTATTTAATCCGTCAGTTTCGCAATCAAAGGCTACATAGCTTTTTCCGTCAGGAGATTTGTTTTGTAAAATATCATTTATTAAATTACTAAATCTTTTTCAGATGTAATTGCAGAATATTTTCCGTCATTTTTTTTAAGTTGAACATTTTCTGGTAAACTTTCTTCTGGATAAAATACAGATGGTTTTTCTGTGCTTTTTTGTGAAGGTTCTGATTTTGTTTTTGATGAATCTAAAGAAGATGAACTTGTATCTAAGATTTGAATTTCAGAAATATCAATTCCGTATTTTTTAGCAGTTGTCATGTATCGCTTTGCAATAGCAGGAACTCCGTAGCGATAAAGTAACCTTGTTGCAGAAACAAAATCTGGAACTTCGAAGGAGTAAGAATCTAAGGAGGTACCTAAATTTATGTCATTGCGTAGTTTTATCAATTCTCTAGAAAATTTTGCTTCTTCAATTCCGTTTTGTATTTTTTTACCGATAGAACCTGAAATATTAGAAGCATTTTCTAAGATTTTATCTAAAGTTCCGTATTCATCAAGAAGTTTTTTTGCAGTTTTTTCGCCAACACCACTAATTCCTGGAACATTATCTGCTTTGTCCCCCACAAGGCTCAACATATCAAGCATTAGTTCTGGTGGAACGCCCCATTCAGAAATTACTCCTTGTGCATCGATAGTTTCCCATCCACCAGATTTATCAGATTTCATCATGAAGGTTGTGTCATCTACAAGTTGCATTAAATCTTTATCACCTGAAAGAATTCTACATTCTCGTTTTGCTTCTTTACATTGTCGTGCAACTGTGGCAATTAAATCATCTGCTTCAAATCCATCTTGTCTAATTGTTGTAACGCCTAAAGCAGTAAGTATTTCTTCTATGATTGGAACTTGCCCATGTAAATCTTCGGGAGTTTTTTGTCTGGTTGCTTTGTATTCTGGATACATTTCATGTCTAAAAGTTGGCGTTCTTGAATCAAAGGCAGCAACAACATAATTCACTTCATTTTTTTGGAGCAAAGAAAGAAAATTAGAAAAAAATCCGTAGATAGCAGAAACATTTTCGCCTTTTTCATTTACTAATGGTCTTGAAATAAAAGCATAATAAGAACGGTAAATTAATCCGTATGAGTCTAAAATATAAATTGTGTTATTTTTCATTGTTTGCGAATATCCTAATTATAAAAGTCTTCCCTTTTTACTAAATTTCTATATCTATTATACTAGGTGTAGAAACTTTTTGCGAGTAGATACTTGTGTTTTTTGCATAAGGATTGTGTCGTGGGTCTGAAAATTGTGATATTCTGTTGCGTATTTGAGTTATGTGTTCTTTTAATAAAGTTCTGTTTTTTTCATTTTGAACCAAAACTGCTTCTTGAAGTTCAGAAAGTTCTTTTTGTATTTGTGGAATTTCAGAAGTTAATTTAATTCCTTTTTCTTTGTAAAGTGCTTCCATAGGAACGATAACTTTTTGCAAATTTGTAATATTTGAAACGATTTGTTGTTCCAATTCTGCCTGTGCTACAATTACAGTGTCATCTTCGGAGGCAATTCCTTTTTCTTGCTTTTCTAGAACTGTAAGATATTCTTTGAATTTATTTCTTTGTTGTTCTAGCAAGTGGCGAAACCTTTTTAATATTGCAATTCTTTCATTAATTTCTTCTTGAGTTAAATTTTCTGAATCTTTTGTACCATTATTTTGGTTATAATTATTAAGTAAGGTTGCCACTTTTGCCTCCGAACAAAAATATTAAAATTTTATTAACCTGTAATACTAATTGCTGGGCTTAAACTTGAAACGCTAGTTGTAGTTGTAGATTCTGCCTGTACCCAACTATCTCTTAAATCACTCATCATTTGACAAACTGATTTAATTTTTTCTTTGTTGAGAGTCATGTTTGCGTTCATAAGTTCTTTATTGAAAAATACATAGAGAGAAAGAAGATTTTGTGCAATTTCTTCTCCAGATGACATATCTAATGAAACCATAAGTTCTGTTATAATTTCTTGTGCCTTCAAAATATTCGAATTCAATTTTTCAATGTGACAAGGGTCTACTTTGCCTTCTGAATTAAACCAATTGATTGCACTGTTAAGTTGTTTTACTGCTTCGTTGTAAAGCATTACAACAAGTTTTCCTTGGGTTGCAGTTTTTACACCAGTTTGTGTGTAAGCTGAATAAGGATTATTGTAAGCCATATTTTCCTCCCATTTACGTTGTTTCGCAAGAAAGTGAGAAACAACAATTTTATAGTTTTGTTTAAAACTCACTTATTTATCGGAATTTAATAACTTTACTTTAATTTTTTATCTTTTACTTGCCCAAGTACCACATTTTAGCGTATATTCTATAGTATAGATATATTCCGAAATTATACCTTGGAGGAAAAAGTGTCAAATTTTGACGACAAAAATGATAAAGACGATAAAAATCAGAATGACCCTTTTGATTTTTTTAAATTATCAACAGAACCATCAAAAAATGATAAAAATAACAAAAAGAAGATTCCAGTTTGGTTGATTCTTGCTATTGCAATGGTTGTTATTGTTGCCCTAAATATTTTTTCTATGATGGATGATAATTCTGCCATAGATTTTTCTACTTTCAAGCAATACATAAAAGACGGTCAGATTGTAGAAGTTGATTTAGGAAATGTATATTTTGTAGGTTATGGACCAGAAACTTCTGTGGATTCAAGTAGAAGTCTTGATTCAATTTTAGGTGGAAAAAAAGGAAATCGTGTAACTTATAAAACTGCTTCAATTTTTACAGAAGATTTTATTACGTTTCTAGATGAAAATGGTGTTGCTTACAAAGCTCAAGTTAAGCAAAATAACTTTCTCTTAGATTTTGTTTTGAATTGGATTTTGCCTTTTGGATTTATTTTCTTAATGTGGCATTTCTTGTTCAAGAAAATTGGAGGAGGAATGGGTGGTGGAATGGGAAGTATATTCTCCGCAGGAAGTAGTCGTGCAACTTCTGTGGAAGAAGGACAGATTAAAACTCGTTTTGCCGATGTTGCTGGTGTTGATGAAGCAAAAGAAGAACTTGTTGAAGTTGTGGATTTCTTAAAATCTCCAAAAAAATATACCGAAATCGGTGGAAAAATTCCAAAAGGTGTTTTGTTGGTAGGACCTCCTGGAACTGGTAAAACTTTACTTGCTCGTGCTGTAGCAGGAGAGGCTGGTGTTCCTTTCTTCAAAATTTCTGGTTCTGACTTTGTAGAAATGTTTGTTGGTGTTGGAGCTAGCCGAGTTAGAGATTTGTTTAAACAGGCTCGCGAAAAAGCACCTTGTATCATCTTTATTGATGAGTTGGATGCTATCGGAAAAAGTCGTGTAAACAATCTTAGTGGAAATGATGAGCGTGAACAAACCTTGAATCAACTTCTTGTTGAAATGGATGGATTTGATAACCAAAAAGGTTTGATTTTGCTTGCTGCCACAAACCGTCCAGATGTTCTTGACCCAGCTTTGCTTCGTCCGGGGCGTTTTGATAGACAAGTTGTAGTTGATCGTCCTGATGTTAAGGGTCGTGAAGCAATCTTAAAAATTCATTCTAAGAATGTAAAAATTGATAAGGATGTGGATTTTCAGTCTTTGGCAAGAGCAACCGCTGGATTTGCTGGAGCTGATTTAGCAAATATCGTAAATGAAGCTGCTTTGCTTGCTGTTCGTTTAGGACGCAAAAAAGTTACAATGCAAGATTTTGATGAAGCCATCGAAAAAACTATGGTGGGACTACAAAAAAAGAGCCGTGTAATAAAAGAAAACGAACGCAAAATTGTTGCTTATCACGAAACAGGTCATGCTTTGGTTGCCGCCTTTACAGAAGGTTCAGATCCTGTACACAAAATTTCTATTATTCCTCGTGGAGTTTCTGCTCTCGGTTACACATTGCATCGTGCCGAAGATGAAAGTTTCCTTTCCACTGAAAAAGAAATGCTCGCAGAAGTTGACTGTCTTTTAGGTGGACGAGGTGCAGAAGAAGTTACTTTTGGCGAGATTTCTACTGGAGCTGCCAATGATATTATGAGAGCAACTGGAATTATCCGTAGAATGATTACTGAATACGGAATGAGTAAGAAATTTAAAAATATGACCTTAGGTAAACAAGGAGGCGGATACAATTCTTCTGAACCTTCTTTAGTAAGAGAATATGCTGAAACTACACAACAGTTTATTGATGAAGAAATTGCTCGTGTAATTGATGAACGATACAATCGAGTTTTAGATTTATTGAAATCTAAAAAACAAGTTTTAGAATATATTGCTCAACGATTGTTAGAAAAAGAAACTATCGAAGCTGCTGAATTTAACGATATTGTAACAGCCGAAGCAAGATTATCAGAACTTCCTCTCAATAAATCTGAAGAAACTTCCACAGGTGATTCAGATACAGTTGAAAGTGAAACATAATTTTTTCTAAACAAGAAATTTTATAGAACGGTATGAATCATTTTTTTTGATTTGTACCGTTTTTTTTTGCAACTTTTTTTTATTTCACGATGTCTAATAATATATGTTATACTTGACAAAGTAACAAAAAGTGTCATAATGTATTTATTATAAAAATAAAAAGAAGGAGTTTAGAAAATATGAATGCTTTTATCTTTCCGGGGCAAGGTGCTCAGTTCAAAGGTATGGTTCAAGATTTTTGTTCAGAAAATGAAAGTCTTTTGCAAATCATAAAAGAAGCAGAAAAAATAAGTAATCGTTCAGTTACTAAAATTCTTTGGGAAACTGAATTATCTGAATTATCAAGAAGTGATAATAGTCAACTTGCAATTACAGTTGCATCAATAGTTATAATCAATGCTTTAAAAAATAGAGGAATTGAAAGTGATATTTGTGCAGGTTTTAGTTTAGGTGAATTTTCTGCCTTGTACGATTCTGGGGTTCTTTCCTTTGAAGATACGATAAAACTTGTAACAGAGCGTGGAAATATCATGCAAAAAGTGTGTGATAATCTTTCAAAAAAATCAGAAGGAAATCTTCCGGGGATGATGGCAATTTTAGGATTGCCTTTAGAACAAATTGAATCTTTACTTGAACCTTTGTCAAAAAAAGGAATTGCCTTTGTGGCAAATATAAATAGCCCAAAACAAACTGTTGTTTCTGGAACTTATGAAGGTTTAGAAGAATGTGAAAAAATCTTTAAGGATTCTGGTGCTAGACGAGTTGTGCGATTAAAAGTTGCAGGCCCTTTCCATTCACCTTTAATGAAAGATGCAGCTATTGAATTTGAAAAAGTTTTAGAATCAGTGAATTTTAATAATCCACAAAAAATTTTGCTTTCTAATGTTACAGGAAAAATTATTACAACTGGCGAAGAAGCAAAAAAACTTGCTGTAAAACATTTAACTTGTCCTGTTTGCTGGACAGAAGAAGAAAAAGTTATTTCTGAACTTTTTGAAAAATCAGAAGGAAAAAATTCACTTTACGAAGTAGGACCAGGAACAGTTTTATCTGGTTTATGGCGGGATTCAGGTTATGGAGAAAATTTACCTTGTATTCCTTGTGGAAAATTTGAACAAATTAGTGAGTTATAAAAATTGCGTTGCAAATATAACTTTTTACAAATAAATTTAATTTTTAAGGAAAAAATATGTTGAAAGGAAAAAAAGCATTAATAACTGGTTCTTCTAGAGGAATCGGGAAAGAAATTGTAAAAGTTTTTTTAGAAAATGGCTGTGAAGTTTACGGATTATGTTCTAAACCTTCAGCAAGTAAAGAAGAACTTACACAATATGCTTGTGAATACAATACAAAATTTACTGAAATTTGCGCAGATTGTGGAAATTCAGTGGAATTAACTTCTGTTGTAAAAGAAACTCTATCAATTTCAGGTGGATTTGACATTTTAATCAATAATGCAGGAATTACAAGAGACGGACTTTCTTTCAGAATGAAGTTGGAAGATTGGAATGATGTTTTAAGAATAAATCTTACAAGTGCATTTTTAATTAGCCAAATAATTTCTAGTGATATGATTAGAAAAAGAAAAGGTTCTATCATTAATATGTCTAGCATTGTAGGTCTTCATGGACAAGGTGGCCAAGTAAATTACGCTGCAAGTAAAGCAGGTCTTATTGGTTTTACAAAAAGTTTAGCCAAGGAAGTTGCTGGTCGTGGAGTTAGAGTAAATGCAATTGCTCCAGGTTTTATCGATACAGAAATGACACAAGCAGTAAATGAAGAAGCAAGAAACGCTTGGTTAGAAACAATTCCAATGAAAAAAGCAGGTTCTACAAGAGATGTTGCAAATACAGCATTATTTTTAGCAAGTGATATGTCATCTTATGTTACAGCACAAGTAATTGGTGTTGACGGCGGAATGGGTGCATAAAATAAAGGAAGGAAATTAATATGAAAAGAGTTGTTGTTACAGGAATGGGTGCCATTAGTGCTTTAGGAAATACCCTAGATGAAACATGGCAAGGAATTAAGGAAGGAAAAAGTGGTCTTGGAAATATCACTTTATTTGATACAGAAAAATATGATTGTAAAGTAGCAGCTGAAGTAAAAAATTTTGATGCAGGAAATTGGATGGACAAAAAAGAAGCAAGAAAAATGGCTCGGTTTACTCAATTTGCTGTTGCTGCTGCAAAACAAGCCTTAGACGATGCAGGTTTTACTAAAGAAAATATTGACGGCGAAAGAACTTCAATTATGTTAGGAAACGGAATTGGTGGTTTTGAAACTTGGGAAGAATCTTTTACAAAATATGTAACAGTAGGACCAAGCCGAGTTCCTCCAATGACTATTCCAAAGTTAATTCCAAATGAAGCTGCTGGAAATATCAGCATGATGTACGGAATCCACGGAACATCTTTTACACTTGCAACTGCATGTGCTTCTGGAACTGATGCTTTAGGACTTGCCCTTGACCAAATCCGTAGTGGTCGTTGTGATGTTTGTATTGCAGGTGGTTCAGAATCTACAATCACTGGATTTGGAATTGCAAGTTTTCAAATTTTGCACACACTTCCAACAAACTATAATGAAAATCCTGAAAAAGCTAGTCGTCCTTTTGATAAAGATAGAAGTGGCTTTGTAATGGGAGAGGGGGCTGGAATTCTTATTCTTGAAGAATATGAACATGCAAAAGCTCGTGGGGCAAAAATTTATGCAGAGTTTGCAGGTTACGGTGGTTCTTCAGACGCATATCACTTAACAAGTCCTGACCCATCAGGTGATGGTGGTGCTTTGGCAATGACTCGTGCCTTGAAAGATGCAAATGTAAATCCAGAAGATGTGGATTACTACAATGCTCACGGAACATCAACTCCAATAAATGACCCAGCAGAAACAGCAATGCTAAAAAAAGCCTTTGGGGAACACGCTTACAATATGAAAGTTTCATCAACAAAAAGTATGACAGGGCATTGTCTTGGAGCAGCAGGTGCTTTAGAAGCAATTTTCTGTGTAAAAGCAATTCAAGAAGGATTTTATCCACCAACAATAAACTTAGAAAATCAAGATGTGGAAGGTGGATGTGATTTAGATTATGTTGCAAATAAAGGTGTTGAAGGAAACATCAATTGTGCAGCCTCTGGTTCTTTAGGATTTGGTGGACACAACGGTGTTGTAGTTTTCAAAAAAATTGAAGGATAAAAAAATGAGTTTAACAAAGGATATTGAATCATTATTGCCACACAGAAAACCTTTTTTGTTTGTAGATGAAATTATCAGTGCTGATGAAAAAGGAAGTGTTAGTGAACATACTTTTACAGAGGATGAATTCTTTTTCAAAGGACACTTTCCAGAATATCCAGTTGTGCCTGGAGTAATCCTTGTGGAAACAATGGCACAAGCAGGAGGAGCAGCTCTAAGTTATCAAAAAACTTTTGAAGAAGGCTCTCTTTTCTTTTTGGCAACTGTGGATTCAGTAAAATTTAGAAATCAAGTTCGTCCAAATGATAAAGTCAGAATGGAAATTACAAATTTAAGAGTTTCACCTAAGATGGTAAAACAATCCGGAAAAGCCTACGTAGGAGAAACCCTTTGCGCAGAAGCAACTTGGATGTGCTTAATAGGTAATGCTTGACATTACCTATTAAGCACTCCATAAGTAACCGAAGGTTACGACTGGATGTGTAAATCGTAATGCTTGACATTACCTATTAAGCACTCCATAAGCGAAGCGACTGGAACAATTTGTCATCCCGAACTTGTTTCGGGAACTTAGTATTATAATATAGTGTAGATGCCGAAATAAATTCGGCATGATATAACTTTGGGGACAGCCCAGTAAATTATATTTGATATAAAATTATAAGGAATAAAATTATGAAAATTAAACCAATGATAAGAAGTAATATTTGTCTAAACGCCCATCCTATTGGATGTAAAAAAGCAGTTGAAGACCAAATAGAATATACAAAAATTCGTCGTCGAGAGAGAGAAGAAAAAAATCCTGAAACAAAAAAACTTGGTCCAAAGAATGTTTTAGTTTTAGGTTGTTCAAATGGATATGGTTTAGCCAGTAGAATTTCAGCAACATTTGGATATGGAGCAAAAACAGTTGGAGTTTCTTTTGAAAAGCCGGGAACTCCAACAAAATGTGGAACAGCAGGATGGTACAACAATTTAACTTTTGATAAATGTGCCCAAAATGAAGGAATTTTTAGCCAAACAATAAATGGTGATGCTTATTCCAATGAAATTAAATCAGAAGTTATTAAAATTGCAAAAGAAAATGATATTAAATTTGATTTAGTAGTTTACAGCCTTGCAAGTCCTGTTAGAACTGATCCAGAAACAGGAGTGATGTATAAATCTGTACTAAAACCTTTTGGAAAAACTTTTTCTGGAACAACAATTGATCCCTTCACTGGGGAACTTAAAGAAATTTCAGCAGAACCTGCCACAGAAGAAGAAGCTGCAAACACAGTAAAAGTTATGGGTGGCGAAGATTGGCAACTTTGGATAAATCAACTTTCACAAAATGATGTTCTTGCAGAAGGTTGTATTACAGTAGCCTATTCTTATATCGGACCTGAAGCAACTCAAGCACTTTACAGAAATGGAACAATCGGAAAAGCAAAAGAACATCTTGAAGCAACTGCATTGACTCTTGATAAACAAATGTCATCTTTCAAAGGAAGAGCCTTTGTTTCTGTAAATAAAGGATTAGTAACAAAATCCAGTGCAGTAATTCCAGTAATTCCTCTTTATCTTGCTTCATTATTTAAAGTGATGAAAGAACTTGGAAATCATGAAGGCTGTATCGAACAAATTAACCGACTTTTTGATTCTAGACTTTATATTGCCCAAAAGGATGAGGAAGGAAGAACTCTTATTCCAGTGGACAGTGAAAATCGTATTCGTATTGACGATTGGGAACTTTCTGAAGAAGTTCAACGGAAAGTAGATGAACTTATGCCAAAAGTTACTTCTGAAAATGCAAAAGACTTAGTTGACCTAGAAGGATATAAACATGACTTCTTGGCAACAAGTGGTTTTGATATTGAAGGTGTGGACTACGAAGCAGAAGTTGAAACTTTTGACACAATTTAATTTAAGGAATTTTTTATGGAAGAAAAATTTATTTTAGATTTGATAAAGGCTTTTGATTCAAGTAGTGCTGTAAGCATGAAATTAAAACAAGGTGAAACTTCTATCACTTTGAAAAAAGAAGAAGCATTTTTCAGCAAAAATTCAAATGTAAGTTCACCAATTGTAACTCAAGTTATTCCAGTTGAAAATTCTTCTACTTCAACATTATCTTCTAACAATGTGATTCCTGCAAAAGATTCTTCTGTTACTTCAGAAAAAATTTCAAATGAAAATTTTGTAGAAGAATCTAGTTTAACTGAAAATATTATTAAAAGCCCAATCGTTGGAACTTTTTACAGAGCACCTTCTCCAGATGCTCCTGTGTATTGCGAAGTTGGAAAATCAATCAAAAAAGGTCAGCCAATCTGTATTCTTGAGGCAATGAAAATGATGAATACTTTAGAAGCAGAATTTGATTGTGTAATTGAAGAAATTCTTGTTGCCAATGGAGAATTGGTAGAATTTAATCAACCTATTTTTAAGGTAAAAAAAGTTTAAAGCAGGAAAAAAATGATTAAACGTTTGTTAATTGCTAATCGTGGAGAAATTGCTGTAAGAATTATTAGAGCTTGTAGAGAATTGGGCATTGAAACTGTGGCTGTTTATTCTACGGTAGATAAAGAAAATCTTCATGTAAAAATGGCAGATAAAGCAATTTGTATTGGACCTGCTCCTTCTAGCAAAAGTTACTTGGATTCTAATGCCATAATAACTGCTGCTTTAAGAACAGGATGTCAGGCAGTTCATCCAGGCGTTGGATTTTTATCAGAAAATGCAGATTTTGCCAGAAAAATTGAAAAAGCAGGTTTAATCTGGATAGGACCAAATCCTGAAACAATTGAAATGCTTGGTGACAAAGTTCAAGCTAGGGCAACTGCTTTTAAGGCCGGACTTCCAATTACTCCAGGAAGTGATGGGGCTATAGACAACGAAAAAGATGCAATTTCAGTTGCAGAAAAATGTGGATTTCCTGTAATCATAAAAGCTGCCAGTGGCGGTGGTGGAAAAGGAATGCGAATTGTCTGGAAAAAAGAAGATTTAGCAGAAAATATAAAAATCGCTTCTACTGAGGCTTTGGCAAACTTTGCTGACGGAACAGTTTACATTGAAAAATATATGGTTAATCCTCGTCATGTTGAATTACAAATTCTTGCAGACGGAAAAGGTAATGTTTCTGTCTTAGGTGAAAGAGATTGTTCTGTTCAAAAAAATCATCAAAAATTAATAGAAGAAAGTCCTTCTCCTGGGGTAACAAATGAAATGCGCCAAAGAATGACAGAAGGTGCAATAAAACTTTTTTCATCTTTAAGTTATCGAGGGGCAGGAACAATCGAATTTTTGGTTTCAGAAAATGATTTTTACTTTATGGAAGTAAATGCCAGAATTCAAGTTGAACATCCTGTTTCAGAATTTGTAAGTGGAATTGATATTATCCGTGAACAAATTAGAGTTTGCGATAATCAAGCTTTAGAAATTCCTTCTGAGAAAATTCAATTAAGTGGTTGGGCAATGGAAGCTAGAATCAACGCAAAAACTCCAGGACAAATTACAAAATTGCAAATTCCTGGAGGACCTGGAATAAGATTTGATAGTTTTATTTATCAAGGATATTCTGTTTTGCCTCATTACGATTCTATGATTGCAAAGTTAATTGCCTACGACACTGATAGAAATAAGGTAATAAAAAAATTGCTTTGTGCTTTAGAGGAACTTGAAATAGAAGGAATTTCAACAAATATTGAAGAACAAAAGGAAATCTTAAAAGCAAAGAAATTTATTGATGGAAATTTTGGAACAAATCTTTATTCCGAACTTTTCCCTACAAAAAATAAATGATAAAGCAATATGAATTCTTCGGCATAAATATCTTATGGGAGATTATATGAATAATGAACTTAAAGAATGTCCGCATTGTAAAGTTGGATATTCTGAACAAACTTATATCGATAACTTAAAAGTGTGTCCTAATTGTGGTTATCATCTTAGAATGGATGCTTGGGAAAGAATAAATTATCTTGCCGATAAAAATAGTTTTACGGAATTATATCAAAATCTTTCTAGTAATAATCCAATTGAAATTGATGGCTATGTAGAAAAACTTCAGGCAGCAAAGGAAAAAACTTCTTTAGAAGATGCTGTTCTTACAGGAAGTTGTACTATCAATAATAGAAAAGCTTTACTCGGTGTTATGTCCTTTGCTTTTATGGGTGGTTCAATGGGTTCTGTTGTGGGCGAAAAAATTTCTAGGCTTATGTACAAAGGTGCAGAAGAAAAAACTCCTGTAATTATTTACGCAACTTCTGGAGGGGCTCGTATGCAAGAAGGTTTGTATTCTCTTATGCAAATGGCAAAAACTTCTAGTGCCGCTGCTGTTATGGATAATGCAGGGGTTCCATATTTTGTTATGCTTTGCGACCCAACTACAGGTGGAGTTACTGCAAGTTTTGCAATGTTAGGAGACTTAATTTGTGCAGAACCTAATGCTCTAATTGGCTTTGCTGGTCCTAGGGTAATTGAAGGTACAATTCGACAGAAATTACCAGAGGGATTTCAACTAGCAGAATTTCAACAACAAAAAGGATTTGTAGATGTTATCGTACCACGAAATGAGCAAAAATCCTTTTGGACAAAGATGATAGATGCACACATGGGGAGATTTTAATGAGCGATAAGGAACAAGAAAAACTTATTGAAGAACTTCAAGATATGGCTAAAAAAACAGGGCTTGATTTTTCTGAAGAAATTGAAAAAATAACAAAAAAACTTCAATCAAGTAAGGATGCTGCTGCAAAAGTTTGGAAACATGTGGAACTTGCTCGTCACAGTGATAGACCACGAACTTTAGATTATATCGAAATGATTATAGATGATTTTGTAGAACTTCATGGTGATAGATTTTACGGTGACGATCCTGCCATGGTTGGTGGAATCGGATTTATTGAAGGGATTCCTGTAACAGTTATAGGAAATATGAAAGGAAGAAATCTTCGGGAAACCATCGATAGAAACGGAGGAATGGCAAATCCAGAAGGATACAGAAAGGCTCTTCGTCTTGCAAAGCAAGCAGAAAAATTTCATCGTCCAATAATCACTTTTATTGATACACAAGGTGCTTATCCTGGACTTGATGCAGAAGAACGAGGAATTGGGGAAGCTATTGCTGTAAATTTAAAAGAATTTAGCCAATTAAAAACACCGATTATCTGTATCATCATTGGTGAAGGTGGTTCTGGTGGTGCTTTAGGAATTGGTGTAGGTGACAAAATTTACATGATGGAAAATGCAATTTATTCAGTAATTTCTCCTGAAGGTTGTGCTTCAATTCTTTTACGAGATTCTACCCGTGCAAAAGATGCAGCTGCAATGTTAAAGATAACTAGTAAAGAAGTTTTAGGACTAAAAGTGATAAATGGAGTGATTCCTGAACCAGAAGGTGGAGCACAAAATAATCCAAAGGAAGCTGCTGAATCCATTAGAAAAAAAATTCTAAAAGACTTAAAAGATTTGATGGAAAGAAATCCTTCAGTTTTGGTGAAGTATCGAAATAAAAAAATTAAAAATATGGGAAATTTCAACGAAACATAAAATTTTTTTTAGTTTTTTATTGACATAATGACAAAATTTGAAAAAATGTAAAATCTTTTGCAACTTTTTAAACTTTCATTGGGTCAAAATAGAAGAAGTTTGAAAAAACTTTTTGCTACGGAGGAAAAATGTTTTTAGATGAATACATCGATGAAAATTATAAAATAAAAACACCAGAACATTTTAACTTTGCTTTTGATGTTGTTGATAGATTTGCCACTGAAGATTCAGAAAAAATAGCCTTGGTTTGGTGCGATGACAAGGGTAACGAAAAAATTCTTACTTTTGGTCAAATGGCCAAGAATGTAAATAAAACTGCAAATGTTCTAAAATCCCTTGGAATTAAAAAAGGGGATTCTGTAATGTTAATTTTGCGTCGCCGTTATGAATTTTGGTACATGCTTTTAGCTTTACATAAAATTGGTGCCATTGCAGTTCCTGCCACAGTTCAATTATTAACTTCTGATATTGTGTATCGAATTGAAAAAGCACATATCAAAATGATAGTTGCATTAAATGATGAACAAGTTGTTGAACATATTGAAAATGCACTTGAGGAATTTTCAACAAAACCAGAAAACTTTGAAAAAATTCCACAGTTATTGTTAGCGAATGGAAACAAAGAAGGTTGGATTGATTTTGAAAATCAATTTGAAAAAGCAAGTGAAACTTTTGCAGATGTTCGCTGTGCCGAAAACTTTGATACAAGTATTTTATATTTTACATCGGGAACTTCTGGATATCCAAAAATGGTAACTCACAACTTTTTTTATCCATTAGGTCATATTGTAACTGCAAAATGCTGGCAAAATGTTCAAGAAAACGGTTTGCATCTGAGCCTTGCAGAAACTGGTTGGGCAAAAGCTCTTTGGGGAAAAATTTACGGACAGTGGCTTTGCGGTTGTGGAGTTTTTGCTTACGATATGGAAACTTTTATTCCAAAAAAAGTTCTTGAACATTTGCAAAATTACAAAGTTACTTCGTTTTGTGCCCCTCCAACTGCTTATCGGTACTTATTAAGAGAAGATTTTTCACATTATGATTTTTCTAGTTTAACTCAATGTACAACAGCAGGGGAAGCTTTAACGCAAGATATTTTTGATACATTTAAGAAACAAACTGGAATTACTTTACGAGAAGGATATGGACAAACTGAACTTACTTTGACCTCTGGAAATTTTCCTTGGGTGGAAGTTAGAGTTGGTTCAATGGGAGTTGCTTCTCCTAATTACGATGTGGATGTAATTCGTCCTGACGGAACTTCTTGTAATCCTAATGAAGTTGGCGAAATTGTAATTCGCATTGATAAATCAAAACCTCTAGGAATGTTTTCTGGTTATTACGAAGATGAAGAAAAAACTCGACAATCTTTTTCAGATGGAATTTATCACACAGGAGATTCAGGTAGAAAAGACCAAGATGGATATTTTTGGTTTGAAGGTCGCACAGATGATATGATAAAAAGTTCTGGTTTTAGAATTAGTCCTTTTGAAGTTGAATCAGTTTTGTTAAATCATCCTGCTGTTTTTGAATGTGCTGTTACTGGAATTAAAGATGATAGACGAGGACAAATTGTAAAAGCAACAATCGTTGTAAAAGAAGGTTTTAAACCATGCAGAGATTTAGCAAGAGAAATTAAACTTTTTGCTAAAAAAAATACTGCAAATTACAAAACTCCACGGCTAATTGAATTTGTTGATGAATTGCCAAAAACTCACAGTGGAAAAATCCGTAGAGTTGAAATTCGTAACAAAAAATAATCAAATAAAAATGAAAAAGGCTGTCTTAAAAGAAAAGTCATTCCGAACCACTTGCGTAGCATGTGATGATTCGGAATCTTTTCTATATGTATGTTTTGTAGATGCTGAAACAAGTTCAGCATGACGAAACATTTTTTGACAGCCTTTTTGTTGTATGTTGAATTTTATCTAAAAATATTACAAACTTTCAGCTGCTCCTGGGAGACCAATATCTTTTCTGTAAAACATATCTGTAAAAGAAACTGCTTCTAAGGCTTTGTAAGAATTTTGCCATGCTTCATCAAAAGTTTTTCCAAAACTGCTAGCTGCTAAAACTCTTCCACCACTTGTTACAAGTTTATCATTTTCAATTTTTCCACCAGCAATAAAAATCTTTGTTCCAGTTTTTTCTACAGTTTCTGAATTAATTGAAATTTCATATCCTTTTTTGTATTCTTCTGGATATCCTCCTGAAACTGCAACTGGAGCACAAGAAAATCCATCCTTCCATTTAAAATCGAAATCTTTCAATGTTCCATTGATAATTGCTTTACACATATCAGCAAAATCAAAATCCATTAAAGGAAGAACAGCCTGGGTTTCAGGATCCCCAAGACGAACATTGTATTCAAGAAGTTTTGGACCGTCTTTTGTAAGCATAATTCCAAAGAAGATGAATCCACGATAATCCATTTTTTCTTCTATCATACCTTTAAGAGTTGGTTGTAAAATGTTTTTGTTGAATAAATCTAATTGTTCTGAAGTTACATCTTGAACAGGTGCGATTGCTCCCATTCCACCAGTGTTTGGACCTTTTGCTCCATCAAGAAGGCGTTTGTGGTCTCTTGCTGTTACAAATGGAACGATTGTTACATTATCGCCATAAGATTGGCCACATTTATCATTTGGTGCAACACTAACTGCTGCCAAAATAGAAATTTCTACACCAGAAAGATATTCTTCTATTACGAGGGATTTTCCTGCTTCACCTAATTTTCCATCTTCCATAAATGAAGTGATAGCATCTTGAGCATCTTGTTCTGTTAAGGCTACAACTACGCCTTTACCTGCTGCAAGACCATCGGCTTTAATTACGATTGGAGCACCTTTTTGTGCAACATAATCGTGAGCTTCTTTTGCATTTGTAAAAGTTTTACTTTCTGCACAAGCAACACCATATTTTTGCATAAAAGTTTTTGCAACATCTTTACTTGCTTCTAATTCAGCACCTTTTGCCTTTGGTCCCACTACAGGAATACCACAATTCCATAATTGCTCAGAAATTCCCAAGGCAAGAGGATCTTCTGGTCCAACTACAACAAAATCAACTTTTTCATAGGCACAAACTTGAACCATTGCGTCAATGCCTGTTAATCCTTCTGCATAATCACAATCAGATGGATTGATATTTGTACATTTTGCTTCTTTTGCTGTTCCACCGTTTCCTGGAATACAGATAACTTGTTCAACTTTATCGCTTTTTGCCAAAGCCCAACTAATGGCGTGTTCTCGGCCGCCAGAACCAATAACTGCTATTTTCATGTGTAAAAGTGTATCAGTTTTTTTGTTTTAATTCTACCTATTGAATCTAATTCTAAAAATATGTAAAAACTAAATTTTCTCCAAAATTGCTAATCTTAAAAAAAATTACTTTTTTTTGTTTGGATTTTTTCTATGTTTTTGTAGACGATAATGTTTTTTTATGATATTACAATTTTATAACTTATTTAAAGTTATAAATAAATTTATAGGAGTTTTAAATGAAAAAAACTTTTAAAATAGTAGCTTTGCTACTATTAGTACTAGTTACTAGTACTTTCGTGTTTGCTCAAAGTTCAAATACTTTTACTGCTACAGCAGAAACTTTAAGAGATGATGCAGACAACTTTATGGATGTTCGTTATTATAACGATGTAGATTTTTCTAACTTTTTTGCTTGGACAAATATTTCACTTGACGAAGCAAATTTAGGTTTTGCAAAAAAGTTTGATGCTTTGTATCTTGGTGCATACTATAAAGGTGATTTATGGTCTTCTTCTACTACAGATAAATCTGACAATACTGATGCTGATATAGATACTGATTCTGTAAAAAAGACTGTTTCTGGTTATCACTATTTTGATGTTCTTTTGGGATTTTCTGGAATGGCTTTAAAACTTGATACATATTTTGATATCGATAACAATAGTGAAGAAATGACAGAAAAAGGTGATTTAATGTCAGAATCTAAAAACAATGATTCAACTTATTCCTTTGATCTTACTTGGGGAGGTCTTTCAATTTCTGTAGAAAACGTAAATTTAAGACCTATGGCAACATTAGGACTTGATATCAAAGATTCTACTGAATATAGTTGTAACTATAATGCAGATGGAGTTAAAATATTAGAGACAACAAATGAAGCAGATAATATTAATACTTTAACTATAAAATTAGCATCAGATATTGAATGGGGAAGTAAAGATGCTTTCTTTTCTGTAGCAGGATTAGCTTATACACTTGAAACAGCTATTGGTGCAAATGGTGAAATTGGCAAAACCACAATTTCAGATACTTCATACGTAGGTTTTAGAGAAGATTACAAAGATGTTTCAAATGAATTTAACTCATACTATAGATTTGAATATCAAGCATCTGATAATTTAAAACTCGGTGCTCGTGTAAATGCTGATATTGAATTTACTAAAAATAGCGATGGATATACATATCAAGATGAAGCCCCAGAAGAAAAACCTGAAGTAGATGTAGTAAGTGATACAGATATTGACTCAAAAATTGCTTTTGGTATGCAATATAGATTTAATCCTAAATTTGCAATGAATTTAGGGTTAGAAAGTACTTTGCCTTCTTTTACAAGTACAAAGACAGTGTCACCTGCTTCAAAAACAACCACTGTAGAGTCAAAATGGAACGATGCATTTTCTTCTTCTCTCAGAACAGGTTTTGTATGGGATATAAACGAAAACTGTGCTTTAGATGCATATATGTCTATTCCTCTTAATCCAAGTATCTTGATGGATATCCTTGGTGGTGGATTATCTTTAGGATTTAAATATAAGATGTAAGGCTTAAAAGTCTTATCTAGTTGATTTTGCTGTAAGTTTTGTGTAGTATAACTTTATGAAAGCAATTATTACTGTGGTTGGTTCTGACCAAAAAGGAATTATTGCAAGAGTTAGTGCAATTCTTGCAGCAAATAATATTAACATTGCTGATATTAGCCAGACAATTTTATCTGGAAACTTTGTAATGATGATGATGGTAGATTTAGAAGATTCTTCTATTTCTATTGATGAACTTCGTACAAAGATGGATGAACTTTCTTCTGAAATGAATGTAAATATTAGTATCATGAACGAGAAAGTTTTTACAGCAATGCATAGAATCTAATTTACATAGTTTAAAAAGCAAAAAGCGTGGTACTTTACCACGCTTTTTTATCAATTAACAAAGTATTTACAGTTTAATAATTTCCGCTTTTTACAGCACCAAAAACTTTTTTAATCATACTAGAAGCATAATCAAGAGGATTTGCTCTAATATTTTTTTCTTCTTCAGCAATTTTTACAAAAAGACCATCCAAGGCTTTTTTTGTTGAGTAAGTTGCTAAATCTACTTCAACTTCAGGGAAAGGTTCATTTTTTCCAGCAAGTTTTGCAACCTTGTTTGGAACTTCTCCAACTTTGTTATAAGAAGTTGTTAATGTAGACCAAGCTTTGTTTGCAGATACATTTAATACAAGTGGTTTGTTTAATGCTGCTGAAACTTTTGGTTTATACAAGTCTAGTAATTTATTGTAAGTTTTTTCTCTTAGATATTCAGTTGCAGCATTGTTTTTTCCTGTTACAATTTTAATTCCATCTGTAACAGTCATTTCTTTGATTGCTTGAGCAAAGATATTTGTAACATCTTTTGCTGATTCTTCTGCACTTCGATTTAATCTTAAAACAACATCGTCAATTAAAGTTTGACCACCTGGAATTTTATTTACAACATTCATGATAGGTTGAGCTTCTGGTGGCAATAGAATTTTTAAAGCTGCATTCCCAAAGTATCCGTTCTTTTGGGATAAATTTGATGAAGCACTTTTAATTCCTTCATTAAGTGCATCTTTCATAGCAGTAACTGCTTCTGAATTTGTGAAAGCAGATTTTTTGCTACTAGAAGATGAAGAGCCTCCAAGAACATTTGAAGCCACTGCATTCAATGTTGAAAGACATGACACTGTTGTAAAAATAATCAATGTCATAGCAACAAGAATTCCAACTTTTAAAAATTTTTTCATAGAAAATTTCCTCCTTATCATCCTTTTATTTTCTATACTATCCTTCATTTATTGGTTTTATATTTTCTTTATAAGTTTTTATCAAAAATCCTGCGGTTATGATTAAAGCTACAACTTCTGCAATAGGAAAAGACCACCAAATGTAATTTACATCCCCAAATTTTGATAAAATGTATGCTGCTGGTAACAGAACAACTAATTGTCTACAAATAGATGTTATCATAGAATATACAGCCTTTCCAAGTGCTTGACAAGTTGAAAGTGCAATAATATTAAATCCTGCAATTAAAAAGTGAATACTGATGATTTTTAACGCAGGAATTCCGATACTTAGCATTGTTTCTGAAGCATCAAAAATTCCTAGAAGTTGTTTTGGTAAAAGTTGAAATAGAGCAAAGCCCAACATCATTAAACAAATTGCGTAAATCATTCCAAGTTTCATTGTTTTTATAAGACGAGATTTTTTCTTTGCTCCATAATTATATGCCATAATTGGTAACATTCCGTTGTTTAATCCAAAAACTGGCATAAAGATAAAACTTTGTAATTTGAAGTAAACTCCAAAAACAGCAGTTGCAGTTGAAGTAAAACTCATTAAAATATGATTCATTCCGTAAACCATAATTGAACCGATGGATTGCATTATTATTGAAGGAAATCCTATTTTGTAAATTTGTCCGATTAAGTATCCATCTGGAACAAATATCAGTCGGAAAAAAAATTGACACAAAATTATAATAAAAAATGACTTTTTTATGTGGGGCTATTTAGGGCTATTTGGGGCAATCTGGGACATTTTTTTATCCTAGATTGCCTTTTTTTTGCCCTGTTTTTAGTCAATTTCAGGATTATTTTCTTCTAAATTTGCTTCTTGATTTTGGTCTGGTAAAATTGGTTTATTTACCAAAAAATTAGCAAAAATAAAGTCTAAAATCTCTGATTTTGGGAAACAAATAGCTTCTCCTGGTATGTTTATTGGCGAAAAAACACCGGTTTCAATGAGTTTTTGAGCTGATGGCATTGAAATATTGAACACCAAACACAAATCAGCTAGAGACAATAATTCTGGTAGTTCTGGCAACAAATCAAAGTCATATTCTACATTGAATTGTGCTCTAATATCGTCTATATTGTCGTTATTTATCTCTAATTTTTCCAAACTCATTATAGTTTTTTCCTTGGTATTTTATCTAGATATTTTTGAAACAAATCGTCTACATCTTCAGCTGGATCAATCAAATATTCTGCAAAACTCCACCAAGGAACTCTAACTAAAGATAATATTTGAAAGGCATCCAGCTTGAAAAAGTGTATTGCATCAAAAATTTGGTCATAACTCCAGTGAAGAATCCCTGCTACTTCAGACATTGTATAAGCGTATTTTACGCCATATTTAGCCTGTTTTATAACATCTTTTGCTGCGTTAATTCTTTGCTGTTCTGTTAATGGTGCACAGCATGGATCATCTCTAAAGTCAAATAAACCTTGCATTTTTATCCCTTGTTAGTGCGTTCCAAAGTTGATAGAAATCCCATAATTTGTCGCAAATCTTTGTCTGAACAGTCTTTGAGTGATGGCTTTTTCATTCGTGCAAGAAAGCCGTCTAATCTAGATTTGTAATCTTCTCCGAGAATGTTTTCTGCACGAGCAAGAACTGCATCTTTAAGCGTTGCATAACCAGGACGACTTACAAATACAAATGGTTTTGAGCCTTGTTTTATAAGCAAAGCGTTCATTGCATTAAACACATTAAAAAGCTCTTTTGTGTTCATATTTTTGCAAGATTCTTTACCTGATGCAGTTCCAGACAATAAAGCTCTGTATTCGTTATCGTTTAATCCTGCTTGATTTTTTTGGGCATGAATCATTGAAATTAACCGATTTTTTGTTGAATATTCCATTGATAACTCCTTATGCTAATTGGTCAAGCATTGCTGGTGTAATTGTATTAAGACCAGAAGAACGGGCAATCTTAGCAAGTGCCAAACTGTCATTGGTTAAAGTTCTGAAACCACCTCTTGCACGGCGATATAAGTTTTCAATAAGTGGTTGATCTAGGCTTAATCCTGCGGCTGCTGAGTAGTAAACGGATACATCAGAAATAGATAATGACTCAAATACGCAGATAGGTTTTCTGATGCGTGAGCGTAAGCGTGGAACTGCATCCACTTTGCCTTTTAAGGCTTCCTCTCCAACTAATAAAATAGGGATTTCGCATGATTCATTAAGGCCTCGGAGCATTTCAAGAATTGATAAAGGGCATTTGTCGGCTTCGTCAATGATGATAAGCCGGCGATTTACTCGACTTACTTCTTGAATAATTGAGACGCAGGACCCAAATGAATATGGGCGACTGCCTACAAGTTCTGCACAGATATTTCTTAGAAGTTGTACGCGTGAAAATCCGTCTACATATAGTGTGTAAACTGCATTTTCGTTTCTTCTGCAGTAATGTTTTGCTGCGTGAGTTTTTCCTCGTTCGGCTGTTCCAATTGCCATTCCAAGAGAAGATGAAAGCGAAGAATCAGGATTGGCTAAATCGTCGGCAAGGTCAAAAAATCGGCTTACATTAGATGTTTTGACTAAAATATCTGTATTGATAGTTAGCAAATCATCTCCGGTTTTGTGATAACCAGCTTCTTGGATTGCGCTAATCAATTCTTTTTCTTTCTGTTGCCAGTTGTGGTAATTTTGACCTACAACTTTTACAATTAAAGATTTATCAACACCGCAGATTTCTGCAGCTTGTTTCATGGAAAGTCCGTTTGCTTTTAATACTGAAGTTAAATTAACACTCATTGTTTGCTCCTTGTGTTTGTGTGTTTTCTCGGACGATTGTGCTAATATACATTAGGTCGTCGTCGTCCATTTTTTCTTCGTACTGAAGCATAAACTCCTGGTCATTGTCAGAAATTTTGGCACCATTAAGCTGAGCTTTTAACAGTGCTGTATACCTATCTCTTTCATTAGTGTATACTTTCTTTAAGGCAGGTTTTGTTTTGACTTCAGAACGAAGTTTGTCGGTGATAATCTCTGTAGATTCCTCAACATTTGGTGCTGGTGAATCTACTGGCATGGTGTAGGACGGCAATCCTGCTGCCATGTCGTCTGCTTCTAGATATGGCTTTGTTTTAGCTGTATCTATTAGCAGTTTTGTGTTAGATGTAAGACTGTGAAAGGCAGATGTAGTTGCTTTTATCTGTTGTTTTTTAAGAGCAATTTCTTTCTTGAAGCCTTCCTGGTCAAACATATCTATTGCTTCAATTTTATGAAGTCTTATTGGTTCTCCATTGCGTGGGTCAATAGCGTAAACTCCTGCATCCAAATTATCTGGATTGTAGCGAAGTTCAACTCTTTTTTTGTTAAGATTTACCAAGGAACCGCGATTTTGCAACACCATTTCCTGTGTGAGAGGTGATGAAGCAAAGAACATTCCATTAAGCCTAACTCTATCGCCATTAACCACTGCATAAGAGCGATTAAAAAACAAATATTCGATATCAGCAGGATTCAAAAATGTTTGCTGAAAACCATTTCTTTTTGCAAGTTCCAATTCTTCTACAGGAGAGCGTTTCAAAGAAGAGTGCGTTCTGTTGTTGTATGTATCAATGGCACGAGCTACGCATTGGATAAATTCTTGATATGTAAGAATGTATCCTTTTGCCTTTTGCCACTCTAAACGGCGGCGAGCTTCTTCCTCTTCAGGAACTGTTAAAGATAATTCTTTTACAAATCCCGGTAAAAGCATATCTCGGAGCATTTGTTCAAGGCTAGAAAAGAATCGTTCAATAGGCTTTGTTTTTGCATTTTTTACTTTTGCAAAAATACGCCTATTTTTCTTGTGCCAATCAACTTGATTTTCTGCGTATCCTACAACATCTCCAGAATCATCTCTTACCATGTACATTCCAGATTCTTCATCTTTGTACAAATCTGCAATGTCAGCACCAAAGCGCATTCCGTAAGTTTGAAGTTGTTCTACAACTAAATCAGACCATGCTGATTTTTCGCTGGTTCCGTTATCGTTGTAGGTTGATTCAAAACGACCAAAAGTTTCAACTCCTAAGCGTAAAGCTCTAATAACTGTTGAACTTGAATAGTGTCTGTCAAAAGCCAAGCCATAAACAAGACGAGTTCTCATATCTAACCATAAATAACATTCTGGCCTAAAATATGTTCCGTTATCGTCTTTACACCAGAAGTCGAATCTGTGCTGGTCGCCAACAACCACTTGGAATGGACGAAGTAAAGACAAGTCGCGAAGAATCCAAAATTTATTGTCGAGGGCAAGTGTTCCACCTGTTGCATAATCTGTAAGCGCAGGGCTCAAGTTTGCAATGTATTTGTATGCACTTGCTTCAGAACCGATTCTCCAGCCTTGAATTTCGGCTTCTTTTTTTGTCCAGCGATAAGCATTTCTTGCAGTTCCTCCGCCTACTTGTCTTAAACTTTGCAAGTAAAAACTGCGAAGAAAGGCTAAGGCTTCTTCATCCCAGGCGTAAATTGTGCGACCTTGTGTGCCAGTTTTTGGTGCTCCACCTTCGCCATAGGTTGAAAGTTCTTTGATGTACCTGGCAACTGTTCGTGGCGAGATGTTGAACTGTGTAGCGATTTCTTTTTCTGCAAGTTTTTTTCCTCTTCCAGCAGGTCTACGAAGCCATGCGTCATAAACAGCACGTTTAAGAGAAAGTTTTGAACTATTAGAAAGAAATCTGTCGGCTACTGACATAAATTACTCCTGGACCTCAAAATCTGCATCTTCGATATCGTCGTCAAAGTCTTCTGCTTGTTGCATAACGGCTTCTTCGATGCTATCATTGATTATGTCCTTTAATCTGATAACAAGGTTTGCAGCGGCTTTTGCTCGTTCGTTTAGATCGTCTATTGAGTACAAGAAACCTGCTAAAGAATCAGCAGCGTTTTGCTGTGCTGTTCTCAATTTTCTGTCTTCAATTTTGAATCGAGAGAGTTCTTTTACATGATCGCGAGAAAGCATTTCTGTAAAATAATCCCTACTTGGTTTGTGTTGTTTCTTGTACTTTAAGATGTTTACTGCAAGTTCTCTTGCTGTGGATGCAGCGCTTTCTTCTGCTGAAAGACGACGCAAATATGCTTCGTCTTCATCAGTCCAGTTGTCTGGGCGTTGCCCGGTTAAACGGAATTGACTAACTTTTCCAGCTGAGATTGCATCTCTATCTTCTTTTGATAAAGTTGCTTCAATTTTGAAACAGTCTTTTCCTGTTTCTGACAATTCAGCAGGAACAAAGTTTTTTAACTTTGCGTTGACTGTTTGGCGAGTGTAACCAATCGCGTTACAATAATCAGACCAAGTTCTTTGATACTGACCTTCGCGCATTCGGTCGCCTCCTTTACGAGAAAGAGCGTCGCGAGCAAGATACAATTCTCTGTACAAATCAATAGAAGCATCTACCCAGCGAGATACCTTAGGTATTGTTCTTTGTACAGCCTCGTCAAAATCCCATGTTTGAACTGCAAGTTCCCAGTCAGCAATTCTTAGTTCCATTTTCAACTCCTAAAAAGTAGATTTGCCCGGTATTACCTGACCGGGTGGCAGGTTCAATCGTTACATCCAGAGACGACTGAAATTAAGCAGCTGGTTTGGGGATTGTCTTTTCTGAAGCTTTTGCGTAGAATGATTCTTCGCCAGGAATAAGGTTGATTTGGAACTTCTCGAGTTGGTCCTTGCTGAAATTCTTCAAAGCAGCCTTTACTGGCTCCTTTTTCACTTTTACGCAGTGTTCAAAACCTGCATCACATAGAAGTTGAGCTGTTTCTGCTGTAACTTCTACTTTGTCTGGAAGTTGGCGATAGCCGATTGTTCCGTTTACAAAGTCGCGGGATTTTTTGCCGTCAAAGATTTCTTCTCTGTGTGAGTCAGAGAATGTTCTCATAGCAATAATAAGTTGTGAGCGTTCTTCGATTAAATCTCTGGATGCAGCGTCAGCTTCAGAACGTGCCTTGTTGATTGCTTCTTCTGCAATCAAATCAACTTGAGCAATTGCAGTATCTAATTCTGCAATTTTAGCCAATGCTTCTTCCATGTCAGCAATCTTTTTAATTTTCATAAAATCTCCTTTGCCTTACTAGGCTTGTTTATTTAGATTGTTTCTTTGAAACAATGCTTTTAAGTTTACCTAAGGCAATTCCAGTGAGTGTGAGTTCACCTTTATAATTGCCAAAGTATTTGTTAATAACGGCGCGTTCGCCTTTTGTTAATAAAATCAAATTGTCAAGTTCGCAATTTGTTTTATTTCCATCTTTGAAGCAAACCACAGAGCCTTGTGGAATTTCTCCATGAGCTTGTTCCCAAACAAGTCTATGTTTGAACTTCCAAACATTTGGCTCTGCAACTTTAACTTTGATATAACCAAAGTCATTTATTACTTCATCTCCAACCAATATGTTATGAGGACGTAAAGTTTTCACTTGTCACATCCTTTTAGATTGTTGTAAACATTGCGCCAGAAGATGTACAAATCTAAATCATTTCTGAATTTAACTAGCATTCTTTTTGTGTATGAAAGTTTTTTTTCAGTTGTATTAAGCATTTTTATCTTCCTCCTCTTGAGTTGCAGATTTACAGTTTTTGTGATAAAATTCTTTCAAGATTTGTTTGAATTTAGCTTGCAAATAAATCACTTTTGTATCACTGATGTCTGTTCTAAGATAATCAGAGACTAAAGCCATAAGCTTAGCGATGACTGGGTCGTATCTGTCACCGCTAAGACTGGCTTTCCCACTTCCGACATAATCTCCAGGACGCTGATAATGAACAGTTCCTTTTATTCCTTGTAAAATATCAAAATCATTCATTTCCTTTGCCTCCAAAGATTCTATATCCCAACAGATTTCTGCAGGACTTTTGAAAAGTGAAAGGATTAACATTCCGTAAGTTGCCATTGCTTGTAAGCCAAACAAATTTAAGTTGTTTACAGCAAAGCAAATTTTTTCTGTTGTTAAATCCAAAAACTCACTTTCCATAAAGGGAGGTTTTCTCCCATTCTTAAAGATTTGCATCGCATCTCCTTATGCTACATTTTCGCCCCGTAAACTACGAAGCATGTCATTCCATGACGGATAGCCACATACTTTGGCTATCTCTTGTTCAATTTTTCTGCTGTGTCTATGTCCCCCAATTACATTGTAAACAGAACGACAGTCTATACTTAGCTTTGTGGCTAGATATTTAGCAGTTGTTCCAGTTAGTTCTAATTTGTATTTAATCCAAGCAGACTCTGCTGGAGTGGGATTCAATGCCCACTCGTTAATTTTTCTCAATAAAAAAACCTCCTTTGCCGATAGTTTAATTGCCAAAAGCCGACTCTTTTGGCATAATTACAAGCAACATTTGTTGCTAACCAATGGAAAATATTTTCCGTTGATAAGCAACAAATGTTGCTTACATATTTAATTATATTAGAAAATTCAGATATGTCAATAGAGAAATCTAATTTAATTAAATAAAATAATCGAATTTTAAGGTGTTAATATGAATAATCAAGAAATAATAAATAGATTATTAGAATTTTTTAATCTAAAACTGGCTCAAATAGAAAAAGAAATAGAAATTTCAAATGGGTATTTAAAAAAATTCGAAAAAGGAGAAATTGAAAAGCCAAAATTACTAATTGATAGATTGCAAAGAAAAGGCTTAAATCCAGAATATTTTTTATCTGGAGAAGGTGTTCCAAAAATAGAGCAACCGAGCATTCCAGCAAATGTACAAGAAAGGATAATTCCGTTTTTAGAGAATTTGCTAACAGCTGATGAAAAAGACAAGCTGTTATCTATTCCAGGTTCGCAAGATTTTCCAGATTTAAAAGCACTAAGAGTTTCTGGAGATAGCATGGCTCCAACAGTAAAAGATGGTGATGTAGTTGTTTGCGGTGTGGATGGTTGGCAAGGGGATGGACTATATGTTTATTTGGCTCAAAACTTTCCTTGTGTTAAAAGATTAATTTTACTTCCAGATGGCTACCAAATAATGAATGACAATAAAATCTATCCTACTTGGACTTGTAAAACTGATGAAATAGAAATTGTCGGTAGAGTCTATTACACATTGATTAGAGTGTAGGTAACAATGTTTACCTACCAATGGAAAAAAATTTCCCGTTGCTAGGTAACAAATGTTACTTAAAAAGAAAGCCCCGTAAGTTCGGGGCTGTTTTGTTTTAGTTTTGTTTTAGAGATAAAGCAAGTTCAACTAAAAAGCGACTAAGAGTTTTACCTGATTGCTCGGCAAGGGCTTTTAGTTGCTCGGCTTCTTCTGGTAATGCTGAGATACAAAGATTTGTATAAATTGTTTTTCTGCCCTCAGCAGGTTTTTTGTTTTTACTTCCAGCAGGTCTTGGCATTAGATCACCCCACAAATTTAATAATTAAAAAAACAATAACACCAATAATTATTCCCTTTAACAAAGTTGATAAAATAAGTTTTGCAAGTTGTTTTTTTTCTGTTGACATATTCGCTCCCTTGGGAGTATACTTTTATTAACAAGGTCAATCCTTAGTGGTGTATAAGGAATTGACCTGTTCCCGTTAGGTGTTATTAAAGATGTTTACAAATTAAGTAAACTATCACACCTATTAGGATTTCGGATACAGCCCTGAGAAGTTCCCGTAAAACTTTTCTCAGGGTTTTTTTTGTAGCCGATTTCATAAAAGCATACCCCCTTTATTAAGATTTCACAAAGCATACGCTCTGTATGTTTATAATATATCATTCCTTTATATTTTTGTCAATAACTTTTTTATTTTTTTATAAAATTTTTTACTTTTTTTTGCAAAAACATTTTTCATAAATTATATTTTTTTTATGAAAATGTTAAAAATTAATGAAAATCAAGAAGAACTCAATTGTGGAGATGTTGTCTTTTACGAAGAAACAGGATGGCAAGGTGATGGACTGTATTGCGTACAAATTGCTGGAACAGAACTTGTCTCTAGATTATTTTTAACAGCAACAGGATTTGCTTTTGCTACTGCAAATTTAATGCCCTTAACTACAGTTACAATTTTAGGAAAAATCAAAGGTGTACTAATTCCTACTATTTCGCTAGGTGGGGGGGGTATAAATAAAGCATGTTTTTTCAAGTCGTTTTTAGTGCCAATATTTATGTTAATTTTCATAATCATAGGAGAATTAACAGATGACACAAGTTCGAGGAAATTATCCAATAGTTGTTAAAATGGCTTTATCTAATGTTGAACTTAAAACATTGGAACTTCTGGCACAAGGAAAAACACAAAAAGAAATTGCTTATGAAGAAAAAGTTTCAGCTTCTTGTATCAGTCAAAGAATAGAAAGAGCCATGCTAAGAAATGGCTTTACAAACAAACATATTTTTATTGCAGAATGTATCAAACTAATCAATCTTAAATAATAGCCTTTTATTTTCATTTATGAACATTTATTTTAACTTTACTCAGCTTAGGTTTAATTTGTCTGAATCACAGACAAAGGAGGCCATATATGCCAGTAACATTTACCGCTGCTGATAGAGTTGGTTCTATTGGTGGTTACATTGGTGGCATTGGGCAACTTGCTCAAATGCTTTTGGGTGGAGGCATGATTCCAGGAAATGCTTACACAAACAATGGGGGTTGCAACTGCAATAATAATTGTAGCGAAAACACAGCAGTTAATCGTTTTGAACTTCAGCAAGAACAGACAATCTCTCGATTACAAAGTGAAAGGGACATGCTCTTATCTGACCAAAGAAACGATGGAAAAATGCTTGAAGTTTACAAGTATTTTGATGGCAAAATGGAAGCAACAAACAGAGAACTTGCTAACATTGCAGCAAATCAAGCTGTAATCAATCAACGAGTTACAGACAACCTTGCTTTCTTGGATTCAAAAATCGAATGCACAAAAAAAGATATTATGTGTTATGTCAACGGAACATTTGTTCCTGGCAAACTTGTAATGCCTTTGGATGCAATTTGTCCTGCTGCACAACCTGCAACAGCAACAACCACTACTACAACTACAACACCTGCAGCAGCAGCTTAAGTAGTTAGTTAATTTAGATGCCTCGAAGTTTTCGGGGCATCTAATAAACAGGAGAAAGAATGGTTTTATTAGCTGATGCAAAAACAGGGCTAGAATCTTGGATAGAAAAAAGCATTATCCAAAAGATACCAGGCGAAGGGAAACGAGCTGTGGTAGCAGTTCTTGCTAGAAGAATTTTAAACAACATTGATAAATTATCAGATGTTAACAATCCATTATTAACTATGACAAATTTAATTGTTGATGGAAAACTAGATGAAGAGGCTATCTTAGAATTAAGACAAGCATTAGGCACCAAAGGGAAATTTGAGCTTAATCTTCCAATGATTGGAAGTTTTGCCATTGATGGAGATGCGCTAGATGACTTGTATTCATCCCTAACTACTTTCAGATAGGAGTAACAGATGAAAGGATTAAAACATAAACTTTGTCTTGAAAAAGACGACTTAAAAGATGCTGGAATGTTCATTGAATGGGCAGAAGATGCAAAGGAAGATAAAGATGATGCCGCAGCTTCATACTTTTTCAAACGAGCTCAACGCAGATGGGAAGATTATATCAACTCAAAAGAAGAAGTGCGTAGAGAAATTGAACGACACAAAGGTTCGGGGCATGATGCGCCAGATAGCATTCAAGCTGCATTGGTGGAAATGCTTATGAGTGAGCAAAAAGACAAAGCCGAGCATGTTAAGAAAAGGATTGAATCTTTTTCAATGTAAGTTATTAAGCCAAAAAGCGTTTTTATAATTGCTTTTTGGCTTTTTGTTTTTTGTATGATTTTTATGGAGGTTTGTAATGTACAAAAATAATTCCAAAGGAAAATCTTATTACACTCAAAGAAACAATAAGATTAGACCTGCATCTAGTTGCAATGTTACATCAATTATCCTGGCACTTTCTGCAGCAGGTTGGCCTGTTGATAAAATGGCTAGTAATGGCAAACAGCCAGAAGATGAACTTTTGCGATTCATTATGACTGATAAAGTTGTGGAAGGCAAATGGAAACAACTAGATCCAGCAGGAATATATCCACCAAATGAATGGCACGAATGTTTAGCTCTTGGGGCTAACAGATGGCTAAATCAACAAGGCTATAAACAAAAAGGTGTCATTTTTTTATCTAGCCTAACTCTTGACCAGATTATCAGCAACATTGAAAAAGGCGGTAGTGCTGTTGTTTCTGGAAAGTTCAAAGACAATGGCAGAGAAATTGACCATGTTGTTGCTGTTGTTGGTTATGAAGATTCAGGATTGATTATTGATGATCCATGGGGTGATTATCGGGATGAGTACGCAACAATTAAAGGGAATGACATTCCTCTTACTCGTGCTGATTTTTTTAATTTGGTAAAACCGCAAGGAAGAGCCGTTAAATACGGGCATCTTGTGGCTAAATATATTGATAGGGAGGGCAAAATGAAAGATGAAGAAAGTTTCTTCATGGGCAATAATCCTAGCAGTAGTTCTACTAGTGGCTTTGATGTTGCTTAGAGGTTTTTTTCCAATGTTTGCTGGTCAAGAGTTCGGACTTCAAACCTGGGAAATTATTGCTTTAGCTACTGCCATTGTGGTAGCGTTTACGCCAATTTATCGGTCTATATGGCTGGATAAACAACTAGGTGTTAAGAGTAACATTGATGAGGAATTGTTACAGTTAATCAAGGAGGAAAAATTTGATTGAAATTTCTAAGAAAACAATTTTTAGTGTTCTTATTATTGTTTTGTGTTTCGTCATTGTGTTTTTCTGCGGATTCATCCGAGGTTGTGTTCACGGCAGAGGAAGTGTCATTGATGAAGCAACACTTAACCTCGATGAGAACATCATTACAGATGTTGCAGATGTCGCGTCAAACTATCAGCAAGGAATCAATCGAGCTGAAGAACAGGTCAATACAGCTAGAACAGAAATTGAACAAGGCATTACTAGCATTGGAGAAATCAGACTGTCAACTGATAGAATTACAACAGAGCAAGAACAGTCTGAATCAAACATTACAGAAATATACAGAGGAATATCAGCAATTACAGAAATTATCGATAAAGCTTCAAAAAGAAGTGAAGTTTTGGAAAGTAACGGCTGGGGTTAGTTTTGTGGTAGCTGTTAGCTCTGCAATTTTTACAATAATCAAATAATTTTTTGGAGGTGGCAAATGCAAATTGAATTTATAGCAGGTATCGGAGCAATAATGACAATTATTGGCTTTGTTACTGTTTTTATTAAACTTGGAATAGACAAAGGCGATACTTCTCGCCGCCTCCAAAATGTTGAACAGAAAGTAGCAGAACATGACAGAGATATTGAGTTACACGATAAAGAAATTCACGGAATCCAAAAAGAGACTGCTGGATTTATGGCAAAGATAGAAACCTCTTTATCGTTCATCAAAGATTGTCTTGCAAGGCTAGAAAAAAAACAGGAGAAGTCTGATGCCTAGAAGAAACAAAGTTGAACTACAAGGATTGGTTGACCGCATAGTTGAAATGTTTTACAAACAAAATCTTTCACAAAGAGAAATTGCAGAAACTCTCAAAGCTGAGGGATACGATGTTTCTAAATCTGGTGTTGGTAGAGCTTTAGTTGATTATGCAGGACAGATGAAAGCATATAAAGAAGCTACAATGGAAGCTACTAACATAGTCAAGGAATTAAAGAGTGAATCTGGGCTTGACTTAGCTGAAACAACTTCTCAGCTTTTACAAGTAAAACTTTTATCTGCTGTAAAAGATGTGGATGCAGAAGACCTTGATGAGATGAAGCTAAATGACTTGATTGCTGCAATTCACAAGAATACATTGAGTCAAGTTCAAATCGCAAAAGTAAAACTTGAATATGAGAGAGGCTTTAAAAAAGGTCTTTTTGCTGCTGCTGAAGTTGTAGAAACTGAAGGTAAAAAGGCTGGTATCTCCGACGAAAATATGGAACTTATCAAGGCAAGGCTTTTGGGGATAAAGGTATCTGATGAGTAACAAACTTGAAATTTTACTTGATTATCAAAAAAGATGGCTAGAAGATAAAAGTCCACAGAAAATATCAGAAAAGAGCCGACGAATAGGATTATCCTATGCAGAAGCTCTTGATTCTGTTTTATACGCCAGTCAACAAAATGGCTGGCAAAATACATATTATCTTTCTTACAACAAAGACATGACAAAGCAGTTTATTTTAGACTGCGCTTTTTGGGCAATGGCTTTACAGTCTGCCTGTTCTGAAATCATGGAAGATTATATTCTGGATGATGAAAACAAGGATATTTTAATTTACAGAATTAAATTTGCTTCAGGAGCTGAAATTGTAGGTTTGCCATCTGAAGCTTATGCTTTGCGTTCTAAAAAAGGACGAGTAGTTCTTGATGAGGGTGCATTCTGTAAAAACTTTGAAGAGGTGCTAAAGGCAGCTCAAGCGCTTTTAATTTGGGGCGGTCAATTAGTTGTTATTTCTACTCACAATGGAGAGGATAATCCGTTTAATCAATTAGTAAAAGCTGTGCGTGAAGGTAGAGATAATACTTGGTCTTTACACAGAACTACTTTTAATGAGGCAGTTGATGCAGGACTTTATAAAAGAATTTGTCTTGTCAATGGCTGGGAATGGTCAAAAGAAGCCGAAACAGAATGGGTCGGTAAAATCAGAAATATTTACAAGGATAATGCTTCAGAAGAATTAGATGTAATTCCCGCAAGTGGTACTGGCAAATATTTTAATCGTGGAATGTTAGATTCCTGCATTAGAGAAAACTGTCAAATTATACGCTGGAATTTTCCAAATGGATTTTTGCAAAAATCAGCAGAACACAAAAGAAAAACTGTTGAAAAAATGTTTTATACAGAACTTGCTCAAATTATTAGAGGTTGCAAGGGTAAAGTTTTTATCGGTGAGGACTTTGCAAGAAGTGGCGACTTAACTGTTTACTGGATACTTGAACAACTTGGAACAGTATGCGAAGTTAGAGCAATTTTAGAAGTTAAAAACTGCCCTTTTGAGGAACAAGAAAACACAGGTAGAATGATTTTACAAATAGCACATGAAAGCGGTGTTCTTGGTGGTATGGCAATAGATGCTAGAGGAAACGGACAACAGATTGCAGAAACTTTATCCTTAGAGTTTCCAGGAGCTGTAGAACCAATTATGGAAACTGCAAGCTGGTATGCTACTTGGTTTTCAAAATTAAGAGCTTTAATTGAAACTGAAGATTTTACACTGCCGAAGGATGAAACTATTCTTGCCGACTTTGGAATAGTTGTGTTAAAAAACGGAAATCCATATATTCCTGATATTCGGCTAAAAGACAGAGACGGAACAAAACGACACGGAGACGGCGCTTTGTCTGCGGTTTTGGCTTGTTATGCTGTACATGAATGCGTTGCATCAGCACCGCCTATCTTTCAAAGTGTGCCAAAAAAAACGAGAAAACAGCCTTTCAGTTGGTTTAGATAAAATTTAGTGAGTGGTAGAATTGCCACTCATTTTTTTTGCTCTGATATAGTAAAGTTAAGGAGCAATATAAATGGCAAGGGATAAAATTACAACTAGAGTTATAGATATTTCAGGTTTCAGAAGTATAACTTCATACATGAATGATACTGATCAATGGCTTCATAATGTAGGCGAAAGTCAAGAAGTTTTTGAAAGAATGTTGGATGATGCAAGAGTTGGTTCTTTGATTGAATTAAGAAAAGATAAGGTGCAACTTTTGGAAGGTTCTTTTACTGAAGGTGGCGATAAACAAGTTGATGAAGCTGTAAAAGAGAATTTAACATTTAACACATTTTTTAATCTTAATAACATTTTGTTAAATGCTGTAGGTTTTGGTATTTCTGCAACAGAAATTCTTTGGGAGCGAAAAAACGGATTGTTAGTGCCTACTGCTTTTGTTCCAATTCCTAGAACTGCTTTGTCTTTTCCTGCAAGTGGTTCTTTGATGTCTTATATGACTCCTATTATTACAGCTCAAAGTATCCCTTTGGATAATCCAAACAAATTTTTAATTCACAGAAACGATACAGGAAACGGCGACCGCTGGGGAACTCCGGTTTTAAGAAAAGCATATTGGCCTTGGAAGTTCAAAAACATGGGTATGGATGCTTGGATTTTTGCAGCTCAAAAAATTGGTGTGCCTACAATACTTGCAATCTTTGAAGCTCGAGGAGAAGAAGAATCTAAAAAACGAGCAGAGGCTTTAACTTTTGCCTTGCGTGAGTGGGAATCTGGAAGTTCTGGAGCGTTAGGAAACATTAAAGACTTAAAAGTAATTGATTCAAATATCAAAGACTTTAATACTTTAGTTGATACTTGTAACGCTGAAATTGCTTATGCAATTACAGGGCAAAGCCTTGCAACAAATCAAACTCAGTATGGAACAAGAGCGCAAGCTGATACTCATACAGGAACATTCTCTAGCATTGTTGTAAAAGATGCTTATTTGTTGCAACAGACAGACCAGCAATTAGTTAATGCTTTTTGTAGGCTTAACTTTCCTGGAAGAAAAATTCCAAGTTACGATATTGATTCTACAGATGTTGCTAGCTGGGATGTCATCAGAGAAGCAATCGACAGAGGAATTGAAGTTTCTAAAACTGCGCTTTATGACAAGATTAAAATTCCAAAGCCAAAAAATAAAGATGATGTTTTTGTAAAACAAGCTGAAAGTTTTGGCTTTAGCGACGATTTTTTTTTTCAGATGAAATAATTGAAAAATTAAGTCCTAAGCTTCAAGAAGAAATTAAAAAAACAAGAAAGCTTGATGAGCTTTCAAAACTGGCTCATCAAGTTGTTGCAAAAAGTATTATTCAACGAATAAAAGGGGCTTTACGACTAGAAGAAAAAAGCCCCGGAATTTTATCAACTTTAAAAGTTTTGCCAGCTGACATAAAAGCTGTAAATGCGACTGCAAGTCTTTTTATTAAATCTCTTTTACTTGGAATAGATCACTCTTTACAGAAAAAACAGAAATCTGCAAAGTTTGATGATTCAATTGATATTGAGGATATTGAAGAATTACCTTTTGAAGAAGCTCTTGAATACATGCAAAAAAGATTGCCAATGAGTGCAGAAGAATATTACAAGCTTTCTGATAAAGCAAGGTTCAGGGCTTTTACTGTTGCTCGATTAAATGATGGTGATTCACTTAAAAAAGCAAAATCTTTGTTAGAAAAAAGTATTGCTGAAGGTGGAACTTTAACTGAGTTTCTTAAAAAAACTGACACAGAATTATTAGGAGAACTTGGACTTGCTGGTAAAGGTGGCGGTTGGTATTGGGAAAATGTTTACAGAACAAATGTACAAACTGCATACAATACAGGACGGGCAATCGGATTTGAAAATGTAAAACCTCTTGCTTTGGAACTTGTGGGAATTGGAGATAGCCGACAGACAGAACTTTGTAGAAGTTTAACACAGCCACCAGTAAGGCGACCTTATGGGGATGAGTTTTGGGAACGATATTGGCCACCACTACACTTTTCTTGCAGAACTACAGTAAGGGCAATTTATGATCCAGCAGAACTAGAAGAAGAGCCTATTACAAATATTCCTGATGGAATTGAAAAACACAGAGCAAAAGGATTTGGCACTTATCCGATAGATAGCGATACTTGGTGGGACGAATTACCAAGTATGAAAAGGCGTGCTGTCGCTTATGGTGTGCAGGGGGAGATTGAGAAGGTAAAGGGGAAATTAGGAATACAATCTGGGGGTAGTTCAGGAGGAATATTAGATAAATCTTATGAAGAACAAGAAGAACATGCAAAAAAATATTACGAAGCGATTAGAAATAGAAAATCACAAAGTGATATTAAGCAAATTGCTAAAAACACAGGATTTTCAGAAACTCAAATAAAAGAAATACGAGAGCATGTTTTTATAGAAGAACACGATTTTTTTGATGGTAGACATGAAAGATTTGGAGAAGATATTCAAATTGCTCTTGCGTGGCAAAGATTAGAAAATGGAAACTTTACAGATTTGGATATACTTCTTTTAAATCACGAGTTGGAAGAGTTGACAATTATGAGAACAAAGGGTTATTATTATGAGAAAGCACATGAGTTTGCAAATAAAAAATATAATTGGCAGGAGGAAATAAAACGATGAGTTCTTTTTATAGACGTTTCATAAAAAACAATGAAAATAAAAATAATATAGAATATTCATATATTTTTGGTATTGAAAATTATCAAAAATCTCCTACAGGTGTTATTGTTATAGATAAGCAAACTCTAAAAGCAAAAGTTATTAAACCTGCTATAGGCGATATAGAAAAAGATTTTACGGAATATTTAGCAAATAAAAAACTTTTTGAAAAAAATTTTCCAGATTCCTATACTTATGCAACTCATTAACAAACCAAGCCCCGAACTTCCGGGGCTTTATTTTTTTTTCACTTCTAACAGCGTCGGCTGAATAAAAATCACTTGTGATATTATCAAATTACCTAGTTAAACGACGATTATTTGCAGTTAAATATTGCAAGATTTGTGGTCATGTGGTAGTATTTAAGAACCAACACAAAGCGGCTGGACACACCGCAAAAAGTGTCTATTTTTATGCCTTTTCACTTTTATTTAAAGTGTATTGTGGTTTATTCCGACTATGTATTTATAGCCGTAGAAAGCCCCGGTAAGCAGTGATGCCCCGGCCTCTTTGTGGGTGGTAGGACTTTTTACGGTTTTTTTATTTTAAAAAACTGAATACCAACACAAAGGAGGTCAAAAATTATGACCACAAATCTCTGTAACAAAACGCTTGAAGTCAAGGATGCACAAAGACTACTTGACCAACTAATCGACGTAAGGGCACTGCTGGTAATGCTAAGCATTGAACATGCTCCAGCAGCTGACGATGGAGTTCTTACAAGAACTGCAAATGTAGCAAAAAAAATGATAGAAGAAATCTATTGCAATGCTACAAATGATGAAACAGCCAGTCAAAGAGGCTGGATATGATTACGGAGGAAAAAATGAATAAAGAACTAAAGGAGTTTTCAAACGAAAAATTTGGAACTATTCGAGGAATAGAAATTAATGGTGAACCATGGCTGGTTGGAAAAGACATAGCTAAAAATTTAGGCTACAAAGATACAGTTAATGCTCTAAAAAATCATGTGGATGAAGAAGATAAAAAGAGGTGGCAAATCACCACCCCATCGAGAGGCAAACAAACAGCTGTTGTCATCAATGAATCTGGTTTTTATTCTCTATTATTGAGAAGTAATCTACCTACTGCAAAAAGATTTAAACATTGGGTTACTAGCGAAGTTCTACCAAGTATTCGTAAAAATGGAACGTATATTTCACGTCCTATTTTAGACCAGATACAAGAAAATCCAGAAATACTGTTTAAAATTATGGAACAAGCTCTCAAAGACAGAGCAGAAAAAGAACATCTTGAAAAGCAAACAAAAATACTTGAAAACCAAGTTAGAGTATTAGAACCTAAAGCAAAGATGTGTGATATTGCAATGACAAGTAAAACTACTTTATCATTTGCACAGGTTGCTGCAATTTTAGACTTAAAATTCGGTAATGTAACTTTAGTAAAGATATTAAGAAACAGTGGAGTCTTAAAAGCTGATAATACTCCAATGCGAGAATATATAGACAGAGGTTACTTTACTGTAAAAGAAAAAACAATAAAAACATCTGACGGAGTAAAAATCATAAAATCTACAAGAGTTTACCAAAAAGGCTTATTGTGGTTATCAACTAAATTTAGATAAGTAACTAAAAACATCTCCGAACTTCCGGGGCTGTTTTTTTTTATTTACAGATTTTTTTTGTGCAATTATAATGTTAAATATATTTGACTTATTAAACTTTTTAAAAAAGTCAAAAATAAAGATTTTTTGGCTACCCATGAAAAAAAGTTTGTTTTGAAAAAACATTGTTTTTTGGCTTTTTTCACCGGTGAAATGGCTTTTTTTTTCAAAAACTGAATAACTTGTCAAAAACTTAAAAACACCCCTTAAATTGTGCATTTTTTTAATTTTCGTTTTTTCGTAAATTTTGGCTAATTTTTAATGACTTCCTAGAATTGCTTTTGCAATTTTTGTTTTAGATATTATTTGCTAAGACATTACAGCTAGCCGACTTGCATGGGGCGACTCTTTAAGACTAAGACTTAACACCGCTTAGACGAGCGAAACGCAAAGCAAGTATTTTTATGGGAGGAAGTTGTAACAATGGATGCATATCTTGAAGAAATAAAAATACTTGAACGCGAAAACGAGGAATTAAGAGAGCAAATTAACAAAATGAAAAATACCTGCTGGAAAACTTTTGCAGAAGAAAAGCCAGAAGAAAAAAAATGGATTTTGGTTAAGATTGCTTATTCTGATGCAGAACTCAAGGAAATGGAACTTAACGAAGATTTTCAAAAACAAGACTATTATTCTGGGTATGTAATTGATGGAGTTTTTTGTGAGGGTTGCTACGATATGAGTTTTAAGCAATCTGTTTGTGATTTTACAAATGAAGAATGGAGGTATATAGAATGACAGAACAAGAAAAGATTAATTTTTTTGTAGCTATAAATAATAATTATTCTGACGAGCGTTTAAAAGTTGAGTTAGAGATTGGAGATACAATAAAACTAACTAACGAAACAAAAACTATTTTATTAAGAGTTATTTCTGGAGATTGTAAAAATTGTTATTGCTATGAAAAACATCATGAGGTATGTAATTTTAGAAGCTCATGTAATAATAAAATTTTTACTTTGATATCAGAAGATTACAGAAAAATTAAATAAATATGGAGAATAAATAGGTATGATGAATTATCTAGAATTCCTCTTTAGAAAAGAGGATAAAGTAGTTTGTCCAAGTTGCAAAGAAGAAGGAATTATAACTGAAGATGTTCCAATTTCTAGAGAAAAAACTTTGACAATGTGTAGAATATGTGGTGCATATTCCAGAATTGAAAATTGGCGTAAAGTAGAAGAATGACAGACAATAAAAACAACTTTTGGGAAGAAATTAAAGAATATCACCGAAAGCAAGATAAGGAATTTTATTCTACAAAATGCTGTCCAAACTGTAAACATAACAACAAGCGACAAGCAGATTTATATCTTTTGCACGGTAAAGGCAAATGTTGGACTTGTGGAACTGATATGAAAAATTTTCAACAGTCAGAATTTTCTAAACGAAAACTAAAAGAATTAGGTGTAGGAGTGGAAGAATGAAAATAAAAAAAATTACAGATGAGAAAATTATTTTTAACAACGGAAATGAGATTAGTTATTTTCACGAGAAAGATTGTTGCGAGAATAATTATGCCGACTTTGAACAGATTGAAGAATTGGCTTTGTCTTATGATTTTGATGAAGATTTGATTTTTGAAAAACTTGATAAACAAGGCTTTAGATTTGGAAATAAAGGGGCAATGTTTTTTATTCCTTGTTACAGTAGACAGAACGGTTATTATTCAAGCGATATAAATATTTGTTATAACGATAATATTGTTTTACATTTTAATTGTGAGCCAGATTTTTATTAGGGAGGTGCAAGAATGACAGAAATTAATTTAGATAAAGAAATAGAGTTTTACTTTGAGGAACTTTTGGAATATGATTCCATACCGGATCAAACACTGAAAACTATTTATGCAACAGGATTTAAAGATTGTTTGAGAATGTTAAAAGCAAAAGGTGCATTAAAAATAAGGGTTGAAGAATGAAAAAACAACAATCTGAACTAGATGTGTTAGAAAAATATATAAATGATATTCCTCTTATTTTAGATCCTTGCAGATTGTGCGAAAACAAAAAACAAAATGAATATCAAGAAGTTTGTCGTGAGTGCATGTATTATTATGGCAGCAACTTCAAAGTTAAGAGGATTTTAAAATAAACTCCTTGCATTTGTTTTTTTAAGTATTATATTTTTGATATAAACTTTTGGAGGAGCTTATGAAAGCTAAACTAATTTCATTTTTTGCAATTATATTTGCATTAGTATGGGTGGCAAGTCTTACACTTATTAAGGCTTTTTTACCTTTAACAACAGGTAAAGATCTTGGATTAGATTTCTTTGAAATCATTGTTTCTGGACTTTTTTTTATTATTGCTTTTATACCGATTTTTGTATCTATATGGCTAGATAAAAAAAATGAAGGTGACATCAAAACTACTGATTTTATATCTGGGATGTTCAAAACATTGTCAGAACTTTTAGAAAAACAAAATAATACAAAAATTTTTAACAACAGCAGTTCTCCAAATGATGAACAAAATGGAATCGCTGGAGTGGCTGATTTAGGTTTTTTATTTAAATAAAATCAAAAAAAAACTTAATCCCAGAAATATACTTTCTGGGATTTTTTTTTGCCTTGTGGCTTTGGCAGTAATAAAAGTAAAGTTGATATTCTTTCATTATGAGAAAGATTCGTACATGGCAATTGTGTAGAACTGGAGTTCATGGCTCAGATGGAGCAACAATTACCGAGCAAGACTTGAACGAAATTTTAGAAACTTTTAGTCCGCCTAGGCCAATTTCTCTTGGCCATGATATGGCGCAAGGTGATAGTTTCCCAAAATTTGGTGATGTTCTGGCTTTGGATGGAATTTATCCAGATCCAAAAAGACCAGGAGAAAAAGTTCTTGTAGGGAATGTTCGTCTTCATTCAGCTTTGGATGAACAGTTTGACGATGGAAACGGAGAAGGAACTTACAATGGCTGGAGTGTAACAATTCCTCGCAGGGTATCTGATGGAAAGCGTTATCTGCACAGCGTGGCAGTTCTTGGGGCAACTCCGCCAAAGATTCCGGGATTAGATCAGCTTAAAATTAAAACAGTTTATTCTGATGGAGACCAAGTAGAAACTTTTACTTTTTCAGAAAAACTGAATTATCAGGAGGAAACAATGACCGATGCTGAAAAGCAAAAAATGGAAGCTCTTGAAAAAGCAAACAAAGAGCTTGAAGAAAAATTAAAAGCAGCTGAAACAAAAACAGCTGAAAAAACACCTGCAAAAGAAGAAAAATTTGCAGAGCCAAAAACAGATGAAGCAATAAAAGCTCGTCTTGAAGCAACTGAAAAAGAACTCAGACAAAACAAACTTGAAAGATTTTCTGATGCAGTTTCAGATAAACTTCCTCAAGGTGTTTTAGAAAAAGCAAAGAGTGTTGCATCAGTTTTGGTTGATGTTCCTGATGTCAGTTTTTCTGATAACGGAGTAACACAAACTTCATCTGCTTTGAAAGTTTTTCAAGATGTTCTTTCTGCATGGCCACAAGCTACAGAAGAAACTCAACTTTACAACTTTGCCGACAACGGGAATGGTGGCAATGAAGAAAAATCAAATAACTGGGCAAAGGTTTGTTCAAAACTTTAGCCTGTTAAAAAGGAGCGTATATGAATAAATCTGTTGAGGTTTATTTGGATCGAGGTGTTTTACATCCTGGACATCCACCAATTATTGCTTATGGTGTAATGGCTGTTTCTGCTAACAAGGAACTTAAAGCAGGTACAATTTTACAAGAATCAAACGGAGAATATTCTCCTTGTGGTTCAAGTGGAACTCCTGCTGGTGTTTTACTTGATGATGTTGCAGCACACACAGCTTCTGATGGAACTGTAACAGCAGCAATTTTGAAACATGGAATGGCAGTTGAATCAAGATTGATTGATCATTCTGGAAGTGTTGATGCAACACCAAATGCAACACTTGTAAACAAATTGCCTGGAGTTGGAATTTTCCCATGCCAAGCAGGTTGGACATCTAGTAATTTTTGCTAGATTAACAAATTTTTTTTGAGGAATATTAAATGCCAGGAAAAGCAATTATTATTAGACCAGAAGACTCAGAAAGAGTCGTAGGGCAAATGCCCGATAATAATTCTCTTGCCAGAAAATATTTTGGTAATGGAGAATTAAAAAATTCTACACACATTTCAGCTTCTGAAATCAAAGCAGAAGTTGGTAACATTCCTGTTATTGTTCGCGGGGACACAGGTATTGTTCCAATGCACGGAGCAGATGTAACAGATATTGTTCCAATGCCAATTGAGATTGACGATAAAATCAGAGCAGTTGATGAAGACGAACTTGGAAGAGCTACAGGCGAAGGCAGAAATCAAATTATTGATGACTACCTTAGAGAGCATGCAATTATGGTTCGTATCACCACAAATGCTCTCTGTTGTCAGGCTCATAGAGGTAAGATTGATTACATGATGAAATCAGCAGAAGGTCTTACCCGATATCAAGTTAGTTATGGCAATGTTAAAAAAATAAAATTTGCCAAAACTTTGGCAAAGGCAACTTATGCCGATTGTGTTAAATATTTAAGTGAACTTAAAAGCCAATGTTCAAAATTTGGTGTTGGTGGTCCTGGAGAATTTGTTGCATCAAACAGCGTTTATGCTAGATTCTGCGAACTTCTTGCAAATGCAAAATTAGAAGCAAACATCAAAGATGAATATGTTTTAATTGGGTCTCACAAAGTTTATGAAGATAACGACTTCTACTTTGACCAAGATGCCGATGGTAACAAAATTACTAAATCGCTTTGTGATACAAATGAGATTTGTTACCGCGCTTTGAACGCTGGACAAAAACTCAAGTATCTCAAACTTGATGATGTTGTCCAAAAAAATGCTGTTCCAATTTATCAGTTTACAGAAGTTGGCGATGGGCAAAGAGGAACAAAGATTTACACTAAATCAAAACCTTTCCCTCTAGTTAATACAAAAGGTATTGCATGGGGTGAGTTCAAGGAAGAATCATTTGTTGCAACTTTTAGTGCAGGTTCTAATGGAACTTTGAAAGCAACTGTTGATGGTGTAGAAATCAAAACAGGAGATTCTGTTGTAGCTGGAAAAGTTATTGAGTTTACTGCAACTCCATCAACTGGATATGTAGTTGATTCATGGACTGGAGATTCAGCTACTGGATTAACAAAACTTGGAGATGACAAAGCATCTATCGAAGTTACAGAAGCTGTAAAAGTTACTGTAAGTTTCAAAAGCTCAACTTAAGTTTTAAGTTGAATTATTAGCTCGGTTTTTAGCCTGAGCTATAAGCCAGAGCGATTTTTTCGTTCTGGCTATTTTTTTATACGGAGAAATTATGAGTGATTATTACGATGATGTAACAGATGAAATTCCTGAAGTTCCAGAATCTTTTTTAGAGTCAACTGAACAAATTACTCTTGATGAAATAAAAACTTCTTTACCAGAGCAAGATTATCAAACTTTGACTATCGGAGATGATAAAAATGGATTGCATTGTCTTGTAACAGCAAAGTTAAGAGTAAAAGCAGATATTCAAAGTACAGGCAATTTGTATGATGAAACAGTTCCAGAAGTTCGTCTTGCTCTAATGAAAATGTGGATTTATGAGCTTTACAGCTTTATTGGTGAAAGTGAAAAAGCAAAATCAGTATATGAAGATTATTCTTTAATTATCAAAACAAGTTTTGGCTCTATTCACACAAAAGGCGAAAATCAAACAGAAGATACAGGCCCTGCTGTTGGTTTTGTTTCTGCACCAAAGAGGTTTGCTCGTGGGCGTTAAGGTTGTAAAAAAACTTCCAGAATTTGGGAAAAGTCTAAAAAATAACATAAAAACTGCAATGCCACAAATTGCAATGTACCTACAAAGTTGTGCAGATAAAAAAATAAGAAAAGGTGTTCCACCTGAAAATGCACCTTTGACACAAGCTGTTAAAGGTGGCGATAAAACTTTGCGTGATAATGGGAATTTAGCATCTTCTATTGCTCCTCATCATGGCAACGATTGGGCGGACGCAAGTACAAATGCAAAACAAGCAAAAATTTTGCAAGAAGGTGGAACTATTCAGAGTAAAGGTAAAGGACTTTGGATTCCTGCTGGAAGTCAAACTAGAAAACTAATGAGAAAATATGCAGCGACAAGCCCCGGAATGCTTATTAGTGCAATGAAGTCAGATGGTTGGAATATGTACAAACGAGGGAAAGCGTTTATGGCAAGTAACAAAACAACTAAACCTTTTTGTTTATTTATCATTAAGAGTTCAGTTAAAATTCCATCTCGTCCTTTTTTGTATATTTCAGAAAGTGAAGAAAATTTCATAATGAGAATTATTAACAATTCTGTTATGGATTCGTTAAAGGAGTAAAAATTATGGATAGAATTACAACAGCTTTACAAGAAGCAATAAAAAAAGATTTAGGACTTATGTCTATTTTGATGCCACAAAAGGCAGAAGGAAATACTGCACAAGTTCAACTTTCTTTTACAGGAATAAAAGCAAGTGGTGAATCTTCAAATGATGATTCTACAAATGGAACTGAAAGTATATCGCTAAATGCAACTTATGTTATTTCTGGCACTCACAAGAAATGGATAAATCAAGCGATAAAAGACAGCAGAAAATTCTGTAATTTGATTGAAAAAGACAATGGGAAAATGCTTCTTGTTGTAAAAATTGACACAGAAAACACAAAGAAAATTTATGCTTTGTGGAATCGGCAAGGGGACGGACAATTTGTGTATCCTAATGATGAAGAGAAATCTATGCCAGTTTCTTATGTAGAATCTTACAAAATTGACATAAGGTTTCCAAAAGATTTTATAGGAGGCGACTAATGAGAGCAACTGGTAAAGATGGCTTTCTTTACAGCGTAAAATTTCAAGATGTTATTGTTGGGGGTTCTGATGTAACTGTTGAAAAAAGTGGTTTTTGTAAAATAAAATCAAAGGCTTCAACAGGTTCTGGTATTCCAGAAAAATCATCTTCTGTTACAGATCCAAATGCAATCAGCTTAGGTGTTGGTATGGTTTACTGGGCCAAAGCAGGACAAGCTCTAGCAGAGGGAGATTCTTTAATTCCAATGGAACTAAAAAGAATTTCTTTTGTTACTGATGTGTCTGATTCAAGTTCTTCATCATCTCATGATGTAACAACTCAAGAAGATATCGATACAGGAACAAGAAGTTATGCTCCTGGCGCATTCAAAGAACGCACTGGAAGTATCAATGGCCTTGTTGACACAAACTCTGCCGAGCAAAAAGAGTTGCTCAAAGAATACAGAATGTTTTCTGAAAATGATGGAGATTCTGTTACTGTTTATCAATCAACCACAAGTGTTCATCACTATATGCTTAGCCGAGCTGAAAAAGTTCCAGAGGGCGAATCAGAAATGTGGGAATACTTCCCTGTTATCACAGAACAGCTTCAAATGGATAAACCTCTGGATGGAGCTCAAAATTTCAATTTCAATTACAGAGTTGATGGTTCTAATAAGCCTATGCTTATGTACATTGTTAAGGATGTAGAATAATGTTTTTTGTTGCAGAAAGAAATTATTGGTATATTCCACCAATCAATGGGAATGAAAACTTGCCACAAGATGAACAACTTCAAATTGAAATCATCAGACCTACTGTTGAAAAACAAGGTCGCCTTTCAACAACAGAAGTTGTTAGAAACGAAGACGGCTCCGTTAAACTTTCAACTGCTTTTAACACAAAAGAAATTTTAAACAACTTTGTTGGAGAAATCAAAAATCTTTCAACAGAACAAAAACTTCCTGATGGTTCGATAAAAGAGGTTGTAATAAAAAATGGCAAAGAACTTGCAAACGCTGTTTTTTATGGTTCTAAAGTTTTAGCAGATTTAATCTGTGCAGAAATTGTTTCAGATAAAATCACAGATGGTCAAAAAAAAATTTTAAAATAGCCTTTCATCTAGTCTATGAAGGTTGGCATGAAAAAGAATGGGGAGCAGAATACGACGATGCTCCTCTTCTTATTGCCGACAAAAAAATCACTCGAAAAGAAATCAAAAATTATTTAACTCCTGAATTTTACCAGTCCTATAATTTATGGCAACGCATAAAAGTTTATGGTTTGCCTTGGAATATTGGCTGGGCAGAATTGCCAGTTCTTATCTTTGATGTGTTATCGTTTTATGACGGCGTATTAGCAGAAATTCGTTTAAAGGAAAAGGATAATCCAAAAGATGCAGGTAACAGACGAACTAAGAGTAGTAGTAGAAGCAGAAGTTGAAAGAGCTTTACAAAATTTTGAAAAATTAAACAAAGGCGTTGAAAAAGCTGAAAAGAAAACAACAAATCTTTCTAAGGCATTAGACAAGATTGCAAAACCTGCAATGATAGTTTCTACTGCCCTTGCAACTTCTGGTGTTGCAGCTATTAAGTTTGCTGGAGAACTGGAACAAACACAAATTGCTCTAGAAGTTTTACTTAAAGATGCTGAAAAAGCAACTCAGATAAAAGACGAATGGACTCAACTAGCATCCTCTACTCCATTTTCAACTTCTGATATAGATAGCGCTGGAAAAAAACTTTTAGCGTTCAATATTGAATCTGAAAAAGTTACAGACACCTTGCGACGAATTGGAGATATATCTGCAGCAACAGGCTCAAGCATTTCTGAAATTGCAGATATTTACGGAAAAGCTGCTGTTCAAGGTAGATTATTTGCTGAAGACATAAATCAGTTTCAAGGTAGAGGTATTCCAGTAGTACAAGCCTTGGCAAAAGTTTTAAATGTTGCAGAAACTGAAATTAGAGGAATGGTAACAGAAGCAAAAATCGGCTTCCCAGAACTCGAAAAAGCATTTAATTTTATGACTGATGAAGGCGGACAGTTTGCAGGAATGATGGATAAACTATCCGAATCAACTTTAGGTAAATTTTCTACAACAATGGATAATGCAAAACTTGCTCTTGCTTCTTTTGGCGAAGTTATGCAACCTACAGCCAATGCTTTATTGGAATTTGCTAATGATTTTTTTGAGGGCATTCAAAATATGGATGAAGGAACAAAAGCCTTTGTCACAGGCTTTGCAAGTGTTGTTGCAATTTCTGGTCCTACTATTTTGGCAATAAAAGGAATTAAACTTGCTTTAACAGGACTTGCAGCAAATCCTGTAGTATTGGCGATTGCTGGTGTTACTGCGGGAGTTGCAACCTTAACTGGTGTTTTAGCAAAGGCTCAAGTTAATGCAGAAAAAAATAGAAAAGCTGTTGAAGAAAATGGATTTGCTTATAAAAAGATGCTAGAAGAATATTCCGACGGCAACGCATCTAAAACAATTGATGAAGAATTAACCAAACAATTATTAGATTTATATCCTCAATTAGATGGCAAGTTGATTGCTCACAAAACAACAGTTGAAGAAGTAACAAAAGCATTAAATAAATTAAATGAAGCAAGAATCATTGAAAGAACAGAAACTGATTTTATTAATTTGAATAATGAGTTGTTTCGACTTAAAGAATTAGAATCACAACTTGATGAAATTGGAAACTCCTATTTAAGTGCTTCAGCAAAAAATAAAAAATACTGGAAAGATTTAGGAAGAGAACAATTAGAAACAATAAACCAAAGCAAAGAAATAATAAGTGTTTATGCAGAATCAATTAACAGAGAGCTTTCAAAAGTTGGTAAAACCTTAGACGAAAACTTTAACATTATTGATCTACCGCCAATAGAAATTGAAACCAAAGTTGAAGAAACTCCAGAGCCACCAAAACCAAAAGCTGATGATAAGAAAAAATGGCAAGAATGGTTTAAAGAAATTACAGGTGTAAAAGAATCTTTTACGCTAGGAGCAGAAGCTGGTAAACTTTATGTTAACGGACTAGAACAAGAACTTAAAAATGCTCAAGCGTTATCAGAAGCTCTTGGAGAAAAATTTGACATTAAAGAATATCTCGAAAGCCAAATGTCAGAAATTAAGTCAACGCTTGAGCAGTTACTTACAATTCCTGCAGATGAAATAGACGAAGTTTTTAATCTACAAGATAAATCTATTGATGCTCTAATTGAAAAGTATAAAGCACTTGCGGAACAAATAAAGAACACAACGGATTACACAAAAGAACAGTTTGATTCTTGGCAAGATTATATCAATGATGGTGTTGATAAACTTTTTACAATGTTTCCACAACTCGACCAGGAAATGAAAGCTTTTGCTCAAGGTATGGCTACTGATTTTATTCAAATGTCTTTAGATGGAATGATTGATGGTTTGGATAAATTAGGGGAAGCTCTAGGTAAAGGTGAAGATGGAGCAACTGCTTTTAAAGATTCAATGACAAATATGCTTCAAACATTATTAGATAATCTTCCAACTATGCTTTTAAATGCTGGATTGCAATTGATTGGGCAAGGACAAATAGAAATTGGATTAGGCTTAATTGCTATGTCAGGAATAACAGCTTTTACAGGAGGACTTGTAAAAGGACATTTATCTAAAGATGATGAAGTTGAAGAAAATGCAAAAGGTGGCGTTTATGGTTCTCTTGAATATTCTAAATTTGCAAAAGGTGGAGCATTTACCAATTCTATAATTGATTCTCCTACTTTTTTTAAGTTTGCAAAGGGTGATGGATTTGGAACAGGCTTAATGGGAGAAGCTGGACCAGAAGCAATAATGCCTTTGAAACGCACAAGTGATGGGTCGCTCGGCGTGGATGCAACAGGAGTTGGAGGAACAACAAATGTAGTTGTTGAGATAAACAACTATTCTTCAGAAGAAATTTCAGCAACAGAATCTGAAATTGACGGACAAAAAACAATTCAAGTTACAATTGGAAAAATGATTAACAATCATATATCAGAAGGGAAAGCAGATAAAGCAATGTCAGCTAGATATGGCTTATCAGCTAGAGGAGTTTAAATTTATGACAGAAATAACATGGCCACAAGAACTGCCACAATTGATTAGATTAAATGGATTATCTGCTACAAGAAAAGGAAATGTAATTCGCTCTTCAATGGATGCAGGACCTGCAAAAGCAAGACAGCGATACACAGTTTCAACTAAGAATTTTACAGGCTCAATTTTAGTAACAGAAAGTCAACGCAAGATTTTAGAGAACTGGTACACAAATGTTTTAGGAATGGGAACTTTGCGATTCAAAATGAAAGATAGTCAAACTTTAGAATATGCAGAGTTTAGATTTTTGCAAGATTATACAGAAAAAAGCGTTGATGGGCTTTGGGAGATATCACTTAATTTGGAGAAGTTAAATGCCTAATTTATCTAATGAATTTATTGAATCCGCTACAGCACCAGAAACAAGTGCTGTATTATTAGCTCTTTGTGTCATAAACATTGATGATGTTCCGTTTTTGCATTTGGTAAATGACAAACAAAGTTTAATGGTTGGCGACACAAAATATTTACCATGGGCTTTTAATGTTTCTTTGCCAGATCAAAACGAAGGTGGAAACAAATCTTGTAAATTACAAATTGATAATTCAGATGTGCAAATTTACAAAGCGATAAAAAAAGCTGTTACAGAAAGTAAAACAATTACATGCGATATTTCAATCGTTTTATCTACCACACCTGAATATCCAGAACAAGGGCCATTGCATTTTATTTTACGAAATTTAACAGTAAATGCACAAACAATTTCTGGAGAGCTTTTTGACCTTTACATGTCAGACAGAAAGTTTTCTAGCATGACATATAATCCAGAAGATTTTCCTGGTTTATTTTTCTAGGTAAAAAAAATGTACAAATGGGTAAATAACTATATTGGAATTCCTTTTGTTTCTGGTGGCAGAGATAAAACTGGCTGTGATTGTTACGGCTTAGTTAGACTTATTTTACAAAATGAATACAATATAGAGCTTCCTTTCCTTTCTGGCGATTATACAAACGCCCTAAATATTGCAGAAACAAAAAAGTTATTTTCTGATTACATTCCAATTTTTTGTGGTAACAAAGTTTCAACGCCAACAGAAAGTTCTGTTGCTTTAATGCGTTTTAGAGGAACGCTTTGTCATGTTGGAGTATGGGCTGGTGATAATTATATAATTCATACAAGACATAAAACAGGAAGTGTCTGCGAAAGAATAGACAGGTTTTCTTTTGCAGGCTTCATTGAAGGCTGGTATGAAATTGATAAAAATTATTGCACAGTTAAATCCGTTCTCAACAGATAAATCTATATTTGAATTTGAAAGCGATACAGTTTCTAATCTTCTCAAAAAAATTGACACAAACAAAGCTGTAAATACTGGTTGGCGTGTAATGGTTGACGACCAAATAATTACTAACTTTGAAACTATTGTTCCAGCTGGTTCAACTGTTTATGTCAAATTGGTTCCAGAAGGAGATTCTCCAGAAGAAACTGGTGCAAAAGCTGGGGTTTGGGTTGGTGTTGTATCTGCAATTGCTGGTGCTGTTTTATTATTCCTTCCTGGTACTCAACTTTTTGGTGGAATGTTGTTAGGTGTTGGCTGTGTTATGTTTACTGGAGCTGGTTATGCGTATATTGATATTCAACAACAGAAAAATCAAAATAAAGAAAAACCAGAATCAGATCCTTCAATTCGAGGAAGCCAAAATCAATCAAGACCAATGCAACAAATCCCTACTCTTTTGGGAAGACGGAGAATTTATCCTGATTTGATAATGAATCCATATACAGAAGTTGACTCCTCTGGAAATCAATATTTGTGTCAGCTTTTTTGTGCAGGACAAAAAGACCAAAAAATCGAAACTTCATCAATCAAAATTGAAGAAACACTTTTAAAAGATTATTCAGCTTCAAAAAATATTGATACTGTTCTTGCAGGAAATGATGAGCACATTAACATGAAAATTCATTATGGCGATTCTTCACTTTCTTTATTCAAAAAATGTGTTCATGAGCAACAATTTAATTCTAGTTTGAAAAATAAACTAGAAGATGATACATCTGGGGCTGTAATCTGGACAACGCCAGCAGGAACAACAGAGATAAACGTTGACATCTTTTTTTATAATGGGCTAGCAAAATATAATGATGCAGGAGAAGTTGAATCTGCATCAGTAACAGTAAAAGCATACTACAAGCAAAAAGATGCAAGTGATTCTGCTTATCAGTTAATTGGTTATTTTAAAAATGGCTCAAATACAATTTCTGATTCTCAATTAAAAACATTAAGATATGTTGTTTCAAAATCAGGATTAACAGCTGATAGTTATACAATAAAAGTTGAAAGAGAAACAGTAGATTCTGAATCTTCAATGGTTATTGATGAAGTTTATCTTGGTAGCATTAGAGCATTTAAAAATAGTTCTCCTGTGAGAAGTGAAATTTTGCAAAAGCTTTGCGTTATCGAATTAAAAATAAAAGCAACTCCAAAATTACAAAATATTATCGAAAAGTTAAATTTTGTGTCTCAATCTTATTTGCCAATTTATTCAAAGGCTGGAACTGGCTTTAGTTCATGGACAACAAAAGCATTATCTTCAAATCCTGCCTCTGTTGCAATTTTTGCAATGCAAGGTTCGATGGCTCAGCAAAAATTAAAAGATTCAGATATTGACTGGATGGCTTTTGAAAAATTATACAATTGGTGTGAATCTCATAATTATGAATGTAATTATTTTTTGTCTGAAAGTATTTCAATATCTCAGCTATTAACAAATATTGCAACTTGTGCTAGATGTGAAATTTTTAGATTAAATGGGAAAATTACAGTCGTACAAGATATTGAAAGAGATTCTGCTGTTCAGCTTTTTACTCCAAGAAATTCAAAAAATTACACAGAAACTTTATTGAAAGCTGAAATTCCAGATTGCATAGCTTTAAAATTTGTGAACGAAGAATCCGGCTTTGCAGAAGATGAAGTGAAAGTTTACAACACCTCAACAGGCAATAAGCTTACAGAACCAGAAACAACTCAAGAAGTTTCTTTGTGGGGTGTAACCAATTCAAAACAAGCTAGAAAAGTTGGAATGTATGATTTAGCTGTTTTTAGAGCGCGGTCAGTTGTTCACACTTTCCAATGTGATTTTGAATATATGCTTTGTTCAAAAGGAGATTGGATCAAGTACGCTGGAGATATTGCACTTGCAGGATTAAAACAAGGAAGAATTACAAATTTAATTTTTAATGATAATGGTAAAATTATTGGATTCCGTTCAGATGAGCTTTTGCCAATGCAAGAAGAAAATTCTTATGCTGTACGAATTAGAAAAAATGATGGCACAATATCTTTGTATGATATTGTTTATACAGAGGGGAATCATTTAGAAGTTTTATTTTCTGAATCATTACAAGCGGATGAAATTCAAGAAGAAAATTTATTTGCATTTGGTATTCGTGGACAAGAAACTATTAATCTAATTATTACAAGTATTACTTGTCAAGATAATTTAATGGCTGAAATTACTGCTGTTGAATATGCTCCAAAAATTTTTGAAGTTGATTCTCCTAATTTTACTTTGCCAGATTTTGAAAGTAATATTTCTGATATTCCTGGCGTAGTTGATTCTGGAGCTGTAGATTTATCTGATTGGAAAACTTTTTATACCTACAATGATAGTTCAGAACAACCAGCAAAACCTACAGGGAATGGAGCTGAAAATGGATGGCACAGAAATTCAACAGCTAAATCCAAATGGATGAGTAGCAAAACAAGTAAAGATGTAAACTCTGGAGAATGGGCAGCACCAAGCCCTACAGGAAGTTTTGTACAAAAAGAAGTAGACGAATTAAAATCAACTGTTGAAGAGTTAGGAGATACAACACCTCCAACTATTCCTGAAATTAAATCTGCAGAGGTAGATTCTGAGGGGAATATTACAATAACGTTTTTGCCATCAAAAGATATTCATTCTGGAGTGTTAAACTATATTGTTTTACGAAAAAAAATTAATGAAGATTGGATTGTAATAAAAACAATTACTCATGAAAACTCAAAGTCAGAATATATCTTTACTGATTTTACAGAAGAAAAAAACATTCAATACAATTACGCTGTATGTGCAAGAGATAAAGCTAATAATACAAGTGATAAATCTTTCTCAAGTAATATAATTGCTAGTGTAACAGTAAAGCCCTATAGTCCATCACAATTTACTGCAATTGCTGAAAAAGATAAAATTGCTTTATCTTGGAAACCAAAGTCAACAACAAATGACTGTTTAAGAAGTAATTCTTTTGAAATTTATTTATCAAGAAATAATGGAGATTCATTTTCTTTTATTGGACAAACACAAAGAAGTTCTTTTGATTATATTTTTGAAAGAATTATAGATTCTTATCCTGAAGCATCAGAATTAAATAATTATTTATTCAAAATTATTCCTGTATCTTTATATGAAATAAAGGGAGAGGAAACTTTATCTGCTGTAAATACGGACAAATATGGAACATGGCAAGTTAATTCACCAGAGGTTACTTTTTCTGGAAATAAAAGATTTGTTTCCCTTAATTTGACACAACCTAAAAGAAGTGACAGAAAAGAAATTTATGGTTCTGTGGGCTATCAAATTTTGGTTAATCGACCAGATTTAGATGGGGAAGTTTTTTTTCAACCTGCAACAAATTTAGACCCACAAGCCTCTGAGTTGAATTACAAAACAGAATCACAAGAGCCTATTATTTGTAGTTCTACATACATGCAAGAAATGCCGTTAAAAGGGCAAAATGCAAAAAAATGGAAATTCAAATATTATGAAAAAACAGCTGATTCTGACAAAACTAAAAAAGATTCTGTAACCTATTTAGATAATATTGATTCTGTAATTATTCCTGATAATGCAGAAACTCAATATGAAAGTGGAGTATTAATTTTTGCATCTTGGTCTGTTACAACAGAAACTTTAACACAATTTTATGAATATTCTTTGGTTGATATGCCTTCTCCACAATCAACTTATTATAGATTTAAAATTGTTGCACAAAATTTAATTTCACAAAATTTTTCAAATGAAACAGTTATCGGTGTGTTTGCAAAAGCAAATAGTGCATCAGACTTGGTTGACAATGCCATTACTCAAAATACACTTGCTCCAGATGCAGTAACAGCGGAAAAAATTGCAGCAGGAACAATTACAGCAGAACAAATTGCAGCTGAAGATATTCTTGTAAAAGGTGCTAGAGCGGGAATGGTATCAACAGAGGGATTGATTGTTGATGATTCAGCATTTCTTGCTAGTCAGCCATTAAGTTATAAATATACAGATCCTGTAACAAAAGAAGAAAAACATTACCCAGCCACTGCAGGAGAATTTTTTGTGGGTAACAGCCCTGATGTTGATGACAACAGAGATGTGGTTGAATTTTTGCACTATAAACCAGGTCTTGGGTTTTGGTTCAAAATTAAAAACTTTATAATTAAAGGTTTAGCAACAATTATTCAAAATATTTTTAGAGTTAAAAATTCTGGCACCGAAGACAAAGACTCGTTTTTTATTGTAAATCCAACTTATGACATTGATTATGAGACTGGAACATTATTTAAAACTGCAAAAGTTAAAGGAACATTTATATCAGAAATAGTTTATTCTCCAAAAATAACATTAAAAGAAAGTGCTTTATTATCACTTATAAAGGTTGATATATCTGAATCTATTTATTTAATAAAAGCTAATATTTTAGTTACTGCAACTTTCATTGATACACAACCTACATTTGGAGATAGATATTTATATAAAATATATAAATTAGATAATGATAATTTGAATTCTATTTCATTTATTTTTGAAGTGTATGGATATTCTTTTAGCGATCTTATAGTTGATGATACAAAAATTATTATTGCGGGCTGGGTAGGAACTGGTTATAGCCTTTGTATTTATGAAAATGGAACCAAAAATTATATTCGGGTAAAAGATTCTACAGATCAAAGTTTTAAAGTTTATTATTTGGACAAACTAGAAGGAGATTATAAATATCTTTTTGCTATAAAAGAAGTTAGTAATAGAATTATTTTTTATAAAACAAATGATTTTGAAGATTTGTATTCTAGAACTTTTTTTGACCCCTCTAGTAGTAAGGCTTATGCTACAAATCACGACATAAAAGAATTATTTTTAAACACCGAGAATTTCTTTTGTTTTTTTTATGGAGCTCCAAGTGGTTATATTTGTGAAATTTATACAAAAACAAATTTAATTTATGATAATACAGGAATTTATCTAGAGATATCATTTTATCCAGAAACCATATTTGATATGAACAAAACTTTATATGCTTTAGAAAATACAGAGACAGGTGTAAAAATTTACAAATATGACAAAACAAGTAAATCATTAGAAGTTGTAACAACTTATAATGATATTTATGCAGATGATTTTGTGTTTGATGAAACAACACAAAAACTATATGCCATGAAAGAAAAACTAATAATCTTTGATGGAACTTCGTTTACTGAAGAAGAATTTTTGCCAGAGTTTTCAAAAAAACTAATCGCAATTTCTAAGACTCATTATTTGTTTATGAATATGGAGAAAAACAAATATTTATCAATTAAAAGAGACGATAAATTTTTACCAATAATTTCTGATGAAGATGTAACAGAATTAAATACATGGTCAGCTAAGAAAATTGAAGAACTTGGAGCAAGAGTAGAATCTAATGCTGCAAAAAAATATACAATAACAGGAGCAATGGGAGGAACTAAATATGTAAAAATAAAAGGTAATTCTAATTTTTCTACAATGTTGCTTTTAAGTTGTTATTCAACAAAAATATTGTTTTCGGTCGGTGTACTTGAAAACGGAGATATTGCCCAGTGTAGACCTTTATCTTATAGTGGATATGGGATCGCAGGATGGTTCGCTACAACTTATACAGATGCAATATCACCATATACTTTATATTTAAAAGTGATTAACTGGGCTAGTGTTGAAATAATTACAAATGAAGAAATTGAAATAGAAACAAGCACAACAACAGATTTTTTAAATCAAGATTTTTCAAAAAATTATTTATCAATTCCAACAGTAAAAAAACAACTAGACGATAACAATTCAACTGGAATTGTTATTGCTAGTGCAACAGATGTAACTTTATCCTCTTATGGAAACGAGCCACTTTCTATAGGTTCTAAAACTAGCACTAACATAGGAATTGACGGAAACGAAATACAAGCAAGAAACAACGGCTCTGCTTCTCCAATTTACATAAACGGAAATGGTGGGAATATTTTTTTCGGGAAAAACGATAAATATTATATAAGTGAAGATGGTTCTAAATATAACGGAACTTCCAATGCAACAAGTTCTTTAGATTCTTCAGCATTGACACAAGTTTTGAATAAATTTTTTCCAATCGGAACTATTGTTACTACAACATCAAGTACTGCACCTGCTTATGGTGGAACATGGGTACAAATTGCACAAGGTAGAACTTTAATTGGGGCAGGAACTGGAACTGATAGTAACAGTGTTAGTAAAAGTTTTAGTGTTAATGGGATTGGTGGTGAATATAATCACACCTTAACGACAGGAGAACTTCCTGCACATACTCACTCTATTTCAGCTAACTCTGTAAGCAAGAACGGAGTTTCATATAAATTAGGAGGTACTGGAACAAATGTTTATACTTATGGTTCAAAATCAACATCTTCTGTAGGAAGCGGAACATCACACAATAATATTCAACCATATTTAGTTGTTTACTTTTGGAAAAGAACAGCTTAAAATAAACTAAAGGAGTTTTAATTATGACCAAAGATGAAATAATTTCATCAAAAGAATCTTTATTTTCTGAGTTATCTGAATTAAATTCTAAAATAGATAATTGTCTTAACTACGATGAGCTTTCTGCTCTTAGATTTGAATTTGAAAAATGTACTTTCAAATTAAACATATATGATATGCAACAAAATATTTTAGAACAGGTCAAAACAGACTAATTTTTTTAAGAATAAAAATAAATTATAACTAGCATTTTTTAATACAGAAATAAAAGTATTTTTTATACAAATTAAATAAAAATTAACATTGTTTTATGTCATTTTTTATTATAAATTGTATGTCAAATCTAGTTATAATTTATAACAAAGCCTTTCAAATTGATTTTTACTTCTGTATTTTTTTTATGATTTAAAATAAATGCCAAGACAAAGGCACAAGTTTGTCCAATGATTGTTGCAACAGCAGCTCCCATAACACCCATTTTAGGAAGTCCGAATAATCCAAAAATAAAAATTGGGTCTAAAACAATATTGATGATTGCACCTGTTGCTTGAGTAATCATTGTGTAAAAAGTTTTTCCTGTAGATTGTAATAATCTTTCAAATAAAAATTGACCACAAATTCCAGCGGAACCTATACAAACAATTTGTAAATACTGAATACCATAAGTTACGATTTCTACATCATCAGTTTGGGAAGTAAAAAATGGTTTTACTACAAAAAATCCGATTAGTACGAAAATTACGTAAATAATTGCTGTAATAAAAATTCCATGATTTGCAACGTCAGTTACTTTTTTGAATTTTTTTTCACCTAGGGAATGGGAAAGTACTGTTCCTAAACCAACGCTAGATCCTCCCATAATTGCAATCATTAAAGTTTGAATAGGAAATGCGAGGGAAACTGCTGAAAGTGCGTCCTCGCTAATTTTTGCAACAAAGTAACTGTCAACGATATTGTAAAGTGCTTGTACCAACATAGAAATCATCATTGGTAAAGACATAGAAATTAAAAGTTTATTTACAGGCATTACACCCATTTTGTTTTCTGAGTTTTCCATATTTTCTCCTGATTATTAATGAAAAAAAATTTTATGATTCTAAAATTACTGTTTCAAAACTTCTTAGAGTTCCTAAAAATTGTTCATTAGTTAAAAGATTTTTTCCTTCGTAGTTTGAAATGAAGGTTTCATCATCTTTTCCATGAAAAATCATAGTAATTTTTTTATTTTCTAATTCTTTGGTAAGAATAATAATTCCTTTGTCATCATCTGTAAAAGAATAGATAGTTTTTCCTTCTGTTATGCAAGGATAAGTTTTTCTAATTTTGATAAGGGATTTATACCATTCAAACATATTTTTGTCTTGAAGGTCATCTTTCCAAAGCATTCCTCTTCGGCAGTCTGGATCATGAGCTCCAGTGAGTCCAAATTCGTCGCCATAGTAAATCATTGGCATTCCTGGAAACAAAAGTTGAATGCTTGCTGCTAATTTTTGCTTTGACTTATTTTCATTACATTGATGTAAAAATCTTGCTGTGTCGTGGCTATCAATTAGATTTAACAAAATTGGAATAACTTGATTATTTAAGTTTCCTCGCAAAAAGTCTAAACGCTGAATAAATTGAGTTGCTGTAATTGTTCCTTTTGCAACAAAATCTTGAATTGCACTGTAGAATAGATAATTCATGACGCTATCCCATTCATCACCTTCAAGAAAATCTCCTGCATAGTGCCAAATTTCTCCCACGATAAGAGCATCAGGTTTTACAGATTTTATTTCTTGTCTAAAACGCTTCCAAAATTTATGGCTAATTTCATCTGCAACATCTAATCGCCAACCGTCTACATCGTAATTTTTAATCCAATATTTTCCAACTTCACAAAAATAGTCAGCAACTTCGGGATTTTTTACATTGAGTTTTGGCATTCCACCAAAATAAGCGAAGGTTTTAAAATTAGGTTTTGTTCCCCACTGGAATTTTAATGGAAAATCTTCTATAAAATACCAGTCAAGATATTTTGATTTTTCTTCATTTTTTTGAATGTCTTGAAAAGCAAAAAATTTAGGAGAAGTGTGATTAAAAACTCCATCAAGAATAATTTTAATATCCATTTGGTGAGCTTTTTCAACTAATTCTTTAAAATCTTCGTTTGTGCCAAAGGATTCATCTATTTTGTAATAATCGATTGTATCGTATTTGTGGCAAGAATCGGATTTGAAAAGAGGCGTCATGTAAATTATATCAATTCCTAATTCTTTTATGTGGTCAAGATGATTGATAATTCCACGAATATCACCTTGAAGATTATCTTTGTGAGAAATTGGAGTTTTGTACCATTGATTATCTGGAACATTCTTTGTTGTAGCAAATCTTGAAGGAAATATTTGATAAACAACTTTGTTTTTTGCCCACTGAGGAACTAAAAACATTTCTTCTTCTTTTAAATTTTGAGGGCAGTCAAACATATAATCTTGACTTTCTATCATTTCTGAAAAAAATTCGTAGTTTCCGTAAAAAAGAGTTTTTCCAGAAAAATCTGTAAGTTCAAAGAAATATCTTAAGCAAATTACATCAATATCCAAAATTCCTTCAAAATAATCACTTTTTCCATCACAGGCAACTTTTGTCATTTCTGAGGAATTTCGTGTATCAAAAAATCTAACTGGAATATATTTATCTTTGTAATGCAAAACAATTTTTTTAATATCATCTTTTTTTGTTTTTATCCTAAAAAGGATTTTACCTTTTTCGATAGCGAAACAATATTTCTTGCTTATATCGTGATAAATTGCTGATATTTCCATTTTGCACCTTTTTGCTGGATATAAAAAAAGCAACCTTATAACAAGGTTGCTCAAGATGGAGATGATCGGACTCGAACCGACTACCTTTTGAATGCCATTCAAACGCTCTAGCCAGGTGAGCTACACCCCCGTAACTAAGAGAATTTTACAAAAACAATAATAATATGTCAAGTTTATTTAAATTTTTATTGCGTAAAAATAAATTAATACATATAATTAAATTATGTTTGCAAGTAAATTAGAAAGTTATTTTTTAGACAATGAAAAAAAAGTTAATAAATTAATCGCAAAATTTTTACCTTTATTCTGTTTTATTGGTCCTATTATATTAATTTGTGATAAGATTGGATTTTTTGATGTAGATGATAAAAATCTTATTATTTTTTCTAGTTTAGTAATATTTGTAACAATTCTTTTCTCTCTATTTACCAGAAAAGTTGCAAGAAATACATATTTAAAATACATTTATTTCTTTGTTTTTGAAGGACTTATTTTCTATTTATCAATTATCCCTGGTGTAGATTTAAATATTGGATATCTTGTTGTTCCGTTGTTAGCGGCTCTTTATTATAGCGGTAGATTCAGTTTAATTGTTAATATAACAAGTTATTTTGTAATGATACTCAGTTTGGTTATTCGTTTTAAAACAAATACAAGTTGGTTTTATTACAAAACTGTTAGTATGACAATAGAATTTTTGATATGGATTTTAGTAGAATTTGCGATTGTTAGAACTGCTAAAGGATTTTTAAACGATAACTATAAACGAAATAAACAAATTCATAATATTCAATTAAATTTGATAAGCGGATTTGCAAATCTTGTGGAAGCAAAAGATACAACTACAGGTCATCATATAAAACGAATAAGTGCTTATGTAAAATTGATTTGTGAAGAACTAAAAAAAATTCCCCGCTTTCAAACTTACTTAACTTCTGAAAATATCGAAAGGATTGTTTCGGCGGCTCCTTTACATGATTTAGGAAAGATTGCAATTCCAGATGCTATTTTGTGCAAAACTACGGTTTTGACTTCTGATGAATTTAATCTTATAAAACAACATCCTCTTATGGGAGATCAATTGATTAGAGATAATATGTCTAGTATTGAGGATGCAGAATATATTAGGATTGCAAGAGATGTTGCCTTACATCATCATGAATGGTGGAATGGAAACGGATATCCTGATGGACTTTCAGGAAGAAACATTCCTTTGTGCGCAAGAATTATTAGTACTGCTGATGTTTTAGATGCTCTTCTTTCAAAGCGTCCATATAAAGATGGATATACCATAGATAAAACTTATGAAATAATTTCTTCTCTTGCTGGAATCCAATTTGATCCGGATATTATAGGAATTCTTCCAAAAATAAAGAATGAGATTGAAGAAATTGCAAATGATGAATCTGGAAGACTTGCAGAAAAATATGTTTCATTAGATTAAGACTGAAAAAATTTTAATCTATCATCTTTTAAATATTTTTTTTCTAATCTTAAAAATGCTTGCCTTGAAATATTTTTTGCTCCAAATCGGGCAAGATTATCTGTGTAAACTTGAGAGTCAATTAACTTTCCACCACGAGCGTCAAAATCTTTTACAAATCGTACAAATACAGTTTTGCTAGCCTCTGGAACAAGTGCAAACATGGATTCTCCAAAAAAGATTTTTCCAATTTCTACTCCGTAAAAACCACCAACTAATTTTCCGTTTTGCCAAGTTTCGTAAGAATGGGCAAAACCAAGATTATGTAATTCGCAGTATCCGTCAATCACTTCTGGGGTAATCCAAGTACCATCCTGGTCAGGCCGTTCTATTTTTGCACAATTTTCTATTACTTGTTCAAAAGCACAATCTGTAGAGTATGAAAATGCGTTTTCATCTCCTTGTAAAAGTATTTTTTCGTTTCGTTTAATTACTTTCTGTAAACTTTTGGGAATGTGTAAGTCTTTTGGATAAAGTACAAATCTTGGATCTGGGCTCCACCACATAATAGGTTCGTCTTTGCCGTACCAAGGAAAAATTCCTTGTAAATAAGCGGACATCAACATTCCTGGTGAAAGATTGCCTCCTGTTGAAATTATTCCATCAAATTCCTTTTGGTAAGGTGGAAATTCAAAATATTCATCAACAGAAAGATATGGAAAATTATTGTACCATGGTTTTTTGTTATTCATAATTGAACTTTATATCCTGTAAATCTGAATTTGATTTATCGATATAACAAGTTACTTTTCCTCCTTTTGCTAATTTACCAAATAAAACTTCATCTACAAGTTGACTACTAATGTAATTTTCTACAGTTCTAGAAATATTTCTTGCACCAAATTCTTTTGAGTATCCTTTTTCTGCTAAAAACTCAACTGCTTCTGGTGTAAATTCTAATGTTACGTTTTTTTCTTGCAACTGAGATTGTAAAATATGTAATTCTTTTGTTACAACATTTAGAATGTCTTTTTTTTCAAGATGAGCAAAGTGAATTATTGCATCTAATCGATTTCTAAATTCTGGAGTAAAGATTTTTGCAACTTCTTCGTCAATGACGCTTTCTGTTGTAACATTATCTCCAAAACCAATTTGAGATTTTCCAATTTGACTTGCTCCTGCATTGCTAGTCATGATGATGATTGTGTTTCTAAAATCTGCTTTTTTCCCTTGGTTATCTGTTAAAAATCCATAATCCATAATTTGTAAAAGAAGATTGTAAATATCAGAATGAGCTTTTTCAATTTCATCTAATAAAACTACGGCACTTGGATTTTTACGAACTGCATCAGTTAAAAGTCCGCCATCTTCAAAACCAACATAACCTGGAGGAGAACCAATCAATCGGCTTACTGTGTGTTTTTCTTGATATTCACTCATATCAAAGCGTAACAGTTGTGAATCTAAGTTTTGGGCAAGAACTTTTGCAAGTTCAGTTTTTCCAACACCTGTAGGTCCTGCAAATAAGAAATTTGCTATAGGTTTTTCTGGATTTCTAAAACCAGCTCGGGATTTTTTTACTGCCTTGCAAACAGCTTCTACTGCTTTATCTTGTGCAAAAATTTTTGATTTTAGTTCTGTTTCAAGATTTTTTAGTTTGTCTATTTCTGTTGCAGAAACTGTCTTTTCTGGAATTTTTGCCATTTTTGCAATTATTTTTTGAATGATAAATTCATCAATTATGGTTTTATCATCTTGTTGAGCAAATTCTTCCTTGTGGAGTTTTGCAAAACTTCCTGCTTCATCGATTACATCAATGGCTTTGTCTGGTAATTTTCGTTCTGACAAAAATTTTACAGAAAGTTTTACCGCTTCTTTGATTGCTTCTGGAGTATATTTTACTTTGTGATATTCTTCATAGCGAGGTAACAATCCTTGTAAAATTTCAACGGTGTCATTAAAACTTGGTTCGTCAATATTTATCTTTTGGAAGCGTCTTTCAAGGTCGCGATGTTTTTCAAAGGATTTTGCGTATTCTTTGTGAGTTGTTGCTCCGATACATCTAATTTTTCCAGAAGAAAGTATTGGTTTTAATAAGTTGGAGGCGTCAACGGTTCCTTCACCACTGGCACCAGCACCAACTATCATGTGAATTTCATCTATAAATAAGATAACATCTTCTTCTTTTTCCAGATGTTTAATTATTTTTTTGAATCGTTCTTCAAATGCACCACGATGACTTGTGCCTGCAAGAAGGGAACCCATATCCAAAGAATAAATTGTGTATCCTTTCAAAAATTCAGGAACATCATTTTTTACGATTTTTTGAGCCAAGCCTTCTGTAATTGCAGTTTTTCCAACCCCAGCTTCTCCCACATGGATGGGATTATTTTTCATTCTTCGGCACAAAACTTGAATAGTTCTTTCTAATTCTTCTTCTCTTCCAACTAGAGGCTCTAAATTACCAATAGCGGCTTCTTGAGTAAGATTTTTAGTAAATTTTTCTAAGAAACTAATTGAAGTATTTTCTTTTTCAAAGTTATCATCAAAAGATATATCGAACATACTTTCTGAATCTTCATCATCGCTGTCTTCGTTGTCTTCGATATCTTCATCTGAAAATTTATATTCGATTGTACAATTTGAAATTACTTCCATTAATCGAAGATGTGTTGCTCCTAATTTTTTTAAGTAGAAAGTGGCCTGTCCTTCTTCTTCAAAAATACTGATTAATACGTCGGTTTGATCAATTTCTTTTTTTTCTGCTGATAATGCATGAGCAATAGCTCTTTCTATGACAGAACCAAATCCTATTGATTCAAGTGGTTCTATTGGTTCAATTTGGTCAGAATTATTCACTTTGGGAATTGTATTTAAATATTCTTGTAACAAATTGAAAAGAGATTCTACATCCACATCACATTCTTCTAAAATCATTTTTATTCCAGAATCTTTAATGAAAATAAAAAGAATATGTTCTGGAGTAATAAATTGATGTTCTTGTTCCTTTGCATAAGAAAATGCTGTATCAAAATAAATATTTGATATTAAATTTAATTTCACTTTTCTTTCCTTTAATTATTGAACTTTGATTTATTCTTAGAAGGTTTTATTCTTCTTCAACTACGCAACGCAAAGGAAATCCATTTGCCCGTGCTGTTTTTATGGTTAATTTTGCTAATGAGTTAGCTATGTCCAAAGAATAAATTCCAACAATAGCAGAACCTGATTTGTGAACTTTTTCCATAAGTTCATTTGCTTCTAAAGATGATTTATTAAAAATCTTAATTAAAATTTCTACCACAAATTCCTTTGTTGTAAAATCATCGTTTAATAAAATCACTTTGCACATAGGCGGTTCTTTAATTTCGTCTTCTAAATCTACTTTTGAATTTGATACATTCTGTGTTTTAATACTCATTTTCTTATTTTCCTCCTACTGAATTAATATAACCATTTTTCTTAACATATATATTATAGCAATATTTTTTAAAAAATTGTATAATTTCGGCTATGAAAAGTATAATTTCTTGGAATGTTAATGGTATTCGCGCCGTAGAAAAAAAAGGTTTTGTGGAATGGCTTACAAATTCAAATGCTGATGTGGTTTGTATTCAAGAAACGAAGGCTCATCCGGGGCAACTTTCTGAAAATTTATTAAATCCTGCAGGATACAAAAGTTGGTTTTCTAGTGCAAAAAAGCCTGGTTATTCTGGAACTGCGATTTATTCTAAAATAGAACCAGATTCTGTTGATATTATGAACGATGAAAGATTTGATCACGAAGGAAGAGTTATTGCTTGTACTTTTGGTTCTACAGTGATAATCAGTGCGTATTTTCCTAATAGTCAGGATGCAGGAGCTAGATTAGATTATAAACTTGCTTTTTGTGATGGAATTTTATCTTATTGCGATAATCTTGTAAAAAATGGAAAAAATATTGTTCTTTGTGGAGACTACAATATTGCTCACAAGCCTATTGATTTAGCAAATCCAAAATCTAACGAAAAAAATCCTGGATATTTGCCTGAAGAAAGAGAATGGATGGATAAATTTACAACTTCTGGCTATGTTGATGTTTTTAGAAAATTTTGTGCTGAACCAAATCAATATACTTGGTGGAGTTATCGTTTTCATGCTAGAGAAAAAAATATTGGATGGCGTATAGATTATCAATGCGTAAACGAAGGCTTTTTAGATAAAGTAAAGTCTAGTACAATTTTAAACGATGTTTTAGGTTCAGACCATTGTCCTGTAAAGATTGAATTAGATATTTAATAGAAGGTGAGTTGTGGCAACTAGAAAAAAAGCTGGATTTAGAATTTCTTTTGATTCTCCAATTACTTTGATTTTTGTAATTTTATGCGTGATTTTTGGAATTCTATCTAAATTTTTACCAGAATTTCAAAGTTTCTTAACTTGTCCAACTTCTGCTTCTGGAGAAAATCCCTTTAATTTTAAATCTGTAACAGATTATTTTAGGCTTCTTTTGTATCCTTTTGGTGTTCTTGATTGGAATATTCTTACTTCAAATTTAGTTTTTATTTTATTACTTTGTCCAAAAATTGAAGAAAAATTTGGAAAAGGAATTTTATCTCTTCTGATTTTGATTACAGTTCTTTTTGCTGGAGTTGTTTGCGTTTGCTTTAGTTCAACAGTTATGGTTGGCTCTAGTGGAATTGTTTGTATGCTTTTAATTCTTTCTTTTTATTGTTCCATCGATAAAAAAGAAATTCCTCTTTCGTATATTTTACTTGCTTTAATTTATTTTTCAACTCAACTGATTTCTGTTTTTACAACTAATTCTCTTGAGCCATTTTGTCATTTTGCTGGTGCTTTGATTGGCTCTCTTGTGGGAATTTTGTCTTTAGGAAACAAAAATTAGTAATCTTTTGTTGTGAAATATTTCACAGGAAATAAACTAAAAATCTTCAAAAAAATCATAATCCTCTTTTAAAAATCAATATTTTCCTTGACGGTAATTTTCTGTTGGAGTATTATATAAATATATTGTTGTGAAAAATTTCACAGTATATGTAAACTCTGGAGAATTTGATGATACAAGGAATTTCTAAACCTGCTTCTCTTAGATTGATTAAACTTGTGGATTTACTAGAACAGTTAGAATCAGAAAATGCAACTGTTACTTCTTCAGTTATTGAACATAAAACTGGATGGTCAAGAGATACAATCCGTAGGGATATTTCTTTACTTGGAGTTCAGTGTGGTTCTAGTAGTGGATACAATATAAAAGTTCTAAAAGATGCAATAAAATCTAGGCTTTTTATAGAAAATACAGAAAAAAAATGTTGCATCGTAGGTTTGGGAACTTTGGGAGCAGCTTTAATCAATTTTGAAGGATTTTCTTCTTCAGGTTTTGTAATAAAAGCAGGATTTGATTCAAGTATGAACAGAACAGAAGTTTTGCAATCAACTTTTCCATTGTATCCTATGAGTATGCTAGAAAAAATTATACAAAGAGAACAGATAGATTATGCGATTCTTGCTGTTCCAGAAAATGATGCAATAAAAACTGCAAAACGTTTATCGGATTGTGGTGTAAAAGGTATTGTGAATTTCACGAATGCTCTTATCAATCTAAAAGATAAAGTTCGTGTAGAAAATATTTCGGTGATAGATGCTCTTCAAAAAGTGTCTGCCAAAATTTAAATTTATAAGAAATAGGGTGTAAAAATGAGTAGAGTGTACAATTTTTCAGCAGGACCTTCTTGTTTACCAGAAGAAGTTCTAAAATCAGCCGCAGAAGAAATGATGGATTACAAAGGAACAGGACAGTCTGTAATGGAAATGAGCCATCGTTCAAAGGCTTATGAACCAATTATTGCAGAAACAGAAAGTTTGGTTAGAGAACTTATGAATGTTCCATCAAATTATAAGATTTTGTTTTTACAAGGTGGAGCTTCAACACAATTTGCAATGGTTCCAATGAATTTAAAGAAAAACGGAAAGGCTGCATATATTAATACTGGTGTTTGGTCAAAAAAAGCTATTGCAGAAGCAAAAAAATATCTATCAGTTGAAGTTCTTGCTTCTTCTGATGATAAAAACTTTTCATATATTCCTAAGGTTGAAAAAGTAACTGGAGATTATGACTATGTTCACATTACTTTGAACAATACAATTATGGGAACTCACTATGAATATATCCCAGATACAGGTGATATTCCTCTAGTTGCAGATATTTCAAGTTGTATTCTTTCAGAACCTCTTGATGTTAGCAAATTTGGACTTTTGTATGCAGGTGCTCAAAAAAATCTTGCTCCAGCAGGTGTTACTCTTGTAATTATCCGAGAAGATTTAATTCCAGAAGAACCTATCGAAGGTACACCAACAATGTTGGCTTATAAAACACATAGCGAAAATGGTTCTATGTACAACACTCCTCCATGTTACACAATTTACATCATGGGAAAAGTTTTACAATGGATTAAAGCAAATGGTGGCGCTGAAGGAATGAAAAAACGCAACTACGAAAAAGCAAATCTTTTCTATGATTACTTGGATAACAGCGATTATTATCATGCAACTGCCGAAAAAGGAAGTCGTTCTATTATGAATATTCCTTTCTTAACAAAATATGATGGTGATAAAGCAACTGAAATTAACAAAAAATTTGTTTCAGAAGCAGCAAGTGCAGGATTAGTAAATCTTGCAGGACATCGCCTTGTTGGTGGAATGAGAGCTTCAATTTACAATGCAATGAGCCTTGAAGGTGTAAAAGCATTGATAGCTTTCATGGATAAATTTGCAAAAGAAAACTAATTTTTTAGGTATAAGGACTTTAATATGTATAAAATTCAAACATTAAATAAAATTGCTCCAGATGGACTTGCAAAATTCCCAAGAGAAAATTACGAAATCGCTTCAGAAATTATAAATCCAGATGCAATCATTCTTCGTTCAGCAGATATGCACAGTATGGATATTCCAGAAAGCGTAAAAGCTGTAGCAAGAGCAGGTGCTGGAACAAATAATATTCCTATTCCAGCATTAACAGAAAGAGGAGTTGTAGTTTTTAACACTCCTGGTGCAAATGCAAATGCTGTAAAAGAACTTGTTATTGGAGCTTTACTTTTTTCAAGCCGCCCTATCATTGATGCAAACAAATGGGTAAAAGATTTAGCTGGAAATGGAGATGCAATTCCAGAAATGGCTGAAAAAGGAAAATCTAAATTTGTAGGTCCTGAAATTAAAGGAAAAACTCTTGGTGTAATTGGACTTGGTGCAATCGGTGCCCAAGTAGCTAATGCAGCAGTTGGTCTTGGAATGGAAGTTATCGGTTATGACCCATATATTTCTATTGATGCAGCTTGGTCTTTAAGTCGTGCAGTTCACAAGGCAGAAAGCTTAGATTCTCTTTTGAGCAAAGCTGATTATATTACAATTCATGTTCCACAAACAAACGATACAAAAGGTCTTATCAATGCCGAAAAAATCAAGTTGATGAAAAACGGTGTTAGAATCATAAATCTTGCTCGTGGTGGATTAGTTGTAAACTCAGATATTTTAGCAGGAATTGATTCAGGAAAAATTGCTTGTTTTGTAAGCGATTTTAGTGACGAAACATTGATTAACCACGAAAAAGTAATTTGTTTGCCTCACTTAGGAGCATCTACTCCAGAAGCAGAAGATAACTGTGCATTTATGGCAGTTGAAGAATTGAGAGCCTACCTTGAAACAGGTGCAATTTATAATTCTGTAAACTTTCCTAAGGCAAAAATGGATGATCCTATTCCAGCAGGTGGAAGTAGACTTTGTATCTCACACAAAAATGTTCCAAATATGGTTGGACAGATTACAAGTGCAGTTGCAAGTGAAAAACTAAACATTGCAGGAATGGTAAACCAAAATCGTGCAGATTTAGCTTATAATATTATTGATGTTGAAGGAAAAGCAACTGATTCTCTTGTTGATAAGTTAAAATCAATTGAGGGAGTTTTAGGAGTTCGTGTAATCGAAGGTTAATCTTGGCAAAATAATGAAATATTTGTAAAATTTCGCAGAATTTTGCAAATTTTGCGAAATTTTACACGTTTTGCTATTGATTTCATTTAAATTTTGTATAATACTTCATTTAGACATTATTTAGAAATTTGATATTTTCAAGATAATTATCAGGTAGGAGAAGATTATATGAAATCAAATAAGAAAACTAGCAAACGTGAATTATTTATAAAGTTTTCAGGTCCTATATTATTTTCTGCATTTTTCGCCGCAATTTGTGTAGGCGTAGTTAAATTTCTTCCAGAAGATGCACCTATCAATAGTGAATATGTTATTACGTCTAAAGAAACAAATTCAGATGAAGAAGAATGGCAAAAATCAATTTTAGTAAATCCATCAGATTATCATTCTAAGGTAGTTGAACATAAAACTCAAAAAACTGATATGGGATTGGAACTTTATCGTTCTGCCGTTTCTAAATCTTCTGTTGTGTGGTTTTATAATCAAATTACAGGAAATCAAGATGTAACTTTAGCAATTTTAACATCAGCTGATGCAAACGATATTCCTCTTTCATTAGCATTTGCCTTGGCCTATACAGAAAGTCGGTATAAAGTTACAGCTGTAAATTCAAATACAAATAAATCAATCGATAGAGGTTTGTTTCAGTTAAATAATCGTTCTTTTCCTCAATTGAAAGAAGAAGAATTTTTTGACCCATATATTAGTGCAAAATATGGAATGTCTCACTTACGATTTTGTTTAAACACAGCAGGAAATGAGGTTTCTGCCCTTGCAATGTACAATGCTGGGACAAATAAGGTTAGAAATAATAAGACACCACAAGTTACATTAAATTATGTTTCAAACATTATGGGATATAGAGAAGGCTTAGATGCTCTTTTCAATACACAAGTTGCTATTTTTTATAATCAAGATTCATCTAAATTCTTGGCAAGTTTAACAAAATAGATTTAGTTTAGAACGATAAATTTATAATGTTCGTGTTTTTCTGAAAGTTCGCTGATAAATTCTTGGCGAACTTTTTCATTTTTAAAACATTCTTCTTCAGGAATTGCAAATCCAATTATATTTTCAAACTTTTTCAATCTTCTTGCAGTATGTTTCATTGATTTTATTGTAAGTGTATAATCTTTTTGCAAATCTTCATCAATTTGAGGTAAGAATAAAAATTTCAAATTGTAATTTTGGGCTAGTTTAAATATCTTTCTTAAATTTGCTAGATATTCTTCGTTATAAACATCTTCTTCGGAAGTTAAAACATCTGATACTTTTATAGGAAAAATGATTAACTCGCAATTATTTTGGGTTGCATTTGAAAAAAAATCTTCTGTTTCAAGTTGTGTAATTTCTGTTTGAGTTAACTTAATCGTATTTGCAGTAGAAAAAGTTCCATCTGTGCTGGATAACTTTTGTTGTTTTATAGAAGTGAAAATGTTCATTGTAAAGTCCTAATAACAAAAAAATAAGACCACTTATACTTTTGTGTATTCTTAGTGGTCCTATTCTTGTGACGAAGTTATAAATCTTATTCTGTAAGGATTCTAATAACTTCAGCTTTGTCTGTTGTATCAAGAATTTGTTGTCTTTTTTCTGCACTCTTGAATAGCAAACTCACCTCAGCTAAGAATTGTAGGTGAGGTCCTGTTTTGTTTACAGGAGACAAAGTCATTATAAAAATACGGCAAGGTTCTTGATCCAGAGAATCAAAATTAACTGGATTGTCAGAAATACCGATACAAGCTACCAAATCAGAAACAGTATCTGTTTTACCATGTGGAATTGCAATCCCATGTTTCATACCGGTGGACATTTTTCTTTCACGGTCAAGAACACATTCCCGTGCCGCATCCTTATCGGTTACTTTGCCAGCAGCAATTAAAATTTCTAGCATTTCATCGATAATCTCTTCTTTTGTTGTACCTTTTAAGTGAAGGTTTACTGTGTCCGGTGTTAATACAGTTTGTAAGTTCATGATTTAATTTTACGGTTACTTAGTGCAAAAGTCAATAAAAAAATTGTAATTTTCTCAAATATTTTAAAATCAATAAATAAATGATACAAAATATATAAGATTTTTCAGCGTTTTTCATTTGAAAGACATAGTTTGCAATAATTGATGATATGTATTAAAATAAACTTATGACTAATATCGATAAATTTTATGCTGATGTACAAAAAATCAAGAAACATGATAGAGCAAATAATGTTGAATATGACGGAAAAAGAGCAAGTTTAGCAGTTGTTTCTATGTTTGAATCAATGAATAGAGATTTAGGGGATTTGCCTCGTTCTATCGGGGAATATTGGATTTCAAATTATATAGATAATTCTTCAGATCTTGCATGTGAGCCTACAGATGAACATGTTGAATGGCTTTTAACCGTTTTGTCATTTTTAGATGGTTCTTTAGAGCCAAATATGGATTTACCAAAAAAAGATTGGAAAGCCATTATGGATTTTATTAATTATGAGGCTGAGTCTTTACCAATCAATGTTTTAACAGATTTGATGGCTATTTTGGTTTCCAAAAAAGTACTTTAGGAAAATTAAATTTCAACTGAATTTCCACTACGTAAATAAAACAAATAGCATTTTATATTGGAAGTTTCTGTTGATTTAAATTTTGAAACAGCCAATCTGTAAGATTCTAATTGATTTATATGAATTCTAGGATTTTCAGTTCTATCAGTTTTAAAGTCCACAATAATGAATTGATTTTCGTCTTGTGGATTTTTAAACACTAAGTCTATTTGTCCATTGATGATTTGTTTTTTATCAAATTCAACATTACCAATTTTAGAATTAGGTTTTACCAAAAGTTTGAAATTGTATTCGTTTTTTCTCCAAGAAGATTGCTGAGCTAGTTTTCCTAAATCAGAATCAAAAAATCTTTGAGCCATCTCATGGGCAGTTTCGAATACTGTTTGCTTTTGCTTTTCAGTAAGCATTTGAATTAAAATTGATGGAATGTTTGGATTTTGTTTTGTAAATAATGATTCTGTAAAAGCGTGAGCGATTGTACCGAAATTGTCATGTCCAAATTCATTATTTTCAAAAGATTTGATAATTTGGTCAATTTCAATTTCTGGGTTTGAATACAAATTATCATTTTGAATTGAAGTTGATTTATCATGAAGTTTTGATGGGGAAATATATTCCTTATCAATTATTTCTGTTTGAATAATTTTTGCTTTTTCGTATTCAGGTTTTATATCTTTGATTATTTGATTTATGGATTTTCGTTTTGTAACAGAAATCTCTTCTATGTTTTCTAAATTTATCGATTCTAAATTAAATGGACAAGGAGGATAAATACCTTGTTCATTTTTATTCCATTCTGAAATTATATAAAGTAAAAAGCCCATGAAAGAATTATTTGTAATACATTTGTTTGGAACTAATTGTGAAGAATCTAATGTATCTTTTGATTTTTCAGAAAGTTTATTTATTGCAATGACATTTAAAATTTCTAATAATTCTTCATGAGTAAAATTTTTACTTGAAAAATTTGTTATTACTTCAGCTAAATTTTCAGTTGCTTTTTTGTTGATAGTAAATTTTCCAGATAAATAAAGTTCTTTTTCTGCACGAGTCATTGCGACATATAGTACTCGTCGTAATTCAGCTTCTCTTTCTAGATTAATTAAATCTTTTGAATTTACATAAAAAAAGTTTTGAACATTTTGTACAAACCAGTTTGGACATTTTGTATTTAAAGAAATTCCATTTTCTTTATCAAAGTAAACTAAGTCTTGAGTTGTTTCTGATTTTCCTTTTGCAGAACATCCACAAATAAATACAACAGGAAATTCAAGACCTTTACTTTTGTGTATAGTCATTAATCTAACAGCATTTGGTTTTTCTAATGGAATATCCATATCAGAAAGTCTTTCATTGTTTACTTTTAAAGTTTCAAGTTTATCTACAAGGTCTGATAATCCCAAACCTTTTTCTTCAGTTTGATGTGCAATTTCAAAAAGATAATCATACATTTCTTCATATAAAGAAACTGTATCGCACCAAAGAGTTTCATATCTGTTACCGAGATTGTACCAAAGTTCAGTAATAATTTCAGTTAATGAAATATTTTTTATCTTCTCTGATAAATCTAAAAATAATTTTTTTCCGTTAGAGTAATTTTCTAAATCTTTGTTTGAAAGTTGATTTTCAATTTCAGATGAAAATAATAAATCCTCTGAAATAACATTTTTATCTTCTTTAATTTTTTTTGCACAATAAATCATGCAAAGGTTTACACCAGATTGTGATAAATTTACAAAAGGTGAAAATAATAAATTTTCGTAAGCGACCATATCTGTTGGATAAACTAAGAGTCGTAACAAATAATAAATATTGTTGATAGGACTTTCATTAAAAAAACCAACAACTGATTCGCTAGTGTATGAAATTCCTAATTTTCTTAAATGCTTTTCATATAAATGTTGATTACCTGTAGAACGAAACAAAATTGCACAATCTTTACTCTGATATTTTTTTGTATCAATAAAATTTTTTATTTTTTGTGAAATTGCCATTGCTTCAATTTCTGCAAATTTTAAATCTTCAAAAATATTTTCTTCATTTGTTTCTTCTAAATTATCTTCTTGTGTATTGTTGTAAAATAAAAAATTTATTCTTGGTGTTAAATCTATATTAATTGGATTTCCATTTTTATCTTTAACAGAAGGTTTTACCCAATTGTATGTTGCTTCAAAGTCTGGAAATTTTTTTTCTAAAGTAAGTTGTTTTTCATTTACAAATAATGCGCTTTTATCAAAATTTCGTTGAGTTGGTTTTTCAAGTTCTTCTATTGAAGTTGGGTAATCGTATCCACCAAATAAAGAATTAAAGCTTGCAATAAGAGCTGGATGAGAACGATAGTTTGTATTTAATGTTAAATCAGAACTGTTTGTAAGTTCATCTTTTAAATTTCTAAATACAGAAACATCAGCACCTCTGAATTTGTAAATAGATTGCTTTTCATCCCCTACAAAAAATAATTTGTCAGGATAAAGTTCATTTGGATTTGGTACTGATTTTTCTGTGCGCTCTAATTTTTCTGCTAAAAGAAAAAGTAATTCTTTTTGAAGCTGGTTATCATCTTGAAATTCATCAATCATAATTGCTTTGAAAGATGATTTTTCTACGTTTCTAATTTCTGGATAATTAATTAAAATTTCCACAGCTAAATGTGAAATGTCTGAAAAAGATAAAATTCCAGAACTGCGTTTGTATTCGTTAAATTGATTTTGAAATTCATCTAGTAAAGGATAAATTAATTGTGGAATTTTATAGTTTGCAATAAAGGATGCAATTGAACATAATTTTGAAAATTTAATTTTTATTTCTTTAATAAGTTCTTTGATTGTTAAAATCGATTCATTAGTTGTTCTTCCTTGTAAAGAAATTTTTTGTATTAAATTTATTTTTTCAAGATAAGTTTTTAGTTCAATATTTTCAGGAGCAATTTCATTGCTTGTTTTAAAAAATTCTAAAAGAGAATTAAATTCTGGTATGACATTAAAATCGTTATCATTAAAAATTATTTTTAGTTGCTCAATTATTTTTTGAGATTTACCATCAAAGTTTTCTAATATATAAATAATTTTTTGAATAGTTTCGTTTATGTCTTGAGTTGTTTCTTTCCATTTTTTTCTTGCAATATTTGTTTGATTTTCAAGAAGTGAGATGAAATCAATTGGATTTGCAAGATTTGAATGCTTTGTAATTGTTTGTGCAAATAAATTTTTTGCAATATCTTCTATAGAATAATTGTTTACCAATTCAAGAATTGCAATATTTTTTCTGTTGTCAAGTAAAAATGGAAGAGCTAGTTTGTATCCAAAGTTTTCGCATTGTTCATCATCAACTGTAAAATCTGGACGGATCCCATAATGTCTAGATGCATTTTTCAAAATAGATGCACAGTATGAATCTAAAGTTTGAATTCTTGCTTCAGAAAAATTTAATATTGCTTGTTTTGCTCTGATGTTATTTGGTTCATCTTGTGCAATTTTATTTATAGTTTTATAAATTCTTTGATACATTTCAGAAGCGGCTTTGTTTGTAAAAGTTAAAGTTAAAATTTGATCAACAGTAAGACCTCTTTCTAAAACTAAGTGGGCATATCTTTGTGCAAGTACAAAAGTTTTTCCAGAACCTGCACCTGCTGCAACAACTGCATTGTTCACTTGGTAAACTGCTTTTTTTTGTTCTTCATTTAAATTTAACATAGTGCATTCCTAAAAAATAAATTCTTCTTCCATGATGTTATCAAAACTACAAAATAAAATTTTGTTTACATTTTCTTCAGATAATAAAAAGTTTTTACCTGATAAAACACTAGAAACAAAAAATTTTATTTTTTCATCTAAGTCTTGTAAAGTATCGTCTAAACATTTTTCACCATCAAGACAGTCAACTTGATTTCGATAAATTCTATCTGCTTTTACATTTGGTGTAATTTTATTTGTGCTTTGATTTTTTAATGTACCTAAAACTACATTTGGTTTTGATTGTAAGATGCTAAAAAAACATGCTTGTTCTACTTGTGTATTAATATTATTTTCTTTCAAATAATTTTCGTAAAGTTTAATGTAAAGAGGTATTTGTAAATCAGTTTTCTTTTCTGGCATTTTATAAGTTTTAAAATCTATAATTGTAATTTTATCTTCTGGGCTTATGAGAATGCAATCAATAATTCCTTCAAGATAATATGCTTCTGTTTCGCCTTTCATTAAAAATTTTTCTTCTAAGGATTTTATTTTATAACCTGTAAAGAAATTTAAAAATCCTTGTAAGAAGTTTGCTAAATTTTGATAAATAGATTTTTTTTGTGTAAGTAAAAATTCTTTTGTTAGTAAACTTATATTTTGTGTTGTGTTAGTAGATTCAGGAAAATTATTTACAACAGATTCTACTTCATTAAAAGTAAAATTTAAATATTCTTTGATAGCTTCTTCTGTGTTAAGAAAATATTCAGTTGTAGTTTTTATCATTGTAAAAAGTCTTTCGATTATTTCATGATAAATAATTCCGATAAAAACATTATCAACAATACTTGTTTCAGTAGAATTTTTTTCTATTTTCAAAATTTTATCATAAAGCCATTTTGTTGGATTTTTATAAAAGTCATTTAGGTTTGTTGCAGAAACTCTAAGTTTACCTTCTGAATTACAAAGTTTATTTTTTATTGCAAAACTAATTTTGTCACAAATATTTTCTTCGTATTCAGAAGATTTTTCTTCCCTTGTTAAAATCCAATTTTCAAATCCATCTTTTTGAATCGAATGTAATTCATCCGAGAAAGTTAAATTTTTTGTTTTAGGATTATTTGTTAAAAATAATTTTTCTGTGTTGTATAAATCTTCTTCATCTGATGTTTCTGAAGTTCTATCAATTTCTTCCAATCCACTGTATGAAAGTGAATATCCTGAAAAAGTTTTTTGTGATGCAAAAAAATAAGTTTGTTTAACTGAACTTGAAGTGTATGAATTTATAAAATAATCTGAAACATTGGAATCTTTTAATTCTAAAAATTCTCTTTTAGTTTTAGATAAAAATTCAAGTTGTGAATAATTTATTGATAAATTTTTTTGTGAACTTTGCAAAATAATGTGATAATCAAAACTACATTGACAACCAACTTTGTAAGGGAAAATACTTACACCATTCGTTGTAGACTGAGCCAAATATTCTTTTGAATCTAAAATTTCAGTAAAAAATGTAAATGGATTTTTACATTCTATATCATTAAAAAAATTTTCTATGTCGATTAAAACTGAAAGTTCAGAAATACATCTTCCTAAAATTTGATTTGCTTGTAGTGTAAAATTTTTTGTTTCAAAAAAAGTTTCTCTAAATTCAAAGTATGAATTTCTTACTTGTAAAAATGAGTTTGCTTCATTTATTTTTTTTATTATTTTTTTTGCAGTCTTGTAAAATTCAAATGCACGGGTTTCTTGCGGATTTTGTAAAAAATTTTGTTCTAAAATATCTTTATTATCGTAGGAGCATACACAATGATTTTTTAAAGCAAATTCTAAAAGTTGATTTATTTCTGTTGTAACTTTCCAAGGAAAATGTGCATCAGAAAATAGAGAACTTAATGATTCAAAACTGAACTTTTCTGAAACACAATTTTTCATTAATTCAAAAAGTCTACCTTCTGGATATTCAGAAAGTTTTTTTCCTGCTCGCATTTTATATGGAATGTTGTAGAGTTCTAGTTCTCGTTTTATGTAAGGACGAATTTCTGAAATTTGCGGAATATGTAATGCAATTTTTTCATAAGGAGTTTTTGCTTCATTATGAAGTTTATTGATTAAAAGAATTGCCTTTGTTAATTCTGTTCTTGTGTTAGAAAAATAATTTACCTGAGGAATTATTTCTAAATCTTTTTTGCAATGAATTAGAGTTACTAATTTTTCTTTTTCTGCATCTAAAAGCAAAGATTCGTATTCGGAATAATCTTCTAAAAGTTCTGGGTAAAAAATATAATAATGTTTGTTATTGCTATCAAAAGGTGGTTTTTCCCAAGCAGGTTCAAAAAGACTATGTTTGTCTAAAAAAGAAGAGTATAGATTGTAAAGAGTAAATAAATCTTTTGCTTCTAAATCAACAGTTTCATCAAAAAAACTTTTTCTTTCAAATTTTTCTTTCCAGTTTTGAAGTTGAGGCAAAAGATTTGTAATCCAATCTGCAAAAGAACTTGATGTATTTATATATTCAGGGTTTATTATAGAAGAAAATAGCGGAGAATTATTTGAAAAGGCAATTTTATTTTCTTCAATAACCCAATGTGAAAACAATTTTCTAACTACAGAAGGAATGCTGGTCTTATTTTGCACTTTAGAACGTACCGCTTCTGACTTAAATTTATCCCATGCAATAAATTTTTCTAAGGGAATTGCTTGTACAATTTCATCTTCTAAGATTTTATCTTGCCATGAAGTACAGGCTATTTCAGTTGTAAAAACAAAAACTGAATTTTCATCGTTTATATGGTGTAAAAGTGTATTAAAAATTGGATTCATATTGAATTATTATACCACAAAATACTAGATTTATGTAAAATCTAATGATATACTAAGGGTTAATTATGGAAAATATTTTTGCTCAACCTGGGAAACCAATGCCTCATGGTGCAACTATTGTAAATGATGGTGTGAATTTTAGCGTTTTTACTAGAAACGGAACAAGCGTTATTTTGGATATATTTCAAAATCCAGAGGATGAAAATCCTTGTTTTTCTTATACTTTTGACCCAAAAATTAATAGAACGGGCGATATTTGGCATGTTTTTTTGAAAGGCTTAAAGGCAGGTGCCTTGTATCTTTACAGAGTTGATGGCCCTTTTAACCCTGAAAAAGGGCATCGTTTTAATAAAAATACTTATCTTTTAGACCCTTACGCAAAAAGTTTTACAGATTGCTCAGTTTTTGCAAATTTACCACCAGATTATGTTACTCCTGTGGATAAAATTGATATTCTCACAGGTAAACCTCATTCTGCTAAAGGATTTCCAAAATGTGTAGTAATTGATGATGATGAATTTGACTGGCAAGGTGACCGTCCGATAAATTATCCTTTAAGACAGAGTGTTTTATATGAAACTCATCTTAAAGGTTTTACCGCCGATCCATCTTCTGGGGTAAAAAATCCTGGTACATACAAAGGTTTGATAGAAAAAATTCCATATTTGAAAGAACTTGGGGTAACAAGCGTAGAGTTTTTACCAATTCAAGAATTTGATGAATACGAAAATACAAATGTAAATCCTAAAAATGGGGAACGATTAAAAAATTATTGGGGATATAGTACTATCGGTTTTTTTGCTCCAAAGGCTTCTTTTGCATCCGATAGAACTCCAGGTGGAGCGGTTCGCGAATTCAAAGAAATGGTTCGAGAAATGCACAAAAACAACCTAGAAGTTATTTTGGACATTGTTTTTAATCATACAGCCGAAGGAAACGAACATGGTATTACGTTAAATTTTAGAGGCTTTGATAACTCGATTTACTATGTTTTGGAAGATAATCATAAGCAATATTACAAAAACTACTCTGGTTGCGGAAACACTGTAAACTGTAACCATCCTGTTGTAAGAACTTTGATTATTGACTGTTTGCGATATTGGGTTTGCGAAATGCATGTTGACGGCTTTAGATTTGATCTTGCTTCAATTCTTGGACGCGATAGAAACGGTCGCCTTATGGAAGATCCTCCAGTTTTGGAACGCATTGCAGAAGATCCTGTCCTTCGAAATACAAAAATTATTGCTGAAGCCTGGGATGCAGGTGGAGCATATCAAGTTGGTTGGTTCCCAGGTGGAAGATGGGCTGAATGGAACGATAGATACAGAGATGATATTCGTAGATTTTGGCGTGGTGATGACTTTTTGGCAAATGCAGCTGCAACTCGTTTAACTGGAAGTTCAGACCTTTATCTTCGTGACGGAAGAAAACCATTTCACTCTGTAAATTTTATTACTAGCCATGATGGATTTACTCTAAATGACTTAGTTTCATATAACGGAAAGCACAATGACGAAAATGGCGAAAACAATCGTGACGGAAGTGATAACAATTCTAGTTATAATTACGGATTTGAAGGCCCAACTTCAAATAGAGCTATAGAAAAACTACGCACAAAACAGATAAAAAATATTATGGCAACTATGTTACTTTCTCAAGGAACTCCAATGTTGCTTGGTGGGGACGAATTCCGCCGAACACAAAACGGAAACAATAACGCATATTGCCAAGATTCTCCAATGACATGGATAAATTGGAATTTGAAAGAAACTTATTCAGAAGTTTTTAGATTTGTAAAACACGCAATAGAATTTAGACTTCGACATCCAGCCTTCAGACGTCCTGAATTTTTTCAAGGTCAAGATTATGCTTATAACACTTTACCAGATATTTTATGGTTTGGCGAAGATGGAAAAGCTGCAGATTGGTCAAAAATAAATCATTTTATTGCATTCCGCCTTGATGGAAGATATGCTGAAACTCTTTCAGATGTTGATGATAATGATTTCTATATAATGATGAACTCATCTTGCCAAGATAAGACTGTAAAAATTCCACCTGCAATAGACGAAAAAAAATGGTATAGGGTGATAGATACATCTTTGCCTTCTCCAGAAGATTTTTTACCAGCTGGTGAAGAAGAAATGCTTAATCGTAGTGTTTATGTTTTACCAGCTCGTTCTGTGGCAGTGTTGTTAAGCAAATAGTACTCTTCAGAATTTTGCAAAATAGTAATTACTACCAGAAAAATATGTTATTCTAAAAAAAACAAACTGCATTGCTCCCTTGACGCTTCGCTAGACGGTCGCACTCAGTTTGTTTTTTTTAGTTTACATAGTTTTTTTTGTTTAATTTATTTTGCAAACTTTTTGCGTTCAGGGAAAAGAGGGTGTTTTTGTTGTGGCTGTTTGTAAAGGCTTCGTTTTGTTATTTTCGGCTACGCCAGTTTTTTCTGCATTTATTGTGATTTTGCAAAGTTTTTGCGTTGGGAGAGATGGTTACGCTTTGCTAGACGGTCGCACTACAGTTTGTTTTTTTTATTTACCGAGTTTTTTTATGGAAGAAAAAGTTGTGGCGATGTTTTTGATTACAAAAACTCGCTCTGTTTGCAATGTAAACAGCACAAACTTCCTTCATTCTAGTAGAAAGAGCTATTTTGCAAGGGTTTGAATTTCGTTCAAGGAAAGTCCTGTATATTTTATAATTGTTTGAATATCAAGATTGTCTTTGAGCATATTCTTAGCTGTTTCGATGGCTTTTTGTTGAGCACCATCTTCGTAGGCTTCCTGTCGTTGAACAGCGATATCTGTGTCGTAGTCGTATTCTGTTAATAACATATTTTCAACCTCCGTGGATTTTCGGCTAAGATAATCTGAAAGAAAGCCTTGTTTTATAGATTGCTTGATTGCGACTGTAAGTGCCTCTGGAATTTTGTTTTCGATGTTGAATTTCACTTGCTCCATAAATTCTGAATATTCCTTGAGAGCCTCGCAACGATTTAAAACAGGATT
>JAGBFB010000030.1 GCA_017936665.1 Spirochaetaceae bacterium | reverse complement strand
GAAAGCGAAATGAAATTATCCGATGCCTTCATAAAACTTGATGAAAATAAAAACTTTCCCCTTGAAATATCTGTAAAAGTGATTAATATTAATGTAGATAAAGAAAATCCTGTTTTAAATCGTTGTGAGGCTCTCAAGGAATATTCAGAATTTATGGAGCAAGTGAAATTCAACATCGAAAACGAAATTCCAGAGGCACTTACAGTCGCAATAAAACAATCCATAAAACAAGGCTTTCTTTCAGATTATCTTAGCCGAAAATCCACGGAGGTTGAAAACATGTTATTAACAGAATATGACTACGACACAGATATCGCTGTTCAACGACAGGAAGCCTACGAAGAAGGTTCTCAACAAAAAGCCATTGAAACTGCTAAAAACATGATCTCTGCTTCTTTGGGTACACTAGAACAAATTGCACAAATTACAAATCTTCCTTTGCAAACTATAAAAGAACTTGCTAATAAATAATCACTTTGCAAATCTTACAAAAATCCTGTAGAATATAAACCATAAAACTTTTTAAGGAATCGCAAATGAAAAAACTTTTTTCTAAAAGATTATTGTCAATTTTAGTTGCAATAAGTTTTGTATTTATATGTTTTGCTACTGTAAGTTGTTCTTCAACAAAAAATACATCATCTTCGGCAAGTCAAATTTCAGACTTGGATTTACAAGTTATCAACTCTGATCCAGCAATGAATCGTCAGAAAGTACAAAATGGTACAATTATTCAATGTTGGTGTTGGTCATTTAACACAATCAAAGAAAACTTACCTGATATTGCACGGGCTGGATTTAAGGCTATTCAAACTTCACCTATTAATGCTTGTCGTGAAGGAGACGAAAAAGGAATGGCTTTAATGAGCAACACTCGCACTGGTGGAAAATGGTATTATCATTATCAGCCTATCGCTTGGAAAATCGGAAACTATCAACTTGGAACACGAGAAGAATTTAAGGCAATGTGTGAAGAAGCTGAAAAATATGGAATCAGCGTTATAGTTGATGTTTTACCAAATCACACTTCATCTTATCTTCCTGATGTTTTGCCAGAATTTATCGAAGCTGTTGGAGGAATGGATAAACTTCTTCACGAAAATGGACGTCGTCCAATTAAAAACTGGTCAAACAGATACGAAGGAACAACAGGACAGATGGGTGGTCTTCCTGATGTAAACACAGAAAATCCTCTTTTTCAAGAATATTTTATGGATTACATGAACGATACAATTTTGTGTGGTGCCGACGGATTTAGATTTGACACAGCAAAACACATCGGTCTACCTGATGACCCACGAGATGACTACAGCAAAGATAACGATTTCTGGCCAATTTTTACCGGGAAAAAAGCAATTAATGGAAAAATGCTTAGTCGTGCTGATGAACTTTTTATTTACGGCGAAGTTTTACAGGGTGGAAATGCACGAGAAAAAGAATATACTGAATTTGTTTCTGTAACTGCAAGTAACTATGGTGGAAATTTACGCAGAGCCCTTTCTCAAAAAAGACTTTCTGCAGCCGCATTAAGTGATTTTAATCATCCTGCAAATCCTGACAAACTTGTTACTTGGGTTGAATCTCACGATACATACGCAAACCAAGGCGAATCTGCAAAAATGACTCACTTTCAGCTAAGAGCAGGTTGGGCAATCATCACTGCAAGACAATATGGAACTCCGCTTTTCTTCAGTCGCCCACAAGGTCCAGAAGCAACACAGTTTCCAGGGGTTTCACAAATTGGTGACAAAGGAAACGACGAATTTATGCATCCAGAAGTTGTGGCTGTAAACAAATTCCGAAACGCCATGATTGGTCTTGATGAAAAACTTTCAAACGGCTCAACTTACGAAACTTTAATTATAGAACGAGGCAACAAAGGTGTTGTTATCGTAAATATAAAAGAAGGAAGTGAAAACATAAACCACAAGGTAAGTTTAGCTGACGGTGAATATATCGACCACGCAAACGGAATTAAGTTCAAAGTAAAAGACGGAATTTTAACAGGAAAAGTTAAAGCAAAAAAAATTGCTGTAATTTACTAGTTTTATAGAGGATTTTGTGGCGTTTACAAAGATGAAGAATCAAAGAGAATTTTTACCATACGAAATTATTTTTTCAGTAACTGATTTTTGTAATTTAAAATGCAAACACTGTTACATACAAAAAAATAATAAAGTTCTAGATGTAAGCGCCGCAAAAAATTTTTTAGATACAATTAATGAATGCAAAACTGAAAGCGAAATAACACACATTGGTTTTTCTGGTGGTGAACCTTTTTTATTTCCGGATGTTATTGAACAAATCGTAAAAAAATCAATCGAAAAAGATTTACTGTTTGATTGCATAATGACAAATGGACTTTGGTGGAAATCTCTAGAAGAACTAAAAACGGTTTTGCAAAAAATTTATGACGCAGGTTTTGATGGAAAAATCGGAATCAGCATTGATTATTATCACGCACAAGCATTTTCAAATGACTTTGCCTTGTACTTTCAAAAACTAAGTGAATTTTGTCAAAGTATTTTTGATATTTGGCAAGATTCTTCAATGATAAAAATTCAAACTGTAAATTACAAAACTGAAAATCAAATTTTTAATGAAAAGAAAATAATTCAGTCGTTACCAGATTGTTTTGAATATGAAATTTTCTGTTTTGATGAATCTTTTACAAGTGATGATGAAAGAGCTTGGAAAGATAAAAAGTGGTTCAAAGAAGATTATTGTTTTGGACCAGGACAGATTCTTTATGTTCACAGTGACGGAAGAATTGCACCATGTTGTGGATTTGCCAACGAAAATGAAAAACTTATAATCGGAAAACTAAATCAATCCTTTGATGAAATTCTTAAAAATGCAAAAAACAATGAAATGATAAATTTATGTTACACAAAAGGACTTTCATCTAAAATAAAAGAATTGAAAAAACAAAAACTTCTTCCTAAAGGAAAAACAAAAGACAACTGCACTTTTTGTGATTTTATCTGCAATTTAAAATAAAAAAACGCTAGCTGAAAAATATCAACTAGCGAAATTATCTAACTAAAAATCTAAAACTAGATTACACAAATAGGAACGAATGTTTCTGCTTTAAGAGCAGCTCCACCGATAAGTCCACCGTCAATGTCTGGTTGTGCAAGAAGTTCTGGTGCGTTTGAAGCTTTCATTGATCCACCGTATTGGATGATAACTTCATCAGCAACTGCTTGTGAATAAAGTTTTGCAATGTAATCGCGACAGAATTTGTGGATAGCTTGTGCATCTTCTGGAGTTGCTGTTTTTCCAGTTCCAATAGCCCAAACTGGTTCGTAAGCAATTGTAACTTTCTTCATTTGTTCAGCTGTAACTCCAGCTAATCCTGCTGAAAGTTGGAAAGCACAAACATTTTCTGCTTCTCCTGCTTCTCTTTCTGCTAAAAGTTCACCGATACAAAGAACTACTTCTAATCCTTCGTTTAATGCACGACGAACTTTTTTGTTGATAAGTTCATCGCTTTCACCAATTTCGTGACGGCGTTCTGAGTGTCCAAGAATTACAGATTGAACTCCGATGTCTTTAAGCATTTCTGTTGAAACTTCTCCAGTGTGTGCTCCATTAGGAGTTGCAGCAACATCTTGTGCACCAAGAAGAATATTTGTTCCTTTTACAACTTGAGCAACTGCATCAAGGTAAACAAAAGGAACACCAATCATATATTTGTTTGATTTTCCTTTTAATTGTTCTACAAGGTCTTTAGCCAAAGCAACAGCTTCTGCTTTACTTGTATTCATTTTCCAGTTTCCAGCAATGTAATGTGTACGTGCCATAATTTATTTCCTTTTATATTTAAATTTTATTTATTTTTTGTTCATATTTGAAAAATGTCATGCTGAACTTGTTTCAGCATCTACCAAATTTGTTAATAGCTCCCGAAATAAATTCGGGATGACATTACTTCAAAAATAAACTTATTTTGTTTCTAAGCAAGCGATACCAGGAAGTGTTTTGCCTTCGAGAAATTCAAGGGAAGCTCCACCACCTGTTGAAACGTGACTCATTTTATCTGCAAGGTTAAATTTGTTTACAGCTGCAACAGAGTCTCCTCCTCCAACTACAGACATAGCACCTTTAGCAGTAGCTTCTGCAACTAAGCGAGCAACTTTTTCTGTTCCTTTTGCAAATGCGTCAAATTCAAATACACCAACAGGACCATTCCATACGATTGATTTTGCGTTAAGAATTGTGTCTGTGTAGATTTCGATTGTTTTAGGACCAACATCCATAGCCATTAAGTCAGCTGGAATGTCTGTTGAATCGATTGCAACAGGAGCGGCATCTGGGCTGAATTCTGTAGCACCTACGTGGTCAACAGGAAGAATGATTTTTGCACCTTTTTCAGCTGCTTTTGCAAGAAGATCTTTTGCTGTATCAATAAAATCATCTTCAACTAAAGATTTTCCAACATTGTAACCTTGTGCTTTTAAGAATGTGTAAGCCATTCCACCACCGATTACTAGAGCAGAAGCGTTTTTCAAAAGTGATTCCAAAACAGCGATTTTTGAAGAAACTTTTGCGCCACCAATAATAGCAATCATTGGTTTTTCTGGATTTGTTACCATTGGTTGAATATATTTTACTTCTTTTTCCATTAAGAATCCGCCAACTTTTGTGTCAACGAATTTTGCAATAGAAGCAGTTGATGCTTGGTCACGGTGAGCTGTTCCGAAAGCATCGTTTACAAAGATATCTCCGTAAGAAGCAAGTTCTTTTGCCATAACATCTCTTTCAGCTGCATCTTTTGATGTTTCTTCTTTGTGGAAACGTGTATTTTCTAGCATTGCAACGCCACCTTCTGGTAAAGCGTCGATAGCTGCTTTTTGTCCTAAAGCATCTGGAAGGAATGTAACTTCTTTTCCAAGTTTTTCTGAGAAATATTTTACAACTGGAGCCATGCGGTTTTTACCGTTGATGAATTTTTCTGCATCTTCATCTGTCCAAGTTTTTCCAGCTTTTTCTGCTTTTTCTTGTGCTTTTTTAACATCTTTTTTTGGATCACCAAGGTGGCTCATCAAAACTAAAGAGCGTGGTCCTTGTTCCAAAATATATTTGATTGTAGGAAGAGCTGCCATAATACGTGTATCATCTTGTACTACACCGTCTTTCATTGGAACATTAAAATCAACACGCATAACAATGCGTTTACCTTTTAAATCAATGTCTTTTACTGTCTTAATCATAGTAAATTTCTCCTATGTAAAATTTGTAATTAAAATATATATATTTCCCTATAAAAAATCAATATATAGGAAAATTAATTACCAGATAACAGATTTTCTACAGATTTTATTACTTCATCTGGTGTAGAAGCTCCTGCTGTTAAGCCAACAACTTCAAGATTAAAAAATTCTTTTGGTAATTCAGAAGGATTTTCTATATGACAAGCTATTTTACATCTAAAATCTGAGTTTTTGCTAAATTCAGTTGCCATGGAAAAAAGTCTACAAGTATTTGCAGATGATTTTCCTCCTATAACAACGATTCCGTCAACTTCTGTGCAAAGTTGCTTAAGGGAATTTTGTCGTTCAGTTGTGGCAGGACAAATTGTATTCAAAATCTGAATTTTTGGAAATTTTTCTTTTAAAACATTTCCGATAGATTCATATTCAGTGGAACTTATTGTTGTTTGGCTTAGCAATACCATATTTTCAGTTTGCAAAGAATGATTTTTTTCAATTTGTTCTGAAAGCATTTGTGCATCTTTAATATTTTCGATTACATAACAATGAGAACAAAATTCTTTTACAAAACCTTCAAGCCCCGTAACTTCCCCATGATTTTTATCACCTGCAATAATAACGATAAAATTTCGTTTGGCAAAATCCGCTGCTCGTTTTTGATTAGACAAAACTCTAGGACAAGTTGCGTTTATGATTTTACAACCAGTTTTTTCGAGAATTTTTATCACTTTTGGAGCAACACCGTGAGCCCGAACAATCACAACAGAATTTTCATCTATCTTATGAGAAAAAATATCATCTTTAATGCTGAGAACTTTTACACCTTTTGCTTCCAACATATCCAAAGCATTTTGATTATGAATTAACGGCCCAAGTGTAAAAATATTTTTATGAGGAAAGTCTTGTATCGCTTTTTCTGCACTTTCTACTGCACGGCGAACTCCCATGCAGTAGCCCATAATATCTGCTTTTATAATTTGCATTTATACTTCTATTATAATGTATTTTACTATAGAAGTTTTTTTACAATTGATGTTACAGAACCTAAATCGATATTGTTAAATCCTTTTAGAACATCAAGAACATTATCTTCGTTTTTATCATCATCACCTAAAGATGCGATAACTTTTTTTACGATAGTTGTAAGATTGCTTGAAGATAACTTTGAAGGCATAATTTTTTTCAAAATATCAAGCTCATCATGAAGTTCGTCTTTATCAACTTCACCTTTTGTACTTTCAGTCTTAGTTGCCATCAATTTTTTGAAAATAGCGGAAGCGTTATCTAAAATTCCGTCGTCATCATCATTTGCCTGTTTTGCAAGAGTTTTTACATTGTCAGCAGAAAGAGCACCTTTTAAAAGTGATGTAATCAAATCTGATGATCCACTTGAAGAAGATGAAGAACTTGCTTTTGTAATTTTTTTTGTAGAACTACTTTTTGTAGTTGTCTTACTTGAAGATGATTTTGTTGCTGATGCAACTGTTTTTGCAAGACTTGCCAATTTTCCTAAATCTAATTTTGCCATGGTTTTCCCACTCCTATATGTTTTATAATTAAATTTTATCACGATTTTATTTTACACACAAGAAAAATTTAGATAAACAAATATAAAAAAAATCCCTTAGGAAAAACAACCTAAGGGATAAACGTAAAACACAAGTTGAATTTAGGGAGGAAAACTATTATTTTAAATATACTCCACTTTATCCAATTTTGCCTGTATTTTTGTTTTATACTTTCTCCAATTTATACAAAAGCTGTCTAATACAAATATTTTTTTTAGACAGCTCATTCCCTCTTTATCTTACCAAGTTCCTACATTATATTTTCCAGAACTTGCAGTTCCACTAATATAGTAACCCTCTTCATCAGATAGTGTAATATCTACAGTTTGTTTTGAACCATTTGTAAAAATTACATGAGTTGCACCATTAGGAATTGTGATTTTATAAATTGGTTCATTATATTCATTTCTTCCTAAAGATGTCATTTTTGTTCCTGGCCAAGAGGCACCTACTGTTCCATTTGAATTGAAGAAATATGCATAAACTGTTGACCAATTCATATTATTTGTGAATTTTACAGTTGTAGAAGTTGTAGTTGTTCCTGTTGAAGTACCAGTTGATGATGAAGAACTTGTCCAGATTGCAAAGTTTACACCAGAATAATTATCTGTATATCCAGAACCTGGATTATAGTTTTGTCCACCAATTTTAACAACTACAGAACCTTTTGTTCCTGTAATTTTTGCAACATAGATATTTTGTTCAGCCTTCCAAACTTCGATAGCACTATCATAACCAATTCCCATTGATTTTCTAAGATTGATAAGATGATCAATATGTTGTCTTAAATTGTATCCTGTTCCTTGAACACTATTATTTGCTTTATATTGATTTCCATCTCCTGTAAAATAGTGTTGCCATGCTACACAAGGATATCCTGGATGGGTTAAAAGATATGCGTAAGCAGGAGCTAAATCACCTGGATCTAATTCCCAGTGAGATTGAGTTGAACCTGTATCGTGGTTATCAACAAAAGTTACTGCATAAGCAGGTGCTTGACGGAAAATATTGTTTGAATCAGCAAGACGAGCCATATCCCAACGTCCAGATTCATTTCCGTAACCAAAAGCATAGTTTAAGTTACCTTTAAGAACAAAGTCAAAAACACGAGTTTTGTATCCACCATTAGCTGTTTGATTTACCCAATTCATAAGTTCATCTTTCCAGCCTTGAGAATAATATGGATTAAATCCTGCTGTTGGCCAATATTCACCTACAGAAAATTCAGCAGATGTATCAGCATTGTATTTTCCAACATAGTAACCACTATAACCTTTTACAAAGTCATATCTCCAACCAACAAAACCAAGACCTTTTAATTTGTTGTTCATCCAAGAAATAATTCCGTTTTGTACATCCCAGTTTGTATGGTCAATATCACGAGCTGCAGAATATCCTTCTCCAGTATCGTAGTTTCCTCTTTTTGAAGAAGCTCGCATTACTGATGAGCCAGAAAATCCTTCATCGTCAGCACAAATTGAGTAGAAATTGTCATTCCAAGATGGATTAGTAAAATCACCCCAATCTGATGTTCCACAACGATGGTTAATAACGATATCTGCAATTGCTTTTGCTGGTGAAATGGAAGAAATTACATTTTTTAATTGAGATTCTGTACCGTAGGCTGAGTTAAAATCGTTTAATTGTGTAGGAAGATATCCTTCTGTACTTGCAGATGCTGATGGAGGTGGAAACCAAACATACTCAAAAGTATTTTTGATTTCAGAGGCTTTTCCAAGCATAGTATTGTACCACTTTCCATGAGTTGAAGGATTGCTACGACTTGCACTTTCCCAGTTAAAACCTTGCAACATTACACCAGATTTTGGGTTTGTTGAAGATGAAGCACGTGCTGATAAATTTTGTAGAGAAACTTCTTCTTTTGATGAATCTACTTCTGTAGAAACCGAATTAGAACAGGAAAACATTCCTGCCACAAGAACTAGGCAGAATAGTAAAACTATTAAACCTGAATTAAAAACTTTTTTGCCGAACACCTTAACTCCTCCTTTACTTCGACACCAGTCTTTGTATACAAAATACAAAAATCTATATTTACTGCACCTAGGCAATAAATTGTTTAAGAAAAATTGTAATTTAATATTTTTAAAAGGTATTCTTAAATAAAGGAGATTGTTCTATCCCTCTTCTAGTTTTATTCTAGAACCACATTTTTCTGCCGTCAAGAAAAATATTTAAAAATTTTAACTTTTTTTAGAAATGTTTTTATACTTCATAAAAACATTTCTAAAATATCAAAAATCTCTAAAATTAATGATAAAAAAAATCCCCCTAGAAAAGTTTCCTAGGGGGAAAATGTTTAGGTTAAAAGATTAGAATCATTGCAACTTTGAAGAAGTTGTTGATGGATAGGAATTATTTGGATCTGATTCCCATTGCCAAGCTGATTGAGAAGAAATTGTAACAGTTTCTCCCCAATCATACGTACCTACTAACGCTTTCCATTCAAATGAACTTCCTGTTACATTAACAGACCACACATTACCATCTGACCATGTACCTCTTACAGCTTTTGTCCAGTTTTCAGCTTCATCAAATGCCCCTGTAAAATAAACAGCATTTCCAGAACCTACATCTTTTGTTGCAGTTAAGGTAACACTTCCACCATTGCCAGAATCACCGGTATCACCACTACCACCAGAACTTTCACCTGAAGCACCTTTTTCCCAAATAGCAAAGTTGGTTCCACTGTAAATTGGATTATTTCCAGCATAGCCTTCTCCTGTAGGAGCAGAAACATTACCGATTTTTACTAAGAGAGTTCCGTTATTTCCAACAATTTCTCCTACATAACATGATGATGTTGTTCCTGTTGTTACAACTTTATCGTCATATTCAATTCCAACTCTGTTACGAAGATCAATTAAGTAATCAATGTGTTTACGATAAGTATTATCAGTTCCAGGAACTGTATTTCCACCGATATATTGTTGAGAATCAACGATACTTCCACTTTCTTCATAAGTAAAATAATGTTGCCAAGCTACACATGGATAACCTGGATGAGTTAAGATAAATGCATAAGCTGTTCCCACATCAGCAGGGTCTAAATACCAATGATTTTGAGTAGAACCTGTATCGTGATTATCAACAAATGTTACAGCATCTTCTGGCTGACTCATAATTAAGTTTGCAGCATTTGCTAAAAGTGAATAACTTGAGTTTGCAACATTACTTGCATTGTTACCAAAAACAGTATTCATAGCACCTTTTAGAGCAAAGTCAAAGGCTTTAGATTTTTTACCACCATTTGAAGCAGTTGCAGAAATCCAGTTTTTAATTTCATTTCCCCAAGCACTTGGGTTACCAGAACTGTATCCAGCTGTTGGCCAATATTCACCTACAGAAAATTCAGCATTTGAACCTGCATTATATTTTCCAACATATTCACCTGCAAAACCTTTTACATAGTCATAACGCCAACCAACAAAACCTGCTGGTTTTAAAACATTGTTCATCCAGTCTACAATACCCTGCTGAACAGTAGTATTTGTATGGTCTAAGTCACGATACGCAGAGTAACCATCTCCAGTATCAGCAGCACCTCTTTTTGATGATGCACCCATCAGTGATGGTTCTCCAGTAAATCCTTCATCATCAGAACAAATTGCAGCATAATTTGAACCTTTTACAACACCCCAAGTTGGATTTGTAAAATCGCCCCAAGAAGTAGAACCTGCACGGTGATTTACAACAATATCAGCAATCGCTTTTGTAGGTTTAATTGCTTGAATCATTGCTGTTAAATCGTCCTTTGTTCCGTAACAGTTATTTAAATCATTCAATGCTGTAGGACCATAACCTTCTGAACTTGAAGTATCTGTTGCACTAGGTGGTGGACACCAAAGGTATTCAAATTTATCACCAATATCAGCTCCTCTATTGGCAACTACATCATACCATTTATACCAATATGGACTAGGATTTTCTTTATTGTAACCAGCACCTCGTTTTGCAGAAGACCAGTTAAAACCTTGTAACATAACACCTGATTTTTCGGAAATTTCATAATCAGGTTTTGTTTCAGTATCATTATCATCACCTGTGTCTGTGTTACCATCACCTTGATTATCGTCACCTGTGTCTGTGTTGCCATCACCTTGATTTTCGCCACCTGTGCCTGTGTTGCCATCACCTTGATTCTCGTCACCTGTGCCTGTGCTTCCATCTCCTTGATTATTGTCACCTGTGCCTGTGCTTCCATCTCCTTGATTATCGTCACCTGTGCCTGTGCTTCCATCTCCTTGATTATCGTCACCTGTGCCTGTGCTTCCATCTCCTTGATTTTCGTCACCTGTGTCTGTGTTGCCATCACCTTGATTTTCGCCACCTGTGCTTGTGTTGCCATCACCTTGATTTTCGCCACCTGTGTCTGTGTTGCCATCAGAACCAGAAGAATCATCTTTTATAATTGTAACCTTGACTAAATTTGAAGTAGCACTTGCTTTTTTTTGTCCATTTACATTGTTATTTGTATTGGTAACAACAACATAGTAATAGAAAATTTTTTCAAGTTCCCCATTTTCTAAGTTATATGAAGTTGTAAAAGTTGATTCAGTTTTTCCAGCAAGTCTAGTACCTGTAGAATTTGAATTTTCATCATTTCTATACCATTGGTATGTAAGAGTTCCTTCATCGTTAACCTTTGCAGTTACAGAAATAGTAAAAGACTCTCCTGAAATAGCAGATATTTCGTTTTTTTCTAATTGTACTGAAGGATTAGAAGCATCAACAAATTCAATTTCTGCTTCTTTACAAGAAAAAGTAATCATTAAAAAGATAGAGATTAAAATAAATAGCGATAATTTGTATATAGGTTTCATTTTACCTCCAAAAAAATTCTTATTACATTTTATCATAGATATATTAAAAGTCAAAAAAAAATTGTTAAAAACTCATTTTTTTTCCAAGTTTTTGCTAAAAAATGTATTTTTTTCACAATAATAAAGTTATATAACTTTTTTAGGAGAGAAAAATTTATGAAACTAAAACCAATCGAAGAATTAACCTTCACCGATGACTTTTTATTCGGTCGCGTTATGCAAAATGCTGAAATTTGCAAAGGATTTCTTGAAAGAATGTTGGAAATCAAAATTGAAAAAATTGAATATCCCGAATTACAAAAATCAATTTCGCCACATTATCAGTCTAAAGGAATCCGACTTGATGTCTACGTGCATGATTCAAATCGGGTTTTCGACATCGAAATCCAAAATTCCCTAGATGAAAATCTACCAAAACGAACTCGCTATTACCAATCCATGATGGACATCGACCTTTTACTGAAAGGCAAAAATTACACCGAGTTAAAAGAAAGTTTT